>JBGCEH010000001.1:0-208150 GCA_045106195.1 Granulosicoccus sp.
CTCTGACTCTGGCTCTGGTTCTGGCTCTGGCGATATCGCAGCAAACGTCGGGAATTGACCTAACTCGCCGGATGTCAGATTCACGACAAGCTCGCCTCTCTGCATTATCTCTGGCTGCTCGGTGTCGTTTTGCCCCAACCACCACACTCCAAAGGCGTGCACGGCCAACGAAGCGGTGATCGCCACCTTGAAAAGTGTGCTAGGCGACATGGCTCAATGCTGATGATTCATGAATTTCCAGATCAACACTCGTGCCTCCTTTGGCAAGGTTGCCGTGAACCCGTGTAGTTTGTGGAAGTTTGTTCATTATCTTGTGAGTCACTCTAGAAAACTTCCGAGGCAACGGTGAATGTTGTGCGAGCTCAATCCGCATTGGCGGTGCTATGACTGCAACAAAATGCTCTCATTGGTCGACCGAGGTGCCATTGCAAGCATAGCAATTATGGTTCACTGTGATCACCGACGTATAGAATATGTCTAACGATGCACGAATCCCCACAGACTTCGTTGATTGTTGTAGTTATCGAAAGCAATTAAACTGATACTCCAACCTTATTACGCTTTCAGTGTTGCTGATGTCTCCTCATGGATAAGAATGGTATGACAGATCGCTCCCCACTCATAGGACCAGCATTCAGCGCACCATCCTCATCGGATGCATCGAGCGAGATTGACGGCCCTCCAGTATCCACACGCGGGCCTGTAGGCTATTTAGCGTTCTATTGGGGCCTGGGCGGTGTCATTGCCCTGCTTGCGATGGCCATCGTAAGGTTGCTAGCCATCAGTATTGATGCATTCAGCTTTTCACTAACGTGGACGCATTGGGCAGTATTCATTACCAGCGTGCTAATCATGGCTTATGCAGAAGGCTACCGAACATTCCAGAAAACCTGGGCACCACGTGTAGTCAAGCGTGCCTTCCAGCTCCAGCAACAGTGGACACCTTTTCGACTGATCCTTGCGCCTTTCTACTGCATGAGTTTCTTTCACGCCACACGAAAACGACGTCTCACGGCATGGATAACCACGGTTTGCATTGTGCTGCTCATCGTTCTTATGAATCGCATGGCGCAGCCATGGCGAGGACTTGTCGATGCAGGTGTCGTTGTCGGCCTGAGCTGGGGTATCGCCTGCCTCATATTGCAGGCGATTTCTCAGCTATCAACCAACGCAAAAAACAACCGGGGTACCTCGTAAACTCTCATCGCCATGACACATCAATCAACTGACCAGCCGTCACAGCCCAAAAGCGCACTTATGAAGGCCACCGCCGAACACGAGCAGGTACTTTCCGTCCACCATTGGACCGATAAATACTTCAGCTTCCGCACAACCCGCAACGACGGACTGCGTTTTGAAAACGGCCAGTTCGTGATGGTAGGAATGGAAATAGACGGCAAGCTTGTACGCCGTGCCTATTCCGTTGCCAGCGCTAACTGGGAAGAGGAGCTGGAATTTTTCAGTATCAAAGTAGATGATGGCAAGTTGACATCACATCTGCAGCACATCAAGACCGGTGATTTCATTCACATCGGACGCAAACCTGTTGGCACACTATTGCTCAGTGACCTTCACCCGGGCAAGACGTTATGGATGCTGGCGACGGGTACCGGGTTGGCCCCGTTCCTCGCCATCATGAAAGATCCTGAAGTCTATGAGCGATTCGACAACATCGTGCTTCTGCATGGCGTAAGGCATATTGAAGATCTTGCCTATCAGGAAATTATCGAAAAACAGTTGCCAGAGCACCCCTATCTAGGCGATGCCATTGCGAAGCAATTCCACTATGCACCCGTCGTATCACGTGAACCTTTTCCCCGACATGGACGAATTACCGATTTGCTGAAATCAGGGGAAATGGAGAAAAGCCTCGGTCTGCCCGCAATCGATCCGGCCAACGATAGACTCATGATCTGTGGCGGTACAGCCATGTTGGCAGACTTGCGAGGTTTGCTGGACAGTCGAGGATTCAAGGCAGCTCCCTCTATCGGTGAACCCGGCGACTATGTATTCGAAAGAGCATTTGTGAGTCGGTAATTCCATTGACACCGGTGGTTATGCCAATAGCCATCGAGTCATCTTCGTTCGTTAAAAAATGTACGCAGCAGTTCGGCACTCTCGTCAGCTCGGACGCCTTCGGTAATCGCCACGTGATGATCAACACCCGGCAAGCGCAACGATTCATGTACGCTTACCACACCGCCAGTTCGTGGCTCGCGCGCACCGAAAACCAGCCTTTTGATTCGAGCTTGCAGAATTGCTCCGCAGCACATCAGGCAAGGTTCAAGCGTGACATACAATGTAGCGCCATCAAGCCGGAAGTTGCAGTGAGCCGCAGCGGCCTTACGCATGGCGACCACCTCTGCATGAGCTGAGGGATCACAATCGGTAATACAACGATTACTGCCTTCGCCGATAACCTGGTCACCGAGGACTAGGACTGCACCCACGGGAATCTCATTCAGTGAGAAGGTCTCAGCTGCCAGGGCAAGCGCCTGATCCATGAAACGCTCGTCTATCTGTTGCTGGCTATGAGACGTTGTCATGTGCTTGTTTGTTAACATCCGCAACTCATCATTCCTGAAACAAAAAGGGAGCACAAGGCTCCCTTTTACAACTCATTTTAAATTACGATGTTCGGCATTTTTGCCCAACGCGTAATCTCAGGTTTTGGTCTAGCTGGAGACAGCCTCACCTTCTTCAACCGCTTTCATACTCAGTCGGATACGGCCCTGCTTGTCAACTTCAAGTACCTTCACTTTGACCATCTGGCCTTCAGACAATTCATCAGCAACGTTCTGTACCCGGTTCTCGGAAATCTGGGAAATGTGTACCAGCCCGTCCTTGCCGGGAAGAATATTTACAAAGGCGCCAAAATCCATGAGCTTTTGCACACGGCCTTCATAGATGGTTCCCACCTCGATGTCCGCTGTGATCAGCTCGATTCGCTTGCGTGCTTCTTCGCCTGCGAGACGATCACTGGACGCAATCTTGATCATGCCATCGTCACCGATATCGATGGTGGCACCAGTCTCTTCAGTGAGTGCACGGATAACCGCTCCACCCTTACCAATAACGGCTGCAATCTTTTCGGGGTTGATCTTGATAGTGATGAAGCGTGGAGCATGCTCGGACAGATCATCGCGTGCCTCGCCGAGTACTTTTGCCATCTCACCCAGAATCCAGATCCGACCACCTTTGGCCTGCTCCAGCGCCTTTTCCATGATCTCGCGAGTAATGCCCTGAATCTTGATGTCCATTTGCAGCGCAGTTACACCATCGGAAGAACCTGCCACCTTGAAGTCCATGTCACCCAGATGATCTTCATCACCCAGAATATCAGACAGTACGGCGTAGCCGTCGTCTTCCTTGATCAGGCCCATGGCAATACCGGCAACCGGCGCTTTCAATGGAACACCTGCATCCATCAGCGCAAGGCTGGTTCCGCAGACAGACGCCATGGAACTTGATCCATTGGATTCAGTGATCTCTGAAACAACGCGAATTGTGTAAGGGAATTCTTCTTCGTCCGGCATTACTGCCTGAACACCGCGCTTGGCAAGCTTGCCATGGCCAATTTCGCGACGCTTGGGAGAGCCGACAAAACCGGTCTCGCCCACCGAATAAGGAGGAAAGTTGTAATGCAGCATGAAGGCCATGCGAGTCTCACCGCTGAGCGCGTCGATAATCTGTGCATCGCGGGTTGTGCCCAATGTAGCTGCAACAATCGCCTGGGTTTCACCGCGTGTGAAAACCGCAGAACCATGAGTTCTGGGCAGTACGCCGGTGTGTACCGTTATGGGACGAACCGTGTCAGTGGCACGGCCATCGATACGCGGCTCTCCATCAATGATACGACGACGAACGATGGACTTTTCCAGCTTACTGAAAGCCTCCTTGACGTCACTGGCTGAATAACCTTCTTCGCCTTCGTCTGCAGCAAGGGCTGCAACGACACTCTGCTTTGCAGCAGAGGCAGCTTCCTGACGTTCCATTTTGTCAGCAATCTGGTAAGCCGCTGTTAGATCGGTACGTGCTGCATCGTCAACTTTCTGAGCCAGGGATTGATCGGCTTCCGGCGCACTCCAATCCCATGGAGTGGCCGCAACATCCGCTTTCAATTCATTGATGGCCGTTATGGCAACCTGCATTTGATCATGACCGAACATGACTGCATCGAGCATGGTCTCTTCTGACAACTGGTCAGCTTCAGATTCAACCATCAGAACGGCAGAATCAGTACCCGCGACCACGAGATCCAGTTTGGATTCTTCCATCTGGGATACTGTTGGATTCAATACGTACTCACCATCGATGTAACCGACCTTGGCAGCACCGATGGGGCCTGCGAAAGGCATTCCTGAACACGCAAGTGCTGCGGAAGCTCCGATCAATGCAGGGATATCTGCACTGATTTCCGGGTCAAGTGACATGACGGTGGCAATTACCTGCACCTCGTTCATGAACCCTTTTGGAAACAAAGGGCGCAAAGGGCGGTCAATGAGACGCGAGATGAGAGTTTCCGATTCGCTTGGACGCCCTTCACGCTTGAAAAAACCACCGGGGATCTTGCCCGCAGCATAGGTCTTTTCCTGATAGTTGATTGTCAAGGGAAAAAACGGCTGACCCGGCTTGGCCTCTTTCCGCCCGACCGCGGTAACGAGCACGACGGTGTCGCCCATACTGGCGACTATCGCACAACTTGCCTGGCGGGCAATTTCACCCGTTTGCAAGGTAACGGTCTCGCTACCGAACTGAAATGTTTTTGAATGTATGGTCACAAAGTGTTCCTGAGAAGGTAAGCGGCCCTGGCAAGATCGGCGTATGGCACGCTAATTTGCTGCAAAGCCTCGATACACTGACAAAAGACAGCTGCACAATTGGTTGTATTACTCATACAGGGCAGCGGCGATGGACAAGCGTTCCTAGCGACGCAGACCCAGACGCTTGATCAGATTCTGATAGCGAGTGGTGTCCTTACGGTGCAGGTAATCGAGCAGCTTGCGGCGCTGATTAACCATTCTCAGCAGACCACGACGGGAGTGGTGATCGTGCTTGTGTTCTTTGAAATGCTCAGTCAGATGAGAGATTCGCGCAGACAGCAATGCTACTTGTACTTCTGGTGACCCCGTGTCTGTGGAGTCGGTTTGGTGTTCTTTGACGATTTCCGCCTTTCGTTCAGCGCTTAAGCAGGACATTAGGAAAAATACCTATGTGGTTGGTAGGGATGATTGCAAAAATCAGGAGGTGGCAGAAAAGCTGCCCATGAAACAGTAAAAACAAGTCGGGCTGCAGAGTTTCACCCGCAGCGAGCGGCGCATTATATCAGGTTTGGACAGGTGTCAACCCCATTGCAATACGCGCCGGGGTGACACCGTTCCGGTATCGTCAAGCTCACCAAGCCCCATCAGATCCCCGAAGCTGTTATAAACCCGGCATAGGGGCTCGACGGAATCTGCATCACTCTCGACGATCACGCAAGAGGCAGAATTTCCGTGCAGGAATGCTCCTGCACCGCGAGCATCGAGTGTTACCTTCGACAAATGCCCAAGCCCCGCATCGGGAGGGAGCAATAGGGCATCGAGCGCAGGCCATAGTGCTGAGGGATCCGCTACGACGTCCTCAGGACCGTCCTGCAATCCCGACATCATCTGCTGCAGTGCATCCAGCGTGATCATCGGAAACTGCCCGAATGGCGACACAAACGTGCGGCGCAAAGCGCTAACGTGCGCACCACAACCGATAGCTTCACCGATATCAGTGACCAATGAACGAATGTAGGTACCCTTGGAGCAGCGCACGGCAAGGCGTGCGCTATCGCCAGAGAAGGACAACACCTCAATATCATGAATCACCACCGGACGAGGTGGTCGATCGACAACCTCGCCTTCCCGAGCAAGTTTATACAGACGCTTGCCATCAATCTTGATGGCAGACACCATGGGCGGAATCTGCATTATCGGTCCGACAAACTGATTGCAGACTTCCTTAAACTGCGCAAGATCAAGCGATGGTGGTACAACTCGGATTTCCAGGGTTTCGCCGTCAGAGTCGGCGGAATTGGTTGTAACACCCAGTTTCAATGTGGTCTCGTAACCTTTGTCAGCATCGAGAAGAAAGCCTGCAAGCTTGGTGGCCTCACCAAAACAGATGGGTAGCATGCCAGTGGCCAACGGATCCAGACTCCCGGTATGTCCCGCCTTTGCAGCACCGAACAGACGCTTGGCTTTTTGCAATGCATGGTTGGAGCTGCCTCCGGAAGGTTTGTCCAGAAGCAGAATCCCGTGAACCGCTCTGCCCCGTCGATGTCGTCGAGCCATGAAAACCAGAACTTGTCAGTCGTTGCGAGGCGCATCTGACGGCTGCTCGGCTGAGCCTTCCGAATCTTCCTGAGCGTCCTCATCATCTGTTGTGTTGCTTGCCATTGCGTCAGCAATGACTGCTGACATATGCGCCCCATGTTCGGCAGAATCGTCGTAGTAGAACCGCAATTGTGGTACCGACCGCGTCTTCATCTGTCGAGCCAGTTGCTTGCGCAAAAAACCTGAAGCACTATTCAACGCCTGCTGTGAGGGGTCCCGCTCTTCAGAATCGAAGACAGAGAAATAGATTCTGGCTACTGCAAGGTCCCGCGAAACCTCAACCGACGCTATGGTAAGCATCGGAGAAAGTCGCGGATCCTTCAATTCGGTTCTGATCAGACCGGACAACTCTCGCTGGATGAAATCAGCAACCCGGTGACTACGTGGATAATCGCTAGGCACAGGTGACATCCGCCAAACTGACAACTACTGCTGCAATGATCAAAGCGTACGAGCCACTTCTGTGCGTTCGAAGACTTCGATCACATCACCCGGTTTGACATCGGTGTAGTTCTTCACGCCTATGCCGCATTCGGTACCCATACGCACCTCCTTGACATCATCCTTGAAGCGACGAAGAGACTCCAGCTCACCCTCATAGATGACAACGTTGTCGCGCAGCACACGAATTGGCTCGTCTTTCCTGACGACCCCGTCAACAACCATGCAACCCGCGATAAGACCAAATTTCGGAGACGTAAATACTTCCCCAACCTCTGCATTTCCAATGATTCGCTCGCGTACCTCAGGCGCTAGCAGGCCACCGGCCAGCGTCTTGGCAAGATCGATGAGTTCATAGATCACGCTGTAGTAGCGAAGATCGGTTTCCTGCTCCTGCACAAGGCGTCGCGCTGATGCATCCGCACGGACATTAAAGCCGACAAGGATGGCCCCTGAGGCCGAAGCGAGATTGGCATCTGACTCGTTGATCCCTCCCACACCACCACCGACAATGCGCACTTCGACCTCATCCGTACTGAGCTTCTGC
Source organism: Granulosicoccus sp. (assembly GCA_045106195.1). GTDB lineage: Bacteria > Pseudomonadota > Gammaproteobacteria > Granulosicoccales > Granulosicoccaceae > Granulosicoccus. The sequence continues at coordinate 7,351 of JBGCEH010000001.1, forward strand.
AGGGCATCCCTTATAGCTTCGAAGCTACCCTTTACATCGGCCTTGACGACGAAATTGACCGCCGGCACTGAACCCTTGATTTGTGAGAATACATCTTCCATTCGAGCCGGACGACGCTCGGCCAGTCGCGCATCACGCGTCTTGCCGTAACGAAGCTCGGCCAATTCGCGGGCGCTTTTCTCATCAGCAGCTACCAGCATCTCATCACCGGCGTTAGGCGTTGATGACAGTCCAAGTACCTGTACCGGAGTGGATGGACCCGCTTCATCAACGGCTTCACCGTTCTCATTGAACATGGCTCTTACACGACCTGTTACCTGGCCGCAGATGAAACTGTCACCTCGCTTAAGCGTACCTTCCTGCACAAGGATGGTAGCAACGGGTCCCTTACCTTTATCCAGAGAAGCCTCTACAACAGTACCCGCTGCATTACCTTCACTGACCGCAGTCAGCTCAAGGACCTCAGATTGCAGAATCAGGGCTTCAAGAAGGTTTTCAACCCCGTCTCCCGTCAGGGCGGACAAAGGAACGAACTGTGTATCACCACCCCACTCTTCCGAGATCACATCGTGTTGTGACAGCTCATTGCGAACACGCTCAGGGTCTGCGCCTTCCTTATCCATCTTGTTGACCGCTATGATCATGGGAACACCAGCGGCACGAGCATGCTGAATACCCTCAACCGTTTGTGGCATCACACCATCATCTGCCGCGACGACCAACACAACGATGTCCGTTGCCTGCGCCCCACGTGCACGCATGGAAGTAAACGCTGCGTGTCCCGGAGTATCCAGGAACGTAATGGTGCCATTAGGTGTTTCTGTCTGATAAGCGCCGATGTGCTGTGTAATACCGCCCGCCTCACCTGATGCAACCCGCGATGTGCGGATGTAATCGAGTAGTGATGTCTTGCCGTGATCAACGTGTCCCATGATAGTGACCACCGGCGGCCGTGCTTCGGCATCACCTTCGCGCTCACCCGCCACCAATGCTGCCAGTGCCGCTTCCACATCGTCAGCACTCATCGGATTGGCTTTGTGGCCCATTTCCTCGACCACAAGAATCGCCGTATCCTGGTCAAGCAACTGGTTGATGGTGGCCATGACCCCCATGCTCATCATCGCCTTGATGACTTCAGCAGCCTTGACTGCCATCTTGTTGGCAAGCTCTGCTACCGTGATGGTTTCCGGCACATCAACGTCACGAACTACCGGTGTTGTTGGTCTCTCAAAACCATGCTTGGCTTCAAAATTTGCCGGCATGGCACGCTTGGCCTTGCCTTTTCTACGGCCTGATTTGCCTTTCGCAACATGCAGCTGGTTACGGCCGTAGCGGGTATCGCCGCCACCTGCACCACCAGCCCCGCCTCCCTTCCCACGACCTTTGCCTTTTGGTTTGTCCGGTCCACGCGCATTGCCTCTGTCGTTACTGCTGGCAGCCTGCTGGGCTTCCATTGCAGCACGTCGTTGCAGCTCGGCAGCAACACGTTCCTGCTCACGGCGTTCTGAATCACGCTTGGATGTTTCGTCACTTTCGCGTCGCTTCTCGGCGGCTACCTGCTTCTCTGCCATTCGCTCGGCAGCAGCGCGCGCCTGTGTCTCCATCTCGACGCGCCTCTCAGCTTCGCGAGCGAGCCGCCCTTTTTCTGCGGGTGATAGCTCGGCCGCGGGCGCCGCAGGTGCAGCCCCGCTGGCCGCTCTTTCGACTTCTGCAGCCACAGCAGCCGCGGCCGCAGCGGCGGCCTGTTTTTCGAGTGCCGCTGCAACATCATCAGCAGACGTCGGTGGGGCAGACGCCTCGACAACTTCAGCGCTCGGCTCGGCCTCGGGGGTGTCGGTCGGTGGCGCAGATTCGCTGGCTGCCTGATCTGCCGCTTCATCGGCCGCCGCACTCGCAGCTTCGCTGGCGGCCTGAGCCGCAACCTGATTGGCGACTTCAGCCTCGGCGGCATGAGCCGCTTTGGCGTCCACAGGTGTAGTGGTCGGAGCTTCAGCAGGCGCCGGCGCTTCTGCTGCCGGTTGGTCCGCTTCCGCTTCGGGCGCTGCCGGAGACGCTTCTTCGTCGCCCGGACGTGTGTACGTGCGTCGTCCGCGCACCTCAACGTTTACCTTCTTGCGCCCTGATGCGTCCGTCTTCAGCTCGCTGACACGTTTTCGCTTAAGCGTGATTTTCTTGGCAGCACCACCCGTTCCAGACTGTCCACGTGATTCACGCAGATGGGTGAGCAACGTCAGTTTCTCCGAATCGGAGATCATGTCATCTTCACCAGCCTTGGGGATACCCGCATCTCCAAGCTGCACGAGCAGCTTGTCGATCGGTGTCCCAACGACTTGTGCGAGCTGTTTTACAGTTACTTCAGCCATAGCTTCTCTTGTATTTTCCCGTACAACCGGCCTTTGCCGGAAGGTACTAACTACCTACTTTGTTCAACACTCATTTGTTTTGCACCGCAGGCTCGGCAACTGTTTCTGCCTCGTCTTCGGTAAACCAGCTTTCGCGAGCTTTCATGATAAGCGTTGCTGCCAGTTCTTCTTCCATACCCTGAACCACCATCAGATCATCGACAGACTGATCAGCCAGATCATCGACAGTAAGTATTTCATGTGCGGCCATTTCCAGCGCCAGCTCTTCGTTCATGCCTTCCATCGCTATGAGTTCAGCCGTTGGCGTGTTGCCTCCCAGCTTCTCTTCGGTTGCAATCGCTTTCGTCAGCAATGCATCCTGAGCGCGACTGCGCAGTTCGTCAACGATTTCCTCTTCGAATTCATCAATTCCCAGCAGTTCTTCACGGGGCACGTAAGCAACTTCTTCCACCGTTGTGAAGCCTTCCTGCACCAGAATAAGCGCCACTTCTTCGTCCACATCGAGTTGATCGGTAAACACCTGCACCGTGACCTTCGATTCCTCTTCGCTCTTCTCTTCAGCAGCTGACTCGTCCATGACATTCAACGTCCAGCCGGTAAGCTCTGAAGCCAGACGAACATTCTGCCCACCGCGACCGATGGCAAGCGATAGTTTCTCGTTTTCCACAGCGATATCCATACTGCCTTTTTCTTCGTCAACCACAATGCCCTTGACTTCAGCTGGTGCCATGGCATTGATGACGAATTGCGCTGGGTTGTCGTTGAAAAGAATGATATCGATACGCTCACCAGCCAGTTCATTGGATACTGTTTGCACACGTGAGCCACGCATACCCACGCAAGCACCCACAGGATCGAGCCTTGGGTCAAGCGATGAGACCGCGATCTTGGCACGTGCGCTGGGATCACGTGCAGCACCATTGATGACTATAACTCCCTGACCGACTTCGGGTACTTCCAGCTTGAACAGCTCGATCAGGAATTCCGGTGCTGTTCGGGTAACAAACAACTGGGGGCCACGTGGCTCGCTTCGAACCTCACGTAGATAGCCTCGCAATCTGTCTCCGGGTCGGACTGCCTCGCGCGGGATCATGTCTTCACGGGAAATATAGGCCTCTGCATTGCTGCCAAGATCCAGATAAACACCGCCGCGCTCCAGACGCTTGACAATACCCATCACCAGTTCGCCTACGCGCTCGCGGTAAGCTTCGACAACTCTCTCACGCTCCGCTTCGCGCACTTTCTGCACGATGACCTGCTTGGCAGTTTGCGCGGCGATGCGCCCGAAATCGACCGATTCGATTTCCTCTTCCACAAAACCGCCAAGCTCCAGTGTGGGCTCATCGTATTGGGCTGCCGACAAAGTTATCTGCCGTAGTGGAAATTCCATCTCGGCATCATCAGGCACGACTTCCCAGCAGCGGTACGTCAGGTAATCGCCTGTGGCCCTGTCTATGGCAACGCGCACCTCGATGTCTCCGCCGTGGCGTTTTCGCGTTGCTGATGCCAGCGCCGCTTCCAGCGCTTCGAAAATGATGCCCTCGTCAACGCCCTTCTCATTGGAGACGGCATCAACTACCAGCAGTATATCTTTACTCATTTGTCGTGAGCCTCTGTACGAAGTGCGCAAACCGCACTTGCAAGGTTACCTTTATTTGTTATCCCGATTCGCATGCTGCAGATGCAATCAGGATAGTCGACCAATCAAATGTGCCTGCTCGATATCAGTGACCGGTAACTCGTAATCGATACCGTCTACCTCCACCACCGCACAAGCGTTCTCTACAGCCACCAGATTCCCTTTGAAATTACGTCTTCCATTCACTGCGTCCGCCATCCTCACGCGTACCTGTTCTCCGACCTGCGCAGCGAAATGCGCCTCAGTGAACAGAGGCCGATCGACCCCTGGCGATGATACTTCCAGTAAATAAGCACTCTTAATGGTGTCTTCAACATCAAGCACGGCATTGAGCTGTCGGCTGACGGCTGCACAGTCCTCCATGACAATACCTTCCGGCTTGTCGATGTAGACGCGTAGTGTCTGACCGTTCTCCGCCTGACCGAATTCTGCCCCCACAAGCGTATAGCCCAAGCCGACAACCACCGGTTCGACTACGCTGACTACCTGAGGACTTGCTCTCTGCATCGTACAAACGCTCCGAAAAAAACAGTAAAAACACCCAAAGAAAAAGGCTCCCTCAGGAGCCCATGTAACCGCTTATGACTGACTGACCTGCCCAATTGCCGGAGGCCAACTGATACAACGCTACTATCAGCCGACCTTGCCGAGGGAGTTCATTGCACTGGTTGCGCTAAGTATAACAGCCTCAGCTGACTCTGACTACACAGAGTAACTGTTCATCAAGGCTTGAGCCGCATTGGCAAAGGCAGTGCCTGACATTGCACTTATGCGGCGGCCTGACGTGGATTCTCGAGAAGCACCTCGAGTTTCTCCCAGAGCCGTTCCCGCTCGGATCCGGCTTTGATCAATGCCTCCGATTTAACGACACCAAATCCGCGAATGGAATCAGGAATGGCCAGAATCCTAGCTGCATGTAACCGTTTCTCGTCGGTATCCAAATCATCAAGCATAGCCTCCAGTCGCCCGATATCGCCTTCGTAGAGCACAATCCATTCTCGCTCCTGCTGACGCTCGGCACTGTAACCGAAGGGGTCAAGGGCCGTCCCTCGCAATCGCTTGCCATGCTGAAGCCAGCTAAATATTTTGAGTATCCAGGGCCCGAACGCACGTTTCGCTGCTCGCCCATCCGCCCCTGGCTTACTCAGGAAAGGTGGCGCCAAGTGCAGCATGATCCGGTAATCACCCTCAAATGTATCCTTCAGACGTTCCCCAAATTCAGGAAGACTGTATAAACGTGCCACTTCATATTCGTCTTTATAAGATAATAGTTTTGCGTAGTTTTGCGCCACCGTCCGTGCCAGGGTGTCATCCAGACCAGCCTGCGCACAGGACTCTGCAAATGCGTTTACCCGTGTGGAGTACGTTTGCGCCAATGTTGCGCTCTGGTAGCTGTGCAAATGTTCGGAGCGGTGCGCCACAATCTCCGGCAAGCTCTTGGCCTTCGCAGTAAAAGTGATAACAGACTCCGCAGCCTTGCTCTTTTTTATCCCCTGTGGATCCACACTGAGCGCCCTTCCGAGGGAAAATGCCTTTTGATTGAGCTCCACAGCCACGCCATTGAGTTTGATCGCCTGATCCAGCGCATCGAAACTCAATGGCACAAGCCCTTGTTGCCAGGCATAACCGAGCATCATTACATTGGTAGAGATGCTGTCACCAGTCACGGCCTGCGCATATTCACTAAAGCCAAGAAAATGGCGACTATCACGAACCTTCCCCGCCACAACAGACTCCACTGCACTGTATTTGAAATCGAAATCGCGTTCGCGGACAAAACCTGCCACCGGCGCTGTGCTCGTATTCACAATGGCATGGGTTCTTTGCGCATCGCACAGAACCTGGCCATCTCCTGATGCCGCCACAACCGCATCCGCTGCGATCACAAGATCGGCACTACCGGAAACGATGTGCGGACTGGCCACCTGCTCCGCCCTTGCCGCCAGACGCACATGACTCAGCACAGCGCCACCCTTCTGGGCAAGACCCGCCATATCAAGCACCATGCAGGCTCCACCGTCAATGTGCGCCGCCATACCCAGCAAAGCCCCGATGGTCAGAACGCCTGTACCACCAACACCGGTCACCGCAATATTCCAGGGCTCATCCCCCAGTACCGGCACCGTCGGGGTGGGCAGTTCCTGTCTCTGTGGAGCCGATGTGTCAACCGCCCTTTTCTTCAACCCACCGCCTTCAATAGTGACAAACGAAGGACAGAACCCTTTAAGGCATGAAAAATCCTTGTTGCAAGACGATTGATTGATCTGACGTTTGCGCCCCAGCGGCGTCTCCAGCGGCTCGATAGACACACAGTTGGATTGAACCGAACAGTCACCACACCCTTCACAGACATCGCTGTTAATGACGACACGCCTGGCAGGATCTGGCATAAGACCACGTTTGCGTCGTCGGCGCTTTTCTGCCGCACAGGTTTGTGCATAGACAATCGCATTACAACCCTGGCACTCACGCAAGCTGCGCATGATGCTGTCCATATCATCGCGGTGCCGGATCATCGTACCTGGTGGCAACTCATTAGCCGAATACAATTCCGGCTCATCACTCACCAGATAGACAGGCGATACCCCTTCTGCATGTAGCTGTCTGACGACACCAGTCGGGGATAAATCGCCATCATGTGTTTGCCCGCCCGTCATGGCCACGGCATCGTTGTACAACACCTTGAAGGTGATGTTGACTTTAGAAGCAACGCAGGCGCGTATGGCCAGTATTCCGGAATGGAAGTAGGTGCCATCACCGAGGTTAACGAAGCGGTGTTTCTCATCCGTGTAGTGGCTGATGCTGGTCCATGGCACACCTTCACCCCCCATTTGCGTAAAGGTGTCAGTGCTGCGGTCCATCCATTGAACCATGTAGTGACAGCCAATACCTGCCATGGCTGTTGATCCTTCCGGCACTTTGGTGGAGGTGTTATGCGGACAACCGGAACAGAACCAAGGCTGTCGTTCTACCGGCGCAAGATGCGCTGCACGCTCGTCTGCACGTCGTTGTAGATAATCCAGCCGCTCCTGTATGCGATGCTTTAACGATTCGTCAAATTCAAACCGCAGTATTCTTGTGGCCAGTGCACGCGCGACTCGCGATGTGGAGAGCGCCAGGGACAGTGGCAGAAACGGTTTATCGTTTTCATCAAATTTACCCACCACGCGTGGTCTGACATCGGCCCGCCAGTTGAACAGTTGCTGCTTGATCTGATGCTCGATGATCTCGCGGCGCTCCTCTATGATCAACACCTCTTCAAGTCCGTCAGAAAAAGCCCGGATGCCTTCCGGCTCCAGTGGCCAGGGCATGCGAACTTTGTAGAGACGCAAGCCAATCGTTTTTGCAGCCTCATCATCAATACCCAGCTCTGCCAGCGCCTGACGCACATCTTCAAAGGCTTTTCCCGTTGCTACAATGCCAAATCTCGCGTTATCAGAATCCAGTACAACCTGATCGATTCGGTTAGCTCTGGCAAACGCAAGCGCTGCATACGCTTTGTGTTCCTGCAGTCGATCGTCCTGTACCAGTGGTGGGTCTGGCCAGCGAATATTCAGGCCGCCGTCGGGAAGCTCAAAGTCTTCAGGAATAATAAATTTTTTGTGCTCATCAGACAATGCGACTACGGCACTGGTTTCAACAGTATCCGATATGACTTTATAACCCACCCAACAACCCGAGTAGCGAGACATGGCAATACCAAAAAGCCCAACTTCAATAAATTCATGAATACTTGAGGGATACAAAACCGGCATCACCGCTGCCATGAAGGCATGATCGGATTGATGCGGTAACGTGGATGATTTTGCAGCATGATCATCACCGGCGAAACACAACACCCCGCCATGCGTTGAACTGCCTGCTGCATTGCCGTGTTTGAACACGTCACCGCAACGATCGACGCCCGGGCCCTTGCCGTACCAATAGCCCACAACACCCTGCTTGTTTGCTGTGGCAGATAACGGCACCTGTTGAGTGCCCCAGATAGAGGTGGCAGCCAGATCCTCGTTGACTCCCGGCTGAAAACGAACCTGCTCTTGTTCGAGGTAGGTGTGCGCCAGAGCCAGTTGCTGGTCGTAGGAGCCCAACGGCGAGCCGCGATAACCGGTTACAAACGCGGCTGTATTCAAACCCGCTGCCCGATCGCGCCGCATCTGCGCCATCGGTAAACGCACCAGCGCCTGCGTGCCTGTCATGAAAACACTGCCTGATCGAGCCGTGTACTTGTCTGCCAGCGAATGCTCAGCACCCATAGCATCTCTCCCGTAAAGGTCAGAATATCCCCAGCAATTTAACAGCCAGGGCCCTATCCAGCATGCCAGTTGTTCAGGTAACCTATGCCTACCTGTCTCAACTACAAAAATAGGAACCATCATGGCACTTACCGACAACGTCTGCAGCCTCGTACCGTATTTCACCGTGCAGGAGGGCAAGCTCGATGAATTCAAGGCACTGGGTGAGCAGATGGTGGAAAAAACGACCTCGGAATCGGATGTGGTCTATTACGGCTTCAGTTTTAACGGGCAGAAAGCGCATTGTCGCGAGGCCTATACCAGCGCAAAAGGTATTCTGGCGCACCTTGAGAATGTGGATGGTCTCTTGAAGCAGGCACTGGCCATTGCTAGCCTTGACCTTCTCGAAATCCATGGACCGGCCGCAGAACTTGAGCAGCTTAAAGAGCCACTCAGTGGACTTAACCCAAGCTATTTCGTAATGGAAACAGGTTTTCGTCGCTAGGGTAGTGGCACGCCTGGTTGACGTTTAACTCATGGGTCGTGCGGTGTATCGGTGACAGACGTTTTCTTCCCAGCGTTGTCAGAACACGGCAGAAAAGCTTCGCGGATCGGGTAGACGGGGATCGAACCGAACGACAGGCTGGCTGCAGCAGCGCTGGGGACCAAATGCGTCACCGACGGCTTTGTCGTTAACACGGCTTCTGGCGCCGGCCCGTCGGGCTCATCCCTGTATATATTCAGTCAGCTGACTGATGACCTGCTCCTGATCTGCAATCCGGCTGCGAACCAAATCACCGATGGATATTACCCCTAACAGTGTTTCATCATCAAGCACAGGTAAATGACGAATTCGATGTTCGGTCATCAAAGCCATACAGTCATCGACAGTATGCGCAGGTGTTACACACACCACACTGGATGACATAACCTCACTCACCGGCGTTGTATCCGAGCGTAGGCCTGCAAGGATTACGTTACGAGCATAGTGCCTTTCGGTCAGGATACCTGCAAGCTTCTGACCCTCGACGATGACAACCGAGCCGATGTCCCGCTCAGCCATAAGCCGGACGGCGTCCAGCACGCTACTGTCTGGCTGCATCGTGACGATATCATCGTTCTTACTTTCAAGTAGCTGCCCTACCGTATTCATAGGCTATCTCCAGTTGTCGTTCCGGGCGAAGGTAACTGTGCATCATCTCGCCATGTATAGCCTACTCCTTCGGGCAGTTATATTGCAATCACACAGACAGATACGCCTCACGTATCTCAGGTTTTGTATCAAGATCAGAAAACGTGCCATCGTACTTCTTCAACCCGCCTTCAATAATGACTGCACGGTCCGATACTAACCGTGCAAAATGCAAATTCTGTTCCGACAACAGCACCGGCAGGCCTTCATTCTTGAGCTTTATGATGGTGTGCGCCATTTGTTCAACGATAACCGGCGCTATCCCTTCGCTGGGTTCGTCAAGCAGCAATAATCGAGGATTGCCCATTAACGTGCGAGCAATGGATAACATCTGCTGCTCGCCACCTGATAGCGCCTTGCCACGATTGTTACGCCGCTCAGCCAGGTTCGGAAACAGGTCGTAGAGGATATCTGTAGTCCATTCGAAAACACCCTCTCTGGGCAGTTGACGCCCGACTTCCAGATTTTCGCTGATGGTCAGATCAGTGAAAATTCGTCGCTCCTCTGGCACATAGCCGATGCCCAGCTTGGCCACACGATGTGTGGGCATACCCACAAGCTCAACACCTTCAAATCGTACCGAACCATTGCCAGGCTTGACCAGTTGCATGATTGACTTGACGGTGGTGGTCTTGCCCGCACCGTTTCTGCCCAGCAGCGATACCACCTCGCCTTCGCCAACCTTAAAGCCCAGATTACGCAGAATATGGGCGCGGCCATAGAAGCTGTTGACCCCCTCTAGCTCAAGCATTATCCAGACTATCCCGGGGTTCGCTGTTAAAGACACTACCTCCGCCCAGATAAACCTCCTGAACGATGGGATCGTTACGAATCATGTCTGCTGAACCTTCAGCAATCAGCTCTCCACGATTGAGCACCATGATGCGATGCGCATGAGCAAAGACAACATCCATATCGTGCTCGGTAAACAGGACACTGATGTTGCGCTCTTCAACGATCTGGGCGGTGAGATGCATTAGTGCAATACGCTCACTGGGGGCCATGCCTGCAGTAGGCTCATCCATTAACAATAGCGACGGTTCATGACACAAGGCAATGGCAAGCTCAAGGCGCTTAAGATCCCCATAAGCCAGAATCGAGCATGCCCGCTCGGCCTGATCCGGCATACCTACCAAGTCCAGTAGCTTCATGGCCTCCTCCCGATAAAGTCGGGTTGCATAGGGACGTATGGAAAACAGGCGCCTGTAGTGAGAAATAAGCGCCATCTGCACGTTCTCTATCACCGTCATGGATTGATAGGTACCGGTGATCTGAAAGGTCCGCCCCACACCTTTACGCCACACCTTTCTAGGCTTCATGCCGGTGATACGCTGACCATGCAGGAAAACATCGCCACCGCTAGGTTTAAGCTGGCCCATCAACATATTGAAACAGGTTGTCTTGCCAGCACCGTTGGGGCCGATCAGCGCCAGCAGCTCGCCTTTGGGCACAACAAAATTGACATCGTTGACGGCATGGAGACCGCCAAATGACTTTCCAAGATTACGCACCTCAAGAACCCCGGTCATGTTGGCGATCCTTTAAGACGCAGGTACACGGCTCGTAGAGAACCCACGATACCTGTCGGGGCAAGAATCACCACCACAATGATCAACAGGCCTAACGCCAGACGCCAGTATTCAAAACGCGTCAGATAGTCTTTAACCAACTCCAGAGAGGCAGCCCCCACCACGCCGCCGGAAAGCGTCTTCACACCACCGAGAAACACGACAATCAGGCCATCAAACGACTTGGCTATTTCCAGCTCGTTAGGGAAGATACTGCCCTTGGAGAATACGAACAATCCGCCTGCAACCCCTGCCAGCGTACCGGCAATGGTAAATGCCATCCATTGAACACGCTTGGTATCAATGCCGGTAGCTTCTGCCTGACGCTGTGAATCGCGGGCCGCACGCAGCGCATAGCCAAACGGTGAGTGAGCTATGTGGCGCAGCAAAATGATCCCGCCCACACCAACAATGACCGTAAAATAAAAGTAGGTGTTCGCCTCTGACAACCACTGTGCCGGCCAGATATTAACCAGCCCATCATCACCGCCAGTAAATTCATCCCACTGAAATACCAGCGACCACAAGAGCTGCGCCAATGCCAGCGTTAACATGGCAAAGTACACACCAGTAAGTCGTAAACATAGCCAGCCGATAATTAGCGCAGCCATGCCTGCACCGATGGGCGCTAATAAAAAGGCAAGTTCCATTGGTGCGTCGGCATGGGTGACCAACAAGGCTGCCACATAAGCGCCACCACCGAAAAAGGCGGCATGACCAAACGACACCAGCCCGCCCATACCCAACAGGAAATGCAGACTGGCAGCAAACAGACAGAATATGATGATGTCCGTCGCCAGAATGACCATAAAATGCGAGCCTGCCAAAGGCAAGGCCATCAATACCACCAGCAACGCCGCCACCATGGCGCGTGCCCGTAACCCTGCAGGTTTTATGGGACTATCCGGCTCACCGACCTGACCGTGTTCTCCCGCCACCTCTTCGCGTCCCAGCAGCCCATAGGGGCGAACGGTTAACACCACAGCCATGACCACAAACATCAGCACCAGGGTACTTTGCGGCAGGTACGAGACGCCGAATACATTGAGCACTGAAATAAGCACGGCCGCAATGTACGCGCCGGGCAATGATCCCATGCCACCGATAACCACGACGACAAAGATGGCGGCGAGAATATTGAAATCCATTAAGAGGTCTGCCCCACCCTTGGGCAATTGGATAGCACCGCCCAGCCCTGCCAGTGCCGCACCAAGAAAAAACACACCGGTAAACAGCCAGGACTGATTGACACCTAATGCGGCTACCATCTCGCGATCCTGAGTGGCTGCTCTGACCAGGACACCAATGCGTGTTCTGGCAATCAGATACCAGAGCCCGAACAGAACAAAAGGTGTAAGGGCAATCATGGCAAGGTCGTATTTCGGAACGGGTTCGCCAAGAATCCGGACAACACCCTTGAGACCGGGAGCGCGCGGCCCCAACAGATCGGTTGCCCCCCAGATCATCAGCGCAAGATCCTGGATGACCAGTATCACGCCAAAGGTGGCTACCAGTTGAAACAACTCCGGTGCCTTATAAACCGGTCGTAAAACCAGCATTTCCACGATAACGCCAACCAGGCCCACAATAAGACCTGACAACAAGACCGACGCCCAGAAGCCGATGGCTCCGGGTAAAACCTGCATGAGCGAATAACCAACAAACGCACCCAGCATGTAAAACGAACCGTGGGCAAAATTGACAATCCTTGTAACACCGAATATCAGCGATAAACCCGATGCTACAAGGAACAGTGTTGCTGCATTGGCAAGGCCAGTGAGCAGCTGTGCAATAAACAATCCCACGCTCTGAACAGCGTCCTATTTACTGGCTGGACGCATACTGGCCACTTCTTCATCGCTTGGCAAATAATCCGCACCTGCCTTATACGTCCAGTCGACCATCACACCACCACCATCCTGCAAGGTCGTGGTACCCACAAATGCGCCCATGGTTGACTGATGATCCTGAGACCGGTAAACGATAGAACCCACGGGTGTTTCCACCTCAAGCCCGATAAATGCTTCACGTATGGCTTCCATCTCTGTTGAACCGGCTTTCTCAAGGGCTGCTGCTATGGACTGTGCTGTCATATAGCCCACCAGTGAACCGATTTTCGGGTTGTCGTCATACTTTGCCATGTAGGCATCAACAAAAACCTTGTTGGGACCATCTTCAAAGTCATACCAGGGATATCCCGTGACAGTCCAACCTTCGGGCGCTTCATCGGCCAATGGCTCAAGATACTCAGGCTCACCAGTTAGCAAACCATAAACGTTGCGCCCGTCAAACAAGCCACGAGTGGTACCTTCACGAACAAATTTAGCCAGGTCACCACCAAACGTGACGTTGTAGATGGCATCCGGCTTGGCTCGCTCAATAGCCTGCACTTCGGCACCTGCATCGATCTTGAACAACGCAGGCCACTGTTCAGTAACAAATTCGACATCGGGGCGCAAAGCGGTCAGTGCTTTCTTGAAGGCGGCGACCGCATCTTTACCGTAGGCATAGTTTGGGGCGATGGTGGCGTACTTCACCGCATCGGTCTTGGCCGCTTCCTCGGCCAGCATGGCCGCTTGCATGTACGTGGATGTCCGCAGCCGGAATGTATAGTCGTTGCCGGCTTCCCAGACCAATGCATCAGCCAGTGGCTCAGAGGCAAGATAGACCACTTTTTTCTCTGCTGCAAACGAGGATAGCGCAAGACCGATGTTACTGAGTATCGTACCGGTCAGCATCACAACGTTTTCACGATTGACCAGCTCTTCAGCAATCTTGATGGCCTCTCCCGGCTTGCCCTGGTCATCGCGGTAGATGAATTCCAGCGGGCGTCCGATAACACCGCCAGCGGCGTTGATCTCTTCAAGCCCCAGCTCTATGCCGTTTTTGTAGGGTTCGGCAAATGCCGCCATGCGTTTGTAATGGTTAATCTCACCAATCACTATGGGATCGGCGGCGTTAGCCATACCGGCAAGCCCCATCAGCGTGGTCGCCGACAATGCCGCTACCATCGATAGTTTTATAAAACGTTTCATTCTGCTCTCCCTCGTATGCCTAAAACAGGTACTTTCAATCGCTATAGTACCGAATCGCTCTGATGCTGTTCTTTTTCTATCAATGATTCAATGCGATTCCGATAAACGATCGGTCCTTTGTCAATCGCAAGCCGAATGGGTTTTCGCGCCTGTGGTGTGCGTTCGGATTCATCAATAGCTTCGAGTATTTCCTTGTCTTCATTGAATGCTACGCGGAACATGGCGTCCATTTGCGCAGACGCTTGCTCATCTCCTACGGCGGCATTGCGTAAATGCATCCAACGATCAATGGTGTAATGTTCGTTGACCGGTGTCAGAAAATGTATGGCAAAAATCCGCACACCTTTGTCACGTTCCGATTCTTCTAGCCTGGCACTCACGTCAGCACTGCCGAAATCAATCACCGCGGTACAGGGCATGTGCAGGTAATAGTAGTGCCAACGATCAACATGCGCGTCAAACCCGCCAAACTTCTGGAAGAAGCCTACCGGCGGGGCATCACGAATCCAGCGCCAGGCCACTAGCACATCGCTATCAACGTCCACGTGCACAGGCACATCTTCACTGGCCGCATTGCCCAGAGTTGTAGGATGTACGAAACTGACGTGCGCGGGATCAACCAGATTTTCGGCAACGTTCAGATAGTGTGCCTGCAGATGCAAGGCATCGCCCTGATGGGCATGCCATTGGTCACTACTGAACTGCGGCAGGTCAAAAACATTATCAGGATTGGCTAATTCAGGATCACCCATCCAGATAAAAACAATATTATTCTTTTCACACACAGGATAGGCCCGCACGTAAGCGGACGATGGGATGTTGTTCTGGCCTGGGATGCGGACGCATTGGCCCTTTCCATTAAACGTCATTCCGTGGTAGCCGCAGCGCACAGTGTCATCGACAAGCTGGCCTTTCGACAACGGCAATTGGCGATGCGGGCATCGGTCTTCCAGCACCACAACGGCATCATCGGAACGACGAAAGGCCACTAGCGCCTGCTCCAGCATGACCAGAGGCTTCAGACTTTGAGAAAACTCGGATGACCAGCCAGCCACGTACCAGGCATTCTGCACATAGGCCATAATGCTAAAACTCCGTCAACATGTTCACCGCCTGTTCATGGAATATACTGTTCGTACACAAACAGTTATACCGAATCATGGCAGAAGGTCAAGTCTGCCGAAGATTTCGAGCGAAGCCGACGAGTAATGGATGAGCAATAATCGGATGGACAACAGCAATTATGTGCTTGCAGACCAGATTGGTTACCTGCTGCGATTGGCTAACCAACGGCATCTGGAGATTTTTCACCGATCAATTACCGATCTTACGCCAGCACAATTTTCCGTCCTCGTTGCCTTGCGCGAACTGGGCGATACCTCGCAGAACGAACTAGGTCGACACATCGGAATTGATGCCGCTACGACCAACGGAGTAGTTGAACGTCTGTTGAAAAAACAGTACATCCAATCGAGCACTGATCCGAACGACAAACGTCGACTGCGCTTGTCACTGACGACAGAGGGATTGCATACCGTGGAGCAGACCATCCCATTGGCTCGCACCATCACTAACGACACACTCGAAGGGCTGACACAACGAGAATCTTCACGTCTTGTGCAGCTACTCAAGAAACTACAGCCGGGCTAGTCCGGGCTGGCGAGTCACGCAACGCTTGCACCGATTTCATCTTTTATTGCATGATGATTTTTCATTTGCTGTTACAACCACGGACCGATCATGGCAGACACTCCTCAAAAGCTGGTTATCCGTCACATAGGGCGCATTCTGTCCGGCAAGCTGGAAGCCCCACTTCTGGATGGTGATTGTGTTATCGCCATTGATGGCCGTATCACTGACGTCGGTTATGCGTCAGAGCTGGATACAGACAATGCCGATGTATTGGTCGATGCTGCCGATACCTGGTTAGCGCCTGGTCTTATTGATAGCCATGTTCATCCCGTCATTGGCGATTACACGCCACGCCAGCAACAGATTCACTGGATCGATTCCTGCCTTCACGGCGGTGTTACCACCATGATCTCAGCGGGTGAGGTGCACTTGCCCGGCAGACCCAAGGATATCGTGGGCTTGAAAGCCATGGCCATCGCCTCACAACGCTGGTACGAAAACTTCCGCCCGTCCGGGGTCAAGATGCATGCCGGTGCTCCCGTACTGGAACAAGGCATGGAAGAAAATGACTTTAAAGAGCTTTCTGAAGCTGGCGTAAAACTTCTGGGAGAAGTGGGTCTGGGTTCGGTAAAAGCCGGTGAGACAGCAGCACAAATGGTCAAGTGGGCTCGCAAGTATGGCATCCAATCCACGATACATACTGGTGGCCCCTCCATTCCGGGCTCTGGCTTGATCGATAAAGACATCGTGCTCGAAGCTGATGCGGACATCATCGGTCACATCAATGGAGGACATACTGCACTGCCGGATGATCAGATTATCTGCCTGTGCGAAGGGTGCAAGCGCGGTATCGAGATTGTGCACAACGGCAATGAGCGAGCAGGCCTATTAGCCATGCGCACCGCGTTTGAGATTGAAGAATCCGAACGCGTCATCCTTGGTACCGATTCGCCGGCGGGCTCGGGTGTGCAACCTCTGGGCATCCTGCGCATGATTGCCATGTTATCGAGTCTTGGCAATGTACCTGCTGAAATCGCTTTCTGTTTCGCAACCGGCAATACGGCGCGAATGCGCGAACTGGACACCGGAATTGTAGAACCCGGCATGTCTGCAGATTTCGTCATTCTGGATCAGGCGCAGCATTCACCCGGAAAGGACATGCTGGAGAGTATCCAGCAAGGCAATCTGCCGGGCATTGGCATGACGATCATTGATGGTAAGGTAACATCGACTCGCAGTCGTAATACACCACCCGCAGCCCGCTTGCCATCGATCGTTGACCAGTAGCCAGGCACCATAAGTCTCTAGCGCAACCCATCCTCCCCGATCGCCTCATGGGCGGTCAGCCCTCCCACACGCGGCAATGGCCTGCCACTGTCGGTGACCGCAACCGCGACCATGATTTCGTTAGCCCGTGGCGCATCGTTTATACGTACTTCCATACCATCAAAGTGTGAACGCACGTAGGCCGCCTCCTTGTGCCCCAGTGGCACGTCCAATACCTGCCCCATCGATCCCATCTTCTTGCTTGACGCAACGAGTGCAGCACCTTTTTCAACGGCCGCACGCAATGGCTTGCCCAATCGCGGATGCAGGATGGCGGCGGCGTGTTCGAGTTCGCCGTTCTCTCCCACCATCGCCGACTTGCCATAGCTCTGCGCCTCTGATGGCTCTATACCCAATGCCTCAATACACTTGCGGCCCAACAAATCCCCAAGCTCTTCACCAATCACCATCAATGCTTCCAGATCCTCCTGAAATTGCCCTGCGAACGGGTTTTCAATCACGGCAACACTGGCCGCACGCCGGGTTGGCGGATTGATCGTCTGGCCCATTTCCAGGTACGTGTTTTCAACTGTGGTAACAATCTTTCTGATTTTTGCTGTGTTCATTTCAATCCATCCTCACCGATGATGTCTGCCGCTGCGAGACCGCCTGCGCGGTTATGTATGCGTGCGCCTGTGGTCATGACCAGAATCACAAGCATTTCGTTAGCTCTGGGGGCATCGCTGACGCCCACCTCTATGGCATCGAAGTGCGAGCGCACATACGAGGCATTGGAGTGGGTTACGGGCACATCCAGTAGCGTGCCCGGCCCACCAACTTTCTTGGTCGAAGGAACAATGGCTTTGGATGCCGGAAGTAATTCCCGCATGGAATAACCGCCCGGTGCATGCCAGAGAGCGCCGTGTTCAAGTTCACCGGCCTCACCCACTATGCTGCCCTTGCCGTAGCCTTCAACGACAGATGCATCACCTCCCAAAGCATTCAACAGATCCTTTGCCATCTGCAGACCCAATGGCCGCAAGTCATCGATAAAGCCCATGATGTCTTCAACGTATCGCCCTGCGTAAGGGTTGACGATAACCGAACTTACGGCTCCACGACGTAATGGAGTGGCACTGGGTGCCCCCCCTTCATGGAATATTTCATCAATCGTGATGAACGATTTTCTGACGATCACTTCAGGCATGCATAGCTCCTGCGGGTAAGGTTTGTCTTGAAGGTTTGCCTTCGCATACAGCGCTGCGCCCTGCAAGATGAATGTAGGCAGCTGACAGCAGCTGCATTGCACGCAACTGCTCAGCCATCAATCTGCCACGTTCCAAAGCATAGGTAACGTCATTTTCAGGCAGTGTATCAACCGCCACAGTTACCGGCCTTTTGCCCAGGTCACTATCCGGAGACAGATGACAGGCAGGCTCACGATGAATATGTGGCGATCCGGGCACATCAACCGCATTGGCGATCAAGGTCGCCGCCGTATCGGCCTCGGCAGCATTTCCCGCCAGTACGGTCACTGCATCTGCAATACCCAGAGAATGGCTGCGACCGCGCCAACCACTGGTTGCAATGCCTTGTATCTTGTCAGCTGCGCTTATCGTTACGTTAGCGCTAATCCGACCTGTCTCCGGGTTCTCACAGATACCCACGGTAAAGGACTCCTCAGGTGCAAGCCATAAAGCAATATCACCACCATTGTTCACATAGGCACGCGCAAGCGATATCCCACTGCACATGGCCTGTAACACGTGATCAGCAACCGATCCCGCCACGGCTATCATTGGGGTGAGCGTGTCCAACTTACAACATCGCATAGCAGCACTATGCATGCGCCTTGCGACCAATCCATCAGGCATTGTCGAAACCACGGTCACTGGGCGTCTCAGTTGCTCCAGCTCATTCACCAGATCCGTCAATACACTCTGAAATACCTGGTGTGCGTGCTGGTAAGCTTGCGCTACCGAATCACGATCACCGACGGCTTCAACGACCAGATCAATCGGCCCATGCTGCAAGTGCAGACGCTTGCCGTTATCCAGCCAGTGATAGTGCACGCCGTTATCGATGGGGCTTCTCATCAATGGGCCAGCGGTTATCGTTATGCTGCTTCACCGTGCGCTGCCCTGTCATGATGTGATCGTTCTGTTCGCCAGTGACGCCGCTTAGCGCATCGTCCAGCGACATGATGTGACCCATATGGCCACCCATGGCTTCATAGTCATCACGCCGAACAGTGAATTCGATCGGTGCCACCAACGCCGGTGTGGGCACATAGCCAAACGCATTCGATGGCATCACCGATACATCACTCATGACCGTAATACCACCGCCCGGCCAAACATATGTTGGTGCCCCACCACACGTGACGTTCGTCAACGCCTGCTTGACCGAACGTGTCAGTTGAACAGGGTTTGCCGTGACACCTGCCCGCAAGGAGCCGCCGGCACCGCCCATGAACACCACACTGCACAAAGCAGGCTCGCAATTCTCTTCGATACGTTCAATGCTCGCTTGCAGCCGCTCAGGCATTGGTAACTCAACAGGCTTGAGTTGGGTATCCAGCTCAAAATAGGCGAACTGTTCGCCAGTCGTTGACACCATCAGCAGGGATTGACCCGGCTTTGCGATATCAGCCTTGAACTCACCCACAATGCTCAGGGGATCAGTCAGGTCAGTGCCACCCCAACCGGTACCCGGCTCTGCCACCTGAAAATACCGCCCCGGTGTGGACTTGCGTCCATTGATACGGATACCACTGGCGGGCCAATCCAGCACCTTTCCAGCCTGGTGCTCTGAAATTACGCCTGTTATATGATCATCAACCACTACGACTTCATCCACCAGCCCTTGCCATTGAGAGGCAAACATGCCAACCGTTGCCGAACCGCAACCCACACGCATGCGCTCCTCAGTGACCCCATCAATGACGGGCGCTGCACCCGCCTGCGCTACCACCGTTGAACCCTTGTCAATGGCAAGCTCCACTGCCTCACCATTACACAAGGCCAGCAAGGTCTCACAGGTAATCCGTCCTTCCTTCTTACTACCGCCGGTCAGATGGTGAACACCACCCAATGACAGCATCTGGGATCCATACTCCCCCGTTGTCACATGCCCCACCGCTTCTCCCGAGACACGAACAGTACTGCACTCAGCCCCCAGATGCCGGTCGGTATCGATCTTCAGCTTTGCACCACAGTAGCTGAAAATTCCCTCTGTCACGACAGTCACCATGTCCACGCCATCGACAACGCTGCCGACGATAAAGGGGGCAGGCTTGTAATCCGGGTATGTGGTTCCTGCGCCAATAGCGGTTATAAACGCCTCCTCTGGCTGTACGATTTTTCCATCCCAGTGGCCTTCAGCTTCAGGACCATTATCCAGAAACGGGACAAGCTCACCACCTCCAGCCTTACGCCTTTGCAAGATGGTCAAAGGATCAAGACGCACCAGTTGACCACCATGGTTGGCATAACGATCACAGGCACCCGAGCGACCGTCAGCGATATAGCACATCACCGGACAGGCATCACAGCGAATCTTCTCGCGCTGTATTCGTTCTCGTCTGGTCGATTCGCTCACACGCACTCCTGAACGGCACGGATAGCCGCCAGCACCTTATCCGGTGTTGCAGGCAAATCACGCACGACAGCTCCAGTTGCATGCCGTATTGCATTGACAATGGCAGGTGCGGTTGGTATCAGCACATGCTCACCCAGCCCCTTCGCACCATAAGGGCCGACCGGGTCTTCTACCTCTACGATGAAGTGAGTGAAATCCGGCATATCGCCAATGGTAGGCATCAGGTAATCATGCAGATTTTCTGTACGTCCGGGTTGGTAGTCTTCCATGATGGCCAACCCGATCCCCTGGGCAACTCCCCCTTCGATCTGCCCTTCAATCAGCATCGGATTAATCGCACGACCCACATCGTGCGCGGTAGTGATGTGATCAAGCTTGAGCGTACCAAGCCGGACATCGACACTCAGCTCGATGAGTTGTGCACCGTATCCATAGAGCGCGTAAGGGATCCCCTGCCCTTTTTCATCCAGTGCCTGTGTCACTGGATCGAATGTCTCTTCTGCCATGAATACATACCCATGATCGTTGGCTGTCATTACCGATAAATCCAGCACCACCTGTGGACCGTCACCTTGCAGGCTGATACACCCGTCAGAAAACGACAGTTGAGCATCCGGCCCACTATTCGCATTACGAAGTATCCGGGCACGCAATGCTTCACCCGCCAGTTTAGCGGCAGTACCCGAAATAAAGGTCTGCCTCGACGCCGAGGTTTTACCGCAGTCTGGCGTCAGATCTGTATCACCGTCAACCATGGACAAGACATGCACTGCCACACCAAGGGCATCCGCGGCAATCTGCGTTATCACCGTATTGGAGCCCTGCCCGATATCCATTGCGCCCTGATGCAGGACAACATCACCACTGGGTTTGACGCCAATGCGTATTGTCGACGGATTAGGCAACGAGGTATTCCCGCACCCATACCAGCATGTCGCAAGTCCGACCCCCTTCCTGATGGCCGACCCATTGGCACCGGCGTTGAAATGCTCGGCCTTGTCCAATGCCAACTGCCAAGCGGGTTGCAAGGCTGTCAGGCATTCGACAATGCCCACACCCGATTCAAATACCTGACCGGTGACTGTTGGCTCGCCATTGCGTAAGGCATTACGTAGTCTAAATTCCAGTTTGTCCATACCCAGTTGGTCGGCCAGCTCATCAAACGCGCATTCCTGGGCAATCGCCGATTGCGGTACACCAAACCCGCGAAAAGCCCCTGCTGGTGGCGTGTTGGTATGCACAGCCAGACTGCGCGCGCGGTAGTCTGGAATGTAGTATGGCCCCGAGGCATGCACAGGCACTCGGTTGGCAACCGTTGGCCCCCAGCTAGCATAAGCACCAGTATTGAACGTTCCATCAAATTCAAAAGCCATAAGCTTGCCGCGTTCATCACAGCCAACGGTCAAGGTGATATCCGAAGGGTGGCGCTTGGTGGTGGAACGCATGGACTCCGGCCGTGTATAGCAAACGCTCACAGGCTTGCAAGTTATCCAGGCAGCCAATGCGACGTAAGGCTGAAAAGACAGGTCCAGCTTGGATCCAAATCCACCTCCACAGGCTGATGGCATGACACGCACATCTTCCAGTGCAAGACCCATGATCTGTGCAATCGCTTCGCGATCCATTTGCGCAGCCTGGGTACAGCCATAGATTTCTATCCGGTCTCCCCTGCGCTGCGCATAGCCGGCTTCCGGTTCAATATAAGCATGCTCTATAAATGGAGTTGACGAATGAACCGTTGCTGTATGAGCACATTGACTCAGCGCTTGCCGGGCATCACCACGTTCGACCAGACCACGGACTAGAATGTTTTGTTCTCGCTGCCCATGGAGTGTTGTTGTATCTGCCTTCAATGCATCGTCCGGGATCAGGACGGCATCAAGCGCTTGCCATTCTATGGGGAAAGTGGATAGATCCAGCGCGGCGATACTCGCCGGCAAGCCAACAACAGCAGCCACGGCCTCTCCTCGATACATCACACGCCCTTCGGCAAACACTGGCTGATCAGCAAATGGCGGGATAACACCGAAACAGTTTGCACCCTTGATATCACCGGCTGTGAGTACGCACTCAATACCCTCGTGTGACTCAATGAATGCCTGCGTATCACCAATGACAAATCGTGCCGCATGGTGATCACTTCTGACGAGTCGTAGCGACAACGCACCAGCGGGAATGGTATCCGCACCGAAACGCAGCTCGCCATTGACCTTTAGGTTGCCGTCGATATGTCGTAGGGCCGCCCCCACGTTATGCCCTGGATCCGGCACGACTTCCTGCTCGTTGAAATCTGTTGCGTGCATGACCGCCTGGACGATCTTGCGATAACCGGTACAGCGGCAAAGCACACCACCCAGTGCCTCCTCCACTTGCAACTTGTCGGGTCTTGGGGTTCTCTTCAACAGAGATTGAGCTGACATCAACATGCCGGGAGTGCAGATACCACACTGTGCAGCACCAAAATGCAAAAAACTCTGTTGTAGCTGACTAAGAATTCCGTCTGTGTCCAGACCTTCCACTGTTTCCACCGAGCAACCTTGCGCTTGCCCTGCTGCCGTCAGGCAACTGCATACCGGCTTACCATCAAGCAGCACGGTGCAGGCACCACAGTCTCCGGTGTTGCAACCTATCTTGGTGCCCGTTAATCCCGGGGTAGCGCGAATGACATCGGACAACCGCTCAATCGGATGAGCGTCTACATCCACCGCCACGCCGTTAACGATGAGCTTCATCACACCAGCCCGCTTGCAAGAGAGATCAATGACCGTCGTACCAATTCCAGTGAAGCCTCCATCCGATAGTGTCCAGTGCTACGCACATCATCAATGGGTGCCAGTGTTGTCAAATGATCAGCGGTGACAAGGTTTGACAGGTCACTGGATAACGGTTTTTTGTACAGGGCAGCCTCCAGTACAGAAAGACGTTGCGCCACAAGCGAACATGAACCGACGCTCACAGCCACGTCTGAAATCAGGTTGTTATTGTCGCAAGCCACTCGCACTGCCACCATCGAAATGGATATGATCAGGTACTTGCGCGCCCCCAGTTTCATGAAAACCGAGTTCCCTTTCGTTCTGTTCGCAGGTATCACTATCGCTGTTACCATTTCATTCGGCTTGCGAGCTATACGCCGGTTGCCGAGGATGAACTCCTGCAACGGCAGTTGCCGAATACCGTTGAGTGAAGTCAGCTCAACCAATGCATCCAGAATCAACAATGGCGGTACACCATCAGCAGCCGGCGATGCATTGCAAAGGTTACCCACCAGTGTTCCCTTGTTCTGAATCTGTACCGACCCGACCTCACGGGCAGCAAGTTTCAGGGCATCAAACGACGCTGGCAAATCAGCGCCAATCACATCACTCCAGGTAACCCCTGCACCGATGCGTACCTGTGAGTGATCTTGCGCAATTGTTTTAAGTTCATCGAGTGCATGGATGTCCATGACTTGACTGGCCATCGGCCTTTCGAGCGATCCCGGATAGAAATCGGTACCACCCGACAGGATGGTCCATGGGTCGGTCACTGTGGCGTCGCAACCCGCAGGATCGCCTAGCGTTGGTGTGGTTGCCAGAAGTCCAAGCGCTTCGGCAAGATTTTTCGGTTGAGCGTAGTTCACATAACCTCTCAAAAACCCCTTTACAGCAGGCTACAGGTGCAAATAATTTGTTTGCGTACGAACGATTATTATCACTATGCGAGCAGTACGTCAAAAGATTTCGCAACATATTTAAAGCATGTGCCCATAAGAATAATTAATCACGGTAATTCTCACCGTCGGAATCTGTGAAATACAGACGTAAGTTCTATGCTTATAAGTGGAACTAAAGTGTAAAAGAGGTTATTGTTTCGCCGTGGGAAGCCGTCAGATATTCGTCGTTGGCGTCGCCTGCCCGATAAAGGATTCACATTAAGGACAGTCAGGGAAAACCGATACTTGCATGGCGATTATCGGTCTGTTGATTTGGCTGCATTGACGTGTATCCTGCTCTTGGTAATAACTCATCATCCAGAAGGAGATATCCGTGAAATTTCGTCCTACCCATGCGCTCGTTGCCAGCGCTTTAGCTGTAATGTCATTTCAGCAGACCGCTGTTGCCCAGGAACTCGAAGAGCTGACTGTTGGCTATTTTCTGGAATGGCCCATGCCGCTTCTCGCCGCCAAGGCCTCTGGAGCGTATGATGAAGCGCTGGGCATGCCAGTCAATTGGGTTTCATTTGAAACCGGTACAGCGATGAGTGCTGCCATGGCATCAGGTGATGTGCATTTGTCTGTGTCTCAGGGAATTCCACCGTTCGTGGTAGCTGCTTCCGGTGGCCAGGACATTCAAGTAGTCGATGTTGCTGTCAGCTACTCTGATAACGATAACTGTGTTGTATCAGCAGGGCTGGAAATCGACAAGGACAGCGCCGGTGAACTGGCCGGCAAGAAAGTCGCTGTGCCTCTTGGAACCGCCGCCCACTATGGCTTCCTTCGTCAGATGGACCACTTCGGCATTGATGTCGCCAGTCTGCAGGTCGTGGATATGGCACCACCTGAAGGTGCGGCTGCACTGGGCCAGGGCGCTGTCGACTTCGCCTGTGGTTACGGTGGTGGTCTGACAAGCATGAAAGAGCATGGCAACATCCTCCTGACAGGAGATGAGAAACAGGAACTGGGCATACTCGTATTTGACGTTACCTCAGCCCCTGCGCCGTTCATCGCTGAAAATGGCGATATTGTCTCCAAGTTCCTTGCGGTGGGTGCTGCTGCAAACACTGAGTGGAATTCCAACCCCAACGACGAGATGCTCGCTGTTATTGCGGAAAACTCAGGTATGGATCTGGAAGCCGCCCGTAGCGCAATCGCGACCATGAAGTTCCCGTCGATCGAAGAGCAGTTGTCAGAAGCCTGGTTGGGTGGAAACGCGGCAATCTTCATGAAAGGCGTTGCTGATGTATTCGTCGAAGCAGGATCAATTGATTCAGCTCTTGACGACTACAGTGATTCAGTGAACATTGGTCCGTTACAAGCTGCTGCAATGTAAGTTATTGATGTACCGGAGGCCAGTGCTGCGTTGTAGCGCTGGCCTTTTTTTGTAGCTCGTAACTTCAAGGCCATCGGTAAAGCACGTCAATTTCAGGAGAACTATGTGGGCACGCTGTCTCTCAAAGACCTTTCAATGCGCTTTGATTTACCCAATGGTGATGCGGTGCAGGCACTTGAAAATGTCTCCCTTACACTGGAAGCCGGTGAGTTGCTTAGTGTACTGGGCCCCTCGGGCTGCGGTAAAACCACATTGCTGAATATTGTCGCAGGTTTTCTGGCTCCTACTGACGGGCAGCTGGTTCTCAACGGCCACGATATTGTCGGACCCGACGCCGAGCGAGGGATGGTATTCCAGCAAGGCGCACTCTTCGAATGGATGTCAGTAAGAGAAAACGTGGGCTTTGGACTGCTCATGAAAAAAACCCCGGACGCTGAAAAAAACAAGATAGTTAATCACTTGCTTGATGTCGTAGGTTTGGGCGATTTCAAAGAAAAGGCCGTCTATGAACTCTCAGGTGGCATGCAACAACGTGTGGCCCTGGCCCGTTGTCTTGCGAACGACCCTGATGTCATTCTGATGGATGAACCGCTGGGCGCACTTGACGCTCTCACGCGCGAAAAAATGCAAAGCCTGGTACTCAAACTATGGAAAGAGACCGGCAAGACCATCATTCTCATCACGCACTCGGTAGAAGAAGCACTATTACTGGGTGAGCGTCTTATCGTTATGGCACCGCGTCCCGGTCGCATCCACAAGGAGTACCGGCTACCCTTCGCTGAGTTAGGCGTCACAGCCGATCTGCGTGAAGTGAAAAAGCACCCTGATTTTGCAACCCGACGCGAAGAGATTCTGAATATGATCTGGGATATGGAAGAGGAAATCATGGGTTCAGCTGGAGATTCCGAATGATTCCACTATTAATCTATATTCTGATTTTTGTTGTGGCGTATACGATCGTCACTAAAGTGATCAAGACCGCCGGCGAACGTGGTTACTCTTCAAGAAAGACGGTAACGTTTGGCGATGAAAGCGCAGTCCGCCCTAACCGCATTGCCAGCGTAGTCTCCATTGCCACCATCCTGCTACTTTGGGGTATGTTCACAGGCTCCAGTCTCATACCAGGTTTCCTGCATGTGCCAGGGCCGTTCGAAGGTACCATCTCGTTTACCTATACTGCCCAAGACAGCGCTCAAGCTACGGATGAAGGCACTGTGACTGCAGTGGTTCACAAGCGCGGCGTTAAACCTGAGCTGCCTGTACTCGAGCCTGGCGATGGCTTTGCCAAGAACGATGTCACGAGCGTTCCGCAATGGCGGACCAAACTGGTCAACGTTGCTAAAAATGATGAGCCGGCAGACGGCGCCAAAATCAAGGTTATCGCCATCAACGGCGAGAGCATCCAGCCGGGTAGCAGTGTCAAAGTTGACGGTGGAAAAGTCACCTTGTCTGACAAGGGCACGCCCAACCTGGAGCCAGCACGCGGCTGGCAAATGGAATCCCTTTATTTACCGGCACCTGAAGCTGTCTGGACCCGAACCCTCAAGATCATCGATGAAGGGTTCCGCAACTTCACACTTGCGGAACACCTTGGCTACTCTTTGTTCCGGGTTATCGTCGGTTTCCTGCTTGGCGCGCTGGTCGGTATCCCCCTGGGCTACGCTATGGGGCTGAGCAACTGGTTTCGTGGCTGGTTCGATCCCATTGTGGAATTCATGCGTCCAGTACCACCACTGGCCTTGATCCCACTGGTCATAATCTGGGCGGGAATCGGTGAGACCGGCAAGATCATTCTGTTGTTCCTTGCGGCACTCTGGATCATGGCGATCGCTGCACGCGCGGGTGTATCAGGCGTCAATATCTCCAAAGTGCATGCTGCCTACTCACTCGGAGCTGGGCCCAAACAAATCATGCGCTATGTCATCGTGCCCAACTCCTTACCCGAAATATTTACCGGTGCACGCGTTGCCATGGGTGTGTGTTGGGGCACCGTTGTCGCGGCAGAACTGGTCGCTGCTGAACAGGGCGCAGGTATGATGATCATGACGGCCTCAAAATTTCAGAATACCGACATCGTCATCATGGGCATCATTCTCATTGGTGTGATTGGATTCGGAATCGATCTACTGATGCGCTGGGCGGAAAAAATCCTGGTTCCGTGGAAAGGCAAAGGATAATAAACACCTGCAATCTTCATATCGCCAGGATGTCAGGCTGTCTTCCCGAGATGCTTGACTTCGTACATCTTCAAATCAGCCTCGTGAAGCAATGTACTCACGGTGTGTCCATCTTGCGGATAGACGGACACACCGACTGACATTGAAACCGGGAGTACCCTGCCGGCAACCTCAAAAGGCTTTTGCATACTCTCGAGCACTCGCTGGAGTGCAAACTCCTTTGAAAACGCGTCGGATGATTCGCGCAAGACCATGATGAATTCATCGCCTGCAAGTCGTGCTATCAACGATCCGCTGCCATTGGCCAACTGAAAGTCCTCAGTATCTGTCAACGGTGCTAATGCCTTCATATTGGTGACAGCTGATCTTAGCCGATCAGAGAGCTGTACGAGCACTGCGTCCCCCGCCACATGTCCGAAGCGATCGTTAATCTGTTTGAAATCATCGACATCAGAAAAAAGCAATACCAATGACTCACCTTTCGCTTCACAGTCGACAATGGCAGCTTCAAGGTGATACATGAATGCAGACCGGTTAGGCAGACCGGTTAGAATGTCCAGATAAGCATGTTGTTGCAGTCTTGAACGATGCTCATCAAGCTCATCAAGCGTCGTTTCAAGCCGGATAAACGCATCCGTGGTTCGCAGGAAAGTGCGAATCCTATAACCCAACGATTGATAGTTTATAGGTCGGTCGATGTAGTCCGTAGCGCCAGCGGCATAGCACGCATCCACATCGTCTTTTATCGCATTGTTTGACAACATCAATACCGGTAACCAGTTTGCCCGCGGTTTTTTCCGGAGCCATCTGCAGAACTCGAAATCACTGGGGAATTGAATATCGGTATCCAGAACAATTGCATTCGGGAGCTCATTATTATCACTCTCTACATAGGCCATCAACTCATGCGCATCGCACACTTCGACAACATCAAGCGCACGCAACTTCAGCGCTTTGACGATCAATCTGCGCTCATCATCATCAGGAACAGCGACGACTATGATTTCGGGGGATGTGGCCATCAGTTACGAGCAACTACCTCGATTCCCTTTATGGAAGGGTTTTCAACCATGTGACCGAAATTGATATTGATGACACCATCAGTATTTTCAAATGAAAACGTCTTCACCAATGCTGTGTTCGAGCCTGCTTCACTATATACATCAAGTGCCGGCAGCGACTGCCCTTCCACAGACACATTGAAGACCCGTTTGCCAGTGTCCATAGCACCTGTAAATATCTCCGCAAAGTACAGATGAACATCATAGTTGCCTGGCTCGACAGGTAAACTCCAGCTCATGGCAGCACCACCTTTCGCATCCCAGCGTTCAGATTGAAACACTCTGGCTGGAACACCTGGTGTCGCTGAGGTATCAATCGCTGTAACTTTTGTGTAAGGCCTACCCGCACTGGCTAGTGACGAAGATCCAATATCAGCAGCCCAATTACCTGAAGCATCTTCAAGCGAAGGACCACCAGTATTTATCCGGTACACCACGACCGGCACGACCGGAGGATCTTCGACGGTAACTGTCAATTCATCGAAGCTACCGAGCTTCGTATCAGTTGCACTCAGACGCAATACATACGTCCCGGACTGCGAAAATCTTGCGGACGTTGTAATTGATTCTGGCGTGGTGAAAAACACCGCATCCGGACCACTACTCAGGCTCCAGGCAACCTTGGTTGCATTGACTGGCAGTCCATCATCAGTCACAACACCGGACAACTGCACCGCCTCCGATAATGATGTACTGGTGTCAGCACCCGCACTAACCACCGGCGGTGAATTCTGTAATGGAGTAACCGGCTGTTCCGGGGCTACTGTATCTCCACTTTTCAGAACCTCTATGCCCTTGATCGCTGGATTTTGTAACACGCGCGTTAACTGAATATCCAGCGTGTCGTCAGCCTGTACCGTAAACGACTGCATCATCGCCGTGTTTGCCCCGACACTTGCAAAGACATCGATACCAGCTACCAGCTGATCTTCAACGGTTACATCGAAAACTCGTCCGCCGACCTTCATGGCGCCAAAGTAGATTTCAGCAAAATACAGTCTGACCACATATTCGCCCGGTGTTACCGGTAGCTTCCACTTGAGCTCCGCACCGCCAGCTCGATCATAACGTTCGGAGCCGAATAGCTGCGCGGGAACGGCCGTAGTAATACCGCTCGTATCAATTTTCGCGCTGCTTTTCCATGTAAAGCCTGTGCTGACATACTGAGCACTTGCAGAATCACTTAGCCAGTCACCATCTTCCGCAAAAATGCGAGGCCCCCCGGCATTGATACGATAAACGATATTGCTATCCGAATTTTCATCACCAGCAACAACAACGGTCACGGTATCGGCCGCTGTCGAGTCGCCATCATCAACAAGTAATTGCAAGTCATAGCTGCCCTCTTCACTGAACATCACAGTTGTCGAGGGGCTAGTACTGTCCGCAAATGTAACAGCTCCCGGACCGGATATCGCATTCCACTGATGGCTTATTATATTTGACGGCAAACCATCGTCTGTAATCATTGCCGTTACCTGCGTTTCAGCACCCACCGCTACCTCATCCACAGCAGCAATGCTTACTATCGGTGCTTGATTAACAACGTTAATTCCCTCAAGCGGCTTAACCGTCAAGAAATCCCAGGTAGCCGGAAACTCTTCCGCTTTCGTTGATGTGGATAATATCCCGACCGCTAATCTGGTTGACCCGCTTAACCAGCTCGCAGGAAAATCAACGGTGGTAACCTGCACCTCTTGTTCAGTCTGATCGTCTCTGGTGATCTGAAAATAGGCTGTAGCAATGGCCGAGGCTGGATCGACTTCTAGCGTCAAGTCAACATAGTCAGATTGGGTAAAAGCCACAGCATCCGACTGTTCAAAGTAAATCTCACCATCAACTTCAGTGAGTACTTGTACAACGTTGTGCTTCATGATCAACTTGAGATAATTGTCCTGATCGCCCGTTCCTATATACAGTCCCATCGACTGATGAAGTTTCGGGATAAAACCCGAAAAAGGTGCGAGTATCCGAGTCTGCACCCTGAATGTTTCGCTGGATGAACTGACATCGACACCAAACTGAAATCCATACTGTTGCGAATTTTTTGCCTTGAGCGGATCTCCATCAGGGACATTGTCCACCGTCAGAACCCCGGCAGCACCAATAATGGTCATCTCATTCAGATCATATTGATCCTGATAATTGTCCACGCCGTTGCTCATTAAGCCGGTAAAGCCAAGGCTGGCGATGAAGCCAGGATCAGGGCTATCGTTTTCCCACTGATAGTCCACCGGCAACGGGGTTGATGCTCCATTACTGGCATCGATGGCAAAGGGATCATCAACATCAAGGATGTTGTCATTGTCATCATCCGGATCAATCAGATCAGATAACTGATCTCCATCGATGTCAGCCGGAACATCTGCCGCTGAGCAACCATCGGTCCCATTGGCAATTTCATCGCTATCACTAAATCCATCACCATCAGCGTCACCCGTTCCGCCGTTCACAACACACCCCGCAACACCAACACCACCTCCTTCGTAGTCATCAGGTTCGTACACCACCACTTTCTGGCCTTGAAGATCGGCAACCCAGATGGTACCTGGAAACACGGCATTGTCCGGCTGCGCTGTAATATCCAGCGGCGTGGTTCCAACGTTTGAGAACAGCACATTCATCTCATCCAACTGACCGGATGGCTTGAACGAAACTCGGTAAACCTTGTTGTCCCAGGAAACAGCCAACAAGTCACCTTTGATCGCCCCGGAAAAATTGCTGGCGGTGTACTCCGTCAACCCGTTGGTAGATCGTGGCAGGGATACCAGCGATTTATTATTTTTATGCTTGCCGTTGCCGTTGGTACCAGGCCCATAGTACTTGCACTCTATAGGGTTCGCATATGGCACAGGAGACTGTGGATTCTTCTTGTTGAACTTGTTTTTCTGGCTGCCTCGTGTCGGGTTTGGATGACCTGCGTAGTATCCCGGACCCGTAATAAGATGCAAGCCATCATGTTGTGTATTGCCGGGCTCTTTTCGCGTGTTGAAACAGCTACCGGGCGCGCCGCCCCAACCCGAATTAGGACCATTATCCCACGAGTAGATCTTGCCATTTTCCATAGCGACAACATCGTAGGGATTTCTGAACCCGGGCGCATAGACCTGTACGGGTCCACCCTCCACCAACGTCGCCTGGTTTTTGCCACGATTGCCACCAAACGGATCGTTTTCATCGTCTGGCCCACTACGATCCTCGTCATCCAGCGTTGGCAAGTCATAGGTGCTGTCACCAATCTGATCGAGATCAATGGAAAGAATGGCTGCACTGAGAGCATATTCCGGCAACATGGCAAAGTTGTTGGACATCGCACCCATGTTGGTATTGCCACCAGCGGCGACATACAGCGTGGAGCCCACGAGCGCCATACCGTTTGCGTGATGGTTCTCCTCCGAGCGAGGAAGCCCTCTCACTAGATCCAGCTTTTTCCAACCCTTTGACGTCTTGGTAAGTCGGGACAGAATACCTGAGTTAGTATCGAGACCCGTCGTGTTTCCGCTTTGACCACCCCCGATTCGCGGGTCGCTGGAAAGCACGTAAATTACAGGCGTGTTTGCTGAACCTGTGACCAGAAGGCCTGTTACCAGTCTTTTTTTCAATCCTTTTTTTATACTGCCGTCATCGTTATGGTTAGTAATATTCTTAACCAGCGTAATAGCTTCGGTGTCAGTAACAGCGTATTTATTCTCGTTGTTACGTTCGATATCCATCACGTGAATATCGCCATCCATGAACGCTACATACAATCTGCCATCAGGACCAAATTGTAATGATGTAGGCTTCCCCCCCTTAAAGCCAAAGCCAGCCAGAGTGCTCTTGCCAAACGGAACGGATAGCGGATTAGCCGCAGCGAGTATCGGTTTTTCAACACCTTCGCCATACAGATCAATGACATCAACCCCTGATTCTCCTGAATGGCTGACAGTAAGTCGTCCTGGCAGCTGGCCCAGTTGATCAGGTTCAAAACCGATGATCAGGTCGATGCTCTCCGAAGGTGCAAGTGTCAGGGGAGCGCTGGTGCTAAGCGTATAGAATTTCGAATCCAGTTCATCCAGAAAGAAATTATCAATTACAAGCGGATCTGATTCAGGTGTTCCCGTATGTGTAAATACGACAATGGCAGACTCAGCCTCCCCGGGTGTTACACCGCCAAAGTCAACGCGTCGGGTGCTTATCTCCAGTTCAGCTCCGCTACCCGGCTCATCAATAGACTTAATATCCAGGGATGCATCGTCTGCAGCGATTACAGACTTGAAGACCATCAGTGCAGCAACCAGACAAAGAGCGACACGTGCCGCTGTGCGACTATGCGCGTTGTAACTCAACATTTTATCCACCCAAGACCCAAAGTTCACGGGGCTGGATAAAACTCGAAAATCGCTCTGTCGGTCTGTTCAAATAGCCACGCACCGT
This sequence comes from Granulosicoccus sp., assembly GCA_045106195.1. Taxonomy (GTDB): domain Bacteria; phylum Pseudomonadota; class Gammaproteobacteria; order Granulosicoccales; family Granulosicoccaceae; genus Granulosicoccus. The sequence goes on from JBGCEH010000001.1 coordinate 40,559, forward strand.
TTAAGGGACGCTGCAGCAAAACAGCCACAGTCAGGCATTTGAACAACCAAAACGAGTATTCAAGTTTCTCCCACCGTGTAAAGGTATCGGCAGTTCTGGCGATTTTTAAAAACCAGTCAGCAAAACCGGCGTGCAGCCGATCAGGGGGACACTTCTAAATTGTTGTAATAATTAATAAAAAGCACATACTGCGCACTCGACGATTCGCCGCGCAGACGTAACTCACTGCAGTACAGGCGCTACACCGCTACAAAGCGACCGGCGATCGAGTCATTGCCTCAGGGTAACAACACTATTTTCGGTGCGTGCGTCCTGTTATGGTGAATATCCAGGAACGCACTGGCACCTTCTGACAACGGACGAGTTTCCAGCCAGTCCAGCGATCCGATTCCACCACTGGCAATAGCGCTGAGCGCTGCCTGGAGATCGGTAGGGGTATAAGTATAGTTTCCGATAAATGTAATCTCTTGCAAGGTCAGTCTTCTTACATCCAGTCCCGGCTCATTATCCTGTAACCCGATGTGGCAGATCACTCCACCCTGACGGGCAAAACGGGAGGCATCCTTTCGTGTTGCACCAGAACCGACGGCATCGAGAACAAGATCAAAGCTGGATTCTGGTGGCAAATTCTGACCCAGAGGATCATAGACCTCACAACAACCGGTTTTTTCAACGGTTGCCCGCCTTATGGCCGAAGTTTCAGCCAGCATGATCTTCGAAGCACCTTTTTGAACAACAAAAAGAGCAGCGAGAAGTCCGATAGCACCCCCGCCTATGACAAGCACAGAACACTCGCTGACAGGACGGTGCAAGACTTTTTCAGCAAGTACCACGCTGTGAAGTGACACCGCCGCGGGTTCCATCAGACTGGCATGCACCATGTCGAGCGTATCCGGGATAGCAATAAGATTGCGTTCAGGGACAGTGACATATTCCGCGAATGCACCTGCATGACGCATTCCGATGATTTCACGCGTCGCGCACAGATTGGATCGACCGGAAACACAGTCGAAACAACTGCCACAGGTTACCAATGGATTGATTACCATACGTTGGTCAGCAAACCTGCCATCCTGGACAGTACCTGACGCTTCATGCCCCAGGATCAAAGGCGGTACGCGCCGCTCATCGTGCCCGTGGTAGGCATGCATGTCAGAACCGCAGATGCCACTGGCTTCTACTCTGACAGTGACTTCATCATTATTGGCAACAGGATCAGGCTCATCACGAAACGTGACTTCTTGAGTGGCGGTATAGACAAGTGCTTTCATAATCTTTTATTTCGCTGTGAAGCCACCATCAACAGAGATGACTTGTCCGGTAATGTAGTCAGATGCATGGGATGCCAGAAAAACGGTTATTCCATCAAGATCTTCAAGCCTGCCGTTGCGCCCGATTGCAGTGCTTTCAGCCAGATGCTTTGCGGCTGCTTCATCTTCAAAGACTTTGGCGGTAAGCTCGGTGGGAAAAAAACCCGGAGCTATGGCGTTGCAATTAATACCATCGGCAGACCAGGCTTCTGCCATGGCGCGAGTTAACTGGCTAACGCCACCCTTGGAAGCGCCGTAGGCTATCCCGTTCCTGAACGCACGCGTTGATTGCAAGGAAGCAATATTGATAATGCGCCCCCAGCGCTTTGTTCGCATACCCGGTACCAGATGTTGCGCGAGCGAGAATGGCACACCAAGGTTGAGATCAAGTGTCTGACTCCAGGACGCTTCAGTGACATCGTCTGCATGCTCACGTAAATTCACACCCGCTGTATTAAACAGGATATCAATAGAGCCGAAAAATTCTGCAGCTTGTCTGGCGACCTCAGGCAAACTACCGTCAAGTTTCAGTTCTGCCTGCAATGCTGCGCCCTCACCTCCAGATGCCTTAATGGAGGCAACCGTTGCTTCCAGGCGATCAGATCGACGACCAACAGCCACAATCCTTGCACCCGCCTTTGACAGAGCCAGTGCTTGCTGTTGTCCGATTCCCGACGTGGCCCCGGTGATGAGTGCTACCTTACCCGTAAGATCAAACATTGCTTTTGCCTTATATGTCTATGTCATGACCAAAGCCATGATCGGTATTCTTCCAGATCAATGCAGATGCCTCTGTTCGGGATGGCATCGCCTTTAACCCCAGTTGGGCCATGGCAATACTGGTTTCGTCTGAGAACACATTCCACATCTTTTCCAGCCCTGCTTCGCCACCCGCTGCCATTGCGTACAACATCGCACGACCCAGCAACACAAAATCTGCTCCCATGGCATAGGCTTTGAGAACGTCTTCACCTGAACGTATTCCAGAATCGTAGAACAATGTAAACTCTGGACCGACGGCATCACGTATCTTGCGCAGCATAAGAATCGCAGGCGGTGCACTATCCAGTTGTCGTCCACCGTGACTGGAGACTTGCACAGCGTCCACACCAGCATCCTTCATTTTGACAGCATCAGATACATTAAGAACACCTTTAACCACAAGGTTTCCCTTCCAGCGGTCTCTGATTCTTTTCAGATCGTCCCAGTCGGCTCGTGCCCGAGTCTCTTCTCTATCAAAGGTGCCAAAGTCTCCACCGAAGTTTGCCATTTCTGGCTTGCCTTTTAAAAGCGTGGACAGTGACCATTCAGGATGCAGAGCAAAGTCAATGAACTGCGGTACGCCAATCCGAAATGGCATCTTGAAACCGCGGCGAAGCTCTCTTGGCCTGCGACCCACCTCAGCCACATCAACGGTTACCACAAGCGTGCGATAGCCAGACTCTTGAGCGCGATCCAGCAATGAATCCACCGTGCTTCCATCCCCACTGAAATACAGCTGAAACCAAGCATGGCCTTCCGCAACCTCTATCATCTTTTCCATTGAGGTTGATGCTACTGTAGAAACACCAACAGGAACACGATGACGCGCCGCCAGTCTCGCAAGCATCAAGTCAGCACCTGGCGTTGATAAATTGCACATACCCATCGGACTGACTCCGAATGGTCGCTTGCCAGCATGGTCAAAGACGGTGACATCCAGCGCTCTTTTCTCAACGTTAATCAGAGCCGACGGCTGAAGACGAATACCCTGAATCACCTTTCGATTAAGGGCTTCGCCATAACCTTCTCCCGCAGCGCCATCGATATAGTCAAAGACCATCCATGGCAAGCGCCGCTTTGCCAATTGCCGGGCATCGGCGTAGGCGTGAATTTTCCGGGGTGAAAACACGACAGTGTTCCTGCGTCTGAACAATACGCTGCAAGTGGTGAAAAGCGAGCCTGTGTTATGCGCTCACAGCCTTCATGAAACGGCTTCTGATTTCTACCGGATCCATGGTAATAACCGGAACCGCAATATTTCCTGACTCACATTTGCAGACAATGATGGTCATCTGGTTGCCCTCAAGCGCCGCTTTCAACACCGTGCCGGTGTCTTCAGCACGACACTCAATGACGTTCTCACAACCACATGCTTCGGCAACTGCAGTCAACGAGGTTTTCCTGCCCGCGTACGTAGGCTGATCGCCTGTTGAACCGTAGCTGCCATTGTCAATAATCAACAAAATGAAGTTATCAGCCACATTGTTAGCGATCGTAGGCAAGGTACCCAAATTGGTCAACACAGAGCCGTCACCATCAATGGATATGACCTTTTTATCTTGCGCCAAAGCCAGCCCCAGGCCAATCGAAGACGATAGGCCCATGGTGCCCAGCATGTAGAAATTGGTCGCCTGATCATCGATCAGGTGAAGCTCCTGAGAGGGCAATCCTATGTTGCAAACAACAAGATGATCGGAAATCAGGGGAGCGATCTCACGCAATATTTCAGAACGAATCATATCAGTACCCCTTCCAGAATGATGCATCAGTAAGCACAGCAACAGGCTTGTTACACATGAATGAATACTTCAATATTTTATCGAGCTCCTCGACATCCTCTTCCTTGTGAAAATGGTACGTAGGAATATGAAGCTGATTCAGTAGCGCTTTGGTGTGAACGGCCATCTCCACCTGACAGGCAACGGGCTCACCAAGTTCACCGCGATAACTGATCAGCATGGGAAGTGGCATTCGATAATATTGAGTCAGTGTGGCCAATGTATTTATCGTCACACCGATTGCGGTGTTCTGCATGATGATGGCTGGACGTTTGCCTCCCATGTAGGCACCCGCACAAAGACCCATTCCCTCGTCTTCCTTGTTTGATGGAATGTGGTAGATCTCCTCACTTGCGTCGATAGCTTCGATGACACCTGCCAGTTGCTTACACGGGACTGTGGTGACGAAGTTGACGTTGTTGGCAACGAGATCAGACACGATTTTTTCGCTGACTGACACTTGGACTTCTCCTGTTTAAATTTATGATTTCGATCGGGCAATACCAGATCATATTGCCCTTGAATCAAGCGACTCAGACGGTTAAATCAAATTTCTCGTCTGGAAAATACTTGGCGAGACGAACATCAGCTGCCCGCGCATGCCCCTCCATCCCCTCCAGTCTGGATATGCGTGCGGTGGCACCAGCGACAGATTTTGATCCATCGCGCGTTGCTTGCTGCCAAGTGACAATTTTCATGTATTTGTGTACGGACAATCCACCCGTGTACTTAGCTGACTGTGACGTGGGCAAAACGTGGTTTGTCCCCGACGCCTTGTCACCAAACGAGACTGTTGTCTCCTCCCCGAGGAACAATGAACCGTAACATTCCAGCCTTTCCAGCCACCAAGGCAGGTCTTCCGCCTGAACAGTCAAGTGCTCAGGAGCATAGTCGTCTGATGTTGCAGCCATCTCTTCGCGATCATCACAGACGATGACTTCAGCGTAATCTCGCCATGCCGCTTCCGCGTTGACACGATTGGTCTCTGGCAAGTCAGCTATCAGCCCTGGCACTATTTCCATAACTTTTTCAGCCAGTACCTGATCGGAAGTGACCAGCCACACCGGCGAGTTATATCCGTGCTCGGCCTGACTCACAAGATCGGTGGCGACAATGAATGCATCGGCTGAACTATCAGCAAGAATCAGGCTATCTGTGGGACCTGCAATCATATCGATGCCAACCCGACCGAACAAAATTCGTTTTGCTTCGGCAACAAACTGATTACCCGGCCCTACGAGAATATCTGCACTGGGGAGACCGAACAGACCGAAGGTCATGGCAGCAACCCCTTGCACACCACCCATCGCTAGAATTTTATCGGCACCGCACAAACTGGCGGCGAAGACGATAGCCGGCGCAATGCCTTCGTCCACGCGCGGCGGAGAACAGGCGACAATATGCTTACAGCCAGCCACTTTGGCCGTGGTGACCGTCATGATGGCACTGGCAATATGACTGTATCGACCACCGGGAACATAACACCCGACCGCTCGACAGGGGATTGTCTTCTGGCCCAACGTGAAGCCTGGAACCACTTCGAGCTCTACACTGTCAATTGTCTTTTTCTGAACTTCGGCAAAGCGTCGCACGTTGTCATGTGCAAACGCAATATCGTCCTTGAGTTTTTGCGGAACCGCAGCGCATGCAGCGGCTATTTCCTCTTCGCTGAGCAGGATCGAACCCTGGTACTTGTCAAACTTTTCGGCGTAGCGAAGGGCGGCTTCGTCACCACCAGCCTCAATTTCGTCCAGAATTGTCTGTACCGTCTGGCGAACATCCGTGGCGTCGGTTGATGCCGTCTTTTCGGCTTTTTTCAGATATTTTCTCGTCATTGAACCACCCTCGGCTAATTATTTGAGCTAGAGTGTAAGCGCTTGCATTTTCGATTACAAGCGTTTGTTAGTGCGAAAACCCATTTTATTATCGATATCCGGTCAGATTATTGCCGGGACCTGTCAGACACTCATTTCAACCGTCTCGAAAATGAAGAAATTGAATAATCCGACACTTGAAGATGTAGCGCGTGCGGCCAATGTGTCTACCGCGACAATATCTCGCTCCATCAACACCCCGGACAAGGTTGCCACGTCAACCCGCGATCGCATTCAGAATGTCATTCGGGAACTGGGATACACGCCCAATTCCGGCGGTCGTATGCTGGCATCAAACCGAAGCAACATAGTGGGCGCGGTGATTCCCACCATGGCAAATGCCATGTTCGCCAGCGGCCTGCAATCATTCCAGGAAGAACTCTCCGATTCCGGAGTCACCATGCTGGTTGCCAGCACAGGTTACGACGGCAAGCACGAACTCCGTCAGATACGTTCACTGTTATCCCGCGGCGCTGATGGCTTGTTGTTGATCGGTGCCTCTCGACCACCGGAATCGAGTCGGTTTCTGGCTATACGACAAGTCCCTTATGTTGTTTCATGGTGTTACAAGTCCGACCCCAACCTGCTGTTTGCAGGCTTTGACAACCACAAGGCGGCCTACCGGATGACAATGGAAGTTCTGAACATCGGCCACAGACAGATCGCCATGATTGGCGGAATATCAGAAGGAAATGATCGCGCCGGCAATCGGATAGATGGCGTAAAGTGCGCGATCTCGGAGTCTGGAAATAATGCGAAACTGATAAATCTTATCGAAACCGACTACTCACAGGAAAACGGTGGAAACGCGTTCGAACAAATAATGAAAGCCCCCGAAACACCCACTGTTATCATCTGCGGCAACGATGTTCTGGCTGCCGGCGCAATAGTCCGTGCAAGACAACTCGGCATAGCCATACCGCAACAGGTGTCGATAACAGGTTTTGATGATATCGGGATTGCAAGAGCGGTCTATCCCTCACTCACAACGGTCAGAGTCCCACAACAGGAAATGGGGCGCTCTGCAGCAAGACTGCTGCTGGATTTGCTATTCAAGGAAGGCTCACCGTCCAGCATGGAATTCGAAACCGAAATCGTCCACCGCGAATCACTTGCGCCACCCTTTAAAGCGTAACCAGATGCTGGCTGAATAACTCAGGGTTTTACTGGAATGGCACCAACACAACGGCCGACCAAAAGAACGCGTCATTCCTGCTAAGGCGGGAATCTACATCTTGGCGCAGATTGATACCCGCCTTACAGTGCCATATCGAGCTTACGTTAGACCCATTCGGTTTAGCAGGATAATCAAGTACGTACCCGGTGATCAGTCCGAAGGAAACAACGAGGCGCTGACAGACTTCAAATGCGATCTCATACCCAACTGTGCCGCGTCGGTGTCACGCTGCTCGATCGCCGCCAGAATGGCCTCATGTTCTGTAAAGCTGTGGTGATCTTCAGGTGGTTGATTATGGCGCCGACGTAACCGTCCCCATACAATGGTCCGCCTCAACGCGTTCAATTGATCGTACATGGCAATAAGTGGCGTATTTTGAGTGGCTTCCGTAATCAGGCTATGAAAACGATTGTCGAGTGTCTCGTATTGTCGCCACGAAACAGCCTGTCGTGACTTGTCGCAAATATCGGTGAGTTGTTCAACATGTTCTGAGGTAGCGTGCAATGCCGCCTCTCGTGCCAGCTGTGGCTCAAGAACAAGGCGCGCATACATGACTTGCTGAGGTGTTGTACGTTTGGCAATTGCCGCTATTGACTGGAAATCGGCGCCATGCCCCTGCCCGTTGGCAACGAAGGTTCCACGACCCACGTGTCGCCAGATAGCGCCCTCTGATTCAAGTACGGCGAACGCCTTGCGCAGCTCTGAACGTGCGATACCCAGTTGATCACACAATTCTCTTTCCGGGGGCAACCGATCGTTCAGCGCGAACTCCCCTTGCGCGATGTAGGCCCGCAACTGTACGAGAGCGCCTTCGCTGGTTTCCTTATTCACAAAGCCTCCCGTTGTCTTTAACGGAACGATCTTAGCAGAATGACTAACCAATGATGAAATTGATTTCACTCTACGCCGAACCAATTATCCGCTGATTTTAAAAATCTCAGCAGCCTTTCTGTTTGAAAATTTACCAGCAAACGGCTTATTTAATGACTCGGAGGTTGAGAAATTCTTTTTAAACTGTTGTTTTAATTAATTTATTATATTTCTACTCAATTAAATTTCAATCACGGTGCACGCTGAAAAAGAGTTGTGCCATGGCAGAATTTGTTTTAGTGTTTTTTCAATGGTTATTTGATGACTCGAGATTGATCAACCAATCTAAATTGGTTTCACTCTTCAAGCAGCACTACTACAGCCACCATAGAAGGAGAAAAGAATGATCACCAGAAGACGCTTTGCACTTGCACTGAGTGCGGCACTGCCACTGGCATCACTTGTCGGCACCGCCAATGCACAAGACCTGCGCGAAATAACCTTCGTGCAGCCCAGCCCATCCGCCATCAATTCCTATCCGGTTTTTGTCGCTATCGGCGAGGGATACTTTGAAGAAGAAGGCCTGGACGTCAAAGTCGAGGCCATCAATGGCTCGGCGGCTGTTTTGCAGGCATTGTCTGCCGGACAAGCGCACTTCGGAAGACCCGGTCCCGGGCCAGTCATTGGCGCTCGCTCAAGAGGAGTCGATGCTGTCTTCATCTACAACGTCGCAGCCCGTAGCAACTTTGGCATTGTTGTCCGTGAAGACTCGGATATCCAGGGCCCGGCTGACTTGCGCGGAAAAGTCATTGGCACCGGAACAGCTGACGGCTCTGAAGTGGGTTTCGCACGCAACGTTATGTCGGGTTCCGGTATGGTAGCCGGCACGGACTTTGAATTTCTGACCGTCGGCGACGGCGGCCCGGCAACCGTCGCCTTCAACAGCGGTGAGATGGATGCCTATTCAGCATCTACTGCTGATGCCGCAATCCTTAATCAGCGCGGTATGGCAGTAAGAGATATCACACCTCCCGAATTTGCAAGGTTCTTCGGTAACGGCCTTGCCACGATGGGCGACACCATCCGAAACGATCGTGAGCTTGTAGAAAAATTCGGTCGCGCATTTGCTCGTGCCCACGCCTTTGCTCTGAATGATGACAATCGCAAGGCAGTCCTTGCCCATCTGAAAACAGGCAATCCGCAGGAAGGGGAAGACCCTGACTTCCAGTCAGCACTTTTTGATTCTGTCCGTTCCAAGACCATCCCCGTTGACATGAGCAAGGGACTTGGCTACTTGCCTCCTGAGGTGTGGGAAGAATGGCAGACAAGTCTTATTGCTGGCGGCGATATCACAGAGCCTCTGGAAGATTTGACCGCCGCGTATACAAATGAGTTCATCGAAGGCTGGAACGCAGCAGCGAAATAGCGCAAAGCATGCACTGACCGCACTCGTACATTCGGCGGGTGCGGTCAGTGGATGACTAACAAATATTCATGCACTACACATAGAAGGTTCGAGGACAGGACAATGCATCTGGGTACCATGCTGGTTAACGGGCAACAAAGAGCCGCAGTACTTCTGGAGGATGGATCGTTACTGAATATTGCTGACGCTGCAACACAGCTGAATACCGAGATCGGTGCCGTGTTACAAAAAGGTTCGTTGCAAGCGATCATTGAAACAGGCCATGACGCGGTGGGTGCCATTGAATTGCTTGTCGCACAAACCCGGTCGGGAGCTCACGCCCATGCACGCCATGCAACCGACACCGTAACGTTACTGGCACCATTGCCAGTGCCACGGAAAAACGTTTTCTGTGTGGGTCGCAACTATGCTGAACACATTGCCGAAGGCGCTCGCGCACAAAACAAGACCATCAACGTCACTGAGCACCCAGTCTATTTTACAAAACCTTCCACGGCCGTCATTGGCCCGGACGCAATGATACCGATCTTCCCTGCCCTGTCCGAATCCATTGACTATGAGGTAGAGTTGACCGCGGTCATCGGCAAGTGCGGGTGCAATATCAACAGGGAAAACGCATACGAGTACATTTTTGGATACACCATTCTTAACGATATCACTGCACGTGATGTGCAACGCCAGCACGGAGGTCAGTACTTTAAAGGCAAGGCGTTGGATGGTTCTTGCCCTATCGGCCCCTGGATTGTCACAGCCGATGCTATCGGAGATCCACAAAAGCTGAACATAGGCTTAAGTGTTAATGGCGAAGTTCGACAGAACGGCAATACGGCGTCCATGATCTTCGACATACCAACCATTATTGCATCGCTATCTGAAGGACTGACGCTGGAACCCGGAGATCTTATTGCTACCGGCACACCCTCAGGCGTCGGCTATGCCATGGAGCCTCCACAGTTTCTGAAACATGGCGATACCGTGATCTGCGAAATCGAGAATATCGGGCAATTGAAAAACACTCTTTACAACGTCGATATGCCTGAGCAGGCACAAACATGAACGCAACGCTTGAAGCCAGACAGACATCACCTGTAAGACGTGCTGCTGTATACGAACTGTCAAACGTTAGCAAAACCTACACACGCAACAAAGTGGTGGCACTGGAACAGGTCAGTCTGAGTTTATCCAAAGGTAGTTTTTCATCGGTTATAGGTTCAAGTGGATGTGGCAAGTCAACACTACTGAAGATTATGGCAGGCCTTATTCCTCCCAGCGCGGGGCGTGTCATCCTGCAGGGCAATCCTGTCACTGGCCCGCGCCGTGACATTGGCATGATGTTCCAGCAGGCCACCTTGTTTCCCTGGCGCACAACCATAGAAAATATCGTTTTGCCTATCGAAATCCGCGATGGTCGTAGCGCAGCAGAAGCTGCCAAGTCACACGCCAGAAATCTTCTCGATGTGGTTGGCCTTACCGGATTTGAAAACGTGTATCCCAATGAGCTCTCTGGCGGTATGGCCCAACGCGCATCAATTTGTCGCATGCTGATTACAGAGCCCGCTGTATTGTTGCTGGACGAGCCTTTTAGCGCTCTGGATGAGCTGTCGCGCGACATGATGAACATGGAGCTACAGCGAATCTGTACTGAACAACACGCCACCGCTTTTCTGGTGACACACTCCATTGCAGAAGCGGTGATACTGTCTGATGACATCTACGTGATGAAACCCCGCCCGGGACGCCTGGCAGAAATTGTTACTGTTGACTTGCCCCGCCCACGTACTCTGGACATGATGACAACTCCGCGATTTGGCGCCATTGTGGATCACATCCGTGCATTGCTGGACAAGGGAGCCGAAGCATGAGTACTGTCGATAGTGAAGCCGTAAGGCAAGATAACGTAATCGATGCACACGACACCGTCTGGGTTGAGGAAACCTCCTTCATCGATCGAATTCCACGCAGTGTTTCAATGGCATTTGTATTCGCCATGTTTGTAGGTGCCTGGCAACTATCCACCAGTCTGGGCTTGGTATCACCGATTATCCTGCCTACCCCGGGTGAGACGTTCAAAGATCTGATTTTCGTCGGCAAGAACCTTCTTTCTGGCGACTATATGCTGCCCGCGTTGTGGATCACGATCAAAGAGGTGATATACGGATTCATGCTGGCGATAACCATTGGCTTTTCCCTGGGAGTTCTGGTGGGTGAAACCGCTTTTGGTGAAAAAGCCATCATGCCTTACCTGGTCGCCATCGACACGATGCCCAAGGTCGCATTCGCGCCCTTGTTCGTCGCATGGCTGGGCTTCGGTATCGAATCCAAAGTAGCGTTGGCTGCATTTATTGCTACTTTTCCCATCGTGGTTGGAACCGCTGCAGGTTTGCATGTCGCCGATGAGAATGCCCGCATGCTGTTCAAGACCATGGGTGCAAGCCGTATGCAAACACTTATAAAAATGAAACTGCCCATGGGTTTGCCACAGATATTCACCGGCTTGAAGATCGGCGCAGTAGGCGTCATGGCAGGCGCTATTACTGGTGAGTTTCTTGGCGGTGGCAAGGGCTTTGGCGAACTCATCCGTGTTGCCGCATCACAGCTGCAGACACCTCGCGTGTTCTCGCTGATTCTGTACCTCAGCCTGATCGGTCTGGCGCTTTACGCGCTGGTCACATGGACACAGCGCAAAGTGGTTTTCTGGCACAAAGATACCGTGGGAGGCGGACATGGCTGAGTCTGACCCAACCATTTTGCCAGTTGCCACTGTACGCAACTTTGTCGCACAAGCACTAAAGGTGCAAGGTGTGCCGCAACATGACGCCGATAAAGTTGCGGGCTTGATGGTAGACGCCGATGTATTGGGCCATGATACTCATGGTGTGTTTCGATTGAGGCAATACCTTGCGCGGCTGCGCGATGGTGGCTGCAATCCAGAGCCACAGGTAAGCGTGGTGCGCGAAACAGTAGCAACAGCTATGGTCCATGGCGACAACGGACTAGGTCACCTGGCAATGAGCACCGCTTGTGAGCTTGCCATCAAAAAGGCAAGTGAAGCAGGCATTGGCTGGGTGGGCATTCGCGGTGGCAACCACGCAGGTCCACTGGCTCTTTATGTCAGACCGCAGGCGCAACTAGGTATGATCGGCATGGCGGCAGCCATCGGCAGTGCTAACCACGTCCCGCCATTCGGTGGCACCGACCTCTTGCTAGGCACCAACCCCATCGCTATCTCAGCACCCACCGCAGACGATGATCCATTTGTACTGGACATGGCCAGTACCATCGCCGCCATGGGCAAGATCAAAGTGCTGGAACAACGCGGTGAGTCTATGCCCGAAGGCTGGATGGTAGGTCACGATGGTAAACCACTCACTGACCCGGCGCGCCGATCCGAGGGCTTCATGCTACCTATTGGCGGACCAAAGGGATTTGGCTTATCCGTGGCAGTGGGGCTGATGGCTGGTGTCTTGAACGGCGCAGCATTCGGCGAGGATGTGGTCGACTTTACGAGCGATACGTCCAGCCAGACAAACACGGGCCAGTTTGTCATGGCCTTGAATGTTGAAGCGTTTGGCATGCCTGCAGCTTTCAGGCATGCCACATCAAAAGTGTTCTCTCAGATGCGTGCATCCGAGCCACTACCCGGCCATGCACCCGTACGCCTGCCGGGAGATGGCAAAGGCAACATCATTGCACAACGCGAACAACACGGCCTGACACTTAATGCAGCCCTGTGTCGCGACCTTCAGGCACTCGCAGATGAGTATGATATCGAATCACCTTTCAAAAGAAGCACAACATAATGATGCCGTGCCTATGTTTCTTGTAAGAGCGACAGACATAATTGAGCAGTCGACGGGCGCATCCAACCGTTCTGCTCATGAATGTTACTGACTTGAGATCGGATACGACAATATCAGATTTTCATGACGCCCAAGGATTCAAGACCGGTAAACCCTGGATTTCTGCTTGTGTGGGGATGAAGAGGGTTGAGCCGGTGCCAATCATTTCAACCTATCACCGTAATAAAACGTTACTCAACAGGAGAAAACTCAGTGACCAACCCAGGCGATGCAAGCATCTACGTTATAGAGCCGCCACCATTGGCCAGTCTATCAATAGCGGGCACGAGCGAAAGATTTCCGGTGCACCGCGTCTATTGCGTCGGTAGAAACTATGCTGCACATGCAGTAGAGATGGGCCATGACCCGGACAAGGAGCCACCCTTTTTCTTTCAGAAAAATCCTGACAACCTGATTTCCGATGCAACACAATTCCCCTACCCAAAAGCCACCAGTGATGTACACCATGAAATCGAACTGCTGGTTGCGCTGAAAAGCGGTGGAGAAGACATCGCTGTGGAAAACGCGCTGGATTGCGTATATGGCTATGGTGTATCGCTGGACATGACGCGTCGTGATTTACAGGGCGAGATGAAAAAACTGGGCCGCCCCTGGGAAATAGGCAAAGCTTTCGAAATGTCAGCACCCGCAGGCCCCGTGATTCCTGTTGCAAGCTGCGGCCATGTCCATACCGGTGAAATCTGGCTTAAAGTCAATGGCGAGGTTCGCCAGACAGGCGACCTGAACCAGATGATCTGGAAGACCTCCGAGATGATTTCGATTCTTTCCGGACTCTTCACTCTTCAACCGGGTGATGTCATCCTTACCGGTACGCCAGCGGGTGTCGGGCCTATTCAGAAAGGCGACCTCATGCACGCACACGTCGCAGGTGTCGGAGACTTGCATGTCACAGTTACCTGAATAAACAGATAACAAGCTAAGCCAGGCGGGACATTGGGCAAAACACCTGATGATCCCGTGCAGGCAAACAAGCATAGAAAAACTGTCTGATAACGTACCAATCAGGCCAATAGTGCGCGATCATCCAAGGTGGTAACACACTATCACCACTATTCACCTGCCTGAGTAGGTCGAACACCTAAGGTTTTAGTCTCAGCGTCGATAATGAGAATAGGCGAGCTGATTGTTTCAGTCGCGGAAACTCGAGATCGACAATGCTTAGACGTTTTAGAAGCCACTCCGGGAATGGTATGGATAGCCCGTCCGCAACTCGACTTGTCGAGTTGACGCACGCGATGGCCGCATTGAACACATCGCATGCTGTGATCGAATTTGAGCTGGACGGCACGGTCATTACTGCAAACGAAAATTTCCTGACCACAATGGGCTACCAGCTGTCTGAGCTCAAAGGTAAAAATCACCGTGTATTTCTGCATCGCGGTGACATAACAGGCAAAGAGTATCAGCAGTTCTGGGAGACGCTGAAGAGCGGCGAACATATCACCACCAAATGTCGACGCATTACCAAAGGTGGCAAAGAGATCTGGTTGCAGGCAAGTTACAACCCTATCCTGAACGACCAGGGAGTTCCTTACAAGGTAATGAAGATTGCCACGGACGTTACTGATCAACAACTTGAGAAAGCGGCAACCGACAGTCAGATCAGCGCTATCCAACGCGCCCAGTCAATCATCGAATTTGATCTTGATGGTCATGTGCTCTGGGCCAACGAAAATTTCACTCGTGCTATTGGCTACGAACTGGCAGAGATCAAAGGAAAACACCATCGCCTGTTTGTCAATCCTTCCGAACATCAATCGCAACAATACACCGCATTCTGGGATACGCTGAATCGGGGTGAATTTGTTGCAGATCAGTTTGCGCGCATTAAAAAAGATGGAAGTCATATCTGGCTCCAGGCGACCTATAATCCGATCTTTGATCCAAACGGCAAGCCGGTCAAGATCGTCAAGTACGCTAGCGATATCACCAAAGAAAAGCAGCTAGAGCACAACCTAAGCCAGATGTTGACAGAAGCCACACAAGTTATGTCGGCTATTGCCCGCGGAGACCTGACTCTCGAAATGCAAGGAAAATATGATGGCTCACTGCATTCACTATCCAATTCCATAAACGAGACCATTTCTCAACTTGACTTCACCATTGCTCAATTGACTGATAACACGGTGACGCTGCAATCAGGATCGCAGACACTCATGATATTGAACGAGGATGCCTGTAAAGCCGCCAGCACCAGTGCCCAGCAAACCGATCGGGCATCTTCTACCGCCATGCAGGTTGCCGCCACTGTCGATGAGGTTGCAACCGCATTGGCAGAAATGGTCACCGCTATTCGAGAGATTTCAGAAAATTCTGCAGATGCGGTATCTATTGCTGAAAAAGCCGTGGAACTGTCTGACAATGCAAAAATCAACGTCGGTCAGCTGGCCGACTCATCCAACGACATTGGCGCTGTGATCAAAGTCATCAATTCGATTGCCGATCAGACCAATTTATTGGCGCTGAACGCAACGATTGAGGCAGCACGTGCCGGGGATGCAGGTAAAGGCTTTGCCGTGGTTGCCAATGAGGTAAAGGAACTGGCGAAAGAGACCGCACGTGCCACTGAAGAGGTTAGTCAGAAAATATCGAAAATTCAAAGCGACAGTCAATCAGCGACATGCATTATTAACGAAATCAGCGAAACCATTGAAGCCATATCCACAACACAGAACTCCATTGCGAGCACTGTAGAGGAGCAAAGAGCGGTTTCAGCGGACATTAGCCGTTCCATTAACGAGACGGCTACTGGCACTGCAGAAATTGCCAGTGATGTGAGCGATATCGCTGAAGTGGCCAGAGAAAGCCTACAGCACGCAGAGCAATCACGAATGACAGCATGTGAGCTGTCAGAGATTTCCAATAGCCTTAGCGAGATGGCTTCTCACTTCACTCTTGAGAAAACCAAGCCTAAACACAGGTAAGTCGAGCCTGAGCGATGACAGCTTGGCAGTTCTACCCCTGGCTTATTGCCAGCGAGAAAGTTGCCATCACGTTACGGTTATCCCAAGTTAATGAAGCAATAACAGCAAAGTATTCGCTTGCTAGGCCGATATTCTGTTTTAGCCCGGATGTGCACAGCTTGCCCGACACTATTGATTAACTTCTGGTGGATTCATTGACATACTCAATTTGACTGATGCTAAAGAAATTCAGAAACAACGCGAAGACCACTACGGACGCACTATCCTCAGTGACAAATGCTGACCTAGTGGATGTTCTGGCGGCACTGGATGTATCACAGGTCATTATAGAATTAGAAGTTGACGGTACCATAATAACCGCCAATGAGAACTTTCTGGCAACGACGGGTTATCAGCTATCTGAGCTCAAAGGCAAACATCATCGAATCTTCATGCATCCGGAAGATGCTGCACATGCCGACTACAAACGCTTCTGGGAAACGCTGGCGAGTGGACAACATATCAGTGCGGAGTGCCGGCATATAGCCCGTGACGGAAGTGAATTCTGGTTACAAGCGAGCTACAACCCGATCCTTGACAAGCAAGGTGTGCCCTACAGGGTCATGAAGATCGCCACCAATGTGACCGAAAAACGGCTTGAGAAAGCGTGTTACGAAAGCCAGATAAACGCTATCCACCGAGCTCAGGCTGTTATCGAGTTTGAACTCGATGGCACCATTTGCTGGGCCAACGATAATTTTCTCAATGCAGTCGGGTATACGCTTGCGCAAATCAGAGGCAAACACCATCGTATTTTCGTTGACCCGAAAGAGCATCAATCCGCCGAATATCGAGCGCTATGGGAAGCCTTGAATCGCGGTGAATTCGTTGCAAGTCAGTTTTTACGCATAAGAAAAGACGGTAGCCCGCTCTGGATTCAAGCCACATACAACCCGATATTTGATCCGAACGGGAAACCGGTAAAGATCATCAAGTATGCCAGTGATATTACTGATCTTAAGCTGCATGAACACAGTCTTGCCCAATTACTGACAGAAGCCAATGAAGTCATGAGCGCGATTGCTCGCGGTGACCTTAC
This sequence comes from Granulosicoccus sp., assembly GCA_045106195.1. GTDB lineage: Bacteria > Pseudomonadota > Gammaproteobacteria > Granulosicoccales > Granulosicoccaceae > Granulosicoccus. The sequence goes on from JBGCEH010000001.1 coordinate 57,558, forward strand.
CCAGACAATGCAGGGTAATTACAATGAGATGCTGTGCACCTTGTCGGAATCAATTAACCAGACAGTCTCACAGCTCAAGATCACGATTGGTCAACTTATTGAAAACACTGCGGATCTGCAACAAGGATCCCAGTCACTGATGAGTTTGAATACGGACGTATTCAGCGCTGCAAGCCAAACCTCCGAACAGACCATTCAGATATCGTCAACAGCCATGCAGGTTTCCACGACGGTTGATGAGGTCGCAACCGCTCTTGGAGATATGGTCTCCTCGATTCAGGAAATCGCCCAGAATTCTGCAGGAGCAGTAACAGTCGCCGGAAAAGCGGTAGGGCTCTCTGACGATGCCAAAGCAAACGTGACACAGTTGTCCGATTCTTCCAACGATATCGGCGCTGTCATCAAGGTTATTAATTCGATTGCAGACCAGACGAACCTGCTGGCACTCAATGCTACTATCGAGGCGGCCCGTGCTGGCGATGCCGGAAAAGGCTTTGCGGTGGTCGCCAACGAGGTCAAGGAACTTGCCAAGGAGACAGCGCGAGCTACCGAAGAGGTTAGTCAGAAGATCACAAAAATTCAGGATGACAGTCAATCAGCTGCGCGTATCATCAATGAAATCAGTGAAACAATCGAAACCATATCTAACGCGCAGAACTCGATAGCAGCAACCGTTGAGGAACAGCGAGCCGTCTCTGCCGGCATTAGCCGCTCAATCAACGAGACCGCTGCAGGCACCAAGCAAATTGCATCCAATATGAGCAACACCGCTGAGGTTGCCAGGGAAAACCAGAACCGTGCAGAGCGCTCTCAGACAACGGCCAGCGAACTGTCTGGGTTGTCCGACCGACTAGGCGGACTGGCTTCAAAATTCAAGTTGGAGTAAGGTCAGTAAAACGTCAAGCAACAAGCGTGTACAACAACGCCAAACCGGGAAACGTGCGCACGCACTTTCAACCGCCTGCTACTCACCCGATGGATAGACAACACTTTTGATAAAACCCGGCGCCTCGTCGGCCTGCATCCTGAAGGCATCAGGCGTACCATCAAGATTGAAATGATGCGATACCAGAACGTCCACATCAACCTGTTTGTTCTCTACCAGCTCGATGGCCCGCGGGTAGACATTTCCCATACGCCTTGAGAATTTCAGTGTTAATCCACGCCTGCGAGCCTCGGATGCCTGCACATTGGAATAGACATCGCCATCGGGTATCCCGACCATGATAAGCCGCCCACCGATGCGACTGCATTTAATCGCATGTGACAAGCCAGTGGGGGAATTGGTGGCCTCTATAACCAGATGACAACCGAGTCCGTCTGTATGATCAAGTGCAGCCTGTGGTGTGTCACCTGTGTGGCGGGCACCCAGCCGTTCTGCCAATTTGGTCCTGTGTGGCTGCGGATCGATAGCGATGATGTCACCAACACCACTGAGCTTGAGTAATTGCAGAATACCAAGACCAATCGGCCCACATCCTACCAACGCCACCGTTTCGAGTAATCGAGGTTTGGCAAGATCGATAGCGTGAACGCAGACACCTAATGGTTCAAGCATGGCCCCTTGATCAGCCGTCATCCCTTCAGGCAACGCAAACAAACTCCGGTAAGGAACGGCTATTTGATGTGACAAGGCTCCGTTGTAAGGCGGCGCTCCCAGAAATACGACATCCGGGCACAAATTATGGTAGCCCTGCGCACACCACTCACAACAATGACAGGCCGTAGCTGGATCTACCGCTACCCGCTGCCCACGAACAAGCCCCAGCTCCTCGACATCGGTACACAAACGGCCACAGAATTCATGTCCCGGCACAAACGGCTGACGGATAACGGCACCTCCGATTCCCCCATCCTTGTAATAGTGCAGATCACTACCACAGATGCCCACTGCCAACACATCGATCAGGACTGAACCTTTTGTTGCTATAGATGGCGCAATGTCTCCGATTCTTACATCGCGCACACCATGAATGTAGGCAGCCATGTTCATGTTGTGAAGTTCCTGCAGGTAATTGGTATCAAACGGGTGTCAATGAAAGATAGAAGATGCAGACGACTAGACCGCAGAGTATCCACCATCGAGCAGCATTGTCTCACCGTTAACAAGAGCCGATGCATCTGACGCTAGAAACAATGCCATGTCCGCTACCTCAACTTCCTCACCAAACCGGCCTGATGGCGTTTTTGCCAACATCGGCCCACCTTTCTCCTCCTGACCCCACACTTGTCTCCCCATGTCAGTAAGAATTACCGTGGGGCAGATAGCGTTGATCTGAATATTGTGACGTGCCCATTCACACATCAGACCCCGAGTCATTGCGTTCATTGCAGCTTTTGACGATGAGTAAGCGGTGTGTTCTTCCAGTCCGATAACTCCAGCCTGTGAGGAAATATTCACAACTTTGCCCCAGCGACGCTCAATCATGCCCGGTGCGAGCAACTGAGCTAATTGAAAAGGGGCCCTGACATTGATTGCCATGGTTGCGTCCCAATCTGCAAGCGTTGCATCCAGCGCGGGAGCTACAAGTGCCACACCTGCATTATTTACAAGAATGTCGACATCTGTTTCCGCAAGAACAGAGGCACATAGCTGCGAAATAGCAGCTCTGTCAGACAAATCACATACTTGAATCATGCAACTGCGACCAAGGCCCTTCACCTGAGATGCGACCTTTTCAAGCTCTTGCCTGTCTCGGGCTACAGCCACGATATCAGCCCCTGCATCAGCAAAAACCCTACAGATTTCTGCACCAATACCACGTGAAGCGCCAGTGACAAGCGCTGTCCTGCCTGTCAATGAAAATCGATCGACCCAACGACTCATAGATCCTCCTGTAGGTTAAGACACGCGCTTGCCCCCTGGCAAGGAAATGGTCGCGCTACTCACTCGAACATTATTGAATGTGCTGAACAAGCTGATCGTCGGCATCAAACAGATGCTGGCGATCCAGCGGAAACTCAAGCCCCACCGTGTCCCCGGATTGAATACTGTCCTCGCCATCTGTCTTGATGATAAAATCAGTGGAAGATGATTCGTGACGGGCATAGACATACGCTTCGCCTCCAAGCGTCTCTTTGACGCGCACCACGGCATTGATTAACCCTGCGTCTGGCGCTTTCACACGAATGTGCTCAGGCCGTATGCCAAGAGTCGACACAGGCGCCCGTTGAATCTGACTATCCCTGTGTTGCCCGGGGTGCTCACACAGCCGAACATCAGTCAGATACAAACCGGCATCCCGCGTATCCACAGACATGAAATTCATTCCGGGTGATCCGATGAAGTCTGCAACGAAGCGCGTTTTCGGATGGTGGTACAACTCCATCGGTGGCCCCATCTGCTCGACAACACCCTGATTGAGAACAACGATCTTGTCTGCCATAGTCATGGCTTCAACCTGATCGTGTGTCACGTAGATCATGGTTGACCCCAGCTCCTTATGCAATGCCTCCAGTTCAATGCGCATCTGAATTCGCAGCTTTGCATCAAGGTTGGACAAGGGCTCATCAAACAGAAACACTTTAGGGTCTTTCACGATGGCCCTACCGATGGCCACCCGCTGTCTCTGGCCACCAGAGAGCTGACCTGGCTTTCGTTCCATGTAAGGTTCCAGCTGCAACACTCGTGCGGCTTCCGCCACGCGCCTTTTTCTTTCATCCGTCGCGATTCCATTGACCTTCATGCCAAATTCCATATTAGCCTGAACACTCATATGCGGGTACAACGCATAGGATTGAAACACCATGGCCACATCGCGTTCTGATGGCGCGACCGAGGATACATCCTTACCGTCAATCTCGATACTGCCAGCACTTATCGATTCCAAACCAGCGATGGAGCGCAGCAAGGTGGACTTGCCACATCCGGAAGGGCCAACAAAAACAGCAAACTCTCCGTGTGCTATCTCCAGCGACACTTGAGACAGTGCCTCGGTATTTCCAAATCTCTTGTCAACGCTTTTCAGCGATACATTGGCCAATGGAGCCGCTCCGGTTCTCATCCAACCGCACTTTGCGGTTGACTTTATAGCTAATTTACATAAGTATCGAGCACGATACAATAGTATCTACCATAACATTTTGCATGAATCGGAGGTTCTCAATGAGTTTGACCACACAGCTGCGCACCACCGCAGTGGCAGGAGCTTGTGCTCTTGCAAGTGTCGCCAGCGCCAATGCCGCATGGACACTGGAGGAAGCTGCAAAGCCCTACGCAGGCACAACAGTAGACGTCGTTTTCCTGCTTCGACCCGGCTATGAAGCGGCAGAAGCTATGCTGCCTGAGTTTGAAGAGGCAACCGGTATCGATATCAATATCATCAAACATCCCTACGAAAACGCACTCGGTGAGCAGGTCCGCGATTTTGTTGCCGGTGGTGATCTGGATATTGCCCTGATAGATCTTGTCTGGATCGGAAATTTTGCTGAAAATGAATGGATAGAGCCCATCAGCAAATTTACGTCTAACTCTGCGATAACCGATCCGGAACTGGATATGGATGACTTCTTTCCACTGGTGCTCAACGCGTTTGGTGGCTGGAACGATACCGTCTACGGCCTACCGTTCGACAACTACTCGGGCCTTCTTTTCTACAACGAATGTATGCTGAAGGATGCAGGCTTTGACGGCCCACCTGAAACCTGGAGCGAGCTTAAAGACACCTACGGTCCCGCGTTGACCAAGGACGGCAAGTACGCGTTTGCCCTGCAATCAAAGCGCAACGAAACCCAGTCGGCTGATAGCTTCGCCCGTGTGATCTGGCCTTTCGGAGGCTCCTTTCTTAACGAAGAGTTTCGTTCCAACCTGCTCTCTGAAGAAAGTCAGGCTGGCTTGAAATTTCGTCAGGATCTGATGCAGTACATGCCCGAAGGCATTGTTGCCTATGATCACGCCGAAGCCGTTAATGCGCTTGCCCAGGGGGATGTAGCGATGCTCACCGAATGGTCAGCCTTCTACTCCAGCTTGAAGAATCCGGAAACGTCCAAAGTTGCCGATTGCCTCAAAATTGCACCAGAGCCTAAAGGTCCAGCAGGAAGAAAACCCGCTCTCGGCGGCTTCTCTCTGGCCGTTGCATCACAAGCGGATGAGAACGAGCAGGCAGCGGCCTGGTTGTTCATTCAATGGGTGACCTCCAAGGCTAATGCCATGGAGTACCTGGAAAGAGGTGGTGTGCCAGCACGTCAGTCGGTGTATGCAGCTGAAGGTGTCGCCGAGAAGTACGACTTTGTACCAGCGCTGGTTGAAAGCTGGCAGGATGGCGTTCCCGAGTTCCGGCCGCGTTTCGCAGAGTGGCCTGAAATCACAGAGATTGTTCAGGAATGGGGTACACGCATAATGCTTGGTGAGGTGAGCACAGAAGAAGGTGCACGCGAACTGGGCACCCGCATGGAAGCCGTGCTTGAACAGGCTGGCTACTACGACGGCTCAAAACCACTTGCCCAGTAGGCAAACCCGCGTTCGTAACGTACCACTAGTCATTTACCCATAGCAGCAACCCTGTTCCGCCAACACTCGACACACACACACAGGTACGGGTGTTGGCGAACAGGCAGTCAAACACTTCATAAGGCACCTTATGTCAGCAAGCACACGTCGCTCTACCATCCTGGCGTTTCTGGGGCCATCGGTGGTCACGCTGCTCGTCATCGGTATCGGGCCTCTACTGTATGCCGTATGGACCTCACTACACTACTTCAATCTCACGAAACTCAAACAGGTTGAGTTCATCGGGGCTGAAAACTACGTCAGCGTTCTGACTGACTCATCATTCTGGGATGCCATGGGCAGAACGTTTCTGCTGCTTGGCATTTCATTACCCATCCAGCTCGCCCTGGGCCTTGGCATTGCGTTGCTACTGCATCAACCCGGCCTTGCTTTTCTTAAAACGCTGACGCGCCTGTCACTGGTCCTGCCCATGGCAACAACGTATGCGGTTGTCGGTCTTCTCGGTCAGGTCATGTTCAATCTGAAGTACGGTGTTGTTAACCAACTGATCGGCTTTATCGGTGTTGATCCTATCAACTGGATTGGTGACCCGGTCAATGCGTTCATCACCATCATTTTCTGGGATATCTGGCAATGGACCCCGTTTGTCACGCTTGTTCTGCTTGCTGGCCTCACGACTGTACCTTCAGAAATTGAAGAAGCAGCAAAGCTTGAAACCAAACGCTGGACGACTATTCTGCGTCATATACAACTGCCCTACCTGATTCCAGCACTAACCGCTGTTCTGATTCTACGAACTGCCGACACTCTCAAACTGTTTGACATGGTGTTTACCCTGACACGCGGTGGGCCAGGTGCATCGACAGAATTGATTTCGCTGTTGATTCAGCGCGTCGGTTTTCGCGCATTCGATCAAGGGCTGGCGTCAGCGCAGGCGATTATTCTGCTTTTGGTCACCATCATACTCAGTCAGCTCTATATTCGACTGCTCTACAAGGAGGTGCGCTGATGTCAACCGCTCAACAAGCTGGTGCAGGCCGGCGCATCGGAGTGCAGTTGCTACTCCTTTTACTGATCATTCTGTTTTGCGTATTCCCTTTCTACTGGATGGTTACCACCAGCCTGAAGACGCAAGTACTAGCGCTTGAGTCACCACCCGTGTGGGTATTCGAACCCACGTTCACCAACTACACAGAAGTAATTGTCAAGGACGGCGTAGGCAAGACACTCATCAACTCGCTGATTGTGGCTATCAGCACGACCATCCTCGCCGTCTTGCTGGGGTGCCCTGCGGCCTATGCCCTGGCGCGCTTTGAGTTCCGTGGAAAGAAAGACCTGTGGTTCTGGTTCATTACCAACCGCATGGTATCTCCCATTGTACTTGCCTTGCCATTCTTCCTGCTTGTGAGGCAGATTGGACTGCTGGACACGCACCTCGTGCTGATTCTTATTTACCTGACATTCAACCTTCCCATCGTAATCTGGATATGCACTGATCAATTCAGAGCGGTACCTTTTGATCTGAACGAGGCAGCCATGCTTGAAGGGGCCTCACAATGGCGGATCTTTCGCTCTATCTGCTTGCCCCTGGCTATGCCAGGCGTCGCCGTCAGCGCTATCTTCTCGTTCATCTTTTCCTGGAATGAATTGATGTATGCGCTTGTTCTGACGCGTAATGAGGCAAAAACAGCACCCGCTATGGCGGTCAGCTTCATGGAGGGATACAATCTGCCATACGGAAAGATCATGGCCACTTCCACCCTAATTGTCATACCTGTCGTTATCTTCGCACTGATTGCTTCAAAACATCTAGTGCGTGGATTAACGATGGGCGCCGTCAAATGACACAACACCGGATTCCCCGTTGTCTACTATCAGCCCCCCTGTTGCTCGGGACGATGAGCGCTTGCTTGTGCGCATCGCCTGGGCCTGTGAAATTGAAGGACTAACGCAAGCCGAAGCTGCCGAGCGATTTGGCATTACACGCTTGCGTGTTAACAAGGCTCTGGCAGAAGCTCGTAGTCAGGGCATCGTGCGAGTGTCTATCGATTCAGACTACGCTCCGTGCGCACAAGCTGAATACGAACTGAAAGAAAAGTATTCACTGCGCGACGCTCACGTTGCACCGGTCTTCGATCCAAAAAGCAATGTCAAGAATCTCATCGGTAGTTATCTGGGCCAATACCTGTCAAGCATGCTGACCGACACCCGCGTTCAGACCTTTGGCATTGCCTGGGGTAGTACCCTCAATATTTCAATGCAACATCTTCGCCCCATGAACCGGCCTGATCTTGAAGTCATGTCGGTCATGGGCTGCGTCTCACGGGCCTCTGATGTTAACATCATCGAAAGCGCTCGCGTTCTTGCCAATTTATGTAACGCACAGAAACGCTACTTCACGGCACCTTTGTACGCCGACAGCGCAGAAAGCCGGGATACCTTACTCAGACAAACCGTTTTCAACGACATGCTGGAACGCATCCGCGCTGTCGATGCGCTGACTATGACGGTAGGTGATGTATCCAGTCTATCCAGCATGATTCGGGACGGCCTGCCTCGTTCGGTGACAGTGAACGAACTGGTCAAGGCAGGCGCGGTAGGTGATGTTCTCGGGTACTACCTTGACGGGAAAGGTCGCCGCATCAAACACGATATTAATGGCTGCGTTGTTGGTATGGAGCTTGAGGATCTACAGCGTATTCCAAACGTTATTCTCGCAGCAGGTGGTCAACACAAGGAAAAGATCATCAATGCATTGCTCAAGCGCAACGTCGTTAACACACTGGTCACAGATCAGACAACAGCCAAGGCTCTCATCAGACAGCGCTAACAACCCTCAGAAGACAACTCATGATCCGAGCTATTTCGAAAGCTACTACACGGCAAGATCAATCAGCTGTGCTTGAGCGTCTTAGCGTTTCACTGCAGCAAACTCTTGAAGGGGATTGCGATTTCAGCGACGCAGGCGTTGCGCTCTACACCAGTGATGCCTCTAATTATCGGCAAATTCCGCTGGGCATCGTGACTCCAAAGACCATTGATGACATTGTGCTCACTGCCAGTTTGTGTCGTCAACACAACCTCCCCTTGCTGATGCGAGGCGGCGGCACATCGCAGAACGGGCAATGCGTCAATGAAGCCATCGTACTCGACTGTTCACGCTATATGGACAAGGTCATCGCTATAGACACCGACAAGCGTACGGCAGTCATCCAGCCGGGCATTGTGTGTGACAGCCTCAAGGCAGCCGCTGAAGTGCATAACCTCACATTCGGCCCCGACCCGGCCACTCACAGCCGATGCACTCTGGGTGGAATGATCGGCAACAACTCCTGCGGACCACGCTCTATGCTGGCTGGCAAGACAGTGGAAAACGTGCTGGAACTGGAGATACTTACCAGCGATGGCACCCGCATGTGGGTAGGCCCGACCTCAGAACAAGAACTGGCAGAATTCACCGCAGGTCACGATCGCCGCGCTCAAATCTATCGCGAACTCGTTGCATTGAGGGATCAATACGCTGACGAGATCCGCAAGCGCTATCCGAACATCAAGCGTCGGGTATCGGGGTACAACCTGGATCAGCTACTACCGGAAAACGGTTTCAACGTCGCAAGAGCTCTGGTTGGTTCCGAAGGTACCTGCATATCGATTCTTCAAGCACGTGTGCGCCTTATCGAAAAGCCCTTGCATACGCGTCTGGTGGTACTTGGTTTCAACGATATCTTTGACGCCGGTGATTCGGTCGGCGACATCATGCCGTTCGCACCCATTGCGATGGAAGGCCTTGACTGGGGAATTGTCGGTGGCCTCAATGACAGAAACCTCAGACAGAAAGAGGTGGCATTGCTGCCAAGTGGACGCGCATGGATTCTGGTAGAGCTGGCAGCCACTACCGCACAGGACATGGAAGTCAAGGCTCAGCAGTTCGTTGACTCAATGCGATCGATAGATCGGATTATCTCGGTAAAGCCTGTCCACCCATCAGATGAGCTGGCCATCTGGAGTATTCGCGAGCAAGGTGCTTCCGCAACCTCCATGAGCCTTAATCCAAACGATCCCGATCCTATCGTCGGATGGGAAGATACCGCCGTCGATCCATTACAGCTTGGCGAATATCTGCGTGAGTTTCAGGCATTGATTGATCGTTTCGATTACACCACAAGCTTGTACGGGCATTTCGGGGATGGTTGTATCCATGCACGCATCACCTTTGATACCCGAACTGAAGCAGGCGTTACCAAGTGGCGACAGTTCAGTCAGGAAATTGCGACACTTGTGGTGCGATTCGGTGGCTCGCTTTCCGGTGAACATGGCGACGGACAAGCCAAGGCCGAGTTTCTACCCATCATGTACGGGGATGAACTGATGCATGCCTTTCGACAATTCAAGAAAATCTGGGACCCGGAGTCCAGAATGAACCCCGGCAAGCTCATAGACGCCTTCAGAATGGATGACAACCTGCGTTTCGGCCCCGAGTACGAAACGCCCTCCATAGACACCCAACTGCACTTTACAGAAGACCCTCAAGGTTTTGGCCGGTCGACCGAACGTTGCATTGGCATGGGTAAATGTCGGGCGCACAAAGGCGCTATGTGTCCGAGTTATCAGGCCACCCGTGAAGAGCGCTACTCCACAAGAGGACGTGCCCATCTGTTGCATGAGCTTGCGCGTGGACATGTGCTAATTCAGGGCTGGCAAGATAAGGCAGTTGCAGATTCGATGGAACACTGCCTGTCCTGCAAAGCCTGCAAAAGCGAATGTCCAACACAGGTGGACATCGCAAGCTACAAGGCCGAGTTCATGCACAAGCATTACGAAAACAAGCGTCGGCCGTTAGCACATCACGTATTCGGGCAACTGGGCCGTTGGCTACCCTATCTGTCCAGAGCTCCCAGTGTCGTTAATATCATGCAGAACAACCTGCCTGGCCGTATCGCCAAACAATTTCTGGGTATCAGTCATGACAAGGCACTGCCCAAACTGGCCAGGAAGACGTTCGCCCAGTGGGCCAACGCCCATGCACACACTCATGATGATCACTTTCACTGGTTCGGTGATCAGGATAAACCTGTTGTTGTTCTCTGGAACGATTCCATCAACAATCACTACCGTCCATCAGTCGCACGCAGCGCAGTCAGCGTGCTTATCAAGACGGGATACCGGGTTGGTGTCGCAAAAGCACACTTCTGTTGCGGCAGGCCCTTGTACGAATATGGCCTGCTCGAACAGGCAAAGTCCTCACTGCAGCATATTCTCGAAGGCTTTCAGCAACACCTGCCTTCGGCAGCATCGGTGCTTGTTCTCGAACCATCGTGCCTATCCGTTTTCAAGGATGAGTTGTTGCGGCTGTTTCCGGTTGAACCTCGAGCTCTGGCACTGGCCGAACAATGCTCGACAGTCAGCGCCTTCCTGAATAATAAAAACACGCCTGTCAAACGCCGCTTGGCCTCTGGCATATTGCATCTGCACTGCCATGACAAGTCACTCGGTGTTGCTGACTCGGACAGACAATGGATGGAAACCTGCTTTACAACATTAAACGAGGTGGAAAGTGGCTGCTGTGGCATGGCAGGCACCTACGGCATGCGCAAGGATACGCGCTGGATAGGACAGAAACTGTTTGATCGCGCACTTAAACCGGCGATTGAAAAGGCTGATGCACAGACCGTTGTAGTCGCCAACGGATTCAGTTGTCATGAACAGATTTCGGACAATACCGGACGCCGCGTCATGCACCCTATTGAGGTACTGGAAGCTTGTCTATAGTTAGAAGAGACGAAGACATGCTTTTAGCTCGCCTCAGGAATAATCAAGTTTGGAGCGTCGCTTGCGCAACCCCGTTTTAGCGGCGTACATCTGAACATCCGCACGCTTGATCAGCGTCTCAAGATCCTTGCCATCATCGGGGAACAAGGCATATCCGATAGAGGCACCCTGAGTGTAACCGCCAGCTGTCTTGTTCAACGCAAGAATACAGTTATAGGGTTGTATTAATGTCGTTTTCAGATGTTTACAGATTCCCAGTACAGTCGCACGGCTTTCGGCACGGTCAATCATGACAACAAATTCATCGCCACCGAAGCGTGCAGCCATATCATTTTCCCGCAGCCCTTGCGACAAGCGCTCTGACACCTCGATCAATACCTGATCACCTACATCATGCCCCAGCTCATCATTTATCTGTTTGAAGCCATTCAAGTCAATAAACAGCAAGGCAAATGGATGATTGTCCTGACGGCGTCGATGGCGAATGATTCGATCTTCCAGACGACGCACAATGGCCTCACGGTTGGCCATTCCCGTAAGACGATCTGTCAGCAACCGCCCCTGAAGGTCTGAAAATGCTTTAGCCAACTCTCCGACTTCATCCGCTCGATCGACCGGCACCGAGGCACTGAGATCCCCCTCACCCATTGCACGTGCAGCGCTGGCCAGCTGACGTAAATCCCGTGTGATCCGGTTCAGAATAAGCATGCCAATCAGTACGATCAGCGCACAGCCAGCTATTGCCAAAACCACAGTGCTACGGACGTTGCGCGTCACTTCGTACATGAAATCTTCTCTAGGAACCGCTACAGCAACCATCCACTCAAGACCGGCTGTATCTTGCAATCTCAAATAGCCAGCCTGAATAATATCTCCGTCGGGGCTATTAAAAGACGTCGTCTGTGTTCCGGGTCTGGCGTCGGGCTGGACCGTTAGCTCGCTGACATAACTATATGTACTGGCGATAAGGCGATCGTCGCTATCTACGGCATTCAAACGGGTATTGTCACCGTTGGTCGCTTCCCCCAGATGAGGCCCCCTGGAGGTGGCTACCAACTTACCGTCAGGCTCGACAATGAAGGCCACACCATTCTCACTCAATGCCAGTGTTTTCAGAAATCGATTGAGATGCTCAAGTGAAAGGTCAGTCGCCACGACACCCTGAAACTGTCCCTCTTCATCATCGACCCGGCGAGCACGAGTCGAGACCAGCTCCAGTGTCTTGAAATCAATGTAGATGGATGTCCACGTTTGCGAATCAGCACTTTGTCCTGCAATGAACCATGGCCGCTCGCGTGGATCAAACACCCGCTTTTCGATAACCGGATCCTGGAGCGGCCCATTAATGCGCGAAAAGCGATAAGTTGACCTGTTGGTCGCAGAATCCGTTCGCAGCCTCAATTCTGCCTCGGTATCTGAAAATCGCCATAGACCAATGAACTGTCCCAGACGATCCCCATAGTAGGCATAGTTGTTCGGGTCACGATGAATAGTCGTAGCAAGCCAGAGTCTCTCACGCAGACTCTCAAGCTCGTCCCCAATCGATAAAGGGGCGGCAATATCAGTCGGGAATGCAGTCTCCAGAACGGCCTCGGACCCTGAAACATGGCGATCAATCGCCTGAGTGATGCGATTGACAGTCTCATGGAGAATCAGGTCGGAGAGCGAATCTACCGCATTGCGCCCCGCCTGAAAAGACAGGACGCCAATGACAAGCGCGGTGAGCAGAACCAGCAGCACATAAGGGATAGTCAGTAACTGACGAAGAGTAGTTCGTTGAAGCAACGTAAATGTAGCTCCTAAAAATGAACGCCCTTTATAGCTGCAAATCAGTACTTTGTCACGAAAGTTGCCACAACGCCACTCAAGCTTGCCGATGCTCAGACCCGCGGGACCACAAAGCCTGCGCAGTCTATGAACTTTACTGCACAGACTCCCGAAATCCGATAGCTATTCGGTGTAGTCACCGCTCTCGACAATCGCACGCAAGGTCGCAAACGCTGTCTCGTTGTAGGTGGCAACCCGATCAACAAACGATACGGTCCGACGCTCTCCCAAGCGAACAAATCCATTGTGCTCGGCCATCAGCAAGGCTCCGTCAGAGTCTCCATCGAAGCGGTACCGATCCGGCAACTGTATTTCAATCAGCTCCACACCTTCTACTTCGACAATTCTCCAACGCGTTAGAACAGGCGTCTCATTGACAACGGGTCTGCCAGCAGGATCTACATCCCCGTCAACAGGGGTCAAATAATCACCGGTCTGTACCGCAGGGTCGACGCACTTTTGAATCGGCGTTGTCAGTGGTAGGTGAGGTGGTAAAAGCTCATCAATATTGTTCGGAGCTTGCTCTTCCAAGCGTTGGTCATCACCGACTTCAGGAAAAATATCACCCCCTTCGGAAAACGGAATTTCGAATTCCCCTTCAGAAAGATCGGAGTCATCGGCAACTCCCGGTACGATATCACCTTCAAATATATCAGGGAAGTAGCAGCCATCGATATCCACTTGTCCTGCTGGATAAGTTGCAAGCGAGTCGATATCGAAGCCTTCCAGACCATACGGTGAATAATCCGGGACGTCGTAACCGTATGACCAGGCAACCGATCCTGATGTGGGGAAAGTACCGTCATTCTCTCCATCAACCATAAACGTCATGGTCGCGCCGGGGCCCATACCGAAGTGCAAAGATTTAACAGCCATGTCCTGCAAGGCACCTTCACGTACTTCGTTCAAGGAACGCAACGCAACAAACTCATCTCTGGACGAGGTACCAATGACATTGCAATTATCAGAGTACTCCGCGCAGCTCGGATCAACGCTACCAGGGTAGGGCTTCTCATTGAACAACGCATACGGGCTGCCAGTCTGTTTGACACTCATGCCATGCAACAATGAACCCGATGGAAAGATATCGTCTGCCCGTACAAGATCAAACCAGGCAGGATCCGCATCATCAGATAAAAAATGCTTTCTGACTGTTGTTGCATCGAGGCTCTGGGTAACTGCCTTTACCCGCAGAGTACCTCCAGCATTAGTGATGATGGCTGAGCCATCGTCACTGAACTCAACTTTACCTTGAGGGCCAGAATCGGCAAATGTCATTTCCTGCCACTGCCCGCTTACCAGAATAAATTCTGAACCCTCATAGCCGTCTTCAACTGCCTCAACCCAGGTGCCTGATCGAAGATCCAATTCGTATTCCTGCGATACCAGTTCATTACCGGTAGCACTTAATTGAACCATGCCGTAATAGGGCTCACAGATTCGTTTCTCACCCGATTGGAACTGCCCGTTCTCACCATCATTAACATCATCGTCCAGCGTGATGTTATCCATGGATGGTTTAGACTGTGTTGGTTGTCCATCCTGCGTTTCGTTATCTATGCTGAGACTGACATACTCTTGGTGATAGCAATCAAGTTCTATCCAATACACGCCTTCTGTCAGCAACTGTCTGATATCAGCCTGCTCGGGTTCTGCCCGCTCCACCACCGCTTCAATTCGCTCCTGTACATCCTTACTGATATCGTCGGGTCTAAGAGCCAGTGCAATTGTTTCGGGATTAAATTCAGCATCGACGTCTGCTTCCGTATCCTGATCAGAGGTTGCACTCAATTCACCGCCGACAATGACTGCCACTTGCTGAGCAATAGCCGGTAAAAGCTGCCTTACCTGGCGTCTTACAATATCCCGAATCGCTCGCTGGTTCTCTTCGCTACCAGCCACATCAATACCGTTGGTCTGAGCTGCCGACTCCACCTCGGATTCAATATCTTTCATCATGCTGGTGACAACCCGCGCCGTATCATGAAGATATTTGAATTCACCCTCACTGGCAACGTCTCCGCTACCCTCTCGACCGCCTGCAACATAGTCAGCAAACAGACTGACATCCTGTACGTTGACACCCAAAAGCGTCTTTACTGCGTTCTCAGCCTCCTCGATATTCAGTGAAGGGTTGCTCTGCAGTTCTTGATGAACCAATGTGGTGATGGGGCTGATGAATTGCGGCTGATCTGCGGGTGCAACAAAGACCAGTGGCTTGCCAATGGCTTCCCCCGTATCTTCATCAATCGCTTCGGCTGGAATTTCGGCAACGATTGGCTTGTCTTCAGAACCTGCCGGAATATTCAGATCATAGACGCCGCCTGCGCCGGTTAGCGCTGAGGGTTCGTTCTGGTCGCACGAGTCACTGTTATTCAAATCGACGCACACAGTGGCTCCCTGTAAATAACCATCTGCCACACGGCCTGTGACCATAGTGTCGTTACCGGGATTCGTATTTTCCTCCGATGGATTGTTAGGGCCATTGGCAGCGCCGGCTGCTGGTACAAGGCTTGCGCCTGTCGTGATTCCCTCATCACTCGTACCGCCACCACATGAGGCCAGCAGTACGGCAATGGCCACCGGTGTCGTTACCTTCATCGCTTTTCTTACACCCACACGTCAACTCCTTCGCTTCAGTTTTTTCAATTTGTGACCTTCTGTCGACCGGCTTACGAAACTACTGAGCGTTATCATTAAAGGTTACGGTTTCGCAGTAACGGCACCGCCTGAAAACTCATTGACGTAACCCGGTAAAAAGTAGACAGTCACGCCATCAAATGAAAAGTGGAACCATCAAGTCATGAAAACCCAGACCCGGGTCGTTGTCATTGGCGGTGGTATTGCCGGGTGCTCAACGCTGTATCATCTGGTGTCAGAAGGCTGGGCAGATGTCGTTCTGGTAGAACGTAATGAACTGACATCCGGCACTACCTGGCATTCGGCAGCGCAAGTAACCAATTTCGGTATGAACCAGACAATGGTAGCGCTGAAGAGCCACTCCATTGCCCTGTACCAGAAGCTGTCTGCAGACCCGGAACATCCAATTAATTATCACCACGCCGATGGTGGTATCAGGCTGGCTAATGACCCCAGACAGATGGATGGCTACCGTCACTTTGCAAGCGTAGCCAAAGGCATGGGGGTGGACTTCGAGGTAATTGATGCCGAAGAATGCGCTCGCCGGCATCCACTCATCTCAACCGAGGGGCTTCTTGGCGGCCTTTGGGACCCTCTGGATGGCGATATTGATCCTGCACAGTTATGCCAGGCACTAGCACGTAAGGCACGGGACAGCGGCGCTGAGATCTATCGACATACACCGGTTACCGCCCTGACTCAGCGCGCCGATGACAGCTGGATCGTCCACACAGAAAAAGGCGATATCGCCTGCGACATTATCGTCAACGCCTGCGGCTATCGGGTCAACGAAGTGGGCGCGATGATGGGAGTGCATCATCCGGTAATGTCAATGGAACACCAGTACTTTCTCACCGACCCCATCGAAAAATTGCAGCACTGCGACAAGCGTGCGCCCTTGTTGCGCTGCCCGATAACCGACTTCTATTCCCGACAGGAAAAGAATGGCCTGTTAATCGGCTTCTATGAACAGGGATGCAAGACATGGGGTATGGATGGCATTGATCCGGACTTTGTCAATGCCTTGTGCCCCGATGATATCGACCGCGTTACCGATGTACTGGAAGGTGTTTTCGAGCGCATGCCTGTACTGCAGGACGTCGGTATACGATCTATCGTCAATGGCCCTATAACCTATTCGATCGATGGAGCACCACTGGTTGGCCCCATTCCCGGCAAACGCAACGCATTCTGCATCATCGGACTACGTGCCGGGCTCGGTGAAGGCGGCGGTCTTGGCTGGCTGCTTGCCCAACAAATTGTTCACGGTGAGGCCTGTCTTGACACCTGGGTGATAGACCCGCGTCGCTTTACCGGACATGCCAACGCCGAACTCTGCGCATTGAAGGCCATTGAGGAGTATCAAAACGAATTCAGGTTCCACTACCCGCATGAGCACAGACCGGCAGGCCGACCTGTCAAGAGCACGCCAATCACCCCTGTTCTGGATGCTGCCGGTGCAAGGTTCGATGTTGTCAACGGCTGGGAACGCCTGGCGTATATGAAACCCGATCCAGACTTTCACGAAACTCACGGTTTTCGTTTTAACGAAACATTCGATATTGTCGGATCAGAAGTTAACGCCGTACAGACAAGCGTCGGCTTGACGGAGATCAACGGTTTCAATCGCATAAAGATCACTGGCGATCATATCCATGAATGGCTGGACACACTGACCTGCAGTGCGATACCGAAAAAACAAGGCACCATAAAACTCTGTTATTTACTGAACCAGCACGGCAATATAAAAACCGAAGCTACGCTTGCCAGCATTGATGCCAGCACTGTGTGGTATGGCTCAGCCGCAGCCTCTGAATATCATGATCTGGAATGGCTACAAGCCCATGCGCCAGACGATGGTTCCATTCAAATCCAGTCATTGACCAACGATTGGACTATCTTGCTGCTGGCAGGACCCAAGTCGCGGGATGTTTTGTCTGTAGTGTCACGTGACGACTGGAGCCGTGCAGCCTTTCCGTGGCTGCATGTGCGCAGTGCTTTTATCGGTATAGTACCGGCCGTTGTCATGTCGGTAAGCTTCTCGGGCGAACTGGCTTTCGAGATTCATGTTCCAAACAATCAACTGTTGTCCGCCTTCAATACACTACAGAACGCCGGTCGTGAACATGGGCTGCGCCTGTTCGGAAGCCACGCCGTTGAATCAATGCGCGTGGAAAAAGGCTATCGCCACTGGAAATCAGATCTCGTCACCGAATACAATCCTTTCGAATCTTCACTCGACCGATTTGTATCCATGGACAAGGGGGAATTTATCGGAAAAGATGCTTTGCAAACAATGCTTGAAAATGGCCTACGTCGCTCCTTTGTTTCGCTATCTATTGATTGCACTCACGCCCAGACTCATGCCGGCGCCAGCATCTGCTGCGATGGTGACGTGGTTGGCTCCGTTACATCCGCTGCCTGGGGTTACCGTACCGGCAAAAACCTTTGCATGGGTTTTGTCTTGCCGGATTTTGCACAAACAGGCAACCAGCTGACCGTTGACGTGGTCGGCGTCGCCACCCTCGCCGAAGTGGTCGAGCCATGTCAGTATGATGTTGAAAACACATTGGTTCGCAGCTGAGCTCAACAGTACCGGCTCACCTTTGCGCAATGACGTTATTTTTTCAACAACCACGGCGAGGAGGCCGCCAGTAAAAACGAGAACAATAGCGTCAATGCAAGTTCAAAACGTGAAGGACCGATTCCTACTGCGCTATCTGTGCCAATGGCAAGCGTCCATTTTCCATTAGGAAACGTTATATCGATCTTGTCTGAAAACGCCTCAGACAACTTGCCGCGTTGGGCGAAATCGACCGTCTTGTTTTTGCTTGCATCAAAGCGGCTGAACTTGTGGCTGAAACCCTTGTTAGCCAGTGAGGCCAATGAGGGAGATTGGAGAACATCCTCGAGCATGATCAATGCGGAAACAAATCCCCAAAATGGAGCCTCCTCTGTATCATCACCGCGGTTACTCACATTTTTCACTCCACCGTCGAACACATAGACAGGCATACGCGCGATCACGGCAACCCCGCCTTGCACCAGCGTCAAGGGTCCAGCGAGTGTCAGCTCACCACTTTCGACAGCTGCGAAGGCTTGCGCGTTGCGCCTTTTATCTCCGAGAATGTTATGTCCCAGAGCCTCTAAATGACCTTTCAAAGGATAAATGTTCATTACGACGCCTTTAGGGGCCTGTTGCAGATTCGTTATCCCGTCAATCTTCTCTAGGATGCCTTGCGCAACGCTGTCAAAGTCCCGAATCCGGCCCTGAGAGCGCACGACCTCATAAGCGAGGATGTGAGTGGAGACCATCATCGTTGTGAGCCGACGTTCAATCTCAGAACGAATATCCGCGAGGAGCTGCTGCCTCTCCAGCTGACTTTGATTGACACGGTTAGTCTGATTCATTCCCATGAGCGACAGTCCGATGACCATACTGGCGGAGAAAACAATAACGGGGAGTAGATAATGATTCAGGGATGAATGGGCAGCAATGAGTATTTCTCCAAGTCTAAGCAGAGGATTCCCTCAACAGACACTTCAGTTCGGCAAAACCTGTCAATACATTAGCCGTGGTGCAGAAACACCGAACGGAGATGATAAGCAAGTCTGGAAATCCGCGCAGATTCTTCGAGTGTGGCCACTTGGAGCTACCTCAATCTATTTACTCCAGGCGTCTAGAAGGTTCACGTTTTTCACTTGAGACGTTTAGAGGCAGCGCTAGTTGTAAGTCACGTATTGTGATGGATGCACATGAGCCAGTATTTCCAGACTCAGACTAACGCTTGCTGCCGACTCGATATCAGCAGCTCTAAAACCACCAACAAGATATCTTTACAAAAGGCACAAAAAAGCCCCGTATTACAGGGGCTCAGTCTTTACGATTGCCTATAGCTTTAAAAATTGGTAGCGGGGGTAGGATTCGAACCTACGACCTTCGGGTTATGAGCCCGACGAGCTGCCAGACTGCTCCACCCCGCACCTGTGCTGACCAGCGGAAGTATAAGCTGGCCGAGTCACGGATACAACCCATAAGGTCAACTTTATCGAAATAAAATGCTAGCCTGCGCACATGGGACAAATAAAAGACAAGGCGGCCAGGGCTCTAGCCAGGGCGCGCGCACTGGGCGACGAATGTGACCGGATTTTCGTCGAGCTGAACGAGGCAAGAATACTGGCGGATGCTGCGGCACTGGATGCCAGTCGTGGCAGCAATCAGAACCTGCCGTTGTACGGTATGACCGTCTCGCTCAAAGACCTGTTCGACGAGGGCGGCAAGCGCACCACGGCCGGCTCGAAGGTGTTGCAAGACGTTGAGCCTGCCCGGCGTGATGGTGATGTGGTAGCCAGGCTCAAGGCTGCAGGTGCACTGATGTTCGGGCGCACCAGCATGAGCGAGTTTGCCTACTCGGGAGTGGGTATGAATCCACATCATGGCACGCCAGGCTGTATTTTCAACAAGGATCAAGTACCCGGTGGTAGCTCGTCCGGGGCTGCACTGAGTGCGGCGCATGGGCTATGTGATATTGCCATGGGTACCGACACCGGTGGCTCAGTCCGCTTGCCTGCGGCTATTAACGGGCTGTATGGGTTCAAGCCCTCGCAGAAGACTGTGTCGCTGGAGGGGGTACATCCATTGTCAAAGAGCTACGACAGCGTGGGTCCCCTTGCGGCCAGCCTGGACCTTGTTGTCACTTGCATGAAAGTTATACGGCACGAGCCCTTGGTCGTAAGAGTGCCTGATCGCCCACTGAAACTAGCCATTCCAGAAGATGCCTTTACAGACGAGCTGGACGAGACGGTGGCTATCGCGTTTCACGAAACGGTTCATCAACTGAGTGAGGCGGGTCACGAGATTCATCTGGTGTCGTTTGCCGAGCTGGTTGACCTGACATCCGCGCTGCGCATGACGGTATCTGCTGAGGCACAGGCGGAGTACAAGGGTTATCTGGAGACGCTGGAGACACAAGGCGATCCGCACGTGCTTGCGCGGATTCATCAATCGGATGGGCTCACCGAAGATGACCTTGCAGCGTACAGAGAACAACGGCAGCAGGCTATCGGCATTTACAATGAACGGCTGGCGCCGTTTGATGCACTGTTAGCGCCGACCATCAAGTGTGAAAGACCCACTATTGCAGACGCCGAAGCCGACTTTAATTCAGTGAATGGAGCGCTCTTGCGTAACACCACCTATATCAACCTGGTGGATGGTTGTGCTATGACTATCCCGGTACCGCGAGATGGCAGCATGCCTCCGCAGGGGCTCATGATCTGTGGCGCGAATGCTCAGGACGGGGACATCATTGGTGTATCCCGGATGATTGACACGATTCTCAAGAAGGAGCCGACTTAAGAAACGTATAGGGTTTGAGGCGAGCGACATGGCTCGCCTCGGAACCATCGTATTCAGTTAAAAGCTGCGATACAGGCCGCCATGATAAACCCGGGTGCCAAGCCAAGCGCCAGTACTGCCACGCCGTTGACAGCCAATCCTGCGGTGACATCGCCTGCTACCTTGATTTCAACCGGATCGGTAGGCTCATCAAAGAACATCATCTTGATAATGCGCAAGTAGTAGAACGCGCCAACCACCGACATGATTACACCCAGGATAGCCAGCCAGGCAAAACCTGCCCCAACTGCAGCTTGCAGAACAGATAACTTGGCGTAGAAGCCAACTGCGGGAGGCACACCTGCCAGCGAGATCATGGACAGCATCATAATGGATGCGAGAAACGCATTGCGCTTGCCCAGGCCTGCCAGATCATCCAGCGTCTCGGCTTCGTGCCCTTCGCGGGAAACCGCGAGTAGAACGCCGAATGATGCCAGTGTGGTAAAGGCATAGGTAATGGCGTAGAACATCGAGGCGCTATAGCCTTCGTTGGTCACTCCCACTATTCCCATCAGCAAAAAGCCGACATGGGATATCGTGCTGTAGGCCAGCATGCGCTTGATATTGCTTTGTGCAATGGCGATCAGGTTACCGACAACCATCGACAGAGCAGACATGATGGCCAGCATCTGCTGCCAATCTGCGTTCAGTGTATCCAGACCACCGACCAGCAGCCGGATCAACATGGCAAATGCGGCAATCTTGGGAGCGGTTGAGATGAACATGGTGACAGACGTTGGCGCACCTTCGTAGACATCAGGCACCCACATATGAAAGGGCACGGCGCCCAGCTTGAACGCTATGCCGACAATCAGGAAGGTCAAGCCAAAACGTGCTCCGATAGTTCTTTCCGCAGACAAGGTCTCTGCCGACGTACCTGCCAGAATGTCTCGGATGACATTTAGATCCAGCGAACCCGTCGCACCATAGATCATGCTCATGCCGTACAGCAACATTCCCGAAGCCAACGCACCAAGCACGAAGTACTTCATGGCTGCCTCAGCGGCGCGGCTGTTGTCGCGATGCAATGCCACCAGCGCGTACTGCGACAAGGCAAGCAGCTCAAGACCCAGATACACAGTCAGCATATGTGTCGCTGAAACCATGATCATCATGCCGGCGATCGCAAACAGACAAAGAACAAAGTACTCGCTTCGCTGGATCTTGCGGTCACCGACATAGTCACGTGAGTAAAGCAGTATGCCGATGGCCACCACCAGTATCCAGATCTTCAGCGTGGCACTTAGCGAATCAAGCGTGTACGCACCGCTGAAGCCAGTAATGGGGTCTTCACCGATCTGTGAAAACGACATCAGAAAGGTAACGACCAGCGCCCCCTGTGATAGCCAGTAGACGATGTTAGATTTAGCCTGAGTAAACAGTCCGACGACCAATATTGCGCAGGTGGCCGTTAGCAGAAAGATCTCAGGTGTTGCAATATGCAGGTTATCCATGAGTCTCTCAGTACTTAGGGGTTGAAATTTGTTGCACGAGGTTCTCCACTGAGGCGTGCATGACGTGGCCAATGACATTCGGCCAGACGCCTATCAGCAATACAAATGCTGCAAGTAGTCCCAGCATCCAGAACTCGCGTTTGTTGATGTCGGTCAGGGCTGCAACCTTGTCATTACCGATGGGGCCCATGATGACGCGCTTGACCATCCATAAAGTATAAGCGGCACCCAGAATCAATGTACTTGCAGCGAGAAAAGCGATCCAGAAGTTTGCCTTGAAGCTTGCCAGTATGACCATGAATTCACCAACGAAGCCTGAAGTACCGGGAAGGCCGGCATTGGCCATGGCAAAAAACACCATGAAGGCACCAAAGATAGGCATGGTATTGATCACACCGCCATAGTCGGCAATTTCACGGCTGTGAATACGGTCGTACATGACACCAACACACAGGAACATCGCAGCGGAGATGAAGCCGTGCGAGATCATCTGGATCATCGCGCCCTCAAGACCGAGTTCTACCCCGGCGATATCACCCTTGGCGATTAGCTGGAAGGCGATGAAGATACCCAGCGTGACAAAGCCCATATGCGATATGGATGAATAGGCAATCAGCTTCTTCATGTCTCGCTGCGCCAGTGCAACAAAACCGATGTAGACAATGGCAACCAAAGAAATAACGATCATGAAGGTACCCATACCGGCGCTGGCATCCGGTGTAACTGGCAAACTGAAGCGCAGAAATCCGTAACCACCCATCTTCAACATGATGGCTGCCAGTACTGCAGAACCTGCCGTCGGTGCTTCAACGTGCGCATCCGGTAACCATGTATGCACCGGCCACATCGGAATCTTGACGGCAAAGGCTGCAAGAAAAGCCAGGAATATCCAGAACTGCTGTTGCTCATTAAGCACAAGTGCGTGCAGATCCAGCACTCCGAATGAACCACCTTCCCGGTACATATAAATGAGTGCGATAAGCATCATCACCGAGCCAAGAAAGGTATACAGGAAGAACTTGACGGTGGCATACACTCGATTCGGGCCGCCCCAGATACCGATGATCAGGAACATCGGGATAAGCGTGGCTTCGAAGAAAACGTAGAACAAGATGGAATCCATTGCTGAGAATACACCGACCATCAGGCCCGTCATGATAGAGAAGGCACCGAGGTATATTGCCGGACGGTCCTTGATCACTTCCCAGGCCGATATGACGACGATGACGTTGATCATGGTAGTCAATACGATCAGTGGCATTGATATTCCATCAACCCCTAACGCGTAATTGATATCAAATGACGGTAACCAGGCGACACTCTCAGTGAATTGCATGGTCGGGGTTGTGGTGTCAAAGCCGAAGTAGAGCGGCAAGCTGACCAGAAAGGTCAGAATGGATGCACCCATGGCAAATTTGCGCGCACTGCTGTTACCAGTGGCGATGATGAGAATACCCGCAACAATGGGTAACCAGATCGTTAGACTTAGAATTGGAAAGCTCAATGTTTCGATCTCGATCGGGAATCAGTTGGCAGCATCATGAGTTATCCGGGTTACGAAAAAAGAAACCAGGTGAGCATGGCGAGCAAGCCCAGAATCATGGCGAACGCATAGTGAAACAGCATGCCGCTCTGTACATGACGGGCAATACCTGACAACAGCCCTACCCCTTTTGCGGTGCCATTAACCAATGCTCCATCAATCAGCGCCATATCGCCCTTCTTCCAGAGTTGCTGTCCAAGGCTGACACTACCGCGTGCAAATACCGCTTGATTGAAATCATCAAAGCCGTACTTGTTATCCAGAATGCGACGCAGGAAGCCCAGTTTGGAATCCAGAAAGGCCGGGATTGCCGGAGCGAGAATATAGAACACAAATGCTGTTAGAACCCCGGCAAGCGCCAGGTATACCGCAGGCCCGTGAAAGGCATGACTGACGAAGGCGATCGGGCCGTGATATTCCTCGCCCACTTTGGCGAGAACATCGTGTTCTGTTGCAACGTAGATGATGTCCTTGAAATAGTCACCGAAGACCACTGCTGTG
The DNA here is from genome assembly GCA_045106195.1 of Granulosicoccus sp. Classification (GTDB taxonomy): domain Bacteria; phylum Pseudomonadota; class Gammaproteobacteria; order Granulosicoccales; family Granulosicoccaceae; genus Granulosicoccus. Next base: position 82,139 of record JBGCEH010000001.1, read on the forward strand.
ACGGTGAAAAATCCAATCAACAGGGACGGAATCGCCAAAAGGATAAGCGGGACCGTAACGACTTTGGGTGACTCATGCGCATGATCGAGAGTCTGTGCATCCATACGTGGCTTTCCGTGGAAGACCAGGAAGAACAATCGGAACGAGTAGAAGGCTGTAACGAAAACGCCGCCAACGACAGCCCAGTAAGCGATATGCGCACCGGGGATGGTGGAGGCGTGAACAGCTTCGATGATGATGTCCTTTGAATAGAATCCGGAGAACAACGGAAAACCGATGAGCGCCAGCGAACCTATCAAGGAGGTCCAGTATGTAATCGGCATTTTATTTCGAAGCCCGCCCATTTTCCGAATATCCTGCTCATGATGCATGGCGATGATCACCGAACCCGCGGCAAGAAACAGCAGTGCCTTGAAGAAGGCGTGTGTCATAAGATGGAACATGGCCGCAGAGTATGCGGACACGCCCAGCGCGACAGTCATGTAACCCAGCTGCGACAGCGTGGAATAAGCCACGACGCGCTTGATGTCGTTCTGGACCATGCCGATCAGACCCATGAAGAACGCGGTGAAGGCACCAATAATCAGGATGAAGCTCAGCGCCGTTTCAGATAATTCGAACATGGGCGACATGCGCGAGACCATGAAAATACCAGCCGTCACCATGGTGGCAGCATGAATCAGTGCGGAGATTGGCGTCGGGCCTTCCATAGAGTCCGGTAGCCAGACATGCAGTGGCGCTTGAGCAGACTTACCCATAGCTCCGATAAATAACAGGATGCAAAGAACAGTCAGAACATCCCATTCAGCGCTACCGACGATGGTCATGGTCTCTCCGACAAGGCCGGGAGCCGCTGCAAAGGCATCGGTATAGGCAAGGCTGTTGGTGTACATGACAATACCCGCAATACCCAGTACGAAGCCGAAATCACCCACGCGGTTAACCAGAAACGCTTTCATGTTGGCGAATATGGCCGTCTCTTTCTTGTAGTAGAAACCGATTAGCAAGTAGGAGACCGTCCCCACCGCTTCCCAGCCAAAGAACAGCTGCAGGAAGTTGTTAGACATGACCAGCATGAGCATAGAGAACGTGAACAGGGAGATGTAACAGAAGAAGCGCTCATACCCGTCGTCGTCATGCATATAACCGATGGTGTAGATGTGCACCATGAGCGAGACGAAGTTCACCACCAGCAACATCAGCACCGTCAGGTTATCGACCATGAAACCGATTTCGAACCGAATATCGCCACTGATTAGCCAGGTGTAGATGTTCTCGTTGAATACTGGCGCATCGCCGATCACCACATGGAAGAACGCGAAAACCGACAGCACCAATGAAAAGGCGACGCCGGCAATTGTTATGCGATGAGAGTTGATACGGCCGAGTTTACGTCCGAACAGCCCGGTAGCAATTGCTGCAAATAATGGAGCAAGCGGGATAAGTGTATAAAATAGCTTCACGTGCTCTATCCCTTCAGTGCGTCTAGGTCAGTGACGTTGATTGTCGAGCGATTACGGAACAACACGACAAGAATCGCCAAGCCAATGGCAGCTTCTGCCGCGGCCACGGTAAGAATGAAGAAAACGAAGATCTGCCCTGCCCCGTCACCCAGAAAATGGGAGAAGGCGACAAAATTCATGTTCACTGACAGCAGCATCAGTTCGATGCACATTAACAGGATGATGACGTTTTTCCTGTTCAGGAATATGCCAACCACGCTCAGGCAGAAAAGCAGCGCACCCAGAGCGAGAAAATGGGACAAAGTAATCATGTGCGATTAGCTCGGGTTGAGACGGTGAGTTGCTTGCAAGCCACTAGCTGCGTTTCTCGGAAGGCATCTGAACAATGCGCAGACGATCTTTCTTGGACGCCTCAATCTGTTGTGCGGGCGATTGGTACTTGGTATCCGGCCGGCGACGCATGGTCAGGGCGATGGCAGCCACAATGGCAACCAGCAATATGATGGCGGCAATCTCGAACTGAAACAGGTAATCGTCGTACAGCAGTCGACCCAGCGTTTCCGTATTGCTCAATTGATCTGCCGTAGCACGTTCTGGTATGGGGTACTGATCCGCCTTGAAGTATCTTTGCGTAATAAGAAATATCATCTCGGCAAGCATAATGGCGCCCACAAGAAGCCCGACAGGCAGGTATTTCACGAAGCCTTCACGCAGCGGCTCGACGTTTACGTCAAGCATCATTACCACGAAGAGGAACAGCACCATAACGGCACCCACATAGACGAGCACTAGCGTGATAGCGAGAAACTCGGCCTCCAGCAAAAGCCATATTCCAGCGCACGTAAAAAACGTCAAAACCAGAAACATGGCAGCGTGCACAGGATTGCGTGCAGTAATAACAGCCGCAGCAGCACCAACCATGATGATTGCGAATGCATAAAAAACGATGAGTTCAAAGGTCACGGTGTTTCTCGAAAAATGATTCCAGAAGCGAAACTATCGGAACGCTGAATCGGCAGCGCGGTCAGCGGCTATTTGGTCTTCGTACTTGTCACCGATAGCCAACAACTTGTCTTTTGTCATAATCTGCTCACCGCGATTCTCGAAGTGGTACTCGAAAATGCGTGTCTCTACAATAGAATCTACCGGGCAAGCCTCTTCACAGAATCCACAGAAAATGCATTTGAACAGATCTATGTCGTAACGTGTGGTTCTTCGTGTACCGTCTTCACGCTGGTCAGAGTCAATAGTAATAGCCAGAGCAGGGCATACTGCCTCGCACAACTTGCAGGCAATGCAGCGTTCCTCACCATTCGGATAACGTCGCAACGCATGCAACCCTCTAAAGCGATGCGATTGGGGTGTCTTCTCTTCCGGGTACTGGATAGTAATACTGCCGGCGACGAAATAACGTCCCGTCAGGCTCATCCCTTTCAAAAGCTCCCACAAGGTGAAGCTCTTGAAGTATTTGCTGATTTGTCCTGTCATGTTTGTCTCGAATAATCGTTTCTATACGCCACCGGAGCGAACCGCGCTAAACCACGGCCCGACTTCGAAATAGATCGCAAATCCCACCACGGCAATCCACACGATGGTGACCGGGATAAACACCTTCCAACCCAGACGCATGATCTGGTCATAACGGTATCGTGGGAAAGTGGCTCTCAGCCATACAAAAACGAAGAGTAAAAGTACGGTTTTAATCAGGAACCAGTGGATACCATCGCCCACTCCGTCAATCGGTGACAACCAGCCGCCGAGAAACATGATGGCCGCAAGCGCAGCTATCAGGATCATGTTGGCGTACTCGGCCAGAAAGAACAGCGCAAACGCCATGCCTGAGTAGTCAACGTGGAAGCCTGCAACGATTTCCGATTCACCTTCCGCGACGTCGAATGGTGCGCGATTGGTTTCTGCAACACCGGATATGAAATAGACAATGGCCAACGGAAACAGCGGTAACAAATACCAGTTGGTAAAACCGCCACTCTGTGCACGGACGATGTCACCAAGGTTGAGACTACCGGACATCATCAAAACGCCGATAAGCGCAAAGCCCATAGCGATTTCATAAGCGACAATTTGAGCCGCCGAACGCATGGCACCCAGAAACGCATATTTGGAATTCGATGCCCAACCAGCAATGATAACGCCGTAAACGCCCACCGATGTCATTGCCAGGACATAAAGCAAACCCGCATTGACATCGGCAATCTGCCAGCCGTCGGTAAACGGTATGACAGCCCATGCTGCGAAGGCTGGAGCCAGGGACAGGATAGGAGCCGTGAGGAATAACAGCCGCGATGCATTGGTCGGAACAATGACTTCTTTGCACAAAAGTTTGAAGACATCGGCAAATGGCTGACCCAGCCCCTTGAAGCCAACGCGATTGGGACCTATGCGTACATGCATGAAGCCAATAACCTTACGTTCAAAAAGCGTTAGGTAAGCAACACTCAGGATCAGTGGCACCATAACCAGCAGGATCTTGAATACGGTAACTATCGTGAGGATCAATCCGTCCATCAGGCTTTACTCACCTCGATCGTGCCAAACAATTCGCCAAGCGCCTGAGTTTCGGGTAAGCCCGCAGGAACCCACACGCAGCCTTCCGGCACCGCATTGTCGACCTTTGCCGGTAACGAGACCGCACTTCCATTCTGGCGTACAGACACCTGATCACCATCCTTTACTGACAGGCTTGCCGCCTGCGATGAGGACATGACAGCAAACGCCTGCTTGCCATCCATCGATTTCTGCAACGGTTGTGAACGTCTTACGATGGGGTCGGTCGCATACATGGGCGTCTCACCCGCACGAAGCAGCGTTTCATTGCTCGGTGCATAAAAAGCCGGGACGTGATCGAATGTTGTCAGGTTACTTAAAGTCACTGACTTGCATTGTTCCTGAAGTTCGCGCGTCACAGCCTCCGGACTGTCATAGTCAAACCCGTCAAGCTGCAGTTCATCGGCAAGCACCCGAAAAATCTTCCATGCCGGACGTGCATCCCCGGGAGGATTGGTTGTGCCTTTGGCACTCTGCCAGGCACCGGCGGCATTGACGTAGGTGCCGAAGGTTTCGGTAAACGCGGCTGCCGGCAATATGACGCTGGCATGTTGCTTCAAACCGTCGCTGATGTACGAGCTGATACCGACTACCCCTTCGGCGGCTTCCAGCGACTTTATGGCATAGGCTGGTCGTGCTGCATCGAATTCGATTTCTGCCCCGACAATCAGATAGGCTTTCATTGGCGTATCAAGCATTTCAAGTGCGGTTTTGCCATGCGTTGCGCCCGAAGCCAATGCCTGACCGCCGGGAAGACGATGAGGCACAGCGCCCGCTAGCCAGGCACCAGCGGTATTGGAACGTTCCGCGAGCAGGCCAAGTGTTGCGCCTGTGGCGTTAGCCAGTGCCGTAGCCAGATACTGCAACTGTGCGTAACCGGGATGTTGAACGCTGATATTGCCCAGCATGACAGCCGCGCGCTCTCCGTTTTTCAATGAATCGGCTATCTGTTGATGACGATCATCGCAGTCCATTGGCGGCACGTCAGCCATGGATGAGATATCGGCACCTGCAGCACGGGCGACACAATACAGCTCTGACACCATACGATCGTAACGAGTGGCAATGCATACTGAGGATTCGAAGTGCAACGGGAACTGACGAGGATTGATAAAGCTGATAGCAGCACCTTTCAACGCCGATTTGCGCAAGCGTAACGCCGCTATGGGCTGGTCCTTGCGAATGTTGGAGCCTATGAGTAGCGCAGCATCCAGCGTTTCCAGATCATTGAGCTGCATACCCAGCCATGGCATGACAGGTGCAGAACCTTGCGCCGAGAAATCCAGTTGTCCAAGGCGGTGATCGATGTTGTTTGTGCCGAGCGCACGACCCAGCTTCTGAGACAGATAAAGCTCTTCGACAGTAATACTGGGTGACACCAGTACACCAAGATTTTCGCCGGACGACTTCAGTACATTGGCAGCAGCTGCCAGTGCCGTTGGCCAATCGCAATCCTTCAGCTCACCGTTAATACGGACCATCGGCGATTGCAGACGATCACTGCTGTTAAGACCCTGATAACTGAAACGATCACGATCTGCTATCCAGACTTCGTTGATGCCTTCATTCTCACGAGGGATAACACGATTGATGGTGCTGCCATCCATATGCACGAAAACATTGGAGCCAACCGAGTCATGTGGTGACACGGACGGTTTTTGCTGTAACTCCCAGGAGCGTGCTGTGTAGCGTGAAGGACGCGCTGTCAATGCACCGACCGGGCAAATATCAATAACATTGCCGGATACTTCAGATACCACTGATTTTTCAATGTAGGTTCCGATACGCACGTTTTCGCCGCGTCCTGTTGCGCCCAGCTCTCGGATACCGGCAATTTCTTCACCGAAGCGAACACAACGCGTGCAGTGGATGCAGCGTGTCATCTCAGTCGCGATCAGGGGACCGATGTATTTATCGAAAACAACGCGCTTGCCTTCCGTGTACTGCGAGGCACTGTTGCCATAACCCATGGCGACATCCTGCAACTCACACTCACCGCCCTGATCGCAAATCGGGCAATCCAGTGGATGGTTGATAAGCAGAAATTCCATGGTGCCCTTCTGGGCTTCACGGGCAAGTTTTGATGCGGTATGCACCACCATATCCGGCATGACCGGCGTAGCACAGGCCGGCAATGGCTTAGGCGCTTTTTCAACCTCGACCAGGCACATGCGGCAGTTGGCAGCGACCGACAATTTCTTGTGGTAGCAGAAGCGCGGCACATCGATGCCCGCGCCATCGGTGACCTCGATCAGCATCTGGCCACGCTTTGCCGTCAGCGGTTTCCCGTCAACGGTTATATTGATTGTATCGTCGCTCATATCGATTGACTGCCCATCAGGCAACTGCCCCTAATTTTTCGCTGACCCCGAGTTTTTCACCAACGATACTGCGTCCGTTTTCGATGTAGTACTCGAACTCATGCCTGTAGTGCTTCACGAAACTTTGCACCGGCATAGCCGCAGCGTCGCCCAAGGCACAAATGGTTCTTCCTGCAATCTTGCCCGCCACATCCTCAAGCCTGGCAATATCTTCAGGCATGCCCTTACCTTCAACAATCCTGGTGAGCATGCGATACAACCAACCGGTACCTTCCCGGCATGGTGTGCATTGCCCGCAACTCTCCGAGTAATAAAACCGGGATATGCGACGCAGGGCTGCCACCATATCAGTGGTTTCATTCATCACAATAACCGCACCCGAACCCAGCATGGAGCCCGCATTTTTGGAGATACTGTCGTAATCCATATTGGTGTTCATCATGATCTCACCGGGTACCACGGGTACCGATGAGCCACCGGGAATAACCGCCTTTAACGGGATACCGTCTTTCATGCCACCGCACAACTCGAGTAATGTTGCAAACGGGGTACCGAGATTGATCTCGAAGTTACCGGGCTCTGCAACATGACCGGACACAGAAAAGCATTTCTGTCCGCCAGCTGTTTCGATGCCCATACCCTTGAACCATTCAGCACCGTTGCGCACGATGGCAGGAACACTGGCAACGGATTCGGTGTTGTTAATGGTCGTTGGGCGACCGTAAAGACCGAAGCCTGCCGGAAACGGGGGCTTGAACCGTGGCTGGCCTTTTTTGCCTTCCAGTGATTCAAGTAGTGCCGTTTCTTCACCGCAAATGTAGGCCCCGGCGCCTAGAGTTCCGATGACTTCGATATCGATACCACTTCCCTTGATGTCCTTGCCTGCCCAGCCATTGTCGTAGGCGGCCTTGATAGCGGCCATGAAATTGGTATAGACCTGATCCATGAATTCGCCGCGCATATAGTTGTAGGCAACCGAGGCACGAATCGCATAGCTACCAATCAACATACCTTCGACAAGTGCATGCGGGTTGAATCGAATGAGATCGCGGTCCTTGCAGGTGCCGGGCTCTGATTCATCGGAGTTGATGACAAAGTAGCTTTGCCCGCCGTTCTTGGGCATGAAGCTCCATTTGAGGCCCGTGGGAAATCCTGCGCCACCACGTCCTCGCAGCCCCGAATCCTTGACGATCTGGACAACGTCATCAGGCTCGAGTTTTTCATCGAGTATTTTTTGCCACGCTTGATAGCCACCGATTTTAAGGTAGTTTTCATAGGTCCAGGGCTCATCGAATTGCAGGGTTGTGTAACAAACCTGATTCATCGGTGGCAGACCTTCGGGAAGTTTTCTCTCGCTCATAGTATTTATGGTTTCCTTCGCGATGGCCTAGTCAAGAGCATCCAGAATCTCATCCACTGAATCAGGGGTGAGATTGGTGTGATACACATGATTGACCTGCATCATGGGTCCGCCCGAGCAAGCTGCCAGACACTCTTCTTCCACTTTAAGGAAGATACGCCCGTCAGCTGTGGACTCACCCAGCTTGATGCCGTATTTGTTTTCTACATGATTCACGATGTTGTCCGACCCCATCAGCATGCAACTGATGTTGGTACAGATAGCGACACAGTTGCGTCCCACCGGTTTGGTTTCGAACATGGAATAAAAACTGGCAACCTCATAGACAGCAATGGGTGCCATCTCGAGCTTTGCCGCGACTGCATCCATCAGTTCGGTAGATAACCAACCCTGATTCTGGTGCTGGGCCACGCTCAGAGCTGCCAGAACCGCACTTTGTTTCCGGTCATCCGGGTAGCGTGACATCCACTCCTCGATCTCCTCGATGGAATGAGCATTCAGTACGCTTTCCGGTGCGGGCAAACTGACATCAGCCGGTACGGAACTCATGATTGTCTCTCTATATCAGGCATAACGTGAAATTGGGTAGGTGCCGTGTCTTGGCTTTCAACAGGGTTGCCACTAACGATCGATCTCCCCGAATACGATGTCCTGGGTGCCAATGAGCGCCACGACATCCGAGAGCATGTGCCCACGGGCCATCTCATCCAGTGCCGCAAGATGGGCAAAACCTGCCGCTCTCACTTTCAGACGGTAGGGCTTGTTGGCACCGTCAGAAACCAGAAAGCAACCAAACTCTCCCTTTGGATGCTCAACCGCTGCATACGACTCACCCTCGGGCAAACAGAACCCCTCGGTGAAAAGTTTGAAATGATGAATAAGAGACTCCATATCACCTTTCATCTCGCCTCGACGTGGAGGCGCAATCTTGTGATCTTCCGTTAGCACCGGCCCGGGATTGGCGCGCAACCAATCGACACATTGCTTGATGATGCGGCACGATTGGCGCATTTCTTCGACGCGCACCAGATACCGGTCATAACAATCGCCATTCTTACCTACCGGGACGTCAAAATCCACTTGGTCATAGGCTGCGTAGGGCTGTTTTTTGCGTAAGTCCCACTCGATCCCCGAACCACGCAGCATCGGGCCAGTGAAGCCCAGCTGCAAGGCTCGATCCGCTGTTACAACCCCGATGCCCACCGTACGCTGTTTCCATATACGGTTATCAGTAAGCAGCGTCTCGTATTCGTCAACGCACTTGGGGAAACGTCTTGTGAAGTCTTCAATGAAATCAAGCAAGGAACCCTGGCGCGACTCATTGAGCCTGGACACCGCCGACTTGCTGGTGAATCGCGACACCTCGTATTGCGGCATGCGATCAGGCAGATCACGCGCCACACCACCCGGACGATAGTAAGTAGCATGCATGCGGGCACCAGATACAGCCTCATAGCAATCCATGAGATCTTCACGTTCCCGGAAGCAATAGAGAAACATGGCCATCGCACCGATATCCAGACCATGTGTGCCCAGCCACATGAGATGGTTAAGGATACGAGTGATTTCATCAAACATAACGCGGATGTACTGGGCCCTCAAGGGGACTTCCACACCCAGAAGTTTCTCGATAGCCATGACGTAGCCATGCTCATTACACATCATGGATACGTAATCGAGGCGATCCATGTAACCGATGGACTGGTTGTAAGGCTTGGACTCAGCCAGCTTCTCGGTACCGCGGTGTAGCAGACCGATATGCGGATCGGCACGTTCCACGACTTCGCCATCCATCTCAAGTACCAGTCGCAACACACCGTGCGCTGCGGGGTGCTGCGGACCGAAGTTAAGCGTGTAGTTTCTTATCTCTGGCATGGTCTAGTTCTTGTCTTTCGGGACGGAAGGCTCGCCGGCGACGTAACGTGCGTCTTCACGGATAACCCGGGGTACCAATACACGCGGCTCAATGCTCACAGGCTCGTAAACCACACGCTCCTTGAGCGAGTCGTAGCGCATTTCGACATTTCCGATAAGTGGAAAATCCTTTCTGAACGGATGACCGTTGAAGCCATAGTCAGTAAGAATTCTGCGCAGATCAGGATGACCGTCGAAGAGAATACCGAACAGATCAAAGGCCTCTCGCTCGTACCAGTTAGCGCCAGCATAAATCGGACATATTGAAGGCACGACCGGCATGTCGTTGTCGGTGGCTGCACAACGCAGTCGCAGGCGAATGTTGTAATCAAGCGATAGCAAGTGGTAAACCACAACAAAGCGAGGTTTATCTGACGCTGGTAGATCCATTCCGTTATCAAAGCTGAGACTGCCTGTGGATGCTGCACTGACAGCACGGCTAAAGGAGGCCATGTTTTCAGTATCGGTATTCCACTCGTCGTGTCCGTAAGTGGCAAAATCAACGCCACACAGATCGCTCATTTGCTTGAAAGACATTGCAGGATCATCGTGCAGGCGTTGCGCAACTTCCAGTAACTGATCTGGTGACACATCCATGACAACCAGACCCAGATCGCCGCGGATACTACTGTTTTCGGGAAACGCTGCAGTGAGGGTTTCCAGCATTGAATCTAGACGTGATGACATGATGATCAGCGCGCTATGGTGTTGGTGGTGCGGATTTTGGATTGCAGCTGCAGTATTCCATACAACAGCGCTTCGGCCGTCGGCGGGCATCCCGGTACGTAGACATCGACGGGAACAATCCTGTCGCAACCACGAACGACCGCGTACGAATAATGGTAGTAGCCACCGCCATTGGCGCAGCTGCCCATGGAGATTACCCACTTGGGGTCAGGCATCTGGTCATAGACCTTTCTCAGCGCCGGCGCCATTTTATTGACCAGCGTTCCCGCAACAATCATGACATCTGATTGTCTTGGACTCGGCCGGAAGATGATGCCGAAACGGTCGAGATCATAACGCGCAGCTCCTGCGTGCATCATCTCTACCGCACAGCACGCAAGGCCAAAGGTCATTGGCCACATGGAACCCGTGCGAGCCCAGTTAATCAGTTTGTCTGCGGAAGTGGTAACAAAGCCCTCTTCCAGAACACCCTCGATACCCATGTCAGTAATCTACTCCCACTCGAGTGCGCCTTTCTTCCACTCGTAAATAAAACCGATAACCAGAATGAACAGGAAGATTCCCATGGCGGCGAAAGCTTCGCCCGAGATGTAGTCCAGTGTTACGGACCAGGGAATCAGGAATGCAATTTCCAGGTCGAATATGATGAACAGGATAGCGACGAGGTAATACCGCACGTCAAATTTCATTCGGGCATCTTCAAATGCTTCGAAGCCACACTCGTAAGGTGAGTTCTTTTCCTTGCCCGGATTAGACGGACCTACCAGCCTGCCGGCAGTAAGAAGCCCTATGCCAAGGCCTAGTCCAATCAGGATGAATAGTAGAACCGGGAAATAGTTAGCTAGCAAATCAAGCTCCGTTGTCGTGGCAATGCAAGGGTGCGACACTGATAGCGACATGACCCAGAAACACTTAACAAGTCACTAACCCGGACCGGCCTTCGCTGGCCTGAATCAGTCTTTTTAGCCTGTCGCAAGTTATGACGCCCCAAACTGCGACAATTATTGCAGAATTTCGGCCACAGTTGCGAACCATGCATGGAAGTAGACACATATCCACGTAATCTGACGTTGTGACGAATCGGCACAACCTACCTAAGACCCGTAGCCTTTAGGCCCATTTTCGCTGGGAGGTATTGCCCATGTGCGACAGTACTGCAAAATGATTGCGGGACGGTTGAACAAACAGGGTTGTAAACAAACAACCCTGACTGTCAAAACAAATCGATGGTGCCGTCACCCGGACTCGAACCGGGACAGCTTGCGCCACTACCCCCTCAAGATAGCGTGTCTACCAATTCCACCATGACGGCATAAGGGATGCCCCTTTGGGGCAGCCCAATACTATAGCTTAAATGCATTAGAAAATGGGTATTTCGAGGTACCTGTAACAGGCGTGTACTACTGAACCGGTGCCGGCATATCTGATTCCGCAGCGCCACTCTCGCCGGAGGTTTCTTCAGACTCTATACCACCGGGAAGATCTGATGGAGGAGCCACCGGCGCTACTTCTTCTACAATTCCCGGAATATCGGTTACCGATCGCACCGATGAATCGCGATGAGCCGCCAGATAGAACAGGAAAATGCTAGTGGTAAAAAACAGCGCTGCCAGTAATGTTGTCGCCCGCGTGAGAAACGAAGCCGAACCTCGAGCTCCGAATACCGTGGCAGAAGCTCCACTGCCAAACGCCGCGCCGGCATCTGCTCCCTTACCGTGCTGCATGAGCACAAGGACGATGACGGCTACTGCCAGGATAACGTGAATAATTAACGCAATGGATTGCATCTGAATCTCTAATGGTTCGGTTCGGAACGACTGTTAACTAATAAAGGCGAATGCGGGATAAACAAGTGATTAGCCTGCTGCGGTACATATAGCCAGAAAGGAATCGGCATCAAGTGCTGCGCCACCAATCAAGCCTCCGTCAATATCCTGTTGAGCAAACAAAGTGGCTGCGTTGTCGGGTTTAACGCTGCCGCCATACAAAATTCTCATGGAAGCCGCAATACCGGCATCCTGCTGTGCAATTTTTTCGCGAATAAGTGCGTGCACCGCTTGTGCCTGTTCCGGGCTTGCCGTCTTGCCTGTGCCAATCGCCCAGACGGGTTCGTAGGCAACAACCAGTTGTGCAAAACTGCCAACCCCTCCCAGTGACAACAGCGCATCGAGTTGCTCACCGATAACACTCTCCACCTGATCGGCTTCTCGTTCGTCCAGAGTCTCGCCTACACATAAAATGGGTGTGAGGCCGGCTTGCTGAACAGCAACGCATTTTCCAGCCACCTGAGCACTATCCTCACCAAATATCGAGCGTCGTTCAGAGTGACCGGCAATCACATATTCACAGCCGAACTCGGCGAGCATCTCTGCAGCCACTTCACCGGTAAACGCACCTGAACCATGCAAGGCACAATTCTGAGCACCCAGACGCACGGCCGAGTTACCGACAACAGCAAGCACATCAGACAGATGCACAGCCGTCGGGCAAAGCAGTACATCAACATTTTCGGGAATTTCCCCGGAGCAGATGTCTGATGCCAGCTCGACAACGCTGTGACGCGTGCCATTAAGCTTCCAGTTACCCGCTATGAGAGGACGACGATTGTCCACAGTCAGCCTTTATCGTTGATGAAAACCGCGGAAGGATACCTACCTCGGCTGTTTAAGTCCAGCACTTGCTACTCCCTCAAGATGATATTCGAGAAAAAATGCCGGATTCAGGGCACTATTCCCTGAGAATTTTTCTCACGTAACAGCAATTATTCCAATGCGTCGCCTACGACATTGGCAACCTGCTCGCAGATTCGTTGCACATCATTGGCGACTTTGCCCTCAACCATGACGCGCACGAGAGGCTCTGTGCCTGATGGACGCAACAATACTCGACCGCTCGTGCCCAGATCGTCTTCAGCCTTTCTCAACGCTTGCTGAATCCGGGAATTCTCATCCAGATTAACGCGCGTCTTGACCGGCACATTGAGCAATACCTGCGGATACAGTTGCATGCCGGCACGTAATCTGGACAAGGATTCACCGGTTTCACGCATGACCGCCAGAACCGCTAATGCAGCAACGATGGCATCCCCGGTGGTTACTCTGTCGAGACAAATAACATGACCGGAGTTCTCGCCACCCAACTGCCAGCCACGAGCTTTCAAAAGCTCCATGACATAGCGATCGCCGACACCCGCACGCTCAAATGGAATATCCATATCGGCAAAGGCATGTTCCAACGCCAGGTTAGTCATCAAGGTGCCCACAACACCGCCCGTGAGCGTACCGTTGGCGTGGCGCGCCTTTGCCAGAACGTAGATGATTTCATCTCCGTCAACTATCTCACCGCGATGATCGACCATGATCAGCCTATCACCATCACCATCCAGAGCGATGCCAACATCAGCCCTTTCCAACAGCACGTGGGCCCGCAGGTTGTCCGGTGCTGTTGCACCACACTCCTTGTTGATATTCAGACCATTAGGATCCGCACCAACAGATACAACATCTGCCCCCAGCTCGTCGAATACTTCGCGCGCAATGTGATAGCCCGCGCCGTTGGCAGCATCCACAACGATTTTCATTCCATCGAGTCGCAGTGATGAAGGAAAAGTGCTTTTGCAAAATTCAATGTAACGCCCCGCAGCATCATCGACTCGACGTGCACGCCCCAGGTCAGCCGAGTCGACAGTGGTCATGTCCTGCTTCATCATGGCCTCAATTTCAAGTTCGACATCATCGGGCAGCTTGGTGCCATCCGTGTTGAAGAATTTCAGGCCATTGTCGTGATAAGGATTGTGGGAGGCGCTGATGACAATCCCGGCGGCAGCCCGGAACGTGCTCGTCAGATAGGCCACCGCAGGTGTCGGCATAGGTCCCAACATTCGGCTGTTAATACCCGCAGAAGCCAGACCCGCTTCGAGCGCTGACTCGAAAAGGTATCCGGAAATACGGGTGTCTTTGCCAATCAACACGTCCTTGTTTCCCTTGGACGCCAGCACCTTACCAGCCGCCCATCCCAGTTTCATGACAACCTCAGCTGTCATGGGGTACTGACCCACCCGCCCGCGAATGCCGTCTGTACCAAAAAATTCTCTAGCCATTACTTGTTCCAGTTTCTTTCAATTTCAGTGTGCAACCAACTGCGTGGAACCATCACTGCGCAACCATAAATAGGCAACTATTTGCTAAAGGCTGCATAAACAGCAAGAGCATGCACGGTGGGTTCCACATCGTGCACCCGAACAATAGACGCCCCTCGTTGAACGCACAAGAGCGCTGCGGTAACAGACGCTGTTGTCCTGTCGGTAGACTCATCACTGAGTATCGCGCCGAGCATGCGTTTACGTGACAAACCGATCATGACCGGAGCCTCTTTACAAAGCTGTTGCAGATTACTGGCAATCGCCAGGTTATGCTCCAGCGTTTTGCCAAATCCGAAACCCGGATCAAGCACGATCTGTTCTCCGGGAATGCCAGCACGCATGCACACTTCACGCCGCTGCAGAAGAAATTCAGTGACTTCCAGAACCACATCATCGTAACAAGGCGAATGCTGCATCGAACGCGGCTGACCCTTCATGTGCATAAGACATACCGGAAGCCCGGTTGATGCGGCGACGTCCACTGCACCCGGCTCTGATAATGCGCGTACGTCATTCACCATTGCAGCGCCTGCCGCCACAGCCGCGCGGATAACGGCAGCCTTGCTCGTGTCGATGGATACAATAATGTCAAAGCGTTCGACAATAGCCTCGATGATCGGCGCAACGCGCTCTATTTCCGATTGCTCATCGACATCCAGAGCGCCCGGTCGGGTGGATTCTCCACCCACGTCAATAATATCAGCGCCAGCTGCAATCATAGTCTCAACCTGAGCCATCGCATCATCCCGATGATAGAACTGCCCCCCGTCCGAAAATGAATCAGGAGTGACATTCAGGATACCCATGACACGCGGTCTATCGAGCGTTAACGACTTGCTTCCACACTGGAGAGTATTAACAGGATTGTCTTCTCTGCCCATATTCGAAAACCTGCTATGGAACCAGAAAGAGCCGCTAACGCGGCTCTTTTCCAAAATCGCACATCTGAGAACGGCGATGTTCCCGGGGACGATTACCTAATGGAGACTTGGGGATGGATCAGCAGGGTCCGCCGCATCACCATCATCCTTCTTGTCATCCTTTTTATCGTCTTTAACCTGTTCCTTGTCCTTCTTCAGGTCTGTCTTGCCACTGCTTGCACCCGCACCACCCGAGTCATCTCCACCCCAGTCGGCAGGCTCGCCCGGCTCACGTCGATCCATCAAGCGATCAATCTGCCCCAGATCGATAGTTTCGTATTTCAACAATGCCTCGGACATCGCATGCAGAATATCCATGTTTTCCTTAAGGATGGTTTCAGCCTTCTCGTAGTTGACATCGATTATCTTCCGGATCTCGGAGTCAATGCTCTTAATAGTCTCGCCCGACATGGGATTCGTCTTGCTTGATGACTTGCCCAGAAAGACTTCGCCTTCCTCCTCGCTATATGCCAATGGCCCAAGCTTGTCAGACAAACCCCAACGCGTCACCATGTTTCGTGCGATCTCCGTCGCCCGCTCGATATCACTGGATGCGCCGGTGGTAACTGATTCAGCACCGAAAATCAGCTCTTCGGCAATTCGTCCGCCGTACAATGTTGAAATCTTGCACTCCAGCATTCTCTTGCTGTGACTGTACCGATCCTCTTCCGGGAGAAACATGGTAATGCCCAGCGCCCGGCCACGTGGAATGATGCTGACCTTGTACACAGGGTCATGCTCTTCAACCAGCCGGCCAACAATTGCGTGACCCGCTTCGTGATAGGCAGTAAGCTCTTTTTCCTTGTCGCTCATGACCATCGACTTGCGCTCAGCGCCCATCATGATCTTGTCCTTAGCACGTTCGAAGTGGCCCATATCGACTTGACGCTCGTCGGCACGAGCCGCAAACAAGGCAGCCTCATTAACCAGATTGGCCAGATCGGCTCCTGAAAATCCAGGCGTGCCACGAGCTATCAGCTCAGGCCGTACGTCGTCAGCAACGGGTACCTTCGCCATATGGACCCGCAGAATCTGCTCCCGCCCACGCACATCCGGCAGTGGCACGACAACCTGTCTATCGAATCGACCGGGACGCAGCAGCGCCGGATCGAGGACATCAGGCCGGTTGGTGGCCGCGATGACGATAACGCCTTCGTTGCCCTCGAACCCATCCATCTCCACTAGCAACTGATTAAGAGTTTGCTCCCGCTCATCGTGACCACCGCCGAGCCCCGCGCCACGATGACGCCCTACCGCATCAATCTCGTCGATAAAGATAATGCAAGGTGAGTGCTTCTTGGCCTGCTCGAACATATCGCGAACACGACTGGCACCGACACCAACAAACATTTCCACGAAATCCGAACCTGAGATCGTAAAGAACGGAACCTTGGCCTCGCCAGCAATTGCTTTGGCAAGCAACGTCTTACCCGTACCTGGTGATCCGACCATCAGAACACCACGCGGTATCTTGCCACCAAGCTTCTGAAATTTCCCGGGATCCCGCAGGAACTCGACAAGCTCTGATACCTCAGACTTTGCTTCTTCGACCCCGGCGACATCTGCAAACGTAACCTTGACCTGGTCCTCATTGAGCAGACGCGCCTTGCTCTTGCCAAATGACATGGCACCGCGGCCACCGCCACCGCCCTGCATCTGTCGCATGAAGAAGATCCACAGACCGATGAGGATAATGAACGGGAACCAGCTGAAGAGAATGCTCAGCAGTACGCTGGGATTTTCTGGTGGCACGCTTTCAAAATCCACGCCTGCACGGTTAAGCTCGCCAATGAGAGAACTGTTGTCTGTCTCAGGGCTGTATGTCGTGAATGGCTTGCTGCCATCATGAATACCCGTGATTTCAACCCCGTTGAACCTGACATTGTCGACTTGTCCGGTATTGACACTCTGGAGGAACTGCGAATAAGAAATGGTATCCGTCGCCGTCCGTTGACCACCCAGATTGTTGAAGACGGTCATTAGAATGACCGCTATCACAACCCACAGCAGCACGTTTTTCAGTAAATCACTCAAAGACATAACCTCTCGAAATGCGGAATTGCCGCACTTGTAGTTAGTTCAATACCCATCGCAAGCCTTGATCATATCAAGTTCCTTGCCACTACATAGACTTCTCGGCTGCGCGCCCTGCTGGCCGCCGGCTTTCTTACCTTTACGCTGCGGAAGCCTTTCCGTACCTGTTGCATGTAGTCATCGAAACCTGCACCTTGGAAAACCTTCACCACGAATACGCCGTCCGGGCTGAGAAATTCCATGGCGGACGCGAGCGCAAGCTCGACGAGGGCCATGGCACGCGCCTGGTCAGATACCCCTATACCGCTTATGTTGGGCGCCATATCAGACAAAACAAGGTCAGCCCGACGATTTTTCATTACTAGCGAAATCTCATCAGCTGTGCTTTGCTCCGTAAAATCACCCGGGACAAACTGCACATCCGGTAATCCATCCATAGGCAAAATGTCAGAGGCAACAATAGTGGATTTCGCACCCGCGCACCTTGACAGATATTGGGTCCATCCACCAGGCGCGGCCCCCAGCTCCAGAATTATCGATGCCGGACGTATGAAATGGTCCTTTTCATTGAGTTCAATGAGCTTGTAGACCGCTCGCGAACGGTACCCGTCAGCCGCCGCCTGCTTGACGTAGGGGTCTGAGGCATGCTCATCGAGCCATCGCTGACTACTTTTACTACCTGATTTTCTACTGCCTGATTGACCCACAATTTGCCCCACAATCCCTCATACTTGCTTGCCGACAACATCCGACGCACCATTGTAGGGTGTTTGCTGACAACCGTAAGTAACTAACCGTACCTGTTAACACTATTCATGAAACATCCAGCCCGGAAAATGCCAGTACGTTCGCGTAGTAACCCTGCGGACAAGCCGCCTGACGCTAAAAACAACAAACCGCTGGACAAGGCTGGCCGACGGCACCTGCGTTCACTGGCCCACGCGCTGAAACCGGTGGTTAGGCTTGGCCAGCAAGGTCTAACCGATGCAGTGAGCAAAGAGCTGGATGGTGCTCTGTCACACCACGAGCTGGTCAAGGTGAAACTCAGCGTCAGTGAAAAGCAGGCTCGCCTGGATCAGGTTGAGGCGTTGTGTCGCTCCGTCAAAGCCGAGTGTGTGCAGCAAATCGGGCACACAGCAACGCTGTTCAGACGCAATACCAGGAAACCAGTCATTGACCTGGCTGCTTCAAAGCGATAGGAGCTTGCGCGGCTTAGCCACGTTTTGGCAGGTATACCGAGGCTTTTAGCCCACCAAGTGTCGGCGAGGGCTCCAGCACGAGGCGGCCCTCATAGGTATCGACAATATCCTTGACGATCGATAAACCCAATCCGTGCCCGGCCACGGACTCGTCCACCCTGACGCCCCGCCCGGTGAGGCGGCCCAGCACTTCCGGTGAACACCCGGGGCCATCATCTTCCACATCAATGACGACCCCGCCAGCGCTGCGCATATGCAACACGACTCTTTCCGCACTCCACTTGACCGCGTTGTCCAGTAGATTGCCAATCAGCTCCAGCATATCCTGCCTGTCGTGGACCAGCTCCACATCCTTGTCAACGGCGTAACTGACGTTAACATCCTTCTCCGAATAAACCTGCTCCAGCAAACCGATCATCGCAGGTAATTCGGCATCGACGTTAAAACGTTTTCCCACAGCGCCCCTGCCAGCCAGGCGTGCGCGCTTGAGTTCGCTTTCGATCAGTCTGCGAATATGCTCGGCATTGTGCGCAATGGCGGCACGTTCCGGTTCATCGATGACCGTCGCCTCGCTCGAACGGATAAGCAGGTTCAACGGCCCTTTGAGTGAATGCGCCAGATTGCCGACAGCGTTACGTGATTGCCTCAATCGTTGCTCGAATCGTCGAAGTAGCTGATTGAACTCTGTTACCAACGGCATGATTTCCGATGGCACATCCTCGGACAGCGCTACGGCCTGACCGTGCTCCAGACGAAGCATATCGCGGCGGATGCGCTCCAGCTTTTCTACCGAACGGCGCAGGATGAGATGTTGAACCGTTAGCAAGGCGACCAATAGGAGCACAGCCAGAAATCCTGCAAACCATTGAAATAAGTGTAGTTTTTCAGATATAACACTATTATCCTGAATAACTCCGAGAACCATGGATTCGCCACTGATGGCAAACCCGCCGAACCAGGCCAATAGCGGCTCCCCATCGACGCCCACCCCCTTCTGACGATGACTTTGCCCCGGATACAGCTCCGGAATGGTCATGGAAAGCCCGGCAGTTCCCGCTGATTGCGCCAGTGTGTCGCTGCTGAAAACCCATAGGTATTGCCGCCCAGGGCGATTTTCTGACCGACGTTGCAACTGCTCGTCGATCCTGTCTCGATCTTCCATGAACAATTGCTGCAAGACGTAGGCTTGTCTTTCCAGTTCATTGAAAACGTAGCTGTCAGTGAGCATGCGACTCGTCAGTGTCACCGTCCACCAGAAGACAAACATGAGAATGACCAGCGAGCCAACCAGTCCAATCTGCAGGCTTCTCTCGAGTGAGTTCAAAATCGTTTACGCAGCCGGCTCATTGAAGATATAGCCTTGTCCACGTTTGGTCAGAATCATCTGTGTCCCTATTTTTTCGCGCAGCCGACGAATGTATACCTCGATCAGATTGCTATCGCGCTCTGAATCCTGATCGTAAACATGTTCAGATAAATGCGACTTTGACAGAATGCGACCACTATTGAGCATCATGTAACGCAGCAACCGGAACTCGGTGCCGGTCAGTTGATGGGTTTCATTACCAACGGTGACCTGCTGCGTATCTTCATCGAGGGAAAGGGTCTGCGTTTCGATACGGCTTGATGTGCGTCCGTGACGTCGGTAAATCAGGGCACGAATACGGGCAATGAGTTCCTCGATATGGAACGGCTTGCCAAGATAGTCATCAGCACCTGCCTTGAAACCATCCACTCGCTCGTACCAGGCATCGCGCGCCGTCAACACAATGACTGGCACACGATTGCCGCGGCTACGCCAGGCTTGCAACACATCCATTCCCGGTTTTTGCGGTAATCCGAGGTCAAGCACCACGGCATCATAGGGCTCGGTATCCCCGAGATGTTCGGCATCGATGCCATTGTCGGCAACATCAATGGCAAATCCCGCTTTCACCAGATCAGAGCGCACGAAGGCGACAAGCTCAGGGTCATCTTCGACAAGTAACAGGCGCACTATTTCAGCTAATTCCCTTTCAGATTCTTGAATAAAGATTATCCCCTACCTGAATCATTAATTGACTAATTTGATTAAGAGGTGGCAATTTACATTTTTTTGGGTACGATACGGGGGACGTTGCGCAAAACGAGCGACAAAGTACACCATGGCCCGAAACCACAAGTTCTTTTTCGATAAGGACGGTAGCCCCAGAGCGCGAGGCCCGTCCTCGGAAAAAGTATTCATGGCTTTCCTGGAAGTCGACGTGCAAGGCAGCGATCACATCTGTCGCGACCTCATGGACGACCTCGTTGCGATCGAAGATGAGTCCGACGACTCCAGGGAATTCATCGGCAATGCCCATACCGTTACGATCACACCTTCGGGTGTTGTCATTGCGGCCAACCCTTCCGATTCAAGCTCCGGGGAATCGGCCGACACCCCCCATCATGTGCCGCTTAAACATTTTCGCGAGATCCTCGAAGACTGGGAAGCGTTTATTCTGGATGACCAGATCGACGATCCCATGGCCGACGAGCACTACGTGTAAAGTGGTAGTCTGGTCGCTCAACACGGAGTCTAAAGTACATGAGCAATATCCTCGACCTACTGCTGTCTGACGACAACAAGCCCGCCATTTCGGAGATGCAGAAGACCTTTGACCTGAACGAGACCCAGACACGGGCAGCGGTCAAGGAGCTTATTCCGGCTTTATCTCGAGGACTTCAGAAAAACAGTCAGGAATCGGGCGGAATGGATGCACTTCTGGAAGCATTGCGCACCGGTGAGCATGCAAAGTACATGGAACAACCCGAAAGCCTGGGCACGCCCGACACTACGCGAGACGGCAACGATATCCTTGGCCATATTTTTGGTGATAAGAAAGTCAGCCGTGAAGTGGCCAGCCGCGCGTCCAAAAAAGCGGGAATCAGTAGCAGTATCCTGAAAAAAATGCTCCCAGTCGTCGCCACCCTGGTTATGGGTGCGATGAGTAAAAAGGTTATTGGCACAGGCGGTGGTCGAAGCTCTGGTCGCACGGTACAGGCGGGTACCGGTGGCTTACTGACCTCCCTTCTCGACAGCGACCGCGATGGCTCAATCTGGGATGACGTACTGGGCCTGGCCGCCCGAACCATGCTGCGATAGGAATTCATCATGCTTAAACAACTTATACTTGACGCAGACCGGTGTACCAGCTGCCTACAATGCGAGATGGCCTGCTCTCTTGAACACGAAGGGCTTTTTGCACCTGCGTACTCACGTATCAAGGTGTTCGAGTTTGAGCATGGCAAACGCAACATTCCGTACACATGCACGCAATGTGAAGAGGCCTGGTGTCTGCATGCCTGCCCCACGGATGCCATTTCCATCAATTATGAGCTGGGCACCAAAGTGGTTGATGAATCATTGTGCGTCGGCTGCAAGGTCTGCACCATGGCGTGTCCCTACGGCACGATCAACTACAACACACGCAGTGGCAAAGTCACCAAGTGCAATTTGTGTGATGGCGACCCGAAATGCGCCGAGGCTTGTCCCACAGGGGCCATCGAGTACGGAGTACCGGCATGACATGGCACAACCGCGTTCTGCGCGTCGACCTGACCAACCACACAACCTCCATTGAACCCCTGAACGAGCAATGGCGTGACGAGTACCTAGGCTCACGCGGCCTCGGCACAAAATACCTGATGGAGATGATGAATCCGGAGGCTGATGCCCTGTCGCCGGATAATGTGCTCATATTCGCCACTGGGCCCCTGACAGGCACCATGGCCTCTACAGGTGGTCGCTTTTCAGTGATTACCAAAGGGCCGCTGACCAATGCCATTGCCTGCTCTAACTCCGGTGGGAAATTCGGAGCAGAGCTCAAGTTTGCCGGATACGACCTGCTGATCCTCGAAGGTCGTTCTGCCACGCCGGTCTACCTGCTGATTCAGGACGATCAGGTACGGATTTGTCCTGCCGAAAACTACTGGGGAACTACCGTCTGGCACACTGAAGAAGCCTTGAAAGAGGTCCATCAGGATCCACAGATCAAGGTCGCCTCCATTGGTGTAGCCGGTGAGCAAGGCGTGAAATACGCCTGCGTCGTCAACGATCTGCATCGTGCTGCCGGACGCTCGGGGGTTGGCGCAGTCATGGGCTCAAAGCAGTTAAAAGCTATTGCTGTCAGAGGAACCAGAGGCGTGCCGGTCAGGGATGCTTCGCGCTTTATGTCGGTAGTAACGCACACTAACCAGCTATTGGCTGACAGTGACGGGCGCAAGGAATTGACTGACTATGGCACCAACGCCATGATCGATACTATGAATGCCTTCGGTGGCTTGCCCACGCGCAACTTTCAGGAAGTCACCTTCGACGGCACAAACAAGATAAACCCCAACGCCATGAGCACGGTAAGTGAAAATGGCCACACCAACCTCATAACAAACAAAGCGTGTTTCGGTTGCACTATCGGTTGCGGCCGCATAGCGCATATCGACAAGGAACACTGGTCTATTCGCGACCGGCCCCAATACCAACATGCATCCGGTGGACTGGAATACGAGACAGCTTACGCGTTTGGCCCTGTGATTGGCGTGGATGACATCGATGCTCTTACATTTGCTGGCTACCTTATGAACGAACATGGCATGGACCCGATTTCCTTCGGCGTGACACTGGCTGCTGCCATGGAACTGTTTGAGCTTGGCATCATCACTACCGAACACACTGATGGCATCGAGCTTAACTTCGGTAATGCTGAAGCATTGACCGTCATGGCAGAAAAAACCGGCTTGCAAGAGGGGTTTGGCAAACTTCTGGGTCTTGGCTCATTGCGCTTGTGCCAGCACTTCGGTAGACCGGACCTTGCCATGGTCGTCAAAGGCCAGGAATTCGCTGGTTATGACTCTCGCGCCCAGCAAGGTATGGGACTGGGATACGCCACAAGCAACCGTGGTGCGTGTCATCTGAAACACGATGTCTTCACCGAAGATATGAAGGACCAATCGGGCAATGGCAAGGCCCAACCCTGCAAATCATCGCAGGACAAGATCGCTATGATCGACTCGGCTGGCATCTGCCTGTTTACTGTAGCCGCCTGGGACACCGGCGAATTCCAGCAGCTTATCAGTGCTGCCTGTGGTGATGACTGGACTGACGAACGCCTGTTGGAAACCGGCGAACGCATCTGGAATCTGGAGCGCATGTTTAACCTGAAGGCAGGTCTCGGACGTGCCGACGACACCCTGCCTCCCCGTCTGCTGGAGACCCCGGCACCCAATGGCGTCGCAAAGGGTCGGGTCGCGGAGATGAACATCATGTTGCCAGAGTACTACCAGCTACGTGGCTGGGACACCGAAGGTCGCCCCACCGGCGAGACTCTGGACAGACTAGGTCTTGGCTCGAACGGCGCTCATTGAGTTTGCATATTGAGATAACCCTCGGCGGGGCGTTAATCAAGTATCTTCCGCAGGGTGAAAGTGGAAACAGCTTCACGCTGTCAACGGACACCCCTCTCAGCCTCGAACAATTGCTGGCTCAGCTGGGAATCGGAGCTGACCAGCGTCTTCTGACTATCCTCAACGGACAGGTGATTCAGCCCAGCGTCTTTGGGACAACATTGATGTCCAATGGCGATGCGTTGTCTCTGATGCCACCTATCGTGGCCGGCTAGTACTCGTGGGCACGAGTACGACGGGAATGCTCGCCCTCCCACGTGGCTGAACTGAACGGCGCGTAACGCGTGATTACTTCCATAATCTGCGATTAGTCCTCATCATCTCAAATGCAAGGGTATTAATTTGCGTTGTATTTCTGTCGAAAACTCCTATAAAGGGAGATACATCGCAAAGCTCTGCGCAGTCCCCCTGAAATGAGGAGAACATCGTGAATCAGAAATTACAAAATGTGACACGGACTCTACACGAGCTGATCAATGCGCTACCTGCAGTAAAAGCACATTGCACTGCAGAGGTCCTGAAACGTCATCTGCAACTTATTGCGCACTTCCAGCGCCAATATGATCAACTGATTGCCTCTAATCAACAACCGAATCCAGTTTGACACATCCAGATACGAATGCTTCTCAAGTGCGCTAAGGCATTGACTTTCAATAGATTTGCAATGTGTCACATTTGAAAGAAGGAACATCCACTTGGCGGCAGTGTCGTATAATCGAGCGAGTAGGAAAAGACCTTTTCACTGGAAGCATAAGAAATGACTGATATTAAACGTCGTAAATTCGTAACGCTGATGGGTGCTAGCGCCACTGTTATCCCGGTAAGTGCCTTGGTAGCCAGTTTACCGAGCCATGCCGCTGATGCAGTCGATCCTGAGTCAGCTCAGGCGAAAGCACTCCAATATGTTGCCGAGACTACGAATCCAGAGCAGAATTGCTCGAACTGCACACTGTATTCAGGTGCTGACGGAGATGCCATGGGCCCTTGCCCGCTTTTCCCCGGTGCGGCAGTTCTATCCAATGCCTGGTGTAGTGCCTGGGTTCCCAAGGCTTGATCTAGAAGCCTTGTTTAACGACGCACCCGCTTGCGGGTGCGTACTGTACTTGTTTCTGCAGCCCAAATCATGGGTTAAACTCGTCTACCGGGCGCCTCTCTTTCAGCCATTCGCTGATGCCTAATGTTACGTTGTGAACTTTCGAGTAGCCAAGGCGCTTATCCAGTAGTCCTGCAATTTTTGCAGACCTGACGCCATGAGCGCAGATCAGCACTAGAGGCTGATCAGGTTTCACAATGGTATCCAGCTGAGCGAGCCATGCTTTTGCGTCGTACCTGCCTTTGGCGTCAAAAAACGTCATGGGGTGACTGCCAGGAATCATTCCTGTTCTTTCCCACTCGTCCTGTCGGCGCACATCGATAACGGCCACCCCCTCTGCACGCAACTGCTCCAATGCAACGTTGTCGATTTCAATAATATCGGCTGATGCGGCGCGCCCGATCAGGCAGATAGTGAGGGCCAACAGAAATATTACGGATCTGATCATCACTGAATGGTTCAAGCTTCGTTGAAGCGTTACTATACCGTTCATCGACCGCTTGAGGCCTGCCCATGGCTACCAGTCTTCTAACATTGCTCGACGACGTCGCATCCATTCTTGACGATGTTGCCGCGATGACAAAGATCGCGACGAGGAAGACCGCCGGTGTACTGGGCGATGATCTGGCACTCAATGCGCAACAAGTCACCGGCGTAAAGGCTGACCGTGAATTACCGGTGGTCTGGGCAGTGGCCAAGGGCTCTGCTTTCAACAAGGTTATTCTGGTGCCTGTCGCCCTTTTCATCAGTTGGTTAGCGCCATGGCTTATCACACCGCTGCTGATGATTGGTGGACTCTATCTATGTTTTGAAGGTGTCGAGAAGCTCAGCCACAAATTTCTTCATCCCGAAGATGCAGCGCAATCCAGGCAGAAATTACTGGAAGCCGTTGCCAACGAAGAAGTGGATCTGGTGTCGCTTGAGAAGACCAAAATCAAGGGCGCAATACGAACCGACTTCGTACTTTCTGCAGAAATCATCGTGATATCACTGGGAACGGTCGCGGCAAGCACGTTCAGCGTCCGTGTGGCCACGCTCATTGCCATATCGATGATAATGACTGTTGGCGTTTACGGACTGGTTGCAGCGATCGTTAAACTCGACGACGCCGGTTTATACTTGAGCCAACCTAAGGATGGCAGCACGCCTAACCCTGTCAGTGCCGCAATAGGCCAGGGAATTCTGTGGTTTGCCCCATTATTAATGAAATTTCTGTCCGTAGTGGGTACCGCAGCCATGTTCATCGTAGGCGGTGGCATACTCACACATGGATTTCACTGGCTATCAGAGCAGATAGCGAGAGCTGCAAGTGGCGTTTCAGCTCTACCGGTATTCAGCGATATCAAAGGTATCGGCACCGTGGCAGAACAACTGACCGCTACACTGCTGAATACAAGCGTTGGTGTGCTGGCAGGCATTGCTGCGCTAATCGTATATATGGGAGTCCAGAAGATGCGCGGAAGCCCCATTCACTAGCACTTAGCACTAGCACCACTACTCTAGCCATCGCGCATCTCGTTCTCTCCTGCACCGGCTTCGATAAGCCCAATACTCAATGCACGCTGTTCCCATTGCTTTCGAGCCAGCGCCTGCATGTCAGTGGCATTGTCCTGCTCATCAACAATCTCTAGTCCCAATAGGGTTTCGATGACATCTTCCATAGTGACGATGCCTGCCGTACCACCAAATTCGTCCAGGACAATCGCTATGTGTTCGCGCTTCGAGGTGAAGTGATTGAACAGATCCGGTATGGGAAAATCCTCTTTAACAGCCAGCACATCGAGACGTATCGACGATAAAGCCTGATCCCCATTGCCCTCAACAATCTGTCGTAATACATGATCCTTGAGCACGTAGCCCGTTATATGGTCCGTGGACGTTTCGAATATGGGTATTCGCGAAAACCGCAGATTGGGATGCGTGTCGTGAAACTCACGGATAGTCTCGTTCTGATCGCTGGCAATCATAACAGTGCGCGGTGTCATGACGTTTTTGGCAAAAATGGTATTGAAGCGCAACAGGTTACGAAGGATGTTTGACTCACCCTCGTCGAACACTCCTTGCTGAGAACCAAGCTCAGCCATAGCGCCAAAATCGGCACGACTGAATACCGATGCGTCCTTGTCCTTCTTGAGTGCCTTGGTGATGATCTGGCTGACAAACACCAAAGGCGCCAGCACCCACATAACAAACTTCAGAGAGCGCACAGTAAAGCCTGCAAGCTCCTGCCAGTAATTGGCACCAATGGTCTTGGGTATGATTTCGGACAGTATGAGGATGGCGAGAGTCATCAGCACCGGTACCACAGCCGTACCAATGAACGAGGCTCCCCAGATCTTGGTGGCCTGCGCACCAACCCCTATTGCACCCACCGTGTGAGCGATGGTGTTAAGGGTGAGAATGGCCGCCAGTGGCCTGTCTATATTGTCCTTGAAAATCTGGAGGGTGTCGCCCAATTCCCCACCTTCCTGAACTTTCATCTGCGTAAACGAGGGCGTGATGCTCAGCAGCACGGCCTCCCAGACGGAACACAAAAAAGAAAAAATAATGGAGACCAGTAAAAATACGATCAACAGGGTATACATGCAGAGTTCAAACCTTCTCTATCCGACGCAACGCGCTTTAGTCCCTGATGGTACCCGAACTCCATGTACACTGCGCACGCCCCCTGCATTGACATCCCCCGGAGCCCAATCTCGATCATGACACCTGATGCAAGCGACTTCTGGTTCCTGCCCCTTGGTGGCTGTGGCGAAATCGGAATGAACATGAACCTTTATGGCCACGACGATCAATGGCTAATGGTGGATTGCGGTGTCACCTTCAGAGACGCTGACGGTACCAATCGCAGCGGCTTTGACGTCCAGATGCCAGATCCTGCGTTTATCGAGGAACAAAAAACCAAGCTGCAGGGCGTGCTCCTCACTCATGCACATGAAGACCATATCGGTGCAGTAGCCCCACTTTGGCGACGATTGCGCTGCCCCGTTTATGCGACTCCCTTCACAGCAGAAATGCTGCGGCGAAAGCTTGCAGAGCATGGCCTTGTTGGCAAGGTACCGGTACATCTCGTGGAACCTCTGGATCGGTTTAACATCGGCGCTTTCGACGTGGAATGGATTCCCAATACACATTCGATTCCCAGCCCTTGTGGACTGGCTATCCGCACACCTGCGGGTAGTGTTTTCCACACGGCTGACTGGAAACTGGATCCGAACCCTGTGGTGGGTCATGACTTCAGCGAGGATGTCTATCGAAAACTGGGACAGGACGGCATGCAGGCCATGGTGTGCGACTCGACCTGTGCCGATCAACCCGGGCACTCACTCTCTGAAGGTGCTTTGTATAACGGCCTTCACCATCACGTCAGCCAGTCCACCGGGCGTGTCATCGTCGCCTGCTTTGGCAGCAACATCGCACGCTTGCATACGCTAACCAAAGTAGCGTCAGCCACCGGACGTCATCTGGGCCTCTTGGGCCGCTCATTGATCAACACCGCTGCGGCTGCGCGGGCTTCAGGGCTATGGCCCGATGGCACACCACTTGTACAAACAGACCATCTGGGATATCTGCCTCGGGAGACTCTGCTACTGGTGGCAACGGGCAGCCAGGGAGAACCCCGCACAGCGCTGAACCGGCTCAGTCACGATAACTTTCGCGACCTGGAACTGGATGCAGGGGATACGGTGATCTTCAGCGCTCGCGCCATTCCCGGCAACGAGGATCAAATCAACAATCTGGTTGCCCGTCTCCGGGCAAAGGGTGTGATCATCATCAATCCGGAGTCTTCAGATTTGCCGATTCATGCGTCAGGCCATCCGGGGGCCGAAGAGCTGCGCAAGCTGTACGACTGGGTAAATCCGCAGCTGCTGATTCCGGTTCACGGCGAATCTGCTCATCTCGATGCACAAACAGAGCTTGCCAGAAACAGTGGTATTAAACGGCAATTGAACGGCCGCAACGGAGATCTTTTCACGATCGCTCCGACGACATCAATCAGGCGAAAAGCGGTGCCAGTGGGTCGACTGGGCGTTGGGAGAAAAGCGCTGGAAAAAATTAGCTGAATAGAGCAGACCAGGAGCTCAGTTAAGCATGTTCAAGTCTGGATTCGACACGTGATAGTCGGTAACCCACACGCCGTACCCTTTTCAATTCCCAACCCCGATCTCGAGACAGGCCCAGCTTCTTGCGTACTCTACAGGCTGCCGTATCTATTCGACGCGTATCCATGTCAGGTGGCAAGGACCATACGGACGTCATCAGCTCCGAGTTCTTGACAACCATTTCCAGCCGTGAAAAAAGATGGCAAGCAAACTCAAACTCCTTAGGGCTGAGATCTATGAGTTCTCCAGCGCGCGTGACCTTGCGTTTTTGCACATCGAAATGGACATCACCCTCAGCAAACGAGCGCAGGAATACTGTGCGATGTTGACGCAATCCTGCCTCCAGACGAGCCTGAAGTATGGAGTCAGGTTCTTCTATGTTAAAAAAATGACGCGCTCCTCCATCAAGAAATCTGACGGAGGTCTCCTCTCTCGCGCAATCGGACAACACGATAATCCGCGACACTTTTACACCATCCGGCAAAGCAAACTCACTATCAGGCCGGTTAACACGATGACAGAACACTAGAGCAAAGGCCTGAACGTCTGACACTTGCTCACGATTGCAAATGAACAGTCGGGAGATACCGATACCGGCAATACCGGCAAAGCTGATCAACCTTGCAACACGCGCACCGTCAATCGTATTATCTGCGACGATACCAACGGCGTTATTCGCGGTTTCTGAATTGTGGGGAGGACTAGCATGCAGCCCCGCAATGCTATCTTGAACTTCTGTAATCTGCGCGCCACTTCGTGACAACACTGCGACCATGCAACACTCCAAAACATAAGTTGTTGCGCGTGTGACTGTACAACAGAGCAAAGGCCCTATCAGAAACTTGCACTGGGTAATTGTAAAAAGCTACTTTACTCTTCTGCAAACAGTCTGCACATAACTTATGGCAGACGACAAGTACAACCGGTCTGGATATTCGAAGGAAATTTTACGTCCCTTGATAATCTTGCTTACGTATGCAGTATACACCGTACTACCGTGTTGTCGAGTGCACGTGACTGTCTTTTACAATTCCACTAAGGTCTGACTTATCCGCGTTTCCAAGAACATCGCATGGTGCCCACGGCAGGCTTTTCATACACAAAAGCTTAAAAAAACATCGTAACTACAAGAGGTTTATCAATTTTTTCACTTGCGTACCTTCTCGTTGCCTTGCTGCTGATCATGTCACCTACCAGTTAACACACAATCATTTAAAGCAAGCCCCGGAATAGAACTTCGACGCCGGAAATACCCGGGATCAGATCGCGCTAGCTCTACGTACAGAGAAACAAGAGCAAAAAAAGTATCATTTTTTACATGCGAAGTATTAAAAGATCTCGCCCGCCAAGAGTAAAAAGTCACAAGGCTCACTTTTAAAATTCAGTAGCACGAAATTTAGCTATTAGTCATAGTGTTTAGCTAAAGGCATATATCCTTCTAGCTATAAAGGATAGTTTTTACCGCATGTACTTTGCGAACCCAAATTTAAGCCGAACCCGGATGCCCTATTACACTGGTCCATCACTGCTCTACTCGGGTGTTCGACACCGCTCTACTATTGGATGTAAGTTGAGTAGTTCATCAATGCTTGCATCTATATAGTCCAACGCAGCGCAGCTTTGAATAACCATCTGCCGTCTCACTACTCTCCGGATGACCACCACTCTAGGGGTGGCCACCCACCATAGCTCAGGGTTGTTCGTCTTAATTACCGTCCGAGAAAACTATCTTGAGATCATTTCCGGCGGCACCGGGCTCAGATTTCAGCCAGAACCCGTTCATAGGCTGGAGACTCTCACGCTTGTCCAAGGCCACGTAAGAGCCGCTTGAGGGTTCGTAACGAGTGAGTATGGAAAGATCATTCATATCCATACTCAATGGCAACTGCGCAATATACCCTGCAGCAACGGCCTCATCAGTCGTGCAACCACTCACGCAATCTGTTGAATCACCAGCTGAACGCAGTCGAACCCCGGCCGTATCTACCGTTGTTGGAAACGGTGCGCCCACCATGACAAAGGGGAATGTTTGTGGCAAGGGACTTAATGGGACCTCAACACAACCATCGTCGGATACACAGGCGTCTGTCACAACTAAAGTGACGGGGGGTAATGTTCGTGGAATCTCTATTGTAACTTCCGCAGATTCTATTTGTATCATCCAGAAACCCTGCCCGGGCAGCAACGTGCCATTAAGTCCCGGATCTTCATACAACTCCTGGCTTCCATCGTACGTAAAGATGCGCCAAGAGAATCCATAATTATCGGCATTCAGAACGTCCCCAAACAGGCTTTCAATGGTTAGGCTTTGTGCATCTGCTGGTATTACCAATTGCTCCCATTGGCGATTCGCCAAATCGTAGGAGTATCCAGCATCAGAAACCGGCTCAGGATCCGGACTGGAAATAGCCTCGAAGTTGCTGAACTCGATTTCTGCGTTGGTCTCGCCAACACTGTAAAGAGCAACTTTAATACGTGGATTTCTATTTTTTACCGGGATTTGCAAGGGGCCCGTATTCCCAGTGGCAAAGCTGTCAATAGAATCGCTTAACACCCAGAATACCTTGTTATCAAGCATGACCGCTGCATAATCGCCATCGCCCAGCTGAGTGAATTCGTAGTCGAAAGAAATAAACTCCTGATCATCTTCAAGCTCAATATCTGCGCTCAGAAAAGGCGAAGACTGTTCAGTACAAGTGAAACGTGTCTGACTGTTGGCAATGCAGCCTCGCTCAGCGATATTGTTAAATACAAGCCGGGTTATGACTCGATCTTGTTCTTGTCCATTAAACTCGGGAAACCTTTCCGGATTCTGATTTAATGACCAAAACCAACCGACATCACAAGGATTCAACGATGCATCAACGAAATCAGGTTTGTTAAAAATTCCGCCATCCGAGCAGAACTCAGAGAGAGTAAGAGTATTCGGAGTCATAGACCAGCGATACCATTGCTGCACTGCAGAGTGGTTGTTCCCTGTTCCTTCATTTGCGAATAACAGACTACTGATATCATTGGGCCGCACAAGTGCAGGATGATTGTAGATTCTCGGACCTGTTGCCTTGTCTCCGGTGGACTGACCATTTAACGAGTAGAAGTTGTCAAGGCGAAAATTGATAGCACTGTCGTCAAGCGGCAGAACGGCTGCGAAAAAAGCACTGTTGAAACCAAGCTCGTTTTCATCATCCTCATCTATCCCCAATATTGCACTCACACGATCAGGGCGCTCCAACGCGGTAAATTGCATGGTTTCAACATTTGGAGCTTCAGCTCTTAAAGAGGCTGCTGCATAGGAATTGACTATGGCACCTAAAGAATGACCGACGAAATGCACAGATTGGTCATAGTCACTACCCAATCTGTCGACCAGTAATTTTCGCAGTGCGATGCCCGCATTAAAAGTTTTTTCGCGGGCTGCAAGATAATCGGACTCCCGCGGCACGAGACCTGATTGAAAAGCATCAGGCCAGACATACTGAATCACATTAGCGACACCAAGCCCTAACGACTCATTTATCAACGCACCAGCCTGTCCGGGCCCGAAACCCGACCATAGTTGGTCGCTCGTCTGATCGGAACTTTGGAGTCCATGAGTCAGAACTATAGTTGGCAGATTTGGATTGAGCACACCGCGACTCTCTGGAGTTTCCGGCTGACTGACCACCGGTAACCCTTCTGAATTTCCTGATATCACAAAATACGCAAAGAAGATGTTGTCATCATCCGTAGGATTAATGGTCGAAATAGCAATCGAAGTAGTACCGTCTCCCACCACGGTGGCCAGGTTGTATAATTCATCATCAGTGCGGAGACCGTTTGGACTGGGGGTCGCAAAAGGATCCGGGTTTTCCAGGGAATCACCGATGCCCCCAACAGTTATCAAGGCCCCATCAGCACTTTCACCATCGTCTTCACCGCCTGCCGATGTTGTGAGGCGCACGCCATTAACGTCTATCTCGCTGAGCATAGGGGTGCCTGATGTCCCCTGAAAACCAAAAGATATTCCCAAACCCATCGTCAGATCGTCCTCAGATACCTGCAGGGGACGAGGTAGTGACAAATTAAACGTATCACCGCGCGTAGACTGTCCGCCTATGTACATCAAAATGGATTGTTCAGGTAACGACGAGTCTTCGAAAATGACGAACAAAGTGACTCCGTCAATAAATGTGGTGTTGTTTTCAGTCACTCTAAAATCGATCAGCCCCGCCGGACTAGCATCTACGACCGGTCTTACAATATCAGTAACATCTGCATACACGTTGTTGAAAAAATCTAGTCTACCAGCACCGGCGTCGTTAAAAAAAATGTCGTCCCATACAATTTCCCGTCCATCAAGCTGAACATCTCCATCTTCGATAATGTAATCAAAATTGCTTTGAGCCATTAGGTAGGCTCGCAAAACCGTCGCGTCACCACGTTTGTCCAAACTGACGAAACCTTCCACGTCATTAGTTCCCACTGCATCTGCAGATGCGTAAATATTGCCGAAAAATTCTTCGGTCAATTGAAGTTGGGCTGATGCGAGAGGAGGTAAAAAAAGAAGAAAAGTAAATGCAACGAATTTGCATTTTTTATGGAACCGAATGGCTTCTCTGCGAAAGGCTTTCATCGATGCACTATCTCCATGTAGGCAATTTGTGAACCAGTAACTTATCACCATTCTGTTAACTATGCCTCATAAGAATAACATCTAGAATAATATCTAGAATAATATCTGTAAAAACATAAATATATTGCCTTTGTCCATTCATTGCGAGCAGTGAGTGAAGAACATTTACAACTCGACTAGCTAATAGTTCAGGAATACAAACACCCTCTATTTGATACGCTTTGAGCAAACAAAGAAAACACCAAAAGCACCTGAGTAATGTTAATGAGCAGAATCATTACGTGTTGCGCCGCTGTGATCATGCTACGCGGAGGTTCCGGTGGTTCAGAAACAAGCGACATACCAGCCGTATCAGAGACGTCTGCCAACCCCGTTGTTGCATCGACCAAAGCCGCATAAGCTTTCCGCAGCTACTATCAATTAGTCTAGCTCTGGACTAATCCAGCCCTGGCACCATATGTCCTGTTAATTTATACAGCGTTTCGATCTTTTGCCTGAGCTCGGCATTTTCAAGTTCAAGCGCCTGCACGGTGTCTTTCAATAAATCAAAATCGTCTGCGGAACATATTGTTGCTCTGCTTGTAGCTGATGCGCTCGCAGCGCTCGTAACGAACACCGGCGTGCCGCTGAACAAATGCGCAATACGTTCACCACGCTGCCCTGGCGCACCAAGATGCATTGCATAAGGGACATCACGCTCGCACAGACGATCAACGTAATGATTGAGCTCGTCTTTGTCACTGAACTGTGCCATCCGTTGAGTACGGGTATTTAGCTCGTTCAAGGTTTGCGGGCCACGTAACATCATGACGCACAAGAGCGCTTGATGCTTTTTGTTGAGCCCCAGTTGCGGAACGAATTGCTGAGTATATTTATCGGTTCGCGAGCCAAACTCCCTGCGTACATAGTTCTTTTCTTCCAGCTCTCTCAGGCAGTGCAGGACTTCACCCTGATGATAGTTGGTCACAGGGTCACGACTGGATTTCTGATTACAGGCGGTTAGGATGCTGTTTAGTGTCAACGGGTACTGGTCTGGCGTCGTCAGCTGTTTTTCCATCAACGCGCCTAATACCCGTAACTCAATGGCGAGAAGCTGCGGTGGTTTGACAGTGTCTTCGTTGGCTGGGAAATCGGAATCTTGCATGGCAGGAGCACAGGCTGGAAAGGTACTAACTCCAGATTATAGCAACAGCGCCGGTATCTCAATGCGCCAAACTGGAGATGATTTCGAGGCGAGCTTTTGGATTCAGGGATTTCGAAAACTACCGACTAACGGTTCTGGCCCGCTGTGGGTGGGATGGTATTATCGACAGGGTCTGATGAGTGCTCATTCCCCGTTAATTGAGTAGAGCCCTCCCGCACTGGTGGAGCAGAACCGGGTAAAAATGGTGGCTACACCTAGATTCGAACTAGGGACCCCAACATTATGAGTGTTGTGCTCTAACCAACTGAGCTATGTAGCCATCGTACCGAGCGCGACATTATGCCCTCCATGTTATTCAGTGTCAAGCTTATGCTGTCGTTCGTGCGAGCACTCGGTATCACGCGTCAGCTGGTCAATCAGCTGGGCCAGAAACCGGGCGGCGGCCACCGGCAAGGTCCTGCCCTTTTGCTGGAGCACCACCAGAGACCCATCGGCCAGCTCGCGAGTACCGATCCTGACAGCAACAATGCCGTCTGGCATTGAACCGCTGGCCGTGGCGACAGATATCTGAAACCCGATTATCTGATGATCCTCAAGGCCTTTAAGCAGGAAGTCATGGCTGTCAGACTCAACCGCAACCCACAATTTTACGGATTGTCTGATGGCCGCTTTCTCAATCAATGCCCTGAGACCTGAACGACGACTGGGGACAGCCAGTGGATATTGTGAACAATCGCTGAGCGTCACGGTGCCCTTCCTTGCCAACGGATGCTCGCTGGACATGACCGCGTACACTGCTTGAGGCACTTTCATAACCACCGATACCTCTGCCGTCACATCAGGTTCGAATACCACGGCAATATCTGCTGAAAAATCCAGCAAGCGATCAGAGGCTTCATCACGACCGCACACGCCAACACTGAAATCGACATAGGGGTGCTCAGCACGATAACCTGATACAAGTCCGGGTAGAAAACTCTGCATCAAGGCTTGACCACACGCTACTGAAACAAGCCCCCTGCGCTCTCCATGTAGATCCGCTATCTGTGATTTGACACGTTCCATATCAGACATTTGCTGACGGACATGATGAATGAATATCTCACCGGCAACACTGAGCCTGACACCTTTACCCGTACGTTCGAAGATAGGTGTGCCCAGATCTTCTTCAACAGCCAATATGCGACGGTTAAGTGCTGTCGATGTAATGGCGAGCGATTGCGCAGCACGACGGATAGATCCAGTACGCGCCACGGCATCGATATAAACCAGTTGTTGCAGATGTCTCATCGTTCAGAAGCTAGTGATGAATAAGCACAAGTCAGGGACGTAAACCTTATCAGAGCACAGCGATGCAAAAAACGCATACACCCGCTGCAAAATCAACAGAAGCACAACACGGAGGCACTCTTTACCATCCTGCATGTCTTCATTGTAGAGAGTATACGTCTATGTTCTGTCGAAAAAGTTTGGTTAAAAACAAACAGCACGCCCCCCTGTGGTGCGCAGGAGTGATTTTCGCCACGTTTTCGTGCATAGCGTCCTTCAATGCTACAGCAGATACACAAATGCTGGATCTTGAGAAGGATGAACTCAAATTCGGATTCATCAAACTAACCGACATGGCACCTCTCGCTATAGCCTATGAAAACGGCTACTTCGAAGACGAGGGCTTATACGTCACACTCGAACCACAAGCCAACTGGAAGGTCCTGCTTGATCGCGTCATTACCGGTGAGCTTGATGGTGCACACATGCTGGCTGGTCAACCACTGGCTGCCACGATCGGTTATGGCACCAAGGCGCATATCGTTACGCCATTTTCCATGGATCTCAACGGTAATGGTATTACCGTCAGTAATGACGTCTGGGCTGCCATGAAAGAACATGTTGAAATGGACAGTGAAGGCAAGCCTGTTCATCCTATCAAGGCAAGTTCGCTAAAACCTGTGGTTGACAGCTTCAAAGAAGAAGGAAAGCCCTTTAACATGGGCATGGTCTTCCCGGTATCCACACACAACTATGAGCTTCGCTACTGGTTAGCCTCCGGCGGCATCCATCCCGGTTTCTACTCAGGTGCCGATGTGTCAGGCCAGATCGATGCCGATGCCTTCTTATCTGTAACTCCTCCACCTCAAATGCCTGCAACGCTTGAGGCTGGCACCATTCACGGATATTGCGTCGGCGAACCATGGAACCAGCAAGCGGTTGCCAAAGGCATCGGTGTACCTGTGATCACCGACTACCAGATCTGGAAAAACAACCCGGAAAAAGTGTTTGGTTTAACAAAAGAATTCACAGATGAGAATCCGAACACTACCATTGCCCTGACCAAAGCGCTCATTAGAGCAGCGCAGTGGCTTGACGAGAACGACAACGCCAACCGTCCCGAAGCTGTAGAAATTCTTTCACGCGCAGAGTACGTCGGTGCTGACGCTGATGTTATTGGCGCTTCAATGACTGGTACTTTCGAATTTGAAAAAGGTGATGTACGTGAAATACCGGATTTCAACGTGTTCTTCCGTTATTACGCGACCTACCCGTACTACTCTGATGCTATTTGGTACCTCACGCAAATGCGGCGCTGGGGACAGATAGAAGAAAACAAGAGTGATGAGTGGTATGCAGAGACTGCAAAATCAGTTTACTTGTCCGACGTGTATCTAGAAGCTGCCATCCTGCTTGTTGAAGAAGGGTTTGTGCAAAAAGCAGATTTCCCCTGGGACACCGACGGATTTCGTGAACCCACTGATGAGTTCATCGACGGCCTGACCTACGACGGACGTTCACCAAACGCCTACCTTGAATCATTTGACATCGGTCTGAAGCAGAACAGTCCGAATCCTGGCAGCTAATCAGCCATGTCTCATACCAATACCATCAAAGCCTCGATACCTTCGAGCCCATCCAGACTTCGCCGGGTAATCAACCGTAGTGAATTCACGCTAGATGCCATAGGTCTTGGTTTTTTCCTGCCATTGTTACGTATCAGTGCAGGTGACAATATCAAGGAGCAACTGGGGGAGTTGAAGCATCGCCTGCTTATTCCAATGCTCGGTATAAGCGTATTCCTGCTTGCCTGGGCAGTGCTAGCCCCCAAGGTCAACACATCACTCGGCGCCATACCCGGACCGGCCCAGGTATGGCATCAGGCAGGTGTACTGATCGATGACCATAAGCGCGAACGGGCCAAGGAAGTGAAATTCCACGAGCGTCTGGCAGAACGCAATGAGAAACTTCGTGCCAACGGTCAGGAAGACAAGATCAAGGACCGCTCCTACACCGGCAAGCCGACCTACTTTGACCAGATTGGCACATCGTTGCTTACCGTTGCGCTGGGCTTCTTCATAGCCACAATCATCGCTGTACCCGTTGGTATCGCATCGGGGCTTTCCAAGACCGTTAATGGCGCTCTCAACCCACTGGTTCAATTGTTCAAACCGGTATCTCCGCTGGCATGGCTACCAATCGTCACCATGGTCGTGTCTGCATTGTATGTTGATACTTCTGACTGGCTACCCAAGTCCCTTGTCGTATCAGCGGTCACGGTCACTCTTTGCTCCCTTTGGCCGACAATGATCAACACCACACTTGGCGTTGCCAGTGTCGACAAGGATCTGATGAATGTAGGTAAGGTCTTGCAACTGCCTACCAGTAAAACCATCACAAAGGTGGTGATGCCATCTGCCATGCCACTGATTTTCACCGGATTGCGACTGTCATTGGGTGTTGGCTGGATGGTACTGATAGCTGCTGAAATGCTTGCGCAGAACCCCGGTCTTGGAAAATTTGTATGGGATGAATTCCAGAATGGCTCGTCTGATTCTCTCGCAAGAATAATGGTCGCCGTGCTAACCATAGGACTGATCGGGTTCATGCTTGATCGAATCATGTTTACTTTGCAGCAGGCGTTTACGTTCGATGCAAATCGCTGATACCGGAACACGAGACTCATGATTAGCAAAACACCAATGATAGAGCTTTCGGACGTCTCTAAAAGCTATAACAGCCAGTCCCTTGCGGATACGGCGGCCATCGTTCTTAAAGACATCAACCTCAAGGTCATGGAGGGTGAGTTCGTAGCTATCGTCGGCTTTTCCGGTGCCGGCAAGACCACACTTATCTCTCTACTTGCAGGATTGATAAAAGCCGACAGAGGTGGCGTCATCTATCGCGGTAAAGAGGTCAACGGCCCGGGTCCCGAACGCGGAGTTGTATTTCAGTCGTATTCATTGATGCCATGGCTATCGGTCGAAGGCAACATCAGCCTCGCCGTCGACCACGTTGCAAGGACCATGTCTAGAAGCGATCGTCGCAAACGGGTCGACCACTACATAGAAATGGTGGGCCTTGGTCATGCACGAGACAGACGACCCGCCGAGCTATCAGGTGGAATGCGTCAACGCGTAGCCCTGGCCAGAGCACTGGCGATGCAACCGGATGTGCTGCTGCTGGACGAACCGTTATCCGCACTGGACGCCCTGACTCGCGCCAGACTTCAAGATGAACTGGTAGCAATATCACAGCAAGAAAAGAAAACCATCATTCTAATAACCAACGATGTTGACGAGGCGTTGTTGCTGGCTGATCGAATCATTGCTTTGACACCCGCACCTGCTGCCACACTTGGCAAGGTCTTTGACGTCACGATTCCCCAGCCTCGAGACAGGGCAGCGATGAATCACAACGATCAGTTCATTGCCCTGAGGGCTGATTTAACCCGTCACTTGCTGGCGCTGAGCAGGACCCGGTCACAGCATCAGGCCAGCGATTTACCAGCTCCTAACGTCGTACCTATTCGTAAAGCCGTTAATGCACCGCCCACATTGCCTGAATCCGAAAATACAACAGGCATCCAGAGCCGGTATTTGCAATTTAGTGAACTGAGCAAAATCTACCCGACACCGAAAGGTGAAATCGCCGTTGTCAAAGGTTTTGAACTCAGCATGGATAAAGGTGAGTTCGTCACGTTAATCGGTCACTCAGGCTGTGGAAAATCAACTGTTCTTTCAATGGCAGCCGGATTGAACCCGGTTAGTGAGGGTAGCGTCGTGCTCGATGGTACGCATGTACTCGGAGCTGGCCCAGAACGAGCCGTGGTATTTCAGTCACCATCGTTGATGCCCTGGATGAGTGCGATCGATAACGTAATGCTGGGTGTCGATCAGGTATACGCCAATGCGAGTAGAACTGAACGCCGCGATGTTGCCGAGTACTACCTATCGCGCGTAGGCCTGGGTGACGTTATGCAGCGATCGGCTAAAGACTTGTCAAATGGTATGCAACAACGTGTCGGCATCGCCAGAGCATTCGCATTATCTCCCAAGCTGCTTCTGCTTGATGAGCCATTCGGTATGCTTGATAGTCTGACGCGCTGGGAGCTTCAGGATGTGTTAATGGACGTCTGGACCCGAACACGCGTTACCACCGTCTGCGTCACTCATGATGTCGACGAAGCCATATTACTGGCTGACAGGGTAGTCATGATGAGCAACGGTCCCGAAGCCAAGGTAGGCAATATCATGAGCGTGGACCTTCCACGACCACGGTCACGTGATGAGCTGACAGCACATGCCGACTACTACGCCTACCGCGAAGAGTTACTGGAATTTCTTGAAGCCTATGAAGGTGGTGCAAACCCCTCCAGCGAGGTTCTGGAAAAAATTGCACGAAAGCGAAAACAACGAACCGGCAAAAGCGTTCAGCCCGTCGAGCGAGCACACGCATGAACAAAGAGAAACTACTGATCGTTGGGAACGGCATGGCCCCCGGTCGTATGCTGGAGCATTTACTGGACAACGATGCATCACGTTATGATATTGCAGTGCTCAACGCAGAGCCGCGCGTCAATTATAACCGTCTGATGCTCTCCCCTGTCTTGTCGGGTGACAAGCAATACAAAGATATCATCACCCATGACGATGACTGGTACGCCACACACAACATCGCTCTGCACAAAAGCACTCGAGCGGAACAGATTGATACCAGTTCGCGAATTGTCAAGGCGAATACAGACGGCGTTGTATGCGATTACCACTACGACAAACTTGTCATAGCTACAGGCTCCAATCCCATTCGCATCCCTATACCTGGACACACACTCGATGGCGTCATGGTATACCGCGACCTCGATGACGTCGAACATATGTTGAAAGTAGCCAGCACAGGCGGAAAGGCAGTTGTCATCGGTGGCGGCCTGCTTGGCCTGGAAGCTGCTGCCGGATTAAAGGAACAAGGTATGGACGTCTGTGTCGTCCATCTTGCTGAGCACTTGATGGAAAAGCAGCTGGATAGTACTGCCAGTCATTTGCTACAAGTCGAATTCGAAAGACGGGGCATTAAGGTTCGTACATCAACATCCACCACAGAAATACTGGGAGAAAATCAAGTACAAGGTGTGCGATTCAGTAATGATGAATCGATTGATTGCGATCTGGTTGTTATGGCTGTGGGTATTCGTCCATCAACATCGCTGGCTAACGAGGCAGGCCTTGTATGCGCACATGGCATTGTGGTCAACGACGAAATGCGCACCAGTAACGAGGCAGTTTTTGCACTGGGTGAGTGTGTTGAACATCGAGGCACGTGCTACGGTCTTGTCGCACCGCTCTACGAGATGGCCCGCACACTGGCTAATACATTGCTTGGCGAAAACAAGCCTTTTGAAGGGGCAGTAATGGCAACCCAACTCAAGGTCAACGGTGTCAAACTCTATTCCGCCGGTCAGTTCAGTGATCTCCCTGACAAGCCTGATCCAGCAGAAGCCATAGAAGAAATCGTTTTGCGCGATGCTGCCGCAGGTGTCTACAAAAGGCTCTTGCTGAAAGACCAGACGATTAGCGGGGTCGTTATGTATGGTGATACCGAAGATGGCACGTGGTTTTTCGACCTGCTGAAGCGTAAGGTGGATATCAGCACCATGCGCGACACACTGATATTCGGACAAGCCTATCAGGGAGGTGACGCGCTGGACCCCATGGAGGCCGTTGCAGCCTTACCCGATGAGGCAGAGATATGCGGTTGCAACGGCATTTGTAAAGGAACGATTACCACAGCGATTACCACCCACGGGCTGACAACGCTTGACCAGGTAAGATCGCATACCAAGGCATCCTCATCCTGTGGCACATGTACCTCATTGGTAGAGAAACTCATGGTGCTGAGCCTGGGTGATGGCTATCAACCCGCCGCAGTGCCGCCAGTATGTCCCTGTACCGACCTTGGCCATGATGAAGTCCGTCGGCGTATCCGCTTACAAAGCCTTAAAAGCATACCCGCAGTCATGCAAGCACTGGAATGGAACAGCTCCGGAGGCTGTGCAAAGTGTCGCCCTGCCCTCAACTATTATCTGGTCTGCGAGTGGCCCTCGCAGTATGCCGATGACTACCAGTCACGATTCATCAACGAACGAGTACATGCCAACATTCAAAAAAACGGCACTTATTCAGTCGTTCCACGGATGTGGGGAGGCATGACCTCATCAGCAGAGCTGCGCGCCATTGCCGATGTTGTTGATAAATTTGACATCCCTGCTGTCAAAGTCACAGGCGGGCAACGTATTGATCTACTCGGTATCGAAAAGGTGGATCTACCAGCGGTCTGGTCCGATCTGGGTGATGCTGGCTTCGTTTCAGGTCATGCCTATGCAAAGGGTTTACGGACAGTAAAGACCTGTGTGGGCAAAGAATGGTGTCGCTTTGGCACTCAGGATTCCACCGCGCTTGGTATCAGACTCGAGCATTATCTATGGGGCTCTTGGACACCCGCAAAGGTCAAGCTTGCGGTATCGGGCTGTCCACGAA
Source organism: Granulosicoccus sp. (assembly GCA_045106195.1). GTDB lineage: Bacteria > Pseudomonadota > Gammaproteobacteria > Granulosicoccales > Granulosicoccaceae > Granulosicoccus. Next base: position 124,918 of record JBGCEH010000001.1, read on the forward strand.
ACTGCGCGGAGGCCACTTGTAAGGACATTGGTGTTATCTGTGTTGATTCCGGCTTTGACATTCATTTTGCAGGTGCCGCAGGGCTGGACATAAAAGGTACTGTCGTGCTCGGTCACGTTACCACCGAGGATCAAGTACTCGATCACGTTACTGCCCTTCTGCAAATGTACCGGGAACAAGGGCATTACCTTGAACGAATCTACAAATGGGCCGCGCGCATCGGTGTTGATGAAATCCGCAAACAGATCATGGACGACGCCGACATGCGGCGCCATTACCATGATCGTTTCAAGGCATCGCAAGCCGTTGCTCAAGTAGACCCATGGGCCGAACGCGTGGCAGGACATGACGCGCACGAATTCAAGCCGCTGCAGCCGAGAAAACTGGAGATCGTCGCATGACAGAACAAACCATTGAATGGCTGGATATAGGGCGTCGCAACGACATTCCACTTCAGGGTTCCCGACGTATATTTATGGGTGAACGGATTGTGGCTGTATTTCGCACGGCAAGCGATGACTTCTACGCGCTGGAAGACAAATGTCCACATGCAGGAGGCCCACTGAGCGAGGGAATCGTGCATGGCGATTGTGTGACCTGCCCACTGCACAACTGGGTAATATCACTCCAGAGTGGAACCGCTCAAGGCGCTGATCAAGGTAATGTCAGGCGCTACAAGGTCAAACATGATGGCGAGCGATTGCTACTGTCCCCTCATGGCTGATTCGATATTCACCCTACAGACAACGTCGACTACCTGCCCTTATTGCGGAGTGGGCTGTGGAGTACTGGCAAGCATTGGCGACACGGGCGGTGTCAATATCAGTGGCGACCCACAGCACCCTGCCAATGCAGGAAAACTTTGCTCCAAGGGAATGGCACTAGGCGCAACGTTCGAGGATGAGCATCGTCTTTTGCACCCGGTGGTAGAAGGCAATACAGTCACCTGGGACACAGCAAGCAAACACATCGCACAAACATTTAGCGACACCATAGATCGCTACGGCCCGGAGTCTGTCGGCTTCTATGTCAGCGGTCAACTGCTAAGCGAGGACTACTACGTTGTCAACAAGTTTGTCAAAGGCTGGCTGGGCACCGCCAACATCGACACCAATTCACGGCTATGTATGGCGTCCAGCGTAGCCGGACACAAACGCGCTTTCGGATCAGACACCGTTCCAGGTTGTTACGAGGATCTGGACAATGCAGACCTTGTGGTGCTGGTAGGCAGTAACCTGGCCTGGTGCCACCCCGTTATTTATCAACGGATCATGGCAACCAGGGCAAAGCGTCCGGAACTGAAGATCATCGTTATCGACCCAAGACGCAGCATTACCGCTGACAATGCCGATCTGCATCTGGGAATCAAGCCCGATGGCGATACACTGTTGTTCAATGCGCTACTGAAATACCTGCAACTGCAAGATAAATTCGACCAACACTATATCGACGAGCATGTATCAGGATTGAACGAAGCCATGGCAAAAGCCAGTCAATCGCTCACCAATGATCTTGCACAACGACTGGGTGTGCAAAAGAACGATCTTGAGCAGTTTTTCTCCATGGTCGCCAACACCCAGAAAACAGTCACTATCTACAGCCAGGGTGTTAACCAGTCAAGCAGTGGCACCGATAAGGTCAACGCCATCATCAACACTCATCTGGCGACCGGTCGCATTGGCAAGCCGGGCATGGGCCCCTTCTCTATCACGGGTCAGCCAAACGCCATGGGTGGGCGAGAAGTGGGTGGCCTTGCAACCATGCTGGCGGCCCATCGAGACCTGGACAACGAAGATCATCGGTCACAGGTACAACGCTTCTGGCAATCACCCCATATCGCCAAAAAACCCGGACTGACTGCTGTTGATATGTTCAAGGCCATTGAAAGCGGTCAGATCAAAGCGATCTGGATCATGGCAACAAACCCTGTCGACAGCTTGCCTGAAGCAAACAAGGTTGCTCAAGCACTGGCCTCCTGCCCGTTTGTCGTGGTCTCCGAGGTGACACACAGAAGCGATACCTTACGCTTTGCCAACGTGGCATTGCCCGCACAAGCCTTCGGTGAAAAAGATGGCACAGTAACCAATTCTGAACGCAGAATCAGCCGTCAACGGCGGTTCAAGACGCCAGCAGGCCAGGCAATGCCCGATTGGTGGGCGGTCGCACGCGTAGCACAGTACATGGGATTCTCTGAGGCTTTCGATTATCTCAGTCCAGCCCGGATATTCACCGAGCACGCGCGCCTGTCCATGTTTGAAAACGATGGCCGCATAGACTTCGATATCGGAGCCTGCGCCGCTCTAACAGACAACGAATACAATGCGCTACAACCGTTTCAATGGCCAAGAAGCAACGCGCAAGCTCCTCCGTTGTCGACAGACGCCCAAGGCAAAGCGCATCCAATCCGCTTTTTCGCCAAGGGAAACTACTACACACCCGATGGCCGGGCCCGTATGGTCGCAGTGAACTCAGCCTTGCCGGGCAACGACCGACTCAGCGACCTGTACCCCCTTGTTCTAAACACGGGACGTATCAGAGATCAGTGGCATACGATGACACGCACCGGTTACATTCCCAGATTGATGGGTCACAGGGCTGAACCGTTCGTTGAACTCAACCCGAGCGATGCAATTATCCATGGCATTGACGATGCCGACATCGTCCGCATTAAAAGCCCCATAGGCGACACCCTTGCCCGTGCCATGCTCAGCGACCGCCAATCACCAGGCCAGCTCTTCACCTCTATACACTGGTCAGATCAGTTTGCTAGCAAGGCACGGGTTGACTCGTTGATTGAACCACTGACCGATCCCTGCTCACGCCAGCCAGCATCAAAAAACCAGGCCGTTAGCATCCAGCGTTTTACAGCCAACAGCTATGCATTTCTGCTAACGCGTAATGAACCCGAACTACGCAGTTTGACCGATATTGAGTATTGGGCCAGCTCACCTATCAATGCCGGTTGGCGAACCGAACTTGCAAGCTCGCTCACCGTGCCGGATCTCATCGATCAATTATTACATTGCATCTACGCAGGTGACGACAATCGTGGACTACAGCAAATAGATTACCGCAATAAACAATCTCGTCGATTCGCCTGGTTCAACAGGCACAAGAAATTACACGCCATGCTGTTCCTCGCCCCACAGGCCGTAGAACTGTCTCGTAGCTGGGCTGCAGATTGTTTTAATGAGCACTTTAAGCACAATGACAAGCGCACTCAACTCATGGCCGGCAGAGCCGCGAGCGATCAACCAGACAAAGGCGCAATAGTATGCAGCTGCTTTAATGTCGGCGACAAGGAAATAGCCAGAGCTATCAAGTCAGGTGGCTGCACAACAGCAGACGCCGTCGGTCAGAAACTCGCAGCGGGTACTAACTGTGGCTCATGTCGCAATGAAATTGACGTCCTGATAAATCGATACGTCAACAAACCGGTGGCTACACATTAAACCGGAAGTGCACGACATCACCTTCTTTCATGATGTATTCCTTACCTTCCAGACGCCATTTACCCGCATCCTTCGCGCCATTCTCACCCTTGAACTGCACATAATCGTCGTACCCCACAACTTCAGCGCGTATAAAACCTTTTTCAAAATCGGTATGAATACGTCCCGCACCTTGTGGTGCTGTTGAGCCCGAGCGCACCGTCCAGGCGCGTACCTCTTTCTCACCGGCAGTAAAAAACGTTTGCAAACCCAACAGGTCGTAACCCGCTCGGATAACACGGTTAAGACCAGGCTCGTCGATATTCATCTCGTTCAGAAATTCCTGCTTGTCGGCATCATCAAGTTGCACGATTTCAGCCTCTATCGCGGCACAAACTGCCACAACATTGGCACCTTCCTTTTCAGCCATGGCAGTCAAGGTATCCAGCATGGGGTTATTTTCAAAGCCACCTTCATCCACGTTAGCGATGTACATGGTGGGCTTCACCGTCAGCAAGTGATAGTGCCGGAGCCAGCTCTTTTCCTGATCGCCAAGATCCAGAGTACGCACCGCCACGCCTTCTGCAAGCGCCTCAGCAACACGCTTCAGGAACGCCTGCTCGGCAATGGCTTCCTTGTTGGAGGACTTCGCGGTCTTCTTGATCTTTAACAAGGCCTTGTCGATAGCCTCCATATCTGCCAGCAACAGCTCTGTATTAATGGTCTCTACATCGTCAAGCGGATCGACCTTGCCCGCCACGTGAATAACATCATCGTCGGCAAAACAGCGTACTACATGAGCAATTGCATCCGTCTCGCGAATGTTCGCCAAAAACTGGTTTCCCAATCCTTCACCTTTAGACGCACCAGCAACCAGCCCCGCAATATCCACGAATTCCATGGTGGTAGGCAGAATACGTTGCGGAGAAACTATCTCGGCGAGCGCGTTAAGGCGTAAATCCGGTACGGGCACAATGCCGACATTGGGCTCAATGGTGCAAAACGGGTAGTTCTCTGCCGCAATTTCTGCTTCGGTCAGGGCATTGAACAACGTGGACTTGCCAACGTTTGGCAGTCCGACAATCGCGCATTTAAATCCCATCGTTAAAATCCTGATCCAGAATACTTCATGAGGTAATTACGGTTTATGACTATGCAATGCTTTGGTCGCAACATTGATATCGCCGTCGATGATGGTCATGCTCTCGCGCAATGCCAGCTCGATGGCTTCCTCAATCAGCCGTTGATCGTCAGCTGAGGCTCGCTTGAGCACGTAACCAGACACAGCACTTTTATGCCCCGGATGCCCGATACCGATTCGCAATCGCCAGAAATTACCATTGCCCAGCCTGGCAACGGAATCTCGCAAACCATTGTGCCCACCATGACCACCTGCGTTTTTAAGGCGTATGTGTCCTGGGGGAATATCAAGTTCATCGTGCGCCACCAGAATCCGGTTTGACTCGACCTTGAAAAATCGCGCGACAGCAGCCAGACCCTGTCCGCTATTGTTCATGTAGTTCATGGGCTTGACCAGCAACAGCTTCCGACCATTAACCTGGGCACTGGCAACCTGGCTAAAGAAGCGTTTATCGCTGCTAAAGCTTGCACCCAGATGATCAGCTAGCTGATCGATGTACCAGAATCCTGCATTGTGCCGGGTGTTGGCATACTCAGGCCCCGGATTCCCGAAACCTGCGATCAGGCCAAATTCTATTTGCTCGCCCGGCATGAATGTGCGCCTTTAACGATGCAGGACTGACGCGCCAGAACGCACGCTGTCAGTCCCGCATCATCGAACCCACTTACTTGTCGTTGTCGGACGCGTCATCAGATGCAGTCGGTACATCTGGCGCAGGCGCGTCATCATCTGATGGCTCAGCTTCAACTCGTGGTGCATTCACCGCTGCTACCTGCCGGTCGCTATCGTCGCCAGCTTCGTGCAGGTCAACCAGACGAACGCCTTCGGGCAAAGTCAATTGGGACAAAGTAACTGAATCACCAACCTCGAGGCTAGTCATATCGACTTCGATGCTCTCGGGGATATCACGTGGTCGACAGGCAACCAGCACTTCATTTTCATTGTGCGTGATAATACCGCCAGCTTTCGCTCCGACACAGATATCTTCGTTCATGTAGTGAAGCGGTACGCTGACCTGCAGCTCGGCACCTGCAACAACGCGCATGAAATCAAGATGCAGGATCTGTTGCTTGAAAGGGTGACGCTGAACATCCTTCAGGATTGAACGTGCCGGCTCTCCCCCGTCCACACTGACCTGAAGCAGCTGTGAATAGAATGCTTCATTCTGGAGATGCTTGAACACCTCATTGGCCTTGAGCTGGATAGCCTGTGGCTCTTTGTTGTCACCATAAATGATGCCGGGTACTAAATTGTCACGACGCAGGCGGCGGCTCGCACCTTTCCCAAAAACGCTGCGCGACGTGGCATTGACGGTTATATCGTCAGACATGTCGGTATTCTCCGTAAGGCGGTGCTACCGGAATTGGTGCACCGTGAACTGCCCGCGACCAGGCAGAGCCGGCGAAGTATAGCAGATAGACGCGTGCTGGAATGCGAAACACCTAGTCCATATAGACAGAACTAACTGATTCATCTTCATGAATGCGACGTATGGTTTCGCCCAGAAGATCGGCAACCGATAGCTGACGAATACAATCGCAGGCTTTTGCAGCTTCCGAGAGCGGAATGGTGTCGGTGACGACCAGTTCGTCCAGCACCGAATCATTAAGATTGGCAATCGCATTCCCGGACAGTACAGGGTGAGTCGCCAAAGCCACCACTTTTCGGGCACCATGCTCTTTAAGCGCTTCAGCGGCCTTGCATAGAGTACCGGCGGTATCGACCATATCGTCAATAATGACGCAGGTACGATCTGCAACCTCGCCAATTATGTGCATGACCTGCGCCTGATTGGCCTGCGGACGACGCTTGTCGATAATGGCAAGATCGGCGTCATCAAGCTGCTTGGCCACCGCACGGGCTCGAACCACACCACCCACATCGGGCGACACAACTACAAGATTGTCGTATTTACTCCGCCAGATATCGAGCAGGAGTAACGGTGATGCATAGACATTATCGACCGGGATATCAAAAAAACCTTGTATCTGCTCAGCGTGAACATCAACAGTCAGCACCCTGTCCACACCCGCCACGCTGAGCATGTTAGCAACCAGTTTAGCGGTGATTGGCACTCTGGCAGAACGAACCCGTCTGTCTTGCCGAGCATACCCATAGTACGGAACGACCGCAGTGATACGCTCAGCCGACGATCGATGCAAGGCATCAACCATAACCAGTAAGTCCATCAGATTGTCGTTGGTGGGAGCGCAAACCGGCTGGATGATGAACACATCTCCGCCGCGAACGTTTTCCTGAATTTCAACCGAAGTTTCGCCGTCACTGAATCGTGACAACTGCAGTTTGCCTATCGGTTGCTGCAAGTACGCAGCAATATTCTGCGTAAGTCGAGGATTGGCGTTACCGCCAAAGATCAATAAACGGCGCTCACTCATGAGGTTTTAGTCTGGCAGCTATGAAAACGCTGGGATAAATGGCTGGGCCGGGAGGATTCGAACCTCCGAATGCCGGGATCAAAACCCGGTGCCTTAACCGCTTGGCGACGGCCCAACTGTGATACGCCTATAATCGAATGCGAATTGTACGCTACAACTAACCAGAAAAATCATACAGAGGCGATGCATTTCTGGCTTTTACTACATAACCTGTCAATTGTTCCGGCAGGCGGTCGCATAAAGTCTGCGCATCCTCCTCATTCTCAAACGCAGTAAAGACACAACTACCGGTCCCGCTCATCTTTGCACGATAACCGCGATAGTTTGTTCGCAACCACTCAAGAGCCACGCCAATTTCGGGGTGTCGCGCTACTGCAACGGGTTCGAATACGTTAGTACTGCGTCCATCCATGAAGTCCCTGATTGTGATCGGGCTGGTATTACGTGTCAATTCATGAGCATTGAACAGCGCCTCAGTTGAGGCCTGGCATGCCGGATTGACTATCAGATACCATGGCTCAAGTGGCGCTACCGGCGTCAGCTTGTCACCGATGCCTTCGGCCCAACTCGCCTGCCCATAGACGAATACCGGCACATCGGCACTGACGGTAACGCCAATCTCTGCAAGCTCCTTTATGCTAAGGCCCAGACGCCAGAATTCATTGAGCGCTACAAGCGTCGTTGCCGCATCAGAGCTTCCACCGCCAAGACCACCGCCTGTAGGGATGATTTTCTCGAGCGTTATGTCGGTGCCAGCCCGAGTGCCTGAATGCGCTTGTAGCGCACGCGCCGCGCGAACTACCAGATTGTTCTCCGGAGGCACTTCGTTGAAGTTCGATTTTAGATGAACCTCACTATCCTCGCGCACAGAGAAACTTAACACGTCGCACATGTCGACGAATTGGTAAACGGTCTGCAAGGTGTGGTAACCGTCGCTGCGGCGTCCTGTCACATGCAGGAATAGGTTAATCTTGGCCGGAGCCAGCCATTTGGTGGTCAACTTTATCCTTCAACTAGAGCAGTGTTCAAATTCAGTCGCGTAGTGTACCGCTACCGACCGGGAATCGCCAGTCTCGTATTCGACGGCTTTTTCACAGGTTCTATGACAGTCTTATCTCCGCTTACGGGGGAGTGTGCTGTCTGTTGCCAGTTTTTCAAGACCAGCCTGACAGAATACTCGCCACCCGACGCTGTTATCAAGGCCGGTACATCGACACCATCCAGATCAGCATACCTCAGAAAACGTGCTTGCCAGCGGGTATCCTGACCATCCGTAAAGCGTAAAGAGACAAGCTTTCCTTGCTCATCAGCAACCACAGATGTTGCATCTCCACGCAACCCGAGTACCCAGCTTTTCAATTGTTCGACCGGTACAGGAACTGCCAGACCCAGTCCGCTTTGTAACACCTCATCGACCCGAGGACCGCTTGCGATTACCCTGCCTGCCCGGCTCAAAGTAGCAACCCCACCGGTATAGACAAGTTCCATATTACCGATTCCCATTGGTCCGGCCAGCCTGACGGTCAAACTCTCAGCAGATTGTCGCCATTGCACTCGCGCCGATACTGACTGGTCATCCGTCCAGATCCCAAGACCTCCACTGAAGGCGAAATCGGTCAGCGCCTTGAGCCGTTCATTACGTTCCGCAAATTCAACAGGCTGGCTGGTCGGCTGAGCTGCGCAACCGTACAATACCCATATAGCCGCAGCCATTGCGACCCGTAAATAGCACTTGAGGATCACTTGAAAACGGTGTTTTGCACGGTCAGGAGACGCTCGTCATCAGGATGATTTTCCAACGCAGTTTGTATCAATGACTTCGCTTCACTCTCAGCCCCACTCAGCCACAGTGCCTCACCCAGGTGAGCAGCAATTTCGGGATCAGGAAATTGCTGATAGGCACTACGCAACAACGCAATGGCTTCTTCATACTGACCCTGCCGAAAACGCAACCACCCCAGACTATCCATGATTGCCGGATCATCGGGTAACAACGCATTGGCTTTTACCAGCAACTTCTCTGCAAGTTCCAATTCGATGTTTTCATCGGCATAATGATATCCCAGCGCATTCAACGCATGCGCATTGTCCGGATCAAGCTCGATCAAACGATTGAGGTCGAGTAACATACGGGCATCGTCACCAACCGAATTAGCGGTGAGCGCCCGCGAATAGAGCAGGTCTTCGTCATCCGGAAAACGCACCAGCCCCTCGTTCAGCACCAGCAGAGCCTCTGAATCCTGATTTGCATTTTGCAACATACGGCTCTCTGCTGCGACAAGACGTGGCTGCATGACGGGATTGGAAACCGATTCTGACAGGCGCTGCAACCGCGACCTGCCCTCCGCCAGGTTGCCTGTCCGTGCAGCAAGCTCTGCCGCTCTTACGCGGGCATTGAACTGGAGGTCGCTTTGCATCACGGCATCGTAATAGCTGATAGCGGTGTCAAAATTCTGCTGATCATCAGCAATTCTTGCCAGATAGAAGTTCGCCTGGTCGCTGTGCTCACCGGAAGCCAGCAATTGTTCAAGAAAGCGCTGCGCCTGATCGATGCGACGCGACTCGATGGCCAGTAGACCGATCGTGAGCAGCGTATCCGGATCAGAGCCAGAATCATTGTGAATCCGATCCAGTAATGCTCCGATATCATCGTAGCGACCGCTGGCGGCCAGCAGCTGCGCGTAACCGAGTCGCAGTTGGGCGTCATCCGGATTGGCCTCCAGCGCAGCCTCTAGAGACGCGAACGCCTCATCAGGGCTGCCGGTACCGCTTAAAATCTGGGCACGCAACAATAGCGAGTCAGTGTCACGGGGTGACAAGCGCACAGCAGCCTCTACGGATTCAAGGGCCGCGTCATTGTCGCCATTGGTGATGAGCGCCCGTGCCAGCCCCAAATGTGCCTCGCTTTCATTGCCATACTGTTTTACCAGGCTTTGCATGACTGAGACCGACGTTAACGGATCTTCATTGCGTTGAAGCTCGAACTGGATATCACGAAGTGTCTTGCGGCGGTCATCACTGGTCTTGAGCAAGTCTGAAAACAGCTGTGCAACCTCATCGTTTTTATCCTGACGAAGTAGCGCCTGCCCAAGTATTTGCGGGGCTTCGGTATTGTCTGGATCCAGATTGATCCAACGCCGTGAAGCTGACTCCGCCTGTGCCCACTGTCTACCGAACATCGCTAGCCTGGTGGCACGTTCCGAGACACGTGGGTCATTGGTATGTTCCGAGGCGCGCAGGTAACCTTCCAACGCCACATCCAGTTGACCACGCCGTCCGGCAAGCTCGGCGATCATCAGCTCAAACATGAGCTGTGAGTCCATATCGGATTGCGTGCCATTCCGGGCGGGCGCTGGGGACTCGGATTGAGCCAATGCCTGCTGTGGTGCCAGCGGTATCGAGCTGCACCCAAGCAAAAGAATCGGCAGAAAGGCCGATAAAGCTTTACGCGCAACCGCTTTCGTGTCAAAACACTCCAACATGAGTACTCCAGACCAATATTGTGAATTCATTTGAACTAGGATACAGACACATCAGTGCAAATCAATGCACGAAGAGTCTGCTAACCCGCCGTTTTTGCTAGAATCGCGATATGCCCATACTCGCGCTAGGCCTTAATCATCACACCGCTCCTGTCGATATACGGGAGCGCGCGGCCATTGGTGAAGGCCAACTGGGTGATGCGTTAAAAGCACTGCGTGATGTTCGTCCAGTAAAAGAAGCCGCTATAGTGTCGACTTGCAACCGTACCGAGTTCTATTGCGGTATGGATAACCAGGACACCAGCGCCGTTGTTCAATGGATGCACCGTTACTTCGAGCTTCGAGACAACGGCTTCGAGCCCTACCTGTTTCACCATGCCGATCGCGAGGCGGTTCGCCATCTCATGCGCGTTTGCAGTGGTCTTGACTCCATGGTGTTGGGCGAGCCACAGATTCTCGGCCAGATAAAACGTGCCTATCGCGACGCCGACGAACATGGCGCGCTGGGCAACGAGCTCTCACCACTTTTTCAAACCGCATTTTCAGTCGCCAAGAAAGTACGCACTGATACCGCCATCGGCAACAGCCCTGTCTCTGTGGCATTTGCTGCGGTCAGTCTGTCGCGCCAGATCTTTGCAGATCTCAGCCAACAGAAAGCCTTGCTCATCGGTGCCGGTGAAACCATCCAGCTGGCAGCACGGCATCTCCAGTCAGCGGGTATCGGCAGCATCCTGATTGCCAACCGCACACTGGAAAAAGCTGCTGTCCTGGCCCAGGAAATCGGCGGAAAAGCAATTGGCATCAAAGATATACCCGACGCACTGCCCGATGCCGACATCATTATCAGTTCCACAGGCTCCACGCTGCCCATTCTTGGCAAAGGTACTGTCCAGAAGGCGCTGCGCAAACGCCGCTTCCGTTCACAGCTGATTGTGGATATCGCCGTTCCACGTGATGTAGAAACAGAGGTCAATGAAATAGACGGCGTCTTCCTGTACACCGTCGATGACCTGCAAGCTGTGATAGAGGAGAACAGACAATCCAGGCAGGAGGCCGCGTTCGAGGCAGAAGAGATCGTTACCACCCAGGTCGATCTGTTCATGACCAAAATCCAGGCATTAGGGGCCAACGACGTCATACGCGCCTATCGGAGCAAAATCGAAACCATCAAGACCAGCGCCCTGGATAAATCATTGAAACAACTGCGGGCTGGCCAGGATCCGGAAACCGTTCTGCAACAGCTAGCCCATACATTGAGCAACAAAGTCATGCATGCACCCACGGCAAGCATGCGCGAGGCTGCACAACTTGGCAACCATCACATCATAGAAGCCGCACGCACTCTGCTGGACTTGCCACAGAACAAATCATGAAAGCCTCCATTCAGGCAAAGCTGGAAAGCGTTGCCGAACGTCACGAAGAAATCGCTGCCCTGCTGGGTGACCCTGACACCATCAATGATCAGAATCGATTTCGCGAGCTATCCAAAGAATATTCGCAGCTCGAACCCATCGTCTCTGCATTCGCAGCCTACCAGCAGACAGAAAAAGATTTAAACAACGCTCGCGAGATGGCCAACGACAGTGATGCCGACATGCGCGCCATGGCCAATGAAGAGCTGCCGGAACTGCAAGAGCGCCTTGCGGCTGAAGAGCTGTCACTGCAAACGCTGCTACTACCCCGTGATCCACGCGATGAGAACAACGCGTTTCTTGAAATCAGGGCAGGTACCGGCGGTGACGAAGCAGCGATCTTTGCAGGCGATCTACTTCGAATGTACCTTCGTTATGCCGAGATAAACAACTGGCGCAGCGAAATCATCAACGAACGCCAGGGCGATCATGGCGGCTACAAGGAAGTTGTATGCCGCCTGTCCGGCGACCGCGTTTTTTCCCGGCTAAAATTCGAGTCCGGGGCACATCGAGTGCAACGTGTTCCGGAAACCGAATCACAAGGCAGAGTCCACACCTCGGCGGCAACGGTTGCCATACTGCCCGAAGTCGATCAGGTTGAAGAGATCAATATCAACGCGGCCGATATCCGCGTTGATACCTTTCGCGCATCAGGCGCCGGTGGTCAGCACGTCAACAAGACCGATTCGGCAATTCGCCTTACACATATTCCCACTGGAGTGGTGGTTGAATGCCAGGACGAACGTTCGCAACACAAGAACCGCGCAAAAGCCATGGCATTGCTACAGGCTCGCCTGCTCAACGCCGAGCAATCCAAACAGCAAGACGCCGAATCAGAATCACGTCGCCTGCAAGTCGGTTCAGGTGATCGCTCGGAACGCATTCGGACTTACAACTTCCCGCAGGGCCGGCTGACAGATCATCGCATTAACCTGACGCTCTACAAGCTTGACGACATCATGGCTGGATCGCTCGGCGATATCATTGACCCGTTGACCGCTGAACATCAGGCGGACTTGCTGGCCGAGTTCGGCGACTGAACACAGTAGGACACTGGCTGGCGCGGGCAACCGAACAACTGCGAACATCAGCCCACACAGACACCCCGGAGCTCGATGTCCAGCTCCTTGCCTGCCACCATCTGGGTATTTCCCGCAGCCGCCTGTTCGCCTTTCCCGAAAAGCTTATAGCGGACGACGTCATAGTTGAACTGGACGCATCACTCGCACGACGCATCAATGCCGTACCTATAGCCTACATCACCGGAAGCAGACATTTCTGGTCTAGCGAATTACGCACCGTTCCCGGCACGCTGGTACCCAGACCCGAGACAGAAATCCTCGTTGAAAAAGCACTCGAACTCGCCGTACAGATTCCCGAAGGCATCATCCTTGATCTGGGCACGGGTACCGGTGCCATTGCCATCGCTGTCGCTTCTGAATTACCTGAAAAACATATCGTTGCGATAGAACGCAGCTCGCTTGCCTTGCCCGTTGCACAGGAGAATATCAACACACAAGCTTGTCAGAACCTGCATCTCATACAAGGCAGTTGGCTTGATGCCATAGCCGACGACGCAGCGGCCATGATCCTCGCCAACCCGCCCTACCTAGCCACCGATGATCCGCATCTTGAGCAATTACACCACGAGCCACACGACGCACTGGTAAGCGGCCCTTCAGGACTTGAAGATCTTGAACACATCGTCGTTGAGAGCCTCAGAGCCGGAAAACCAGGCGCCCCTCTTATCCTGGAACACGGCTATGAACAGGCTGCCAGTGTGCGACAGCTACTGCTCGACTACAATTACACAGGTGTGGGCACTGCGCTGGATCTGGCAGGCCTTGAAAGAATCAGCTTCGGTTTTGTGGCTATCACATCTCTATGACATCTCATGAGCGGTAAAAACCCGATACAAGGTGAGCGCAAGCAGGCCGTCTACGCAGCCATCGATCTGGGCTCAAACAGCTTTCACATGATGATTGCCGAACCCGAGGGTAGCTCTATCCGCAAGGTTGACAGCCTGCGAATGCCCACTCGCCTTGGCGCCGGGCTCGATGAAAACAAGTGCCTCAAACCTGAAACTCTGAAAGTGGCGCTGGATGCGCTTGCGAAATATGCAGAGCGTCTGCGTGATGTTCCCAGAAAAAACATCAGCATGGTCGGCACCAATACACTTCGTCGGGCAATGAATCGTGACGAGTTCATGCAGAAAGCAAAACAAATCCTTGGTGTGCCCATCCAGATCATATCCGGAAGAGAAGAGGCGCGCCTGATCTACACCGCTGTTTCACATACATTTCCCGATAGCAATCGTCAGCGCCTGGTTCTGGACATTGGAGGTGGTAGTACCGAGATGGTCATCGGTAAAGGCTTTGAACCGAAGCTTCTGGAAAGCGTCAACATGGGCTGCGTCAGTTACACCAGCCAGTTTCTATGCGGTGAACAGGGCATTACCGCTGTCACCATGAAACGCGCAACAGTTGAAGCAGAACTCGAACTGCAGCCATTGATGGTCGCTTACAAGGAATGCGGATGGGATGAAGTCATAGGCTGCTCGGGAACCATAAAAGCTGCTTCACGCATGCTGGCAGAACTCGGCATCACCGACGGTGCCATTACAAAAGACGGACTGAAACGTCTGGTAAAAGAGATCGCCAAAGCCGGCAGCGTAGCAACCATGAATCTGCACAGCGTCAGCGAGAGTCGTGTTCAGGTAGTCGCTGGCGGTATCGCTGTGTTGCGCGCCATCATGAAAACCTTGAACATCGAGGTCATGCAGGCCAGCCAGGTAGCTCTGCGAGAAGGTCTTGTGTTCGAGATGCTTGGCAAGGCAGAGCATGTCGATATCCAGAGCCAGACACTGACCAATCTTTCTCAGCGTTATTCAATTGATGAGCGGCAAGCAAAACGTGTTGAGATTACGGCGACCAAACTTTTCAATCATGTTGCGGATCCTTGGAATCTTGCGACCGATTCAGACCTGCCTCTGTTGCAATGGGCAGCACAACTGCATGAGCTAGGCATGGGTGTCGCCCACACCCAGTACCACAAACATGGCGCTTATATCCTGGAAAACTCGGACCTGCTGGGTTTTACACTTGCCGAGCAAAAAGCGCTGGCTCTGCTAGTACGATTTCACAGACGCAAGATAGACAACACAGCCTTCGATGGTCTACCCGCAGAAGAGCGTGACAGACTATTGCGCTTGCTTGGCTTGTTGCGTCTGGCGGCTCTGCTACATCGTGGCCGCTATGACGATTCGCTGGATGAGGTCAATGTCCGGATCAATCAAGGACAAATAACCGTCATCGCCCCACAAGCCTGGCTTGATTCTCATCCACTGACTCATGCCGAGCTACAAGCTGAAGCTGAACGATTCATGCACATTGAAATCCAGCTTAAAGCCGAGAACAGCTAATCTTGGCTAGTGGTGCGTACGACCACCACCATAACGATTAATCAGGAACTGCTGAGCGCTGAAGGGCACATCGTTGTCCGGTTGAAGTCTTTCGTAACGCCCTTCGGCGTTTAGCTGCCAGGCAAACTTGTTATCCTTCAGATAGATATCAAGACACTCCTCCTTTACACGCCGCAATGCTTCGTCTTCCAACGGTACAGCAATCTCGACACGATTGAAGAAGTTACGCGGCATCCAGTCGGCACTACTGATATATAGCTGCTCCCGCCCTTTATTATTGAACCAGAACACCCGTGAATGTTCAAGAAAACGTCCCAGAACAGACACCACCCGAATATTCTCTGACACGCCAGGCAATCCCGGCTTTAACATACAGATCCCACGCACTACCAGCTCCACAGTAACGCCTGCTTGTGATGCCTTGTACAAGGCATCAATGACGCCTGGGTCTACCAGTGAATTCATTCGTGCGATAACATGCCCATCACCGCCGTCTCTGGCAATTTTTGTCTCATTGCCGATACGCTCCAGTATATATTTATGCAATGTAAACGGGGCTTGAATAAGCTGCTTCAAGTTTAGCGCCTGCCCCAACCCAGTCAGTTGAGTAAACACACGATTAACATCTTCCGTTATCGATTTACTGTTAGTAAGCATGCTCATATCCGTATAAGCTCGGGCCGTTGTGGCATGATAATTACCCGTCCCCACATGCACGTAACGCACAAGCTTTTGCTTTTCACGCCGAACCACCAACAGCATTTTGGCGTGCGTTTTGAAACCCACAACGCCGTAAACCACTTGTATCCCAGACTCTTGTAAACGAGTGGCGAGCTCAATATTGGCTTCTTCGTCAAAGCGTGCACGTAGCTCGATAACCACAGTGACATCCTTGCCCGCCCGTGACGCTTCCATCAAGGAGCTGACAAACACTGATTCATGACCCGTACGATAAAGCGTCTGCTTGATAGCCAACACATCCGGATCTGCCGCCGCCTGACGAATGAGTTCAATGACGGGGACATACGATTCATAGGGATGATGAAAGAGCAATGGCCCACGCTGCGCAATATGCTCGAAGATATTTACGCCAGATTCAAATGCATTGGCAACGTGTGGTGTAAACGATGGGTACTTCAGATCAGGCCGATCTATCTCATCCGGTATGGCAAACAGACGATTAAGATTCACAGGCCCATTCACACGGTACACAGACTCATCACGTAACTTGAATTGCCGTTGCAGGTACTTGACGATGCGGTTCGGACAATTGCCTGCCACTTCAAGCCTGACTGCCTGTCCGAAATTGCGTTGCACCAGTTCTGTCTCCAAAGCACGCCGCAGGTTAGCGACCTCTTCTTCAGAAACATACAGATCGCTGTTGCGCGTCACCTTGAATTGATAGACACCCACTGGGTCCATACCGCTGAATAGCTGGCTGATCTGCGAATGTATGATGGATGATAGAAACACAAATCCATCACGTACCCCACAAATTTCAGATGGCACACGAATAACGCGCGGCAACGATCTGGGGGCACGTACGAGCGCAAACCCCGAGTCACGTCCGAAAGCATCCTGGCCACGAAGGTCAATGATAAAACTCAAGCTTTTGTTGGTAATGCGCGGAAACGGATGTGCAGGATCCAGACCCAGAGGGCTTAGCACCGGTGCAATGTCAGAGATAAAGAAATCCTTTATCCATTCCCGCATGCTTTCATCCCAGCTTTGACGCGGAAAGAAACGAATATCCTGATCTGCCAACTCAGGCAGCAGCACATCATTCAGCAATTTATACTGATGTTCAACCAGTGCACGACAATCCTGGTTAATGCCCTCCATCTCCTGCATGGGCGACAGACCATCGATACCAGCGCCCTCCATGCCACCTTCGATCTTCTGCATGAGCCCGGCTACCCGAATCTCGAAGAACTCATCCAGGTTACTGGAGGAAATGCACAGAAAACGCAGCCTTTCCAGCAACGGTACCTGCGGATCACTGGCCAGTGCCAGAACACGTTCATCGAATGCCAGAAAGCTCAGCTCGCGATTAGCCAGCGCTAGACCCTGATACTGACGGCGCGACCATTGCTCAGGCCCGGTTGCCGACGGCGTTCGTTTCTTGGTATTCATTTTCGTTTATTGGCGATCATTGATGAGTCCGTGTTTCTGAACTCCGTATTTTCGAATGTTGGGATATGTAATCTATTGCAGTCTTGTGCAAGTCCGGGAAGAACGTATCAAACGGTCGGATCAGGGTATCGCGTAATGGCTCAAGCTGCTCCGTGGTTAACGCCAGAGCACCAAATTTTGTAGAACGGCCAGCAATACGTGACAAGGTAAGCTCGATTGATGACAGGTGGATATTGTTCTGCAAAATGTCTTCACGCTGCAACAATCTTGTGAAACGCTTGAGTGGCAATGGAAAATGTTCTTCATGTCTGTTCAATGCCACGATAACCGATTTGGCATGGTGATCCAGCGTTACCTCTGACACCTGATCCCAACGCCGCGCAAGATAATGATCAAACATCACATCGACAACGATACCGGCAAGGCGCCTCGGCACGTCAGGTATCTGTGCACGAGCTGGAGCCAGCGCTGCATGAGTATCGGTGAAGCGATCCAGATGCCGATGCAGGCGAATTCCGCGCTCAACGCCTTCCGGAAAATGTGAAAGATCACTGCCGCGAACGAAATCTCCACAAAACTGGCCTGCAACAAGCTCTGAGTCGTTGAAACCGAGTAGGGAATGAGCGAGAAAATTCACACCTGTAAGTGTATCACTGCAGCAGTCACGCTATGCTGTAGCACATGGATCTGACACCTGACCAACGTTATAGCCGCCACATCAGCCTTGAGCAGATGGGTGAATCCGGCCAGCAGAAACTCACCGATGCGCATGTGCTGATCGTGGGGCTGGGTGGACTTGGCTCTCCCGCTGCACTTTATCTGGCGGCAGCCGGGATAGGCCGTCTCAGTTTTTCTGACTTTGACACCGTTGAGACGTCCAATCTGCAGAGACAGATAGCGCATAACACTCACAGAGTCGGTCAACTGAAAACCGATTCGGCCCGTACTGCCTGTCTGGATATCAATCCAGATTGCCGGATTGACACGATAAACTATGCACTGGATGAAGAAGATCTGGCGACACTGATCCCCACATGCAGTGTTGTGCTTGATTGTACAGACAACTTTCCCACCCGATTCGCCATTAACGAAGCCTGCGTCAGGAACAAGGTGCCGTTAGTCAGTGGCGCTGCTATTCGTTTCGACGGTCAAATCAGTGTGTACGATTCACGCCAATCTGACTCGCCCTGCTACCAATGCCTGTATGGCAACGGCAGTTCGACGGCTGACACTTGCGCGCAGGCAGGAATCCTCGGACCGGTGGTCGGGATGGTCGGCTGCGTGCAAGCCATCGAAGCCATCAAACTAATCTGTGGTATGGGCGATAGTCTCGCCGGACGGTTAGTACTGTTTGACGGACTTTCCATGGAATGGAACGAGATACAACTGAAAAAAAACCCGGCCTGCACTTTGTGCGGACGGGCAATGTAAAAGGGCAGCTGCTAAGCCATATGTAGCCCGCGAATCGGCAAGTTGCGATCCTGAGTTCCAATGATTCCATCAAGCACCACCTCAAGATCCGGCCTCACGCTGGGTGAATTGGAGGTCGCGATCACCTGCGTCAGCCCCTCAGGATTGACCAGATATAACCCTGGCTCGGCGTAAGGACCTGTAAGCTCACCGCCCGCCTCATGGTCAGTCAGATAGACTGAGAGCTGCCGGCACTCTTCAACACTTAAGCTATGAGCAACTGGCAACGTCCAGCCATTTTCATCAATGGTGCGACGCACGATGTGCTCCGGATCCATGGATGCAAGCATGAGATCAACTTCGCGCTCAGCATATCCAGCTGCGAGCTCATGCAAACGGGCAACATAAGTCTTACAACGTGGGCAATGATCACCGCGATAAACGATCAGCACCGTCCACCGGCCTTTGTTATCGCCAATTCGCTCGGTACCACCCGACATCATCTTGAATTCGATTGGTGGGAAAGGATTTGCCGGTTTGATAACTGCCATTGAATTGTCCAGATGAGTGATGAAATTTCAGGGTGACTCGGGCTGATGCTATCAGATACAAATAAAGGACAGTCCGGATACCGTGGAAAATAAACGTGTCATTACTACAACGTCAGTGGATCAATAAAGTGCAACTCTTGCACGCTGGTTTGGATAGACAGAACCTGAACTTAACAGCGTATTTCCAATTCCTGAATAATTTCGGCACTACAGATGTGGGGTTTATGGGTGTATGCGTTAGGGTGAAACTTCTGTTGCGCCGATACGCTCTGTGTTCAATTATTCACTAAATCAATACAAGCCATCACTGGGAACGCGATAAACGAAAAACTTCGTGCGGCGACAGTGTCAGGGTTCCTTTAGGAGATCAGAAGAAATACAATCAGCGGATAGGACAGCCCCATTCCCGGATTCAACTAAGAGAAAATAATGGCAGCAAAGCGTAAAGCCAGAGAACTTACTGTGACAGCCACACGGCATGTCACGCCTAACATGCTCAGGTTGACTCTACACGGTGAGGATCTGAATGGATTTCCTGACGATGCGGAAGGTGCTTATTTCAAATTGGTTTTTGAGGGTACTGATGCACAAAGACCTGTAATGCGAACTTACACCGTGGCGAAGTTTCGTAAAGAACTGCAAGAGATCGACGTTGACTTCATGCTTCACAGCAACTCCAATGGCGTCACTGACGGTGTTGCAGCACCCTGGGCTATGCAGGCAAAAGTGGGCGATAGCA
Source organism: Granulosicoccus sp. (assembly GCA_045106195.1). GTDB lineage: Bacteria > Pseudomonadota > Gammaproteobacteria > Granulosicoccales > Granulosicoccaceae > Granulosicoccus. Next base: position 145,034 of record JBGCEH010000001.1, read on the forward strand.
TGTCGATTTTCGGGCCGGGACCCGCAACGTATGTGAACAGTGAGGCAGACTGGTTTTTGCTCGCTGCCGACATGACGGCTTTGCCAGCGTTGACTGCCAACCTGGCGCTGTTACCGAGTAATGCGACGGGCTACATGGTGGTAGAGATCCTCGCTGAAGACGACAAGCAGGAACTTCCTGTGCCGAAAAACATGGAAGTCATATGGGTGGTCAACCCCCATGCAGGCTCCAATGACTCACCTTTGTTTGACGCCATCGGAAAATTACAATGGCTGGATGGTCAGGTAGCCGTGTGGACGGCCTGTGAATTCAAGACGATGAAGAAGATTCGCCAGTACTACCGCGAGCAACGTTCCGTGCAGAAATCTCATCTTTATGTTTCCAGCTATTGGAAAAAAGGGCTTAAGGAAGAGGAGCATAAAATAGCAAAGAAGGAGGACGGTGGCGGTGCAGCGGTTCCTCCACCACCTTCAGTTTGAACAGGCACGAGGGACTGATAGCGTGACATGTTCAGCGTGTGGTGTGGGTAAGAACAAAGGGGATTACTGCAACTACTGTGGCACCTTGTACCCTGAGGCATTGAAGGCTGACCAGGCTCAATCTACTGCGCCTGTAAGTTCACTTGCCAGTAAGTATCAGGTTGAACGTACGCAGGATAGTCTGAGCATCTGGTGGAATTGGCGCAGCTTGCCATTGTTGGCGTTTCTTGCTTTCTCTGTGTTCTGGATGTACATCGCTACCAGTTCAGGCTCGATATGGCCCACACTCGTCGGGGTCGTCATGATTGTGTATATCGTCATTCAGTTTGTGAACCGAACCACCATTAATGTGACTAATAATGGACTCAGCATTCATCATCGCCCTATTCCTTGTCGTAAGGGGTTTAAATTCCACGTTGGCAATATTCAGCAGATCTACGTTTCAAAAGAACAAAAGCGTTCCAAGAATAGAATATGGCATGCCCCTGCTTTACAACTGGTAACCAGTGACGGAAAACGACACGCTATTTTGAAAGGTCAGTCCGAAACTGAGTTTGCGGATTTCGAAGCGCTACGTCGGAAGATTCTGTCAGAACTCGGGATTGAGCCGAGAAGTGCTTTTGGTGAGTTTTCAGAGTAAGTTCATTTTGTATCACTAATGCAAAGTTCCCTGAGACGCAGGTCCGTCATCATTTGTGGTCTCGTTGGTGGTTATACCTTTAAACAATGCAGCAACATCAACCGGGTCATAGGCGTACAACGCATCGCAGAATTCGCAGGTGATTTCTACACTGCCCTGCTCTTCAACAATGCTGTCTACTTCGCTTTTGCCCAGGCCCGTCAGCATGCCATCGGTGCGCTCACGTGAGCAGCTGCAATGAAATAGGACAGGTTGTGGATCGAACAATCGAACACGTTCTTGGTGAAAGATTCGATGCAACAGCGTTTCTGCACTATCACGGCACAGTTCCTCGTCGGTCAGTGTCTCGCACAGAATCCTGGCACGTTGCCAACCATCGGCGTCATGATAGGTACGCTCTTCGACGGGCAGCTTCTGGATCAGGACACCGGCGGCCGAATGTTCGGATACGGCAAGGTAGAGCTCTGTAGGCAACTGTTCGCTTGTACGGAAATAGGTCTGCAGTGCGGCTGCCAGATTGTCGCCTTCCAAAGGCACGATGCCCTGGTAGGGTTCAGCCGTACGGTTGGCCTCGATGGTAATGATCATTCGCGCATCAGGACCAAATGCCGTTTGCAGATTTTTGCTGGCGGGTTCGGTACCCCAGCGCGCAAGACCACGAATATTTCCTTCGTTGGTGACTTGTACCACGAGTAGATGAATAGGTCCTTCACCACGCACTTGCAGGGTCATTTTGCCATCAAATTTTATGGTACCGGCTAACAACGTGGCTGCGACGAAAGCCTCACCCAGAATCTGCTTGACCACGGGTGGGTAGTTGGTACGGGCTGTAGCCTCTTTCCAGGTTTCATCCAGCTGCACCAGCTCTCCGCGTGCGTCACACGAATCCACCATGAATTTTTGTTGTACGTCTTGGTTGCGCACGTTTTACTCCAGTCGGCGGTAAAAAAAATCACCTAACAACGGTGTCAGATACATCGGTATCTGGTAACAGGCGATGAACAGCAATAAGGGTTCAGTGAAAGATACTGGCAATGCCGTTAAATACAAGGCAACGTTTCGATTACCGTAGATCACTCCGGTACCAATAATACGAGCAGGTTGATGTTTTATCACTCTGGCCGTACTCGCACCCAGTAGCTGGAATCCTGCATTTATGGTAACGGCTGCCGCAAGCGCGACGAGGAAATCGCGCATCGTTGTGTCCGGGGCATGTAATGCGCTCATAAGGCCGATGACCATCAAGGCAAGGGTAATGGCGGATGCGCCGTCCAGTGCTTGCAGGGATAACGAGAACTGGTTTTTTTTTGCAAAGCGCGTACTCAACACACCTGCGATGGTGGCTGTAAGGATTAACAACAATAGTTTCAGGGACGGCAGTAGCAGACCATTCAGCGGCTGGTCAGAGAACGCTATCATCAGAACCGGCAGGCATGTGAGTGGCAACAGAACGGTGCCGGCGATTAACCAGCGCAACGCCAGTGCGCCATCTCCCTTCAACAGGGTCACAAGGCTAGGGCTTCCGGATATGGGAGACGCAGCCGCTACGAGGGTTGCGGCCAAGCGCCAGATATCGGGCAAACCGATTAGCGTGGCCAGCGAGAATACCGCGAGTGGGAAGACAAGTTGCGCTATCAGTACGCGGGTGATGAGGGCCTGCCATTTGTCAGACTGTAAATCGCCGGAGACGCCGACGGCGTCTGATGTCAAAGCCCCGCTGCTCGCCAAACGGACGACTGAAAAAAAGAGCAACAGCCAGATGGATGGTCCGATCAGGCCGCTGAGAGGTTCTGCTGCCCATGGCAGTGTGAATCCTCCGACAAGACCCAGCGGCAGTACCCATCGCGCCTGCCTTCCACAGCACTCAAGGGCATGAAGGAGCATCAGTTTATCTGACTGGAGTCACTCACTACCCTTTGAGCTTTTCCCTGAGTATCTTATTCAACTGCGCCGGATTGGCTTTGCCTTTTGATGCTTTCATGACAGCACCAACGAAGAATGACAGCAATTTTTCCTTGCCGGCACGGTACTCGGCAAGTTGCGATGGGTTGGCTGCAATTACCTCGTCAATCATGGCCTCGATAGCACCGGTATCGCTGATCTGTTTAAGCCCACGGGCATCAATGATGGCATCGACGTTGGTTTCTCCGGACCATAGGGCGTCGAATACTTGCTTGCCGAGTTTTCCGGATAGCGTACCGTCATCAACACGGTTTATCAGCATACCCAATTCGGTAGCGGCAACAGGCATGTCAGACAGCTCAACATCCTCTTTGTTCATTCGCCCGAAAACCTCACCGAGCACCCAGTTTGAGGCAAGTTTAGGCGCGAAACCTTGACCTTCCAGCACAGCTTCGAAGTAGTTGGCAGTTAGTTTGTCGGAGCACAATGCCTGTGCATCATCAGGCGGTATGCCCAGATCATCGATAAAGCGCTGACGGCGCACTGCCGGTAATTCAGGCATGGTCTTTGCCACGGCTTCGATAAAAGCATCATCGATGACCAGTGGCGGCAAGTCAGGGTCAGGGAAGTAGCGATAGTCATTGGCCTCCTCCTTCGAGCGCATGGAGCGGGTCTCATCCTTGTCCGCATCGTACAAACGGGTTTCCTGAACGATGCTGCCACCATCTTCCAGAATGTCAATCTGTCGCTCTACTTCGAAATCGATAGCTCTTTCCAGAAAACGGAAGGAGTTGACGTTTTTGATTTCGGTTCGTGTGCCCAGCTTCTCAGAACCCACCGGGCGAACAGACACGTTGGCATCACAGCGGAATGAGCCTTCCTGCATGTTGCCATCGCAGATGTCTATGTATTGCACCAGCGAGTGGATGTAACGAGCATAGGCTACCGCCTCGGTGGCTGAACGCATGTCGGGCTCGGAGACGATTTCCAGCAGAGGGGTTCCAGCGCGATTCAAATCGATGCCTGTAGAGCCTTCGAACAGGTCGTGGACAGATTTGCCTGCGTCTTCCTCCAAGTGTGCACGGGTAAGGCCGATGCGCTTTTCAGTGCCATCAGGGAGAGTGACGGTGATTGCGCCCTCGCCGACTATCGGATGCGACATCTGGCTGATTTGATAGCCTTTAGGCAGATCGGGATAGAAGTAGTTCTTGCGCGCGAATACGGAGTATTTGCCGATGTGTGCGTCGGTTGCCAGTGCGAATTTGACTGCCATGCGAACAACGTCTTTGTTGACCACTGGCAATACACCCGGAAGACCCAGGTCCACAGCGCTTGCCTGTGTATTGGGCTCCGACCCAAAGGCTGTTGAAGCCGTCGAAAATATCTTTGATCGAGTTGCCAGCTGCGCGTGAATTTCAAGCCCGATGACGGTTTCCCATTCCATAGCCATACCCTCACTCAATGCCGGCTGGTGACTGCGCATGCCAGTCGGTGATCTGCTGGTATCGATGCGCAATGTTCAAAAGCTGCGCCTCTTCATAGGCAGGCGCAACCAGTTGCAGACCGATGGGTAGGCCTTCGCTAAATCCGCACGGCACAGATATACCCGGCAGACCGCTGAGATTAGCTGATACGGTAAACAGATCGTTCAGGTACATACTGGTGGGGTCACTGTGTTTTTCTCCGCTTTTGAAGGCGGTGGTAGGCGTTGTCGGACCCGCGATAAGATCAACATTCTTGAAGGCTTCAGAGAAATCGTTGCTCACGAGCTGCCGCACTTGTTGAGCTTTCAGATAATAGGCATCGTAGTAGCCGGCAGACAAGGCATAAGCACCGATCAGTATCCGGCGCTTGACCTCTTTGCCAAAGCCTTCGCCGCGCGTGCGCGTATAGAGATCTTCCAGATTTTGCGGGTTTTCGCAGCGATAGCCGAAACGTACACCGTCGAATCGCGATAGGTTGCTGGATGCTTCTGCCGGTGCTATGACATAGTAGGCTGGAATACAGTGTTGCTGGTTAGGCAAGCTGACGGGTTTTAGCACCGCACCGGCTTTTTCCAGTTCGGCAAGCGCTGACTGGACATGCGTTGCTATTACAGGGTCAAGGCCTTGACCGAAGTACTCATTAGGAATGCCGATACGCAGACCGTTGAGATCGTTTTCGAGGGCGACACTGAAATCCGGTACCGCGGCTGTACTGCTGGTGGAATCTCTGACATCGTGTCCAGACATGGCTTGTAACAATAAAGCACAGTCTTCGGCTGTGCGGGCCATGGGTCCGCCCTGATCAAGACTGGACGCAAAGGCGATCATCCCGTAGCGCGATACTCGGCCATAGGTTGGCTTGATGCCGGTGATTCCACAGAAGGCCGCAGGTTGCCGGATGGATCCGCCCGTGTCGGTACCAGTGGCGCCAGACGCCAGTTGGGCAGCGACGAGGGCAGCACTGCCACCGGATGACCCGCCAGGCACCCTGTCGTGTTGCCAGGGATTGGCCACGGGTCCGTAGTAGCTGTTTTCGTTGGAGGATCCCATGGCGAATTCATCCATGTTGGCCTTGCCCAGCATAACGACCCCGGCGGAACTCAGCTTGTCGACCACAGTGGCGTTATAAGGCGCTTTAAAATTCTCCAGAATTCGCGAGCCGCAGGTGGTGGCAATTCCTTTTGTACAGAAAATATCCTTGTGTGCGATGGGAATACCTGTGAGGGGGCCTGCATTTCCAGATGCGCGGGTATTGTCAGCTTTCACGGCTGCGGCTTTAGCGCCTTCCACATCCACATGCAGATAGGCATTGATTGCGGGGTTAAGGCGTTCAATGCGCTCAAGATAGTGATTGACCAGCTCCGCACTGCTTATCTCGGAAGTCTGGAGCATGGCGGCCTGCTGGGCCAGTGTCTTTTGCGAAATCATTCGATTACTCTCGGCACGAGGAAATAGCCGTCCCGGGTTTCAGGGGCCGGCGCCTGAAGGATTTCGCGCTGGTCGATCTCGGTGACCTCATCTTCGCGCAGCCACAGGCTTGCACTGGCAGGATGGGCCATGGGCTCGACGCCTTTAGTGTCGATGGCCTGTAACTGCTCCACCAGAGAAAGAACACTGGAAACGTCAGCCGCCAGCGGTGCCAGATCATCGGGCTCTATACCAACGCGCGCCAGATGCGCGATGGCTGCAATATCATCAGGAGTTAATGCCACGGTATGCCTTCGGAGGAAGTAAACGGGCAAACGTATCATAAATAGGTTTGCAACTGCCTTGTCAAATGGTCAAAATTACCCGCCTAGTCAGGAATCAACTCGTGTCAAGCAACGAATACAGCCAGCGCATCGAAACCCTTGAACTCAAACTCATGGATCTCGAGAACACCGTCCAGGAGCTCAATGAGGTCATCCTCCGTCAGTATCGGGACATCGAACGTTTGCAACTGCAGCAGGAGGAGTTATTGCGCCATTCGACAGGTGGAGCACCATCCGGGGCCGTGCCAACCGCTATTGATGAACTGCCGCCACATTACTAGATTGCCTCGGGCAATAGCTGGCCTAGCGGCCGAGAATAAGGGTCATGCCGTCTATTGCGTATTGCGGTACTTTAAGGTTTTCGGTCGCGTATTGGCCGCTGTAAACGCGCCCGGCAAGATCGTATCGATCCTTACCGCAACTGTCCATGAATCCACCGCTCCACGGGCGCTCCTGAAAACTCTCACTGCTTGCAGGGACATGCGCAACGGTGCATCCCTGCCCTGTGCCGAGGGCTATGGCAACAAAGTAGTCAACCGATTCGGATCGAAGCGCATTTTTGGCGAAAGCGGGTTGTTCGGAGCGGGCAGAATCCGGATCCATAAGGCGGCTATCACCTGTGCGCAAAGAGACTATATCAGCATCACTTCGTCGATACACCAGCACAGGACGGCCTTCCCACGTCATAAAGTCAATCTCGCCAGGCTCAATATTGCTGATGTCCACCCGCAGGCTCGGCACACTGGGCACCTCTCCATCCCCAGACATTATGGCCGATACGAAGACGTACGCGACACCTGCAAAACCAAGGTACATCATCATCTTGGCAGCCACTCTCAACCTAAGACGTCGTCTGGCGTCTTCGCTTGTTGCGGGTTTTATGTGGGAATTCTGCACAGCGATGGACGGATGAAAACCGGTATGCAGAGTGTACGTTAATGATGGATGTATGGACGCCACCGACGGTTGTTACCTCTGAGCGGATGAACCACGCTCGGCTGGACCCAGACTATAGAGCAGACAAGGACTGGTTACTGACTCGCGAAGATTCACAGGCGTCGGCCTTGTCATTGGTTCGGCCAGATGGCGTCAGTCTGACAATTGATTTCACTGCTGGTAAGGCCAGGTATCGCACCACGCAGAGTGGCATGGGGGCTCAGGCATTGTCGAGGGCGCTAGGGGTCAAGCAATTCAAGAAAATAAATGGCTATAGTCCCACTATTGTTGACGCTACCGGTGGCCTTGGCCAGGACGCGTGGGCGTTGGCCTCTACAGGCTGCACGCTAATCCTGATTGAGCAACATGACATTGTTCACGCCTTGCTGGCAGACGGGCTTGAGCGTGCACTGGCGAATGACGAATGCGCAGCTGTTGCAAAGCGTATTACTCTGCTGCAGGGTGAGGCGACCGAGAAACTGGATGCATTGCCCATGAACAATGTACATGCCATCTACCTTGACCCGATGTACCCGGAAAGACGCAAAAAAGCCAACAGCAAGAAAGGAATGCAATTTCTACACGCCCTGCTTGGCCCACCCTCTACAAATGACCCTGCACTGCTTCTTGCAGCTTTGGACTCTGGTGTTTCCAGGGTAGTCGTGAAACGGCCTAAAGGCGCCCCCTTGCTGGCAGGGACCGAGCAGTTCAGAGGTCAGAGAACCGTCATTGAATCGCCGAATACCCGGTATGACGTTTATCACAGCAAGTGATTGCCAGGTGCTTGCGCGACAGAAACAATTCCGGCCACGCAAGCTCCTAGTCGCGGAAATTCTGGAACTGCATGGGAAGGCCAAGCTCGGCTTCCTTGAGTAGTGCCATGACTGCTTGCAAGTCATCACGCTTCTTACCATTTACACGTAGCTGTTCGCCCTGCACTTGTGCTTGAACCTTGATCTTGGATTCCTTGATTTTGGCCACCGCCTTCTTGGCCGTTTCCTTGTCAATACCTTGCTTGACCGTGACGGCCTGCTTGACGCCCTTGCCACTGTTTTCAACCTTTCCCGCGTCCAGACAGGCAATGTCTATCTTGCGCGCGGTCAGTTTCTGGTAGAGGATAGGATGAATCTGCTGAATCTGAAAGTCGCTGTCGGCATGCAGCATGATGATCTTGCCCTCACTGAGTTCGGCCTTGGCTGATGTACCCTTGAAATCGAACCGGGTGCCGATCTCGCGTTGGGTATGATCGACAGCATTGGACAGTTCGTGCTGATCTACTTCCGAGACAACGTCGAATGATGGCATACGTCTGCTCCGCTTTTGACTTAAGATCATTGGTAAATATCAGATAGTGGATTATCCACCAAAAAGGGCCTTGATTGATCAATGACACAATGGATTCTGGTAACGGGCGCCATCTTCGGGGCACTGGCGGTGGCAACGGGCGCATTTGGCGCGCATGCATTGCAGGGAGTACTGGATGATCGCGCGCGAGGATGGTACGACACCGCAGTTACTTATCACGCAGGCCACGCACTTGCCATCGTGGCCTGTGGGCTAACGGCACTGTATGCCAGTTCGCATGCCGACTCTGGAAACGCTGCCATCTGGTTGAATACATCTGCTATCTGTTTTGTGCTTGGCGTAGTCGTTTTCAGCGGTTCCTTATATACGATGGCCTTCACCGGCATTACCCGCCTTGGCATGATTACCCCCATTGGCGGCCTTTTCATGATTATTGCCTGGCTAAGCCTGGCAGTTGGCGCCAGCAAGCTTGGCAACGGAGTAACGTAGGTATGAGTAACGAATCAAGTACCGCAGATCTGATTGAGCCACGTCGTGACTACACCGCTGATACCCTTAGGCGACGCGATCTTTCAGACACCCCCATCAAGCAGTTCACGCAGTGGCTACAGGATGCCCGCGACAGAAAGATACTCGACGCCACGGCAATGACGCTGTGTACAGCTGATGCAACAGGTCAACCTCATTCACGTGTTGTCCTGCTCAAGAAGTTCGATGACAACGGCTTTGTCTGGTACACCTATCAGCAGAGTGACAAGGCGCAGCAACTTGCCGAAAACCCCAAGGCATCATTACTGTTCTACTGGTGTGCACTGGAGCGGCAGGTACGCATCGAGGGCACGGTCACCAAGCTGGATCCTGCAGAGGCAGATGAGTATTTCTACTCACGGCCCGAAGGTAGTCGATTCAGCGCAGCAGCATCGGTTCAATCACAGCCGGTTGACAACCGCGATGTTCTGGAGCAGCGCGTTGCCCTGTTGCACGAACAATATCCCGACGGCAACGTTCCACGGCCCAATGCCTGGGGCGGCTATCGTATTGTTCCTCACCGTCTGGAATTCTGGCAAGGTCGCGCCGATCGTTTACATGACCGCTTTGTTTTCGAACGCGAGAGTGTCGATGACACCTGGTCTGTTGGCAGAATTCAACCGTGATTATTCAGATAACATGAAGAAGCTCAAAATGACGCTCGCTATATTGCTCGCCGTAGTTGTCGTTGCCACAGTGGCGCTGCGACTTGCCGTACCCAAGCTATCCGGCGCCAGTGCTGCGTCAGGCATTTTAGAGAACAACGGGCAATCCACGTTGGGAGACTGTCCCGATATACCCAACTGTCAAGGCTCGGAATCCAGCAGAAACTCTCAGAAAGTCGATAGATTGGCACTAAGCAAATCTGCCACGGACGCAATCGACATCCTGAGCACCATAATCTCGTCACAAGCTGGAGCGCAAATCGTTACGCGAGACGAACGTTATCTGCACGCTACCTTCGTTACCAGAATCATGGGCTACATCGACGATGTCGAGTTTCTAGTAAGCGATGACGGGCAGAGTCTGCAGGTGCGAAGCGCCTCCAGGCTGGGTAAAAGTGACCTTGGGGCTAACGCTAAACGAATTGCCTTGTTGCGTTCGCTGACAGAGGGGAAAATCTGAGCGAAAAATTTACAATTGACTAACCCATATTCTCCTCCCCATATTGCGTTTCTGGCATTGATTTGGCTATCTACATCTCGTGTCGAAACCGAGATAGCCAAATCCTCAGGTACCGACAGTTCGATGGTAGAAACGTTAGAGGAAATTTAAGATTTTGTTAAACGAAAAAAGTAGTCTTTACAATAAATTTCAGCATGATCAGGCTGCTCCATTGGAGTCGGAATCACAAAACCACAGCAGCAATTTTCATTCGCTCCAGGCTCGGAACAAAGCACTACTGACAAGTTGCACGAATATTCAGGCGCAGATGAGTGAAAACGTAGAAAACCGCGCAAAAGCCAAAGGGCGGCTTAGTAAAATCTATCGCTTACTGGCGCAGCGCACTTTTGCTGAAGAGAGAGCGGCCCCCTATCAGGCACAGTTGCAATCTATCCGGGACGACATTCTGGATCTGGAAAAGGAACACATCGTTCTCCACCAGCAATTCATTAATATCCAGTCTCAATTCCGGGAGACCGTTAAAAACCAACGACGCGATCTGATGGAGACGATCAACAGAACGCGAGCGAAGGCATCGATGGTTCGAAGTGGAAATATGCTTGTCTCCAACATGACGGTCGGACAACCGGCAAATAGCGACAGTTCATCCGATGACAGTTCTACGCAGACAGATTACAAGCTCTGCCTAAGGGCATAGGCTCTGCCGAGTTACCATTCTGCGGCAAGCACCACTACTTCGAGCCTCCTTCAAACAACGACACGGCAACTTGGACAATCGCTTGCGATACTCACTGAGTGAATTAGAGTTAGTCGATACGTCCGGGAGTTCGGCGTACGACAATGTTACCCAATTGGCGGCCATGGTTTTTGGAACGCCAGTGTCACTTATGTCGATCATCGATCACGAAAACAACCGCCGGTTTTTCACAAGCCAGGTAGGACTACCCTCCCCGTGGCGAGAAAAACGACAGACACCTCTGAAACACTCGTTTTGTCGGCATGTCGTAGCAGACAATGCAGTGCTGGTGATAGAAGATGCAACACAAGATGCACGGGACCAGGACAGTCTTGTGATTCCTGATCTAGGTGTAGTCGCTTATCTTGGTGCGCCTATCCATGACGCCTACGGCAGGCCAGTGGGGGCATTGTGCGTTATCGACAACAAACCGCTTTCTTGGACGGCTCGTGATATCAGTACGTTGAAGAGTCTGGCTGCCTGTGTGACGGAGGCGATCAAACTCAAGGTTGCCTACCTGGACAAGGAAGCTCTGCTATCTGATCAGACAGAGTTCAACTATTCTATCTCTCATGACCTTAAATCGCCTGTTAGTACCGTTCAGCGGTTGCTTGATGAAATGGCCAAAAAGTGGAAATCCGGTGAGATTCAGGGGCCTGACGACCTACTGAAAAAAACCTTGCAGACCACCCAGGCAATGCAGGTCATGATTGACGATACTCTGGACTACATACAAGTGAGCATGAGTGAAGATACGGCCAGTACCACCGTGCCTTTGGAAACAACACTTGCGACTGTCCAAGAGCAACTATCGGACAAAATCAGTGCGAGTAAAGCGATCATATCTATCAGTAGTCTGCCGGCACTGGTTGCGGATCCCAACCTTTTAAACACCTTGTTCCGACAACTGATTTCCAATGCGATTAAATTTCGGAACCCGGAGGTGCCACCCGCTATTTCTGTCAGCTATGAAAGTCATCATACCGATTCATTTCACAAGATAGTGGTTTCTGACAATGGCATTGGCATTGATGCCGAGTATCACGATTTTATTTTTACCTTGTTTGCGCGGCTGCATACAGGTGATCAGTATTCGGGAACCGGCCTAGGGCTATCTATCTGCCGACGAATCGTCAGTTTCTACGGCGGGCGATTGGAAATTGAATCCACACCTGGCCATGGAACCCGGATGATCATTCTTCTCCCAACAGAGTGCAGCATTCGTCAGGCGGCCTAGCTACCGCACCGATTGACCGCTTGCCTTGTCGAACAGATGCAGTGTTTCCGGATTAGCTCCAAGGTGAATATGCATACCGGGTTGCGGGGCATCGCGGCCCGGACCAGAGGCGATGACTTCATGACCGCCGACATCCACATAGAGCAGAGTTTCTGAACCCAGGGGTTCGACCACAGTTACAGGGCCTTGCAATATGGCTTGTGATGCGTCCACCGGGAGCAAGTCGCCAGGACGGATACCGATTATCAACTCATGCGGTGCGCCACTGGAGGCAAGCTGTGTGGAGATTCTGTCTCCATTCCATAACGCGAGACCGTCGCTATCAAGCAGGCCGGGAAGCATGTTCATACTGGGCGCACCGATAAACTGCGCAACAAATGTATTGACAGGGCTGTGATACACCTCGGCTGGTGTGCCTACCTGTTGAATGTGCCCTTCTTTCATGATCACAATTCGATCAGCCATCGTCATGGCCTCAACCTGATCGTGAGTAACAAAGATGATGGTAGTGCCTACACGCTGGTGCAGCTTCTTGATCTCCAATCGCATCTGGGTACGTAGCTGAGCATCCAGATTCGACAGCGGCTCATCAAACAGGAAAACGGCAGGATCCCGGACCAATGCTCGGCCAATGGCCACACGCTGACGCTGCCCCCCGGATAGCTCATTCGGTTTTCTGTCAAGATAATCGGACATGCCTAGCAGCGTGGCTACCTCTTTCAGCTTTGCGTCTTTTTCTGCCTTGGACAGTTTTGACGTGCGCAAGCCAAAGCCGATATTTTTTTTCACACTCATGTGAGGATAGATCGCATAGTTCTGGAATACCATGGCAATATTGCGTTGCTTGGGTTCCAGGTTATTCACTACCCGATCATTGATTTCGATGGTACCGCCAGTCACATCTTCAAGCCCGGCAATCATGCGTAGCGTAGTGGACTTGCCACAACCAGATGGACCCACAAACACAACGAATTCACCGTCATTCACTTCCAGGTTGATACCGTGAAGTACGTCGGTCTTTCCGTAGCGTTTCACAAGATCACGTATGGCCAGATTTGCCATCGTCTATTGCTCCAGTAGTTCTTTGAACGCGCTGTGCCGTGTTGTCTCAGCTAACGCTATTCTTTCATGTCCTGTTGTGATGCTGTTGTCCAGTTGATTAATGCATTTTTCATAGTGCCCGATGGCCTCTTTCATTGCCGTAACTCCGGGGCCACCGAAACGGTCTCGTACCTCTACAAAATGCTGTAGGGATACGGCTGTCATAAACTCGTGTTCATCAAGTGATGTGCGGTGTCCAATGGCTGCGTCATAGGCGCGTGAAAACGCTTTATAGCCTGCCTGCAAGGTGATGCCTTGCCGGATAATCTCGTTGGCTGTGGCGGCTGCGATTTCATGTGCCTGTCGGAAGGACAAGTTTTCACGGCGTACCAGAGTGTCTGCAAGCTCGGTGATAGTGATACAGGCGCGGTCTGCGTTCAGGCTGACCTGTTCGTTGTTGATGGTGACGGCCCGGAGGAACGAGGTGAATAACTTCAACACACGTGCGCCACTGTCGAAAGCGGCATAGCCTGCTGCCTGCACTTCGCCTTCGCTATCGTTCATATCAGTAAATGGCGTGTTATGCATGGTATTGACTATCATGTCGCAGCGACCGGCGGTGACACTTGCCAGGTGACGCAGATGTTCAATAGGAACCGGATTGCGCTTCTGGGGCATGATCGACGAGATTTGCACTAATGAATCGGGTACCTGTAACTGCCCTACTTCGAACGAAGACCAAAACGCCATATCCTGAATCACACGTCCAAGATGTATGAATAACAGTTTTATAGCGGAGTACAAACCGGTGATGTAATCAACCGAGGCTATGCAACCGTAACTGTTGCGTTTTGGTTCACTGAATCCCAGTAAATTGGCGATTAATTCTCGGTCAATGGGAAAACCAGACGTTGTGATCGCCGCAGCTCCCATGGGGCATAGATCGAGTAGTTCTCTTGCCGTGCAGAGTCTCTGCATATCCGATATAAGGACCTCCAGCACGGCTGCAAGGTAGTGCCCAAAAGTATCGGGCTGAGCGGGTTGTCCATGCGTGTAGGCAACGATAAGTGTTTGTCTGTCTGAATGTATTCTCTGTTGTAGCACCCGAGCCAATGATAGGGCCAGGTCCAGCAAACTGTCACAACGCACTCGCAAGGCCATCTTGAACACCGTGTGGTCCATGTCATTGCGCGAGCGTGCGGTATGCAGCATGCCGCTCAGATCAGCCCCCAGTCTATCTTTGAGTTCTGACTCGACAAGGAAAAAATAGTCTTCATATTCTCCGGTGTACTGCAACGCATTAACGTCCAGCTCTTCATCGATGGCCTGCAATGCTTTCGCGATTGAAACCGCTTGTGTTGTCTTCAGGATTTCACAATTGTGCAACATCATCAGATGAGCCTTGTTAATAGCTGCCATTGATATTGCGTAGTGGGTTTTTACACCGTCAAACAAAGGCGCGAGGACAGTGTCGCGATATACCTGATCAGGAAATTTTGATGTGTCTGAACTCATCCTTTCAAGCCCGCCATCACAACTCCACGAATAATGAAACGTTGAAACACCAGAAACACCACCAGGGTTGGTAATACCGAAATGGCAGCACCTGTCATGATCAGTTCCCATTCAACGGATTGTTCTACGCTGAAGGTAGTCAAGCCAACAGGCAAGGTGTACATATCCTGACTATTGGTGACGATGAGCGGCCAGATAAAAGCCGTCCAGTTGCCGAGGAAAACAAAGATAGCCAAAGCGGCAAGCGCAGGCTTCACCAGTGGCATCGCGACGCTCCACCAGATTTGCAATTCGTTTAGCCCATCGATGCGCGCAGCCTCAATAAAATCGTCAGGTACCGTTTCAAAGAACTGCTTCATCAGGAAAACGCCGAACGCTGTCATCAGACCCGGAAACATAATGCCCCAGGTAGTATCCAGCCAACCAAACTGTTGCGACATCAGATACCAGGGAATCACCAGCATCTCAGTAGGAATCATGAGCGTGGACAGTATGGCGATAAACACGAGGTAGCGCCCACGAAAGCGGAACTTACACAAGGTATATCCCACCAGTGAATCGAACAACACGTTGGAGATGGTGGTCAGCGTCGCGATCGTTAACGAATTCCAGAACCAGCGCATGAAGCGCCCGTCACTCATGACATAGGTATAGTTCTCGAACGTTGGCTCTTCGGGTATGAGGTTGAGGTTGTAGACTTCGAATGGAAACTTAAAGGATGTTGATAGCATATAGGCTAGCGGCATGACCATCAGAACACCACCGGAAAACAACAGTATCCAGCGAATAAACTGTGCCCATTGGCGCTTCGGTTTGCCAACGACAACCACCGTGCTCGTGGTTAGCAAGGCTTCTGAACTTGCCTTGATGGCCAGATTATCCGACTCGTTGGCTGCTTGAGATACCGCCACCTACGTATCCTTCAGCAATCTGAGCTGGAGCAGGCTTACGATAAGTAGGACAACAAAAAGTACTACCGTTTGAGCCGCGGCATAGCCCATATCGAACGAGTTGAACGCCGTATCGTAAATCATCAACACCAATGGCTTGGTGGAATTCAACGGACCACCCGGGTTATTGGTGGTCATGTTGAACACATGATCAAATATGCGAAGAAAGCCGATTGAAGAGAACACCACAAGAAACACGATAGTGGGTTTTAACAGGGGCAAGGTAATCTCTCTCAGGATAGTCCAGCTCGATACGCCGTCAATGTAGGCCGCCTCATAGTAGGTCTTGGGTATGGCTCGCAGACCAGCCATGAAAATGATGACCTGAAACCCCAGGCCTGCCCAGATGGCAGGTGCAAGGACACTCGGCAAGGCGTTCGTTGTCGAGTTGAGAAAGGCTACTTGCGAGACGCCAAACTGCGCCAGAAAATTGTTGAACAAACCAATCGGTACCGGTTGGTAGAACCATCGCCAAACCCAGGCCATAGCAACCGCGCTGGTCATGAAGGGCAGGAAATACAAGGCGCGCAAGGTACCATGCAAAAAACGCACTTTATCCAGGTGAAAGGCAATGAAGAAGGCGAGCACCAGAGAAACAGGCGTGCCAATCAGCAAATAGATAAAGGTGTTGGAAAATACCTTCCAGAAGACCGGATCCTGAAACAACGTGGTGTAGTTGCTCAGGCCCGACCATGTGCGGGCACCCAGAAGGTTCCATTCCTGAAAGGACAGGATGATGGCATTGGCGGTTGGATAGAAACGAACCACCACATAGAACACGATGGGCACCGCCAGAAAACCCCACGCCCATAGCGTGTGTTTCTGACGGATAGACAGATCCGAATAGAAACTCATACCATTCTTGTCGAGTTACCCAAACAACTCACTACTTGTAAAAACCATCCAGGATAGCCTGCTCACCTTCTGCTGCAACGCTCAGACTCTCTTCTACGGATTGGCCTTCCAGGTTAATGCGACTGACCATATCGGTCATGAGCTGACGTTGGCCACTTTCATCGACAAAGACCGTCGATTGGGCATAACCCAGACCTTTGACGAATGGACCATACACGGGATCTGCTGTGTTTTCCTCGGTTAATGCGGCGGAGGGTTTCGCAGGGAGCTCACCCACGGTCTCCAGCCATACTTGCATGGCCTCATCTGAGGTGATGTATTCCATGAATTTCAACGACGCGGCATATTTATCACCTTCTGCCTTGCTGGTGATGGCGTTGACCCAATAGGAGGAGTAATTGGACTGAGTGCCGTCGGGGCCGGCTGGCAGCTCCGCCACTCCCCACTTCAAACCCCGAGTCTTGTCCAGCGCTCCGATGCGGAAAGAGCCATCGATGTGCATACCTGCCCTACCCGCCTTGAAGGCGGCTTGTGGCTCGTCCATAAACGTACTTTGCGTAACTTCATGTGTCTGTTCAAGATCAACATACCATTGCAGTGCTTTTTGCCCTGCCTCTGAATTGTAAGCCACCGTGGTATTGTCATCGCTGTATGGGGTTCCTCCAAACTGCCGCACTAGCACTTCGCGCCACCAATGATGATCCTGTGCAGTCATACCTGATGTTATGCCCACTTGAGTAATGTTGCCTGCACCATCGCGTTTGGTCAGCTTTTTCGCTGTCTCGACCAGCTCATCGAGAGTGGCAGGCGGAGACTCGATTCCTGCTTCATCAAACAGGCGCTCGTTGTAGAACAAGGCCAGCGAACGAACAGCTGTCGGCAACGCCATGTATTCACCCTCTCGCTTCATGGCCTGGACCATGGGAAAGAACTCTTCATCAATGGATTGTGGGGGAAACTGATCGGCGGGTAATGGTTGGATAAGCTTTGCATCGACATAGTCATTCAACCACCCATAAAACAACTGGACCACATCGGGCCCTTCGCCCGCCGGTATGGCGGCTGCGACTTTGGTTCGATAGTCAGCATAAGGAAATTGATTGGTTTTGACGGTAATACCCGGATTGGCTGCTTGAAAATTCTCGATCAAAGTGTCCATGGCCGTAACACGTGCTTCAAAAAAGTACTGCCAGTATTCGATTTCCACTTCGGCACGTGCACCACTGGCTGCAGCCAGAAGTGCTGATAAACCCGTGGTCAGTAGCAGTTTTCGGTGTTTGATCATCATTTTTCTCCTTGGTGAGACGCTCGCAGGAAAACGGGCGTGGCATGACGCATTTCTATCGGTGCTTCATGTTTAACCGATCCAAGAGTAAGTTACAAGCTTGTGGAGGCGTACGCCTGTATGCGCATATCTTTTTATTTCGTCAAACTGCACAACGTCTAACTCGCTTGATATGCTCAGATGTCCCGAGTAGCAGCTGTGCGGAGCGCTGGAATGTCACTGGAGGATCGACAACGGCTGGAAGAGGATTTGCGCTGTCCGCGTATCGTTCAGTTGCACATGGCGCTGGTGCGTTTACGCTCGTGCATCAAATTCATGAACAGCGGTGCGCACCCTGATGATGAGACGTCGGCCTTGCTGGCAGCGCTTGCCTATCGGGATGGCTTCGATATTTCCTATGCATGCGCCAATCGTGGTGAAGGAGGTCAGAACGATATCGGTACCGAATCCAGCGCCATGCTGGGAACAGTGCGTACCGCGGAGATGGAAGCCGCTGCCAGAGTACTGGACTTGCGGCTCTACTGGCTCTCCACTCATCCACAGGACACTATCTTCGATTTCGGATTTTCCAAAAGTGGGCACGAGACATTACGCAAGTGGGGGCATGAGCGAACCCTGCAACGCTTTGTAAGCATTGTGCGTCGCGAGCAGCCAGACATCCTGTGTCCGACGTTTCTGGATATACCGGGGCAACATGGGCATCACCGGGCGATGACCGCCATGGCTTACGCGGTTATGGAGCGAGCAGCAGACAAGGATTATCGTGTCGACGGATCAAACGATCCAGCCTGGCAGATCAGCAAACTGTTTCTGCCTGCCTGGGGTGGAGGTGGCAACGCTTATGATGATGAAGAGCCACCTCCTGAAGAAACGCTGCGAGTCTCTGCCAGTGGGCGGGATCCGGTAACGGGGTGGAGCTGGGAAAATCTGGGCCAACAGTCAAGAAAGTTTCACCTGACGCAGGGAATGGGACGCTGGGTAATGAGTGGCGATGAGCGTGACTGGCCATTGCATCTGGCCAAAACAGCGCTTGACGTACCGTGTGAACCTACCCGTTCTCTGGAGAGTGGTCTGGCTTATGACTTTACTCAATGGGCTGAACGTGAAGATAACGGTCAATTAGCAAGTCAGCTGTTAAACGTTCACGAGGCCCTCACGGCAACGGTTATCGGGTTTCCTGACTTCAGGGCGGTCACTGAAAACGGATTTGCTGCCATAAGTTCGATTAACCAGGCAAGGCAACTGGCGCAATCCACTGCAAATCCGGTTCTGGATAACAGACTAGCCCGCAAACAGGCGCAAGTTACCAGAGCCATAATGCTTGCCAGCGGTGTCAGGGCAACAGTCTGGACACCGCGTACCCTATGGCGACCCGGTGATGTCAGTGACATAAACATTGATGTGAATAAGCCGGATGTGCCAGGTGTTCACTACGAAGTAGGGGTCTTGAGTTCGTTCGCACAGCCAGAGAATTCCCCCTGGCAAATTGAAGGTAGTTCCTTGTCGTTGAGTCAATCCGCATCACTTGAATCACCCTACCCTGATATCTGGCTTGCTGATGAGCCAACAGGGCCTGTCGTGCAAGTCAAACTTGACTACAAATGTATCAGTACGAGTTACTACCAGCCGCTGGAAGTGCCACCGATTGTTCTGTCATCAGTCAGTGCGCAGCTCACTCCAGATGTTTTTCTTGTAAACCTGGAGAGGCCACCGGTGGCATTGACTGTCAATGTGAACAAACGTCATCCTGACCATGCCATGGCACTTTTCTCTCTTCCTGAAGGCTGGTCGCAGGAGGCAGTAGATAATCAGCTGAAGCTGAGCATGGCATCAACTCTGGAAGCCGGGTTATATGAGCTGCCACTTCAACTCGATGACTGTCAAGCAAACGATGAGCGGCTACTCAACTATTCTCATATAAAGCCCAGAGTGTTCAGCAAGCCTTCCGTTCTGCGTGTGCGTGCAACGGCTATAGCACTACCCGATGTTCGTATCGGTTATGTGGGAGGCGGTAACGACAGGGTTGCAGTCTGGCTTCGGGCGATGGGTTTTGACGTTCATGAGATCAGTGACGAAGAGCTTGTTGATGGTGATGCTCTCGCGCAAGCATTAATTACAATAGACACTCTGGTCGTGGGCGTATTTGCCTATCGGATGCGAAACTCTCTGGCAAGCCTTGCCCCGACTATCAACAGCTGGGTTGAATCAGGCGGGCACTTGCTAACGCTTTACCACCGTCCCTGGGACAACTGGCATCCGGATCTAATCCCACCGGCAAGGCTCGAGATTGGACAACCCTCACTACGGTACCGGGTGACTGATGAAAATGCAGATGTAACGTACTTGCAGGAAGATCATTCCGTACTTCATTTTCCGAATGTCATTCAGGACGATGACTGGCAAGGATGGCACAAGGAGCGTGGGCTTTATTTTGCAAAGTCGTGGGACAGTTGCTATGCCCCGATTCTGTCAATGAAAGATCCTGAGGAGCTACCCCATGAGGGCGCACTGTTAGTAGCTACTATAGGAGAAGGCCAGCACATACATACATCACTAATTCTTCACCACCAAATGGACATGCTTGTTCCAGGTGCTTTCAGGCTAATGGCAAATCTTCTTGCCTGAGCAACGATTCTTAACGAATAGTTACTTGCTTCTGCACCAGAGACGATTCGGCAATTGAGGCTTGAAACGTTGTTGTTGCACCTTCAATCACGTTCGACTTCCCCTGCATTGCCGTTTTAGCTATCAAGAGCATCGACAAGCGTTTACCGTAGTTCAGGGTTCAGACCTCGATTGAAAAACAGCAACGGCGCAAATCGTTCGGTGTCAGGATAATCATGCAGGATCACATGCGAGCATGCCGTTCAGGATGCTTATTGTTCCCGAACACTTGATTCCCTGATGTCCCGATTCTAATATATTGGCTTTAGGCAGCCTTACCACGAAACGAGCACCATCCGTGTAATTGGTATCCACATGTATCGACCCCTCATGGATATTCACGATTCGCCGGCAGATTGACAGACCCAGTCCTGACCCCTCAACGTCCTTTTTCTTATTCAACCTCACGGACGGTTTGAATACCTGATCAGCGTACTTGACAGGGATTCCAATCCCATTGTCGGACACAGATATTTCTATCCATTGATTGTCAACATCAATACTATCTACTCTTATGACAGCATGTTTATTATTTGCTGTGTAATTTAGAGCGTTGCAGATCAAATTGAGAAACAAACTGGTAATCAGACTTTTCTCACCGATTACGTGATGGCTGATATCAATCAATATGGTCGCGTCATCATGCGCTACCTGCGTCTTTGTTACCTTTTGGATGTCGCTGAAAATTTCTGCCAGATCAGTCGGCGCAAACGCTTGAGCTGCGTCAGGTACGCTCATGTAATCAAGTATCCCGGCAGTAAAATTCTTCAATATACGGGTTGAGTCTTTCGCGAGATCGTGCCATTCACGCATCGTATCAGCATCGAATTTGTCTTCTTCCATGACATTCAGCGCCATTTCAATCTGACGCAATGGTGCCTTTATATCGTGTGCGGCTGCACTTGCCGCAAAAGATTTCAAACGTGAGCTCTCTTCTGCCCGTATCAGTACTGAGACAAGAATATCGAGAAATTCTCTTACAATTTCCCGGGCAATGATCAGTTCTGCATCTGTCCAGGCCTGAGAAAAATCATTGTGTTCACCAATCCATCCGGCCAAAGAGTTTCGCGACATCAAGGCGGCGGTACCATCGTGTCCCTCGGCATTAAATTTAGCCGTTACCTCTTCAGCCCAATCGATATTTTCCGCTAAGGGCCTACGGAACCAGATCATCTGGCAAGTCCGATGAAGAGCGATAGGTTGAAGCAGCACACCGCAAGCTGAATCTCTATGTTGTTCAGCCTCGGGCCAGTGCCTGTGTAGAGAACAGGTCTGATATTGTTCCCTCTCATCAGCCTCTGCGCGCACCCATTCAATAAGCTCAGGTATGAACTCCCTGGGAGGGGTGTGTCCCGTTAGATGAATCTCATCACCGTATTGAAAAGCAAATCCATCCGCATCCATAAACTTCATTAGCGATGGACCAAACTCGTCAACAACATCCATAAGTTTGCCTTTTTGCCGCAAATCGCTGGCCAGGTTAATTTCCATCTTGCGTAAGTCCAGAACCCTCTTACTGGCAATGCGCTTTACGTCATGTGCGATTCGATTTGAAAGGGCAAGGCCCAACTCCCGCAGCGAAGTCCACAAGTCAAAAGGCAAAGCTCTGGACTCATCATGATGACAAACGATTAAGCCCCAAGGCTTGCCATCGAGAAAAAGACTTATCGAAAACGATGCTTCGACCTCCATGTTCTGCAAATAGCAAGTGTGCATCGATGATACCGAACGCAGTAAAGAATAATTGAGGTCCGGAGGAACCTCATTGTTTTGTGAATACTGCAAAATATCATGCGTCTCACCATGCGCACTGAATATTGCGCAATATGGCACTGAATTGAACAAGGCGCGTGCTTGCCTGGATATATCAGTATCAGGAAAATGCAAACCCAGAAAGCTGGGCATATGCTCTTCACGGGATTCAGCGACGACCCTAACCGACCAGTCGGGCAGATATTGATAGATTTTCACACGGGAAAAACCTGTTATATCACGCGTTGCATTACAGGCAATCTGCAGCGATTCATCAAGAGTCGTTGAACTCAATATACGATCACATTCCCGCGAAATAACGCGCATACCCCGCCTCACATCATGCACATCAAGATGAGAAGCAGGCATAAGTTCGATCACCCAGCGGGCCTGGTAACCATGAACAACAACATCGAAGACAGTACTTTTATTCATGATCTGTACATCAAGAACGCTATGGACACCAATCTGATCTGGGTCAAGTTCTGAAAGCTCAGCGGTTAGCGCCTCTATCCAGTCTTTATCAAAATCTGACAAAGAGGTATCCAGTATGTCAACGTGACCTATGCCAAGAATATCAAGCATGTTTCGACTATACGCAACGATACTCAACGCGCTTTGACAAACAATCAACATGGCACCTTCACACTGCACTGCGCCAAGTAAACGCACTTGCTCACGATGGCAAGGATTAATTTCTGTCTGAGGAGTCTGGCTGAAAAATGTAGAAAGTGAAGCAACACTCTCTTCAGGTAGCTGTTCTTGAATCTTGATAGCTGTTTTCATTTGTAGACTAGTTTTTTCAATATTGGTTTTCAAACAATTCCAAATAACTTGCCTGTAAGACTCGACTCCACAGTCTTGTCTATGTTCGAACATCCGAACCGTCCATCGACACCAACAGGAATTTTCATGATGCTTTTTAGCACTGGCAATAGCTGCACAAAAAATACCAAAACCTGTTTATATCAGCGCGCGCGTAACCGATATTATCTGTCCATCGTATTCCAGACTGTAACTAGTGTAGTGGAACATACAAAATGTACATTCAGATTTATAACAGTTACAAGGATATGAAAAAGGCATTAACCCTGCTTTGATTTCACGAAAAAAAAGTATTATGCGAAAACGCCAAAACACAATAGAGAACTCAGGCCAACCGAGTGCCGTACTCAAATCATGAATTCTGGAAGACGTTTTTGATCGATTTCGTCTATTTAAAAAGTGAATTTCCGGGACGATGCCATCGACTGAGTACAACCAAAACGATCATTGATCAAAATTGCTAGCCAACTCACCATTTCATTGCGTAAGAGCCGGGATGCAGAAGGCGACTCAAGGCGTATGAAGGCAGCGTTTGTCGCTCTCACTGTTAATCGGAAGCAGAAGCGTAAACGCACTTCCTTCTCCTAAGCGGCTATTCAATCTAATGTTGCCACCATGTTGCCTGGCGGTATCCTTTGCTATAGAGAGTCCCAGACCTTCAGATTTCGTAACGTGCTTTTTTCTGCAAGCACTTGAAGTAGACAATCAGCGTTTTTCTCGAGACAAGCCTTGATAATCTGTTCCAGAGTAGCTCAGCCACGAGGCAGGATTGCGAATATGTCCATCACCCCACATCGCGCCCAGGCAGATTTTTGGAACTAGTCTGCTTTTCCCTGAACCACACGATTCAGAATCATGGCACAGAACAGGATGGCAAACCCTGCAAGAATTCCCTGTCCAACCGAGGAATATTGAAGCGCCTCTAGAACATCTTCACCCAGACCCTTTGCACCGATCAAGGATGCCACAACAACCATGGCCAGACTCAACATTATGGTCTGATTCACTCCTGCCAGTATTGAAGGTGCTGCCAGTGGCAGATCCACTTTAGTCAGCAAATACCACCTTGACGCACCGAAAGCGATAGCGGCTTCACGAATCGACTCGGGTACACCTCGCATACCAAGCACTGTCAGTCGTACCACTGGCGTTCCACCGAATATCATGGTCGTGATCACAGCGGCAGGTTTCCCTACACTGAAGAATGCAATAACGGGGATCATGAATACAAATGATGGCATGGTTTGCATGAAATCCATGATAGGTCTGATGATGGCATAGACTCTGGGACGTCGAGCGCAAAACAAGCCCAGAGGGATTCCAATGCAGATCGATAGCATGGCAGCCGTTCCCAGTAATGCCAGAGTGGTCATGGCTTTTTCCCAGAAACCGAAAAGCCCCATGTAGGACAGAAACAGACCCGCCGCCACACACGCCCCTACCCCTGCTGACAACCAGGTGAGCATAATGATGAAACTTGCAACGACCGGCCAAGGTGAGGAGACAAACACAAGCTCAAGATAATCCAGTACGACGCGAATACCCAGCGAAATGGATTCGAACACGAAACGACCATTACGCTTGATGAAATCGAACGTTGCCTCTATACCAGTGATGGCACCCAGTCTTATTTGAGGATCAGTGGGAAACGTGCTGAGCCATAGCAAGGCACCCGGGAATGCGAAGTGAATGGTGCTCACCGCAAATATGATAATGACAAATCCTGCTGCCACTGTGGTGCGTGCTGTACTGAGTCCTGCCTTGATAGTGCGATCGGAAAGCCATTGAGAAAAGCGTTTTTCCAGTGCGCTATTGGCAACGACACCTTCGACCAACTTGACAAGCAGCAGCAGACCTAAGCCGACAAGAGCTACTCCGGCAGCGGAGGCTTCTGCCTGAGCCGCCTCCTGTGCAATATCGGCAATGGCTGTTTCCAGAGAGGCAATGGTGCGTTCAAAAACTTCTACCTTATCTGATTGCTTGTCGATGGCAGATTGTAATTGTTCCTGGCGGAATTTTAACGTGCCTTCTATTTCGACTATTCGCTGCCGCGCCTCGGCTCCCAGATCACCAAACAGTCCACGCCCCAGCTGTACAACCGCCATGGTCTCCAATATGACGAAAGGCAGGCCCCAGTTCCACAGGCCGCGCATGCCAAACCAGATGGGTCCAAGTAGTGCTGCTGCCAGATTAAAAGTAAAGCTGAAACCAGCCTTGCCACCAATCGCCAGAAACTGTCGCTGGTAGTAGCCCGTACTACTCTCGACAAACTCTGTGATCAAATCGTTACGATGATTGGCATCAGCTGATGCATCCACTGAATTGTCAGTCGATCTATGGGCCTTATGAGATGGTGTGTTCATCATTCAGTCAGTCTCATTGCCATCGGCTACGATTTTCAATAGATCGGTTCGCGTGATCGCGCCCAAGCGTTTGCCATCAGCATCAACAATGGCTAATGGATGATCTGTGGTTACTGAGGCATCAATAAGCGTTCCCAGGCTGGTACTTTCATCGAAGCTTATAACCTCAGACGGTAAAGGACCATGTTGTTTTTCGTATTGCTCTATGCTTTGCATGGCAGCGCGAGCCTTGACGATCTTCAATCGCGAGATACCTGCGACAAATTCTGCCACGTAGTCGTCAGCCGGATGCATGACGATATCCTCGGGTGTACCCGTTTGAACGACACGGCCATCGCGCATGATTGAAATGCGATCACCGATACGAACGGCCTCGTCAAGGTCGTGCGTTATGAAAACGGTAGTTTTATTGAATCCGGCTGCAAGGCGCATGAATTCCGATTGCAACTGTCGCCTGATCAATGGATCCAGTGCGCTGAAAGGCTCATCCATCAACAAAATTTCAGGGTCCGCTGCCAGTGCTCTCGCCAGCCCCACGCGCTGTTGCATGCCTCCGGAAAGCTCATGCGCGTATTTGTTGCCCCAATTCGTAAGTTCTACCAGTTCCATGGTGCGTTGAGCGGTTTCCATACGCTGGTTTTTATTAACACCACGAATCTCGAGCGGCATGGCAATATTGTCGATCACAGAGCGATGCGGCATAAGCGCAAAATTCTGGAAGACCATGGAGATGTGTTCGTTGCGGTAGCGTCGCAAGGCATTGTCATTCATGGACATGATGTCTTCACCGTTAACACGGATGCTGCCGGCCGAAGGTTCCAGCAACCGGTTGATATGGCGTACCAGTGTAGATTTACCACTACCGGACAGACCCATGATGCAAAAGATCTCTCCGGGTCGGATACTGAACGTTGCATCAGCCACACCAACAACACAGTTGTATTGTTTGAGAATCTGTTCTTTATCCAGAGATTCTTGCCTTAGCGCGACAAGCGCTTCGTCGGCACGATCACCAAAGATCTTCCAGATGCCCTCAATCTCAATCGCGCTGCCGCTAGGTGAACTGGTTGATATCAAAACGATTCTCTGCTGTTTTTAGATGATCGGTAAGGGAGAACACGTACTTTACTAAAGGGATCTCAGAACGGGTAGGTACGGGAATTGTGCCGATCTGAGTAATCTCATTCCCCACAGGCAGGGATATGTAACGTGGTATTGAAGGATCCTCGCCGTCGCAGAGATAACTTGCTGTGAAACACCAAGTCACCTCCAATACCCTTTGTGCCTCTACTGCAAAAGGCCGTTAAAACTACAGACCCAACCAGCCATCGACTCGATCAGAATTTGCAGCAACCCATGCTTTGGCTACGTCAGCGGCATCTTTACCACCTTCGATTTCAAACGCAAACTGGGAGACATCGTCACCGGTCAGCTGAATGTTTTGTATCAGATCCGCAATAGCGGGTGAACGATCTGCCAATGTGTTGGAGTAGGCAATCTGCACCTGCTTCAGAGCATCCTCTGTCATGACTTTCGAGTTCTCAAACCAGTTGGGATCTTCATCCGGCTGAAGTGCTATGTATTGTTCAGGATCAAACTCAGGCTCTGAAAGGCGCACAATATCGTGCTGAAACCAGATGGCATGTGGTGAATAGCAATAGAATGCGTAACCGATACCTTTCTCAATGGAATCACCGACAGTTGCTGTCATGACCGCCTGATCAGCTCTCACAGGCTCCATGAACGGCATTAAGCCATAATCACGAACCTTGACTTCATTAACGTTAGCCGATGCCCAACCCGGCGCTCCGATCCAGATCTCACCCTTGCCATTCCCGTCGCCGTCCATGAGCTTGGCAATTTCAGGGCGCGCCAGATCAAAAATAGACGTGACATCATTGGCTTCGGAAAAAGCTTTGGATACACAAAAGCTTTGCTTGCCTTCGTAGGAATTTTCAGACAGCGATACGTTGCCTGTGCCATCCACATATTTGTCAGTAAAGCTTTTTTGATTAGGCAACCAGACATCCGGGTGCATATCGATGTCGCCCTTGCCGGCATCCATGGCCTGGAAAATAGCTGCGTTGTTTCCCGGAACCAGATTGGCTTCCCCACCGATACGGGATACGACAATTTCCTGTACCAGATGAGCGATTGCTTGTGCACCTGTCCAGGACGGTGCACCGATGTTGATTTTTTCCGCCGCATTGGCCGTGCCGCTCAGAAGTGCGATGGCACTGGCGCACGCCAACGTCGTGAGGTGTTTTTTCATTGTTAATTTCCTGTGGTAAATGGTGTGTTCAATCTGCGGTAGCTGCATTGTTGAAACGAAGAATATCCGCAAGATCAATCGCCTCTATGAATACCACAAATCGTCACGTTAATGAATTGCTCAGGCCGTGTATTTTTATGCGCAACACACGTGAAATGACCTGTTGGCTCACCGACATCGACAATTGATGCTTGCTAATGTGATTGGCGGCACAGATGGCTCCAGACCAGCTGCCTGCGCTTGTTGAAATCAGGTTGCCGCTGACCGGTTAGTACGACCATCACCAACGCCCGTCCCGTGCAATGGTCTCTCGCCAAGGCCAAGCATAAGGCCGGATCTGGTGGGAGCGGAGGCAAAGCGCTTTTTATGATTTTTCAGCAGATCCAGCGACCAGGAGTAGTCCAAACCCGGCCGACACTGCTTGTACAAGCATGGCACCGTTTCCAGACTATGATTGAATGCATCCGGTGGAGTAAGGCGCCACGGGAAGGCGCTGCATAGTCCATAAGGGAGTGTACCAATACGCCGTCAGGCGTCGGCAAGCTGTGTGTGTATCAGCTGTACGAATCTGGCAGCAATTTGATCTTTATCAACTGTAAGGCCTAGCTTATCCATGGACGTGACACTCAGGCCCTGATAACCACAAGGGTTGATCCCAAGAAACGGTGCCAGGTCGGGCGATATATTGAGAGCGATACCGTGATACGTGCAGCCGCGCCTCACTCTGAGCCCCAAAGCGGCTATTTTCGCTTCGTTCACATAGACCCCCGGAGCGTCGCGGCGGCTGTAAGCGTCGATGTCATACTCCGCTAGCAGGGCTATCACACTGTTTTCCAGACGAACCACCATTTCACGAATACCAAATCCTGAACGTTTGAGATTGAACAAGGTATATACAAGCACCTGCCCCGGTCCATGGTAGGTCACCTGCCCCCCACGATCACTCTGGACAACAGGAATATTTGCCGCATTGAGAATATGTTCTTTCTTGCCCGCCTGTCCTAATGTGTAAACAGGCTTATGCTCACAAATCCACAGCTCATCAATGGTGTCCTCCACGCGTGAGTCTGTGAAATCACGCATCGCCTGCAAGGCTGATGGATAGTCTGTCAGCCCCAGGTTACGAGTATTCACAGCGTATAAAGAACCCGCGGCTCCTTCTTCAGCACGCCGTATACCGCATGTAGCTGCTCTAGACTCTGAGCCGTAAAACGGACACTGACAGAAATATACTTACCGCCTTTACTGGGCAGAGTCGTCACAGTGACCGCCTGAGGCAGAATATGCGGCATCACCAGCTCAGTGATGTGCGCCTCGAAGTCGTCGGTACACAAACCCATCGCCTTGACCGCAATATCTGCCGGGAACTCAATCAGGGTTTCTTCGCTCATGACGTCACGCGCCTTTTCAAAAAATGACTACCGGAGGGTTCATACTGACTGCTACCGCTGAACGCTTCCGCCGAAATTCTACTGAAACAATCGTTGCACGGAATGCTTCATACGCTTGAACATGCCGCCTTGATCCACTTTTTGCAAGGCTAGCAACGGCACATCGCTAATCACCTGATTATCCCATTTGAGTACTGACCGACCCAGTTCCTGGCCGATTCTCATCGGGGCGCGAACATATTCGTTGACCTGAATCTGCGGCTGCAACGCATCAAACGCATCTCGAGGCAGCGTCAGATACAGATCTTCGGCCACGCCCAGAGCAACCTGATCCTGGGCTCCCATCCATACACGAGTCTGGGTAATCTGTTGACCCGCAGAATAAACGCGCTGGGTTCGGAAAAAACGAAAACCGTAGTTCAGTAGACGCTGACTTGCCGAAATACGCGTCTTGTTGCTTGCGGCACCCAAAACGATACTGATCAGGCGCATGTCGTCACGCACAGCCGATGCCACCAGGCAATAGCCTGCTGCCTGCGTATGACCGGTTTTCATCCCGTCTACCGATTCGTCACGCCACAACAATGTGTTGCGGTTTTTCTGGGTGATGTCGTTATAGGTAAATTCTCGCTCTGAGTAGAGTTTGTATGTGTCGGGGTGTTCGCTGATGATCGCGCTGGCAATTTTTGCCAGATCATTGGCGGTCGTGTAGTGATCAGGATGGGGTAGCCCTGAAGAGTTCGCGAAGCTTGTGGAGTCCATGCCCAGCTGCTCGGCCGTCCGGTTCATCATGTCGACAAACCCTCGTTCGCTGGCGGCGATATGTTCTGCCAGAGCGACACTGGCATCATTGCCCGACTGGATTATCAGGCCTTTCAAGAGATCACCCAAAGGCACCAAGGTGTTTTCCTCGATAAACATGCGCGAACCCTCCATGGCCTGCGCCTGCTCGGAGATCATGACCGGCTCATCGAGCGTTACGCTGCCGCGTTTGAGTTCTGCAGACACGATGTAGGCCGTCATCATCTTGGTCAGACTGGCAGGTTCGATTCGTTTGTCCGGCTCGTGTGAGGCCAATACCTCACCGCTGTTATGGTCGAACAGGATGTAGCTGTCAGCCGATAACTGAGGCGCAGCAGGCAACGGTGCAGCGTGCAGATGCTGAAAACAGGCAAACAGCACAAGGGCGAGACCCATAAAGGCCTTATGGATATACCCAGTACCGGGCAAAATTTGCGGGAGCATAAGAGGACAACCTGACAGAATTGAAGACGAACGGATAAACCTGCACAACAGTGTAAAGTAATTGACGCACCCTGAACGCAGCATTAGCCTTGGCCAGCAATACGCGATTGGCGATACGGATGCTTAGCGCACAGTATTATTCACTTGAAAATCACTGATGCCAGCCAGTTTCAAACGTCTCACGGCGACATCAACAGCCCTTTCATCCTGCAGAGGGCCGATTAGCACACGGTAAATCTGCTGTGCCATTTCAAAATCAAGATAGAGAGGAAGCTGTGTATCGCCGCTCACCTTTTGCATGAGTGCGTCGGCATTGGATCGCTCACTGAACGCGCCCACTTGTATGGTAGTGGACTCGATAGCGTCAGCAGCCTTTGCAAAGCCGTTTTCGGAAGGTTCGTGATGACTCAGCGCTTCCACAAGCACCTCAGCCTTACCGCTATCGAGCATATCAAGCTTTGCCGCTGCAGCGTATGAAAGATCGATAATCCGGTCACCAACGAAGGGCCCCCGATCGTTCACCTTGACGACAATGGAATGCCCGTTGTCGACCCGCGTGACGCGAACAAAGGTCGGAAGCGGCAAATGCTTGTGAGCCGCCGTCAATTGATGCATGTCGTAGATTTCACCACTAGCGGTTGCATTGCCATGAAATTTTGAACCGTACCAACTGGCCACACCCTGCTCCCTGAAATCGTGCGCACTTTCCAGAACGGCGTATCGCACACCGAATACCTCATATTCGGAACGGTTGCCCGTACGTGATTTGGGTAGATTACTAACTTTAACCACCTCAGCTTCCAGCAACGCAGGATTCCCAGGCCCGTCACCTGCCACCGCTTTTTTCCAGGCAGGTTCGGGTGTCAGTACGGTGCACGCAGTCAGTACGAGCGCAATTGTCATAAAAACAGACACTCTGAAATAGCTGGTTTTCACAGGCGTTCTCCAGTAGCTGATTCGCTGGCTTCACGAATGGCCTCCGCTAGCTGGAAAACGGCCATCGCGTAAAGGCGACTATGGTTGTAGCGTGTAATGGAATAAAAATTCGGGTATCCCACCCATAACTCTTGCTCATCGGGACCTTCCATCGTCATGA
This sequence comes from Granulosicoccus sp., assembly GCA_045106195.1. Lineage (GTDB taxonomy): Bacteria > Pseudomonadota > Gammaproteobacteria > Granulosicoccales > Granulosicoccaceae > Granulosicoccus. Next base: position 176,411 of record JBGCEH010000001.1, read on the forward strand.
CGCTCAGCAATTGCTCAGGATCAGCGCCTCCCTCATAGTAAGGCTCGTATCCAAGCTCCCGGACCGTGTCAGCGGCGATAACGGGCGAAAGCGTCTCACGTACGAGTTTTCGCATTGAGTCATTGATACCGCCTCGCGGCCTCCACTGCTCGGCAATGGGCTCGCCTTCCTGCCAGCCGTGCCGTTCCAGATAGTTGGCTACCGATCCGATAATATCCGCCTGGCTGGTAAACAGGTCTCGAATACCGTCCTCATCAAAGTCAATGGCATATTCACGATAGCTTGACGCAATGAACTGCGGCATACCCATGGCGCCGGCATAGCTGCCTTTCACATTGACCGTATCCCAGCCTTCAGTTTCGCTGAGCAGCAGGAATTCAGTCATCTCACGAGTAAAGAATGTGGATCGACGCGGGAAATCGAATGAGAGTGTCGCCAGTGCCTCTAGCACGCCATAAGAGCCCATGTTTCCACCGTAGTAGGTTTCAACCCCGATAATCGCTGTGATGATTTCGGCAGGCACTCCAAATCTGTCCTGCGCCTGTTCAAGCAAAGTGCGGTGTGCGTTGAGGAACGTCTGCCCCTCGTCAATCCGCCTTTGAGTCATGAAAATCGGGCGGTACTCCCGCCAGGAAAGCGTCCGTTCAGCAGGCCTTGAAATAGCGTCAAGAATGCTCTGTTGACGAGTCAACCGTGTGAACAGACCTGCTATGCGATTCACGCTCAAATCATGTTCGGCGCTGACCTGCCGAATGTAATCACGCACGCTTTCACGTTCCAGATATCGCTCGGCGTTTTCGTCTGCCAGAACAAGGACGCCCGTGCCCGATAGCAAGACACACAGGGCCAGCAGCATTCTCTTGAAAAGCACTTTCTTCACCACATTCACGGGACCGGACGATTTGTGGTTGTGAGTCTAGTAGAAGCTGGACAAAATGGCAGCGACAAGCGTCTAGGTTCATGTACTCCCGAAAAAAATAGAGGCTCAGCGAACGTCGGACCAGTCGATGGGCGTCTCGTCATGCGCGCTTAGCCATTCATTAACCTTCGAGAAGTGCTGACAGCCAAGAAAACCACGATGTGCGGATAAGGGCGATGGATGCGGGGCACTGAGCACCAAATGCCGATTGGCATCGATGACCTGGCCCTTTTTCTGTGCGTAACTCCCCCAGAGCAGGAAAACCAGATGTTCACGCTCATCACTCAGGCTCCTTATCACACTGTCGGTAAAGCTCTCCCAACCGCGTCCCTGATGGGAGGCCGCCTGCCCGCTTTCCACTGTGAGTACGCTGTTAAGCAGAAAGACGCCTTGCTCAGCCCAAGGAATAAGGCAGCCTTTTCGACGTTTGGCCAAGGGACTGTCGAATGGCCCTATATCACTGTCAATTTCCTTGAAAATATTGAGCAAGGATGGTGGTATGGCGACACCCTCAGGGACCGAAAAACTCAAACCGTGAGCCTGACCGGCCCCGTGGTAGGGATCCTGACCAAGGATTACCACTTTCACCTTTTCAAAGGGTGTCAGGGAAAAAGCATTAAACCACACGCTCGAATGCGGGAAAACCACCGCAGATTGTGCCTTGCGGTGCGCCAGATAGGTGCGCAGCTCCTTCATGTATTCCGACGTAAATTCGGATTCCAAACGCTTTTTCCAACTAGGATCAAGCACTACAGGGGTGCGTTTTTCAACCACGGTGTCTGCCTTCAATACCCTTCGCAGGAAACAGCCTATTACACCACACCAAACCCAAAGGCGACTATCATTAAGCCATCGACTCTTCTGGCTGGAATTTCAACATCAGGCGCCTGCCCTTTATTACTACAGGAGTGTTATGCGTCCTGAGCGCCTGCACGGTTGCTGAGGCGGCTCTGTGCCCGGCGCCGGCATTCGTATACTCTCCGGAAGATTTTGCCAGTCAGCCGGGGGTACCTGTCACCGCGGAAGCCGACAGCCTCGAGACTAACGACGGCGTTGTTACACTGGAAGGCAATACGGTCATCGAATATCTGGGGCGCAAGCTCACGGCCCAGAACGCCTTGTACAACCAGAAAACAGGCGAGCTGTCCGTCGAAGGGCCGTTGAGCTTTCTCGGCGCTGGTGTGCAACTGGAAAGTAACGATGCGTTCATCGACATCGATGATGATCTTTTTACCACCGGTGAAAGTGAATACCAGCTAGACATGAACGGCAAACGCGCGACCGGCACGGCATCCGCAATGGAGGGGTTGCCTAACGGGGATTTCTCACTGACGGACGCCACCTACTCGACGTGCCCGCCCGGGGATCGAAGCTGGTATGTGAAGGCAGACAGCCTAGAGCTTTACCCTTCAGAAGGCATCGGCACTGCGCGCAATCTGCGCCTGGTGTTCAAGGGCGTACCTTTGCTGGCGGTACCGGCCTTCAGCTTTCCCATTAGCGACATGCGCAAAACCGGATTCCTTGCCCCGATACTTGCGCGAAGGGATACCACCGGGCTGGAATTGCATTTGCCTTGGTACTGGAATATCCGTCCGGATGCGGATGCCACATTCACTCCTCGTTTCATGACCAAACGGGGAGTACAGTTACAATCCGAACTGCGCTATTTGAATCGGCAGGGCAAATGGACACTGGACCACGAATACCTGCGTGATCGTGAGCTGAACAACGATTCGCGTTACTTTACCGAGTTGCGTCATAACGGACGCTTCAATGCCGAGTTCACGTCCGAGATCATCGCCCGACGCGTATCAGACAAGGATTATCTGGAAGATCTGGGCGACGGCCTGCAACTGGCCAGCATCACACATCTTGAACAGCGTGCTGATCTGAATTTCGAGAAAGGCCGGGTACGTAGCCTGGCTCGCCTGCAAGGCTTCCAGACCGTCGATGAAGACATTGCTCCGGAGGATCGACCCCATGCGCGCCTGCCTCAGATAAAGGTAGAGGCTGATTCTGGCAGACTCCCGCTGGGTCTTAGAGCTGATGTCGTCAGCGAATTTGTCTATTTTGACAAGGACGACGCCGTCACAGGCGTACGCATGGACGTGCGACCACGTCTGACATTACCACTGGTAAGTGATGCCTGGTTTTTTCGACCGAGCGTCTCCCACCGTTTTACCTATTACAGTCTTAATAATAACGACGACACACTGAATACAACCCGCTCTAGAAATCTCAATTCAGTCAGTGTCGACAGCGGTCTGTTCTTTGATCGTCTGCTCGATGATCGTGGCTCCATCCAGACATTGGAGCCGCGGCTGTTCTACCTGCGTGTGCCGTTTACTGAACAGTCTGATATTCAGGTATTCGACTCCAGCGCCTTTGATTTCAATATCAGCCAGCTGTTTCGTGACAATCGATTCAGCGGTGCTGATCGTGTTGCCGATGCCAATCAACTCTCGATGGCACTGACAACCCGCATGATTGATGGTGTGGATGGGCGGGACCTGTTCCGTGCCAGTATCGGACAAATTCATTATTTCGATGACCGGCGCGTCACTCTTCCGCCGCAGGAAACTATTGAAACCCGCGATACCTCAGACTTCGTAGGCGAGGTCTATACCACCCTGACACAAGACTGGATTGGCAAAGGCAGCATACAATGGAATCCGGATGAGACCAGCACCGTGCGAAGCTCTCTGGCGCTGGGCTACCGGCCAAGTCCCAACCACATTGCCAATGTTGCGCATCGTGTTGTCAAATCCGAAATCAGCCAGCAAAGAACCGAACAGATTGATTTATCGGCCTTGTGGAAATTTAATGAATCATGGCGTATCGCCGGACGTTGGAACTACTCGCTGGATGCGGATCAAAGCATTGAAACCCTGATGGCTCTCGAATATGAAAGCTGCTGCTGGGCCGTACGAATCGCTGCCAGACGCTATATCGCCGACGGCGGTGATGATCATGATTCAAGCGTCGCTCTGCAGCTTGTTCTCAAAGGCCTTGCACCGCTCGGTCAAAATTACGGAGCCTTGCTGGAAAATGCTGTAACAGGTTACCGGGATACCCTTGAATGATCAGATTACCTATCGAATCCATGAACAGAAATTTGAACAATACCCGATCTGCATCCCTCGCCAACTGTCTAGGTCTGGTGCTGCTGATATTGTCATCGTTACACGTTTCGATAGCGCAGGATGTCGAACTAGACCGTATCCGTGCAGTGGTCAACGAAGGGGTTGTGCTGGACAGCGACCTGAAAGCTGCCGTTGCGTTCTACAAGCAGCAAGCGCAGAGCAATTCGCAGAGCATTCCCGCTGATGACATCATCAACGAGCGATTGCTGGATCAACTGATAAACCAGGAAGTGCGTCGCCAGCACGCTCGTCAGCTGGGTGTCTCCGTCGATCCCGGGAGCGTCAATCGTGCGATCGAACAAATCGCCAGAAATAACAATATGGATACCTTCCGGTTCCGTGAAACCATTAGGGAACAAGGCATTGATTATGATGAATTCCGACAGAACGTCGAAGAAGAACTGCTGCTTCAGCGCCTGATAGAACGTGATGTGCAAAGCCGCATTCGTGTATCTCAGCAAGAGATTGATGATTTTGTTGATGCGGCAAAAAACGATGTAGCAGAACGCCAGCGCTACCGGATCAGCCATATCCTGATTGCCGTACCTTCCACTGCTGACGATGCGCAACTGGCTGAAGCCACAACACGCGCGAACGCTGTACTGGCTAGCCTGCGTGCAGGTGAAAATTTTGCGCAGGTAGCGGCTGCGAGTTCGGATGGCGTAAGAGCACTGGATGGCGGTGATCTTGGCTGGCGCACTCTGCAGGAACTACCGGAGTTTGTTGCAACCGCCGTTAGTGAGATGAGAGTCGATGAGTTAGCAGGCCCCCTGCGCTCAGAGAATGGCTTGCATGTTATCCAGCTTGCTGACAAACAGACTGGCGATCTGACCACCCAGGCAGAGACGCTTGCACGACATATATTCATTGCAGGTGAAGACGCATCAATCGAACAGACGCTTGCCGCAGCCAGGCAAGAAATACTGGGCGGAACACCCTTCGGAGCACTTGCAGCCTCCTTGAGTCAGGATCCCAATAGCGCAGATAATGATGGTGAATTACCCTGGTTCACTGAGGGCCAGATGCCCCCGGCCATGCAACGGACCGCTGACTCACTGGATGTCAATGAGATCAGCCAACCATTCCGCACGCAATTCGGCTGGCACCTGATGCAGCTTCTGGACAGGCGCGTCACCAGGATCGACGAGCAAACCCTACGCGAGCAGGCAGCCAACGCCCTGCGTCAGCGCAAGGTGGAGCAGGAAACCGAACGTTGGTCCCGACAACTACGTGACGAATCCTACGTCGAAATTCGTAGTTGATCGTGACAACCGGTAAAGCATCAATAGCACCGATTGCCATAACACCCGGCGAACCTGCCGGTATTGGGCCTGACTTGACGGTCATGCTCGCGCAACAAGTACGTAACTCATTGCTCGTGGCCATTGCCGATCCCGATTTACTTAGCGCTCGCGCAAGAAAGCTCGGGCTACCGTTGGATATTGTCTGTGTTGATGTTGCCAATGACATCGACAACATACCGTCCCATGCCGGTGCCCTGGCAGTTAATCCTGTACCACTATCGTCAGCTTCTGAGTGCGGTGTTCTGGATTCGCGCAATGCACGCTACGTCCTGAACACGCTGGATGTTGCGACAGATGGGTGTATGCAGGGCCACTATTCGGCCATGGTGACAGCACCCTTGCACAAGGGCGTGATCAACGATGCGGGAATTGCCTTTACGGGGCATACCGAGTATCTGGCTTTGCGTACCGGCAGCGAGCCTGTCATGATGCTGGCAACCGGAACACCCACAGGCGATTTACGCGTGGCTCTGGCGACGACTCACTTACCGTTGAAAGAGGTTGCAACAGCCCTTACACCAGCGGTACTGGAGAAGGCCCTTTGCATCCTGCATCAGGATCTTATGGCACGCTTTGCCATTGCCGATCCGCACATCGTCGTTGCCGGCCTGAATCCGCATGCCGGCGAAGGGGGTCATATGGGACGCGAAGAAATCGATGTCATCATCCCTGTGCTGGAGCGCCTGCGACAACGCGGAATGAAACTGGAAGGCCCCCTACCCGCCGATACCTTGTTCACGCCACATCACCTCAAAGGTGCGGATGCCGTCATGGCCATGTTTCATGACCAGGGTCTGCCAGTTCTCAAGTACGCAGGATTTGGTCAGGGCATTAACATCACGCTGGGACTACCGATCATCCGTACGTCAGTGGACCATGGCACAGCACTGGATAAGGCGGGCACAGGCAAAATTGACCGGGGCAGCCTGCAAGCTGCACTGAATCTGGCTGAAAAGCTGGCAGTATCTTCGCTCGTTCAGGACAAGGCAGGTTCATGAAACACCAGGCACGCAAACGCTTCGGCCAGAACTTTCTACAGGACGATTCCGTCATCACACGCATGCTCTGCGCGATGAAACCTGTGAGCGACGATCGCGTTGTGGAGGTCGGGCCCGGTCTTGCAGCACTGACATTGCCGCTGCTGGAATACCTTGACAGTCTGACGGTCGTTGAAATCGATCGAGACCTGATTGCAAAACTACACGATCGCAAGCTGCATAATCTGACAATCCACGAAGGCGACGTTTTGGAAGTTGACTGGAAAACGATGGCTGATGGGCAACCCTTACGGATTGTGGGTAATTTACCCTACAACATTGGTACGCCTCTGCTGCTTGAACTCTCGACTCATCACCCAGTGATAAGAGATGTGCATGTCATGTTGCAAAAAGAGGTAGTCAACCGCTTGCATGCTGTCGCTGGAACCCGTGCCTATGGCAGGCTCAGTGTGCTCATGCAGAGTGTTTTTACCATCACCCCCCTGTTCGCTGTCCCGCCAGAGGCGTTTCAACCTGTACCAAAGGTGGAATCGGCGGTAGTCAGACTGAAAACCCGACCAGATGCTCTATCTGTGGAATCACTGACAGCACTGCAGGCAGTGACGCGGCTGGCATTTGCCAACAAACGAAAAACACTTCGGAATAATTTCAAGGGGCACCTGGACGAACAGCAACTGACAGCATTGCAAATCAATCCCCAAGCGAGAGCTGAGACCTTGTCACTTGATGATTTCAATCGTCTGGCAAGTCATATGGTCAATTACGCGAATCAGACTTGACTGGGCGGCAATATTGTTCAGACTAATCTCATTGAGACCCACGTAACGGGCATCTGCAGTGATACGATGTGCACACCCGACTTGCGCTGACTGTGCGCAGGAGCTCGACATGATGATTGATGTGAACCTGGACATGAACGCAGACGCAAAAAACGATAACGATGGGGGCAATATCGAAGTCGATATTGAGACCTTGTATGTCGAGTCTGAATCGGACCCGGATCGCGACCGGTTCGTCTTTGCCTACACTGTCACTATCCGTAACGTGGGCGACACACCCGCCCGTCTACTTACCCGTCATTGGGTGATCCGCGATGGTAATGGCAAGGTGCAGGAGGTTCAAGGTGAAGGCGTCGTGGGTGAACAACCCCACTTGAAGCCTGGCGAAGGTTTTCAATATACCAGCGGCACCATGCTGGAAACCTCAATGGGCACCATGGGTGGCAGCTACATGCTGGTTACCGATGACGGTACCGAGTTCAAAGCGCCGATTGCCGACTTCCTGCTATCCGCGCCGCGCACTTTGCACTAGTTAAATAACCCTTAATGACCACGTACGTTATCGGTGACCTGCAAGGTTGCCTGAACCCACTGGAACGTCTGCTGGATAAACTGCATTTCGATCCGTCAAAGGATTGCATCTGGTTCGTGGGCGATCTGGTCAATCGTGGTCCAAAATCCCTGCAAACCCTGCGCTATGTAAAATCAATGGGTAATTCGGCAATTACTGTCCTGGGAAACCACGATTTACATTTGTTGGCGGTGGTATACGGTTATCGCAAACAGTCCAGCAAGGATACGATTAAACGCATTGTTAATGCCCCCGATTGTGACGAACTCTGTGACTGGCTGGCGTCTCGCCCTCTACTGCACACTGATAACAGGCTCGGTCACACGCTGGTGCACGCTGGTATTCATCCACACTGGTCGCTAAAACGGGCAACGAAACTGGCTGACAGATTACACAAGGCGCTGACTGAAAATCCGGATGAACTGTTTGAGAACATGTATGGCAACACACCTGCCTACTGGAGCAAGGCCCTCAAGAAACAAACCCTCAACCGGTTTGCCATCAACGTGTTCACGCGCATGCGGTATTGCCAGCTTGATGGCGCTCTGAATTTCGAATTCAATGGCAGCCCTGCAAACGCGCCAGGCCATTTACGCCCGTGGTATTCACTACCCGATAGAAAACCACTTGGTAGTCGCGTCATTTTCGGTCATTGGTCGGGACACCCTTCCATGAGCCCGACAAACGTCATGCCTACTGATCGCGGGTGTGTGTGGGGTGGATGCCTGAGTGCTTATGCCATAGAGAAACAGGAAAGCGTCTGGGTGAAGTGCAGCTGACGCTATCAGAAATCCACCGTCACATGAAAGCGTGTGATATTCCATTTGGCAATATCAGGCTTTTTCAAGTACCCAGTAGGTAACAGGAATTCCACCGGTGTTCTGCACGTCCTGGACATCCTCTGAGACGACCTGCCAGTCATCCCAGTGAAAACTGTCGAGCCAGGTATCACCCTCAAATTCCTGATCAATGACAGTAAGATACAAGCGCTGCGTTATGCTCATGGCATCCCGACAAAGGCCGGCGCCACCAATCAACATCATCTCATCTGCTGAGGTAGCCTCGAGAGAACAAACCTCTCGGGCCTCTTCTATGGCACTCTCAAGGTCATACCTGACCACGACATTGTCAGCCATCCAGTCACGATTGCGTGTCACGACAATATTCGTACGTCCGGGTAGCGGTTTACCAATGGACTCAAACGTCTTGCGCCCCATGATCACGGGTTTTCCGAGCGTTACGCGCTTGAAATACGCCATCTCACCTGGAACATGCCAGGGCATACCACCAGCCTTGCCTATCAGCCGGTTCTTGTCCATGGCCATCATCATGGCAATTGCTGGTTGAGTCATAGTTGTCAAACGGTTACAGGTTTGTGTCAGGGGAATGTTAACCCACAGCCTTGATATCAGGCTTTTCGATAATAACAGTGAGGGACTACTGTTCCACGATCGCTTTATCCGAACGTTAAGGATACAGTATTGGAAATCGTGGGATCATACTGCCACGATACGTTCCGAGTTGAAGGAAACTGGACTAGTCACTGATCGACTAATGATGCACTAATCAAACAGTGCTGGAAATATATCCAGTTTGGAAAGAAATACTCAAGCTTTATGTAATGGAGATTTGATGATGAATTGTCTGAATTGTGTACGTCGCTCGTGCCTTGCCCTTGTTACCGTCGGAATGCTGATAACGACTGCACAGGCGCAGGACGCAGCGTTGCTGGAAGCGGCAAAAGAATACGTTAAATTGCCAGGCGTACAGAAAATGATCGACGACAATTTTGCACCCGAATGGTTTGCCGGTCAGATGGCAACAAGTTTTCCTCCGGCAATGGGCGTTACTCAGGACCAGCTTGACGAATTGGGCAAGTTGATGGCTGATAAGATGAGCCCATTGCGCCCTGAAATGGAACTGGCCATGATTAACGGGGCGGCCAATCATTTCACACTCGATGAGATCAAGGTACTTTCCGAATTTTACCAATCCCCCGAAGGTGCATCTGTCATGGCAAAAATGCAGCCCTACATGCGAGACACAATGGCGGTCATCATGCCCAAAATGATGCAAGCCTCGCAGGAGCTTGGTCCACAGATCAACCGTATTCTGGGTCTGGATAAGTAAGCTATCGTTGTGCGGTCTTGTCGTTCGGGGCGGTGATTCGCGTTCAGTTTCGCGCTAACGCCTGCCCCAGATCCGCTTTCAAATCCTCGATATCTTCAATACCAACAGCCAGACGCAGCAAATTCTCAGGCACGCCGGTTTCCGTTGGCTCAATGCTATAGCGATGTTCGATCAAGGTCTCGACACCACCAAGAGAGGTTGCACTAATGATCAGTTTAAGACAACTGGCTACCGCCAGCGCATCTGCCTTCCCACCGCGCACCTGAAACGACAATAGTGCACCGTAGCCGCCCTTCATCTGCTTGCGGGCAACGCAATGCCCGGGATGTATATCCAGCCCCGGATAAAAAACGCGTTCCACCTGTTCGTGTTGCTGCAGGTAATCGGCAATAAGGGCGGTATTCTGATTAGCCCTCTCGACGCGAATTGCCAGGGTCCGCATACCCCGCAGCAATAGCCATGCATCGAACGGGCTGATGAGCGCACCGGCGTCGTGTCGTTCAACGGCAATACGTTGCCAGTGAGCACTTTTTTCCCGAGTAACCAAAGCACCGGCGATAACATCACTATGGCCGTTCAGCGACTTTGTAGCCGAGTGCATTACGATGTCAGCGCCTAACGCCAATGGTCGTGTTATGAGCGGTGTGGGCACTGTATTGTCCACGACCAGTAGCGCTCCAGCAGCATGTGCCAGTTCAGCCGCGAGGAGTACATCTGTGATGTGCATCATCGGATTACTCGGGGTCTCGACCCATACAAGATCTGTTTTCGTGTTTGATGCGATCGCGCTGGCGAGGCTCTCTAGCTCGGCAGGCGCGTAGTAGCGGACATGGATAGAAGCGCGCTCACAGTAACGCCTTGTCCAGTCGAGAACGCCCCAGTACATAGAATTGGGGAGTACAACATGCGACCCGCTTTCCAGCGTGTAAAACACAGCGGCCACGGCAGCCATTCCAGAGGCAAACAACAAAGCCTCTTCACCGTGCTCCAGTGTTGCCAGCACGCGCTCGGCCTGCAAAAACGTCGGGTTATTGTCCCTGGCATACACCTGAGCGCCATGCAGAGGTTGATAACTGGAATCTCTGGCATACGTCGTTGACGGCATGATCGGCGGTACGATGCCACCACTGTTTTTATCCAGATAATGATCTGCCTTTGCAGCAATGGTGGCGGGCGCGATGGGTTTGGTCATGATCAATGCCGAAGGGGTGTTCGAGTTGCGTCTGGTGAAAATACGGGGCCTGTAGGTTCATCAACAACTTGCCAGATCTGTGTCGCTAACGACACTGATAATACTGCATCGCTCTTACCAACGCACTGGGGTCATCAATCGGCTATTCTTGTAACTGCTAACTGCGCTGTATTGCTGTTGCGAAATTGCACACGACAGGCGCATTTTTTCGCTGGTTCTACCTACCCATTGGAGATTGCGGTATTGAGCGTATCAACTGCAGGCAACACGTCCCCCGAAGCCACTGGCGTAAAGTTGCTGCGAATATGGAACCGCTGCGAAAAGCTGCCGATGGGAAAAAGGCTGTTTAGTCGCATACTGGGGACTGTCATCCCTTATACAGGATCGATAAAAGCCCGCGTCGACCATCTCGAACCCGGTTACGCCGTTGTCATACTTCCGGATAAACGTCGCGTGCGCAATCACCTTGATTCTGTGCATGCCATCGCCCTGGCGAATATGGCGGAACTGTCAACCGGCCTTGCGATGATTTCGGGTTTGCCAACAGGCGTTAACGCGATCCTTGTAGGCTTGAACGTAAGCTACGAGAAAAAGGCACGTGGTGAACTACGTGCGGAGTGCAGGTGTTCGGTACCTGAGGGTGGAATTCGCCATGAGGTGGCTATTGATACTGAAATTAAAGATCACACCGGAGATGTTGTAACTCGGGCAACTGCTACATGGCTGGTGGGGCGAAAATGATACGGCTGCATCAAAAGTCAGTAATCTCAGGGTTATGATTATGGTTGCTGTCACCACTGAGCAGATTTAGAACACAGCACTGCGCATTCCTAGCGGCAAGACGATCGCACACTGTTACCGCTATTTGAATAGCGTGCATTGCGTCCTACCGATAGTGCATGACTGAATCGCACTAACTTAACGGCCGATTAACGGGAAACGTCACTCACACGAATACAGGATTCTAAGTCCTTGCGGTGATTGATACCCGCCTTCGCGGGTATGACGAGCTTAAGATAGTACGATTCGTGCATAACTTGCCAATCTGGGCATGTCCACCAGTACTGTTGCAGCCAACTCACTTTGGTGCTTGACAAGCATGACATTTCACATGCAAGATCGACTTGGTGGTTTTCCATGACAGTTAAGCTTGGTACCACTTTTGTACGAGGCCCTGTGTCAAGCTGACAGGAATTGCTTTTCCAAAGACGTAGACTACCCTGACTTATAAAAAAACAGTTCAATAACTTTGGTATTCAGCCCTTGATGTTTGTTGCTAGTGTTAAAAGGTATTCGGCAAACCGTAATGTATTTATGTAAACGAATCAAACGGACCATGCATTATCCCGTTCATCTGAAGATAGGATAATTTCATTGATCATCCGGAATCTGAAACTTTTCAGTAGATAGTAGCTTTAGGAGAAGGCATTATGTTCCGCTCGTCAATGATCCTACTGGCTTTTTTGATGCTAGCCCCTTTTGGGCAGAATGCAATTGGAAACGGAGAAGTACCAACACCAACCGAGCTTGACCCGTTTTACACATCGCTCTCGATTGTGCGAACGCGAACGACTCAACCTGACAATGACCCTGTCATTCGTACAGCGTATCAAGCAGATGCAAGCTTCAGTGGAATGACGTGGGGTGATAGACCCGCCTCCGATGGCAGTTTTTCAATCGCTGGCATACTTGAGTCCAGAAACGAAGAAGAGGAAGTACGCGTGTCTGGTGCGTATTTCATTAATTCCAAGGGTGGTGTTTATAGCCCTCATTATCTGCATGGCGGAACCACCTTTGGCGGTGGATTGCGGGGAATCTACTCCGAACAGAACGATTTTGATCCAGGCGCTTTTATTCAATTTCAACATCTCTCGCCCTTGGATGTTAAATTTACTTCCAATATAAAGGAAGCAAAGTGGGGCTATGGAGGCGATGTAGTTGTCAATGATCAAGTCTTGGGACGATCGTCAACGACCCTCACGGTTGGGGGCGATTTCGCTCTTCGGCATGGTAATACTGCTCATGACAATATAAGCCTTGCACTTGATATTCAACACAGCTGGCTAGAATCAAAAGATGAATTGCCTCAAAATGCAACGCTGGCAGTATTCAGCATATCAGGAAGCCATCAACTACATGTTCCTTGGATCTACTTTCAAGCTGGATTGGGATTTGCTCGAGCCTATGACGATCCTTTGAATGAGGAAAACGACAATAGAAACGGCTACTTTTTGTCAGCATCTCTGGTATTTCGCACACCGATTGTAGTGCTGCCCTCAGACTCAGACATGCAAATCTTGAAAGGAGGATGGACGCCAGTTGGCGGATCTTCTGCCGGGTCGAATTTTTTTGATACATTCTGGGATCCTTAAAATCCTCCGTGTCGTGACGACGCGCCCATCAATCAAAGCTCATCTGCAACCGGGCAGTTAGCGTTCGTTCATAAGAAACACTTGGCACATTTGGGTCACTTTCCTGGAAGTTGAATTCCTTATCGAACAGGTTTTCAAACTCGATACTCAGGAACCCCGCAAACCGGGTACTCATGATCGCATCAAGCTGAAACCTGAGTGCTGCATCGACCGTCCAGAAGCTGTCTCGCCCCGGGTATACTTGACGTCCAACACGCGTCTCAAAAGGGTTGAAAAAGGTTCCTCTCTGCGTGATGTACTGAGGTTTAAACGACAGCTGAATATGCCGATTCAATCTGACTCCCAGGTCAACTGAGATTCTATCAGTGGTGCTGTTGACAAAAAATTCCTGCGACCGTGCGCCGCTGGGGCTGATGTACTCTTCATATTCATACTGTAGTGCAACCGATAACCACCGGGTGCTGTTATAAACGCCAATCGAATACCGTCTCTCTTCAAATTCGGTTGTCTCTGACGGTCTGCCCGGAGGACAGGCTTTATCAGTGGCTGTTGGTTTGTCCAGATGTCGATGGACTAACTCAACGTCAAGGTAGGTATCGCCCTCTGAACTGGCCTTGACTGGCCCCAAATGTAATCCAGCACCCACACCACCTATCGTCGAAACGGTACCTGCAAAGTCGTCATAGAGTTGATTGAATCCTGCGACCTGCGTCGGTTCAAGTGTGCGGTTAGTCGCCAGCGTACGCGTAATCGTTCTGGCCAGCACACTGCGCCAACGGATACGACCGTTCCGACCATTGACGCCGAGCTTGGGGCTGATGTTTCGGGATCGTACACCCCTAAGGTCCAAATCATCCAGACCGATGCCTAGTGTGTAATCGACGCCACTGTTTTTGGCAAACTGATGAGAAGGAAAAACATAAGCGTATGCGACACTATGGTCGACTTCTGCCTGACTCAGCGGAGAACCTCTACAACTCTCCTCAGACTGTTGACTACTGTATCCGACACCCACCACTCGTTCGACATCTGAGCTTCTCGATGCCACCTGAAGCTCGCTATGATGACTATCGGTGTCCGTTCGACTAATCGTGTCGTTGTCTTCATGCTCAAGACGTCGTCCAAATGTGCTGTAATCATGATTCAGATACAGATCAGCTGTCGGTGAGTAGCTCCACCGCAAACCTAATCGGGCACGTTCGCGCTCCTCATCCAAACGATCCAAGAGATTGTAGTTTTCACGGTCGAACCGAGGTTCGCGATCTGCGCCTTGTTCGCTTTGAGAATCTGACAATTCAATCTGGGCAGAAAGCTCGCGGCCGAACCAGCGCTGTAGGAATATCGACGCAAGCTGCAGACGTCCGTCCTGATTGAACGCAAGGCCATCGCTTTCGAATCGATAGACGTTTGCAGAAGCCAGTGTTCTCGACAATAGCCAATTCGCCTGAACCTCCGATGCCTGAGTATCGTGCGGACCCGTTGTTCGAGTCACTGTTGAGGTGAAACCCTGTCGGGAGAACAGCCGAGCGTATTCATTAAACGAGACGGCACGTGGCCCGATATCGGGATAATCATCGAGACGCGATAAGCCCAGACTGGACGGTACGGGGTTGCTGTTCAATGGTTGCCGGATTTGCGCCTGCAATTGTTCACTAGCGCGAGCTATTTCATGCCTCGGCCGCGACCGATAGGCATCCGCCATCAAACGATGTGCAGAATAATCGCGCGGGTTGCGATGCAAGGCATCGGTTCCCTCACCCAAGGTTAGACCACGAAAACCTACCGCTTCATAAATATGTCCACGTGAAGCGAGCGTGGTGGCCAAGTCTGCATCCAGAAAGCTGCGAGTACGGAATACGCCGCGGTTATCATTCTTTTCAACTGCCGCTTGCAGATCACCCAGTGCCTTGTAGGTATCGTTCGACGCATGATAAAAAAAGGCGCGATAGAGGTGTGGCAAGGGATCACTGCCATCGATCTCTTCGGCAAGGCGAAATTGATCAAGCGCCTGCCCTGCGCGACCATCAAGCGCATAGGCCCGTCCGAGGTACACCCGCAACAGTGCACTCTCCGGATCCAGTGAAACCGCTGCCTCCAGATTCAATAGTGCCTGAGCGGTTTCTCCTCTCCTGATATCAATCAGACCGAGTCCCAAACGCGGCAGCGGGTCGGTTTCGTCACGTGCTATAGCACGGAGAAACGAAGCTTCTGCAACCTTCATATCGTAGCCACCAATCCCGATAAATCCGAGTACGGTGTGAGTACGTGAAAGCTCAGGTCCAAGCAGAACAGCGCGCCTCGCTATTCGCTCTGCATTTTTAACGTTTCCGGCAATTAGCTCAAGCTCAGCATGTCTTGACAGGACGGTCGGATCCTGTTGAGCCAGCCGTGCAGCGTTGACAGCACTTTCCAGTGCCTGAGTTAGCTCGTAATCCGCTTGCTGTACGTATGACAGGGCAATCCATGCAATTGGGGATCTGTTATTCAGCTCTTCCGCGCGTTGCGCCAACTGACGAGCTTTACCATTCTCACCCGCAGTGATCGCGATAATTGCGCGCAATGATAGATCCACAGCATCCTGGTCATTCCCCAAATATTCGAGAGCGTCTTCAACACGACCCGCTGCGATGAGCTCACGCGCTGCGCGTGTGCTACTTGTACCCTCGCCATTGCCACCCAGCACAGGATAATGAAGCGCCCAACGTACAGAGTTCCCTGAATCGACGATCGCTGGCTTCTCCCCCGCTACGGCAACAGCTGACTTTCCGGCACGAACCGGTATATTCCCGAATGTGTTGCAAGCGTCAACGACGCCCTCAATAACAGTGACTGTCGACGTGTTCTCACCGACCAATAGAGAAAATTCAGTCCCTTCCACTGATGCGTTAAGGTAGGGCGTGCTGATATCCAAAGGTGTTGGTTCGGTTGTAAACAATCTCAGCACGCCTCGCCGTAAATCCAGCCACACTTGGTCAGCAGCTCTACGGCAAAGAGCGAGTACCCTGCGAGCTTTGCTCCCCGCGAAGGTTGACTCATCTTTAGATTGATCCTCATTCTCGTCTCTACCCCGGGTTGCCAGCAATGTATTGGCATCGAGGCGTATGACAGAAGGTGGTTTTGTCACAGCCAGTGTCGCTCGAGCCAGCAAACCGGTTTGCAGCATCTCGCCGGCGCACAACAGACGGTCCGCGTCAGCAGTCTTTCCAGTACCAGGCAGGAGGCGGCGCAGCGTTTTACCACCAGCATCGAGTACATCAACCTCTCCTTGTACTGAAATTACTTCGCCGACGACAGCGTCTGAATCGCAGTGAGGTAGAGCTTCATCAGCACCAACGCTGCCGGCAAATGTCAGTGAGCACAGTACGCACAATCCGGGCCTGGCTAAGCAACTGCGCATTCAGCATTCCCGACAAGCACAGGATCAACCGCAACGACACGGATCGAACTGCTGAATCCGCGAAGTTGATGAATGCCCATATCCTTAATACTCAGGCCCACTTTACCAGCCTGCGGAGCAAACTCGTTGCTGGCTAGCATCATAGTGCCCATCGATTTATTCAACTGCTCGAGCCGTGATGCTCGATACACCGCACCACCGGTTAACTCGACACTACGACGTTGCTTGACACCTACGCAACCGACAACGACTGGCCCACAGGTTAATCCAATATGAGTAGTCTGGAATCGTTGACTATTACTGTCAGCATTCATGTGTGACAGGATATCGCGAGCTGCCAGCAATGCGCGAGTACGCTGCTGAGCACCAGCACCTGCCCAGATCGCGGTCATACTATCCCCATAGGTCTTGACCACATCTGCTCCATGAAATGTCACCCGATCAAACAACACAGAAAAATAACGTTCGTTGAGTTCATGAAGCGCCTCTGTTGAGAGTTCCTCACTCATCGCTGTAAAGCCGCGCACGTCACTCACCAGGCAAACTGCCTGATCAAGCTGGCGGGGGCGTCCGCTGTCTAGCTGGGTAACAATCAGATCGGAGACGAACGTTCCAAGCTCACCTCTCGCCTTGTCTTTCAGGCGGTTACTTGTGCGTAGGTCTGATACCAATATAAAGGTAGTCACACAGGCAAGCGCGCATAGTGGTGTAATGACCGGTAGCCAGACATGTACAGAAGCGAATTTATAAGAGACCAATACCAACAGAGCACTGGCGGAAAAGACCACAAGTGCAATTGAACGGCGGGTACGTGTCGGTCGTGAGAAAAAAAACACAGGAAGCAGGATAGACAACACCGAAAGCAGAATCTGAGGTGGATGAGCTTGAATATCCAGTGCATTATTCTGGCGCAGGTTGGCAAAGGCTGTCGCTGCCATTTCAACCCCCGACATCGGTTTCTCGTTTGATGAGAACACAGTGACATAGGCATCTTCACGCTGATGTTGTAATGAATCAAATGAGCCGCCAATGAATACAACACTACCTTCAAGAGGGTTTTCCCGATGCCCATTTGCGACATCATCAGCTAGCGTGTCAAGTTCTGTGTAGTCCAGCGTCGGCAGTGTTCGTGGCGGGCCATAGAGATTCAAATGCAGATGAGGGACACCCTTTCTGAGAACTACACGATCAGGCAACGAATCACTAAATTCACCACCTGCAGAACCATCGGTGCGCAGCACAACACTGGACCATAACTCGAATGCTGCCAGTGGCAATGTTGGAACAGTCGTTGGGACGAATTGAGAAATTGCATCATCCGACACACCTTCTATGCCGACGGATGGCGTGGATAAAGACGAACAATCGTTTGGCGGATCTGGCACGCTTTGACAGTTTTTAGCATTGAGTTCGAACAGAATAGGTGCACGCAACGCATATAAATCGTTACGCACTCTGGTAACCGGAATCTGTGAAAGCGTTAACTGTGAAACAGCCGATGCAATTTCAGGTACGGGCTTTTCCACAATGCCGCCCTTCAAAGCACCGGTGAACGGTTGTACATTCTGGACAAGCAGCGTGTTGGGTGCGGAGCGTAATGATCGCGCCAGTTCCTCGTCTTCAACAGGATGCGGATCACGAAAGAATATGTCGATTGCGAGCACGCTAACATCAAGCTGTACAAGCTGATCAATCGCACGAGCATGCCGTTTCCGATCCCATTTTCGCAGGAGGCTGGGTTGTTCCAACTCAGTCGACTTGAACGGCGTGACGATGAACAAGTCGTCTAATGTTACGGGGGGGACGATGGCATTACGAACTCCAAACAGCAACGGAAGCCCGAACTGCCTCTCTAGCCGCTCACCAAAGGGTGTCACTGCCAGCAAACTAAAAAACAAGGCAATTGAAAGCCATGCCACAGCCGATGAGGGGCTGACAAACCTACTCCATTCATCGGCAGAACCAGATGATGATGTGTTTGGCAACGAATGCCCACGAAACCGGCTCGTCGCTGACTGTAAGAGGCTCACTATAATTTTACTTGTCGCAGAACACCATTCATCCCACACCAGGCTAACAAAGGCTGACGCAACACCTCCGATTCTTTCCATTCAAACGCACTTACCATTTTCTCGCTTTCAATTTCCGGCAATAACACCACACTGTCCTGGAAATCAGTTGCGGATATAGGTCCTGCATTCGAACGGAGGCGTGAGTTCGGTGAAGGTGATCGTCTCAGTGGAAGGAAAGCCTAACTTGGTGATAAATCCTCTGTTCGAATCGTCCTCATTATTTCCGGAGCAATTCGGCATTTCATTGTCAGTCAGTACTTGCCTCCTGATTTCAAGCCCCGAGCCGTCTTCCGGTTCAACAACACCATAAAGCCCTGATGTGTCCTCCAGCCCCTCGATAGAGCTGTATGGGGCCGGGGTGCCAGGTTCAGCGTCCGCGTCAGGTTCGCTAAAAATGAATGTACTCGTACAGGAGGAATCGCTGCTTGTGTAAGACCACGTACCTACTATTCGCACACGTGCCTCTTCGAGAGGTATCTCGGCAGGTCTGGATGCGCAATCGTCGTCATTCAAAGGTTCACTATTCACACTTTCAACGTCATCACCAGAGTCACAAGCGCTCAACGCCAAAACAAGCAATAACATGCAGATTCGTTCGATTGATTTTATCTTCACAATACAGTCCTCATGTGTCGTCAAGTGGCTTGGGGCTACTGCAATCCTGGAAACTGAGCAACAGATACGAATCGCGATGACTTGAACTTATGCGCCAGTTTCAATCAGAAAATACCAAGCGTACACAGGAAGCGCAAATAAAGTCACATTTTTGCCAGATCAATACCCCGTTCAGATGATCTGGCCACGGACCCTGTTTCTCTCAGATTACCTATTTTCTCGGCACCTCTGTCAATACACTACTGGCGTGTTTTCGGGTGTTCTCTAACCCGTCAAGTATCAGATCCAAACCAAAAGTAACATCATCTACCCCTGAATGCTCTCCATTCATGATCCACCTAAGCGTTTGAAAAACCGGCCTCAAACAGACGGCTGTAACACGCGTTGGATTGCAAAGGAGGTACAGTAATACTCAATGGTGTTACCGACAGTATAGGATCTACAGACGCTTGTTGAAGGCACAGGAGATTTACATTTCCTCAAAGCTTGAGCCGTTCTGTCAGAATCTGAGGCTGGCTTTGCTGACGTCTCGTTTAAAAAGGCATGCGTAGCTTCCGATTCCAATTATTAATTCGACAGCTGATGCTGACTACCTTGCATCACTTATGCAAAACAGGCAATTCACGCCTCTTGTTGATCGGGCATATGCGCTAGAGGATATCGTCGAGGCATTTCACTATGATGAGCGCGGTGAGAAAATTGATAATGTACTAAATTGGTAATGTATCAATCAGAATAACCTGATTCCACCTGCCCTGTTGACTGGTCAAAGCGGCGCCGCCAGACTTAATCATCATCAGCGGCTACAACCATTGGAGTTCCGGCATGCACACCGATTCCCGCGGTCATACGATAAGCACCAGTTCTGAAGACGCTGCAGTCGCCTGCAATCTTGCAATAGAAAAATTCTGTGCGCGCAGTACCGATACGGCAGCCACACTGAAACAATCCATTGAAGCTGATAATACCTGCGTCCTCAGTCAAGCCATGATGGGGTTGATGAGCTGCAGTTTGCGAAAGAATGCAACACTGCCCATGGCGAAGCATGCCTACGACATAGCCCGGAAACACCAGGCATCTGCCACTCGACGTGAACAGCTTTATGTCGATGCACTACATATGGCATTGCAGCGCAAACCGGATAAGCTGTTTGCTTGCTTAGAGGCCATCATAATTGAAAATCCCAAAGACATACTGGCGTTAACAATGGCCCAAGGCGAGGCATTCTGGACAGGCAACATGATCCGTTCAGAAAAATTGTCACGCTCTACGTTGTCGAGCTGGAATGCCTCGGTGCCAGGCTATGGTGATTGGCTGGCAATCAGGGCTTTCGACCTGGAAGAGACAGGTGATCTGGCAAATGCAGAGTCCAATGGTCGGCAGGCTATTGAGCTGGATCAAGGCAATGTCTGGGCGGCTCACGCAGTGGCACATGTATTAGAAATGCGCGGTGAAAGCGAAGCAGGCGTCAACTGGCTCGATAGCCTGAAAGATCATTGGACCGATGCCAACCAGATGAAATTTCACCTGTGGTGGCATCGGTGCCTCTGTCATGTAGAGCGTGGAGAATATGAAGAAGTTCTAGAGATCTATGACGCCTGGGTGAGAAATCCATCAAACCCGTTAATGCAGGCTTTGCCCGATTTTTATCTGGATATTCAGAACGCAGCGTCAATTCTCATGCGGCTTGAATTGGTGGGAATACCTGTCGGGCACCGATGGCATGAATTGGCCGTCGCTATCGAGTCTGCTTATCTTGATATAACCAGCCCATTTACGAGTGCGCATTGTGCCATAACGTTCGCGGCTACCGGTGATTTCGAGAAACTCGATAAAATGCTGGATGAAATCGAGTCCTTTGTAACCACAGAAGGCGCGTTGTCGGATGCCTATAAAACCTGTATTCCTGTTGTCAAAGGAATCAAGGCACACCGGCAAAACAACCACACCCAGGCGCTCGAATTGCTGATGCCCATGCGAAGCTCACTGCGGGAGCTTGGCGGAAGTCATGCACAACGAGACATCTTGTTCCAGATTATGTTTGATTCTGCAAGGCAACTCAAACAGGGTAATCTGGTTAACACGTTGCACCAAGATCTGGAGAGGATTGGATTTATTGATCCACAAAACCGTGCGGGCTATCTGCACGGTTAGGCAAGACTAACCACGGTGATGTAATTGACCCAACTGATCGCGTCTAAAGTTTACTCACTTGCCCACGAGCTTGAACGCCCTGTTGTCTGAACAACACTAATAGTTTAGCGTTGCGGACCCACATAGTGATGAGTTAACGGTGACGGACATTTCCAACAATAAAGAATTGCAACAATACCTCTCCCGGTATCCCGATACCCGGTTCGTTGACGCCATGACGTTCAGTCTATCCGGCGCGGCAGTTGGCAAGAGATACCCGGCGACCGAGCTGCCAGCTTTGATGCAATCCGGCTTGCAATTTTGTCCAGCCATGACGCTAGTGGATGTAACCGGGGAAACCAGAGACGTTGGAGGGATGGGGTTCAGTGACGGTGACCCCGATGCACCGGCCAAAGCCATTGCGGGTTCATTGGCGCCGGTACCTTGGGCACTTGAGCCAACGGCCCAGTTCCTGTTTGAAATTCAAAATGAAAACGATCCAGCAGGTTTCTGGTGCGACCCTCGCGCTGTTTTAAAACGAGTTGTCGCGTTGGTCCAGGCACTTGGCCTTACGCCAGTGGTTGCATGCGAGCTTGAGTTTTACCTGCTTGATGCATCGCGCAACGAAGATGGTCATGTCAAACCACCTGCAAAGTTGCAAGCTGGCCGGTACAACAAAGCTCCGCGTGTTTTCAGTTTTGCAAAACTGGATGAATTCAACGAGTTTATTGATGCCATCGAAAAATGTGTAAAAGCGCAGGGTCTGCCCATCGGCGCCATCACGAGCGAGTATGGTGGGGCACAGTTTGAAATCAATCTGCAACATTCTGACAATCCACTGATTGCTTGCGATCAAGCCCTGTTATTACGACGGGCTGTGCGCGGAGTGGCCCAGTCACTGGGGCTGGATGCTTCATTCATGTCCAAACCCTTTGGCGATCAGGCTGGCAACGGGCTGCACATTCACATGAGTCTGCTTGATTCTGAATGCAACAACCTCTTTGATAGTCAAACTGCCGAGGGTGACAATAAGCTCAAACATGTCATTGGCGGCATGCAAGCGACGATGTACGATGCAATGGCCATATTTGCGCCCAATCTGAACGCGTTCCGGCGGTTCAGCGCGAACAATTTTCTACCCGTGAACCGGCATTGGGGCGAAAACAATCGTTCAGTGGCGTTTCGCGTGCCACTGTCAGCGCCATCTTACCGACGCATAGAACATCGGGTGGCCGGGGCAGATGCCAATCCCTATCTTGTCATGGCTGTGGTATTGGCCAGTGCACATCTGGGATTGAGTCAGAAACTTGACTCTGGACCTGCCTGTCAAGGCAATGCGGGCGAGCAAATCGACTCTGAGATGCCAGTGAAGTTGTGGACGGCTATTGAACGTTTACGGACATCAAGTACCTTGGCGGACTATCTGGGCCAGCAATATGTACACGCCTATGCAGATTTGAAGGAGGCCGAATTTTCGGCATTTATGGCTGATGTTTTTGTGCGTGAGTATGATTGGTATCTATAGACAGATACGCTAGGCATTATTGCGCCTGAATGATTAGTGCCCTCCTTTGGTCGCTTTTACCTCATTCATTCGTTGCAGTTATCAGAGAAACGCGTTGATTGGAATGCTGTTGACACCTAACGTTGGCACTTGCTAGACGAAAGGCTTGTATACTTCAACCGCGCTTGAGAGCAAAATCCTCTCATAAGCAAGTACTCATACGATCAATTCAGGTCGCAAAACTAACCCGACTTCCATGAGGCTGTGATTGCACAGCAGAGAGGTTTCATGACGAGGAGCAACGGCCCGGCCGATACACGTGGAACCCTGTCCCCAGAGGACGAAACGCATCCAGGTGACCTAGACTCGGCCCGAGATTCCATACGATCCCACCTCGGCACCTCTGGAAACCCAGAAACAAGTCAGCCAGCAAGGGGGTTGGCAAAATACAAGGATTCGTTTTTACTGGCATCCACAGTGATCACCATGGCAGTGGCTATCGGCGGATTGCTTTTCACCATCTTTCAATTCGACAAGACCATGAAAGCACAACGATATGCCACCGCCGAAGCGACAGTTGGGCAATTCATCGCACAGGTCACCGAATTGCGAACTCAGGAAATTCTGTCGCGCTCAGAATCCGGTAGTGGAAATCTGGATTCAGGGCATAAGTCGTCAGGATGCACTAATGCTGATACAGGTACTCAGGATGCCAGCCAGTTAGATAGCTTCATCATATCCCGTGCGCAAATGCTGATCGATGGAGAAGAGACAGGGCAATTCGCGGGTGATATCCTGAGGTTTCTTACTGCAAACAAGTATGGCCACTATATCGGACGCAAACCATGTCCCCCTGGCCAGCAGCAGAAGGCTGGGCCGAGAATGTCCCTTGAAGGTCTCGTACTCGTCAATTCAAAAATCATTCACGCTGACATGAATGAAGTGTTTTTGAAATGCATGGGGTTTGATCAAGGCGTGTTCGATAGCGTAACCTTGACCAACGGTAATTTTCAGCAAATAGTTTTGACCAAATCGGAACTACACGGGGTTGATTTTAGCGGATCATGGCTCGGTTCGATAGATTTCTCAGATACGACAATAACTGGAAAAACGAAATTCGACAATGCCATTTTATTCGGTATTAATTTTAAAGAGGCAGACATATCCAGTGCTAGTTTCTCGTTCGACGGTGCCCGTGTACTTCACTCAGATCTATCAGATTTTAAGGCTGAAAATGGCAAGACTGAGGAAATTGTTGCCGTGTTTCGTAAAGCCGAATCGTTGTGGAAAACAACTCTTGACCCATCAATAATGGAAGCGTTGAAAGAGAGTATGAGTACTGAAGAATACAAGAAACTTGTAGAGAACGCACCTGGAAAATATGAGGGAATCAAGCCACCAATGTTAGACTGGTCATGGGATGAGCACTGCCCACCGCAACAACGCCGTGACCGTCGCTTTGATCTTGCACCCGGGGATTCGCTTGGAATGGTAAAAGCGCTGTTCTAGACTTGCTACTCGGCAGAATCAGGCTCAACAATCCCGTCTCGTCTTACACCGGAGAATTATCATGAAGAGGTATCTTGTTTATTTAACGACAGTCGTCGCTTTGTCCTTCTCAGGGCTGGCGTTTGCTCAATGTCATCTGGATGGTAGTATGTATGATGAAGGCGAAGTCGTTGCGGGTTATGTTTGTAAAGGTGGTGAATGGGAGGAACTGTAATTGACAATAGTTCAGCCAATAAAACAAATTTGTCTGAATGCGTTTTGATATTATTTCCAGTACATAGCCGTCTGTGAGCTACCCTCGTCGACAAACGCAAATAAAGTATCTGAAATAATTCGCTACACAACCATCTTCGTTGTAACAATTGCCTGAATGCGGGATGACTCAAGAAATTGCCGTCACGCAATTCATCAGGTAAGGCTATTCAGCACAACGGATATAGAACATGACTCCAGACAATCTGTTTTCCTTGTCTAGTACTTTGGTACTTCCAGCCTGGCTCATTCTTATATTCGCGCCACGACGCTGGCCAGTGCTAAACGCGATTCCGGCATACGTTGTACCGCTCGCCCTGTCGGCACTGTATACAGTGCTTGTATTACGCTATTTTTCTGAAGCTGGTGGAGGCTATGGTTCGCTTTCAGAAGTTCGCCAGCTATTCACCAGCGATATGATTCTCGTGGCAGGCTGGGTACATTATCTGGCCTTCGACCTTTTCGTTGGCGCCTGGGCCGCTGCAACGATGGGCCGCGCCGGTGTGTCCCGCGTCATACAGGGCTTCATCCTGCCGGTGACCTTTCTCTTTGGACCCGCCGGCTTTCTTCTGGCCCTGAGCGTATCAGGTAGTAACCAGGCATTAGTCAGCAGACGACTCAAAGTGAGACGGAAAAATCCCGACCTGTGAATACACTGACACGTCCCGATGTTGCAGCAGATCGACCGTCGATGTTCGCACAACTCACCATCCTTTCAGTAGTACTACTGGCACTTGCCATTTTGTGGGGGCAGTTCGATACACGTAGTCTGAATGGCGTACCTGTTTGGCATAAACCTGCCAAGTTCGCATTGTCTTTCATAGTGCACTTTGCAACGCTCGCCATCATCGTGGCAGCGTTGTCTGAACACAACCGCACATGCCGCACCATTGTCGTCGCTGGTGGTGTTATGGCTGCAGCCTTCGCGGCTGAGATGTTCTACATATACTTTCAGGCGGCACAGGCCGAGAACAGCCATTTCAACTATTCGACCTCCTTTCATGAAACGATGTATAACTTGATGGGCGTCGGCGCTATTCTATTAATCTGCACGCCTATCGCTGTCGCGTGGGTTGCGCGGTGTGATATGACGATCGGAGCTGCGAGCAGAGCGGGCATTTGGTGGGGCGCACTGACCAGTTTTTTTCTCACCACTATCACAGCTGTTTACCTTTCCAGTCAGGGAGGTCATCTCGTTGGCATACCTGATGACCCATCACGAGTTCTACCTGTCGTTGGCTGGTCGACCGAGGTTGGAGACTTGCGTCCAGCCCACTTCCTATCACTACACGCATTGCAAGTCTTGCCATTAGTCGGGCTATGGATAGATCGCCAAGGCCATAGCCTTTCGATAATCAAACCATTTGCGGCAGTTTATGCATTGATGAGCCTAGCAGTACTCGGCCAGGCATTGCTTGGTCTACCGTTGATTCCATTATAGATTTTTACGATCTGATAAAACTGCCGAGGATTGCGCCATTAAAGTCAAAAAAGCGTTGTACATCAGATCGGGGGACTCCAGAAGCGGTCTACCTAAGAAATAGACGCATCATTAAATTGGCGAATCGCGTGCTCAACAGTGATCCCCAGTGCCTTGCTCATCATTGTCAGACTCATGGAGCTGCAAACACCGTCGCCAGTGCGAGCCACGTTTGCAGTTGATTGTGGTACATGGACAAATCCACTTATCAGATTCAACCCCTTTGTCGCACTTAGATGAAGCATGGAATACAGCATCTGGTTGCACAGGTGGGTTCCCGCATGGAACGATAAGGCTGCCGGTATCCCCGATTCATGCAGGTGTTCCAGAACTCGCTCATGCTTCAGGTTAGATCGGTACGCTACTGGTCCGCCATCAATCACGTGTGTTGGTTTCATCGTTACACCATTTGCATCTGGCACATCGAAGCTGCGGATATTTATCCCGATGGCTTCAAGCCTGATTGCAGGACTACCAACAGCAACTCCGACACCAATCCAGATATTCGGCTTGTATTTCTGCAAAGCGTTTTCCAACCCTTCATACAAACCTATGGTATCAACCGGTACGTCGAGACAGTGCAAAACATAGTCCTCGGGCATCAGTTTCTTCAGCGCGGCAACAACTTCTGCTGCCGGATTGATGGCGCTCTTTGCCCAACTCCCGTATCCGGCAACGACAACGGTAGGCTTGACTAACAAATTAATTGACATAGTTTCATGCCTTCTATCAAGAAACCGATGAGCGCATGGCGGTGCGTGTACGCTCATCCGGAAGTTCCAACGCGAGGGTAGCCATGTTTTCCTGCATATGTTTGACCTTACTGGTTGCCGGAATAGCACACGTGACTGCGGGATGGGATACAACGTAAAGCAGAAGAAACTGCGGCCAGTTCTGACAACCCAGTTCAGTGCCTATCGCAGGCAACGGACGTGACTGGTACTTTTTGATTAAAGCGCCACGCGCAAAAGGCCGATTTATAACGACTGCCACGCCACGATCAGCAGCCAAAGGCAGCAGCCTTTCTTCCACTTGAGTCTGTTCTATATTGAGCGTCAGTTGAATGAAGTCAATTGTCTCTGATTTCAACAAGGCTTCCAACTCATCGTGACGGCGTCCGTGAGACGTCGATACACCCGTGTAACGAATACGACCATTACTTTTCCAGTCATTGATCTGCGGAAGATGCTTTCGCCAGCTCAACAGGTTATGAACATACATCAGATCCATTCTGTCGCGGCCCCATAGCTGTTCGGTTTCGTCCATCTGTTTGCGCCCGTCTGCTGCAAAGGGTGTCCATACCTTGCTGGCCGCAAACAATTGGCCGACTTGGTCGACTCGCTTCAAACCATGTCCAAGCATGTCTTCGGCCTGGCCATACATTGGCGAGGAATCGATCATCTGCCCGCCCAGATCAAAGAATGTTTGCAACACTTCAGTGCGCTGGCGCCTCACGCTCAGGATGTCTGGAACATCGAATGTAATCCACGTTCCCATACCGATAGCACTGATAGACTCAGACTTTCCCGGCAGCTGATTACGCAAGGAGGGTGATGTACTGCCCTCATGTGTATTTGCGAGCAGAGCGGGTGTGCATGCGATGGCTGCCAGCCCCGACAGCTGCTTGCAAATATCTCTCCGTGTGGTGTCAGGCATAGGATAATCTCCGCAAGGGCTCTCACATCACGAGGGCGTTCAAATAAATATTCGTGAATTATATCTCTTTTTACCGATGCAGATGAATCCCTATGAGCGTTCGTTCAATTATCGCATGCCAGTAAAATTGCGCAGTGTGCTTGACCTTACACTCAGTATCTATTCTTGTATTAATTCCGAAACCAAAGAGAAAACGATAACCGCGTTTACTGCTACCCTTCCCCCTGCGGTAATTTGAGTCGGCATTTGTCTTCAATGCTATTTTGTGGCTCAACGAGAGATTCCTCTCTCCACATAGGAGCACCAGATAAGCCAATGCATCGTTTGCTACTGATACTAATGTTATTGACAGGAAGCGCTATTGCTGATGATATCGGCACTCCAAGCGGAGAGGTTCTGCTCACTATCTCCGGAAATATCACCATCACCAACAGCGAGAATGGTGCTGAATTCGATCTGGACATGCTAGAGAAACTTGGTGCCTTCACTATTACAACCGACACCCCGTGGACAGATTCAGGTACTGAGTTTTCAGGTGTCAGGCTTGATATTTTGCTAAAAGCTGTCGGGGCACAATCGTCTGCTATTCGTGCTATGGCCATGAACAGCTATTGGTACGATATCGACAAACTTGATTTTGAAAAATATCCAGTGGTTTTGGCATACCTGCTGGACGGGGAATACATGAACGCACGGACTCTGGGACCCTTGTGGATAATGTTTCCCTTCTCCGATTTCCCGGAGTTACTCACCGAACAAAACAAGGCAGCTTGCGTCTGGCAAGTGAATTCCCTGATAGTACTGTGAAGAAAAATTACTGGCTTCTTGTTCTGATAGTTGCCTTAGTACTGTGCGTCTTCGTATCGCTGCTGTTAGTGTCACGTATTAATGACGCAAGGTCAAATCTGGCACAAGCCAGTCCGGGCGCATTCAACTACCTTTTACAAAGCAATCGTAGTCTGGGCGCCTATGTCGATGCGCTAAGAGAGTCTCAAGCACCCGGTATCAGCGTTGACGAGAAACAAGAGCTGCGCCGCTTGTACCAACAACGCTTTGACATTGTCTGGGGTGGTTTTACAGTTTTTGAAATAAATTTCCAATTCCGTCCAGAGCCGCAGCAGCAGGTTGATGACCTCATTCAGTTCACAACCGACTATCTCACCGAAAATGAATCTCTCATGGCTCCCGGATACGTCTTGTCGGATAGTGAACTAAACACCCTGATTGCCGGAGCGCGTTTAATAAGTGAAAAAATAGTTCATATTGGACATCAATATTTCATTTATGCAGGTCAACTCAGCGACTTATGGAATGCCAAGCTCCAAACGTTGTATCAACTCTTCTGGATATGCGTGGTTTTGTTGATGCTAACTGCAGTACTGCTCTTCAGCATGTTGGTCCGTTCTGTCAGACGATCTGCCGAACTTATTGAAAAATCTCGCAAATCCCAGATAGAGATGAAACGACTGATCGATGAGCTTCGCAGTGGCAAATTGGAAAAAAAGGCCAAAGACAGTTTTATTGCTGCAGCCAGTCATGATCTACGACAACCGCTTCATGCGCTTGGGCTCTTTCTGGTTGCAACGGAGAAGCATATCGCAAATGATACTGGACGAAAGGCACTGGCTGAGGCTAAGCAATGTACGACCGAGCTAAACAGACTCTTCAATAGCTTGCTTGATCTATCGCGACTCGATGCGGGCGTTGTTGACGTCAATAAAACCCATTTCAAGCTAGATCGCCTTCTGAGCTTGATGGATCCGGAGTTTTCAGCATTAGCGAAACAAAGCGGAATACAATTTGAAATCTACCATAGTAATCACAGTATACATACTGATGCTATTCTGTTAAATCGCATTCTGAGAAATCTACTTGAAAACGCGTTTATGCACAGTAGTGCTACCAGGGTTACGATACTGTGTGAGAGTAATGGGGACATCGTAAGACTGACCATTGCCGACGACGGTATCGGGATTCCTTCCGCTGAACAATCAGATATTTTTTCGGAATACTATCAGCTGGATAGACCGGAAAGAGATCGCTCCAAAGGCCTGGGCCTTGGCTTGTCAATAGTGAAACGGCTTTGCAAAATCTTAGGGATCGATGTAACTCTAGAATCTGATATCAGAAAAGGCACGAAGTTTCATCTTGATGTCCCCCCTGACAAAGCTCTACCGGCATTTATGTATCACCCAGTGATTGCACCAGTACAAAGTTGTGACATCCCGAGCGGTATCCTAGTCGCCGTTATCGATGATGATGTGCTTGTGCGCCGCGCGATGATTTGCGTTCTCGAAAGTCTTGAAATCAAGGCTGTTGCTGCCGAATCTGCCGCTGAAATGATTCGTCTTTTAAAGCATAATGATCGTGTACCGGATATCCTCGTTGCAGACTATCGGCTTCTGGATAATCAAACAGGTGATACAGCCATTCATCAAGTGAGATCGGCATTTGGCATTGGGTTTCCAGCGATAATCATTACTGGTGATACTTCACCAGGCCGCATGAGCGAAGCGGCTAGCAGCGGCTTCGAGTTAATGCACAAACCGGTTGAACCAGAAGAGTTGGTCAATCGCATAAATCGGCTTCTTCGTCCGGCGACCAAACCCATGGTTGAACTCCACTGACCAGAGCATCGCAGCGTCATTCCATATTGTGAATCCCGGATTGCCGATACCTCAATCGTCCCGATCAATCCGCCGCGGCAGCACCCCGTGGGTCGTGCGGCAAATTCGGTAACACATTTCGTCCCCAGCGCCGCCAGCCCAGCTTTCGATTCTCTCCCCGTATACCCAATACGTGTAGCTTTTCTGCCTTGTTCTGACGACGCTGGGAACAAAACGCCTGTCGCAGAATTAGCCATACAAAACACTAGCCGCTCAGTTGCGGCAGGCATGCAGGGCTGATCTTGTAGTGCTTGCTGCCGGAGGGCGGTTTGCATTCAACGCATTTACCACGGCTGACTTGGAGTACTATAGAGTAGAGATTACTTGGCCGCGACCGGCTACATAAGAGGACGGAACATGTCAAATCTGGCTATGGGTGGGAATGCGCTAATCGCATCACCAACGTTTTTGCTGGACGTACATCTGCCGCGAGGAATTGCTATTGATGTCAGCGCTTTACAACTGTATGCGGATGGTAAGGTTCGCAGCGATGGCGATATGTGTTTTTTCAACCAACCATCGATATGCGCGGGCGCAATTTCGCTTACAGTGAATGACGATATACAGAGTTTTGCGGTGAACTTCGCCATCGTTGACAACGAAGTCGAGAAAATTGTGGTCAATGCCACATTGGAAAATGGTCAATTCAGTGCTGTTGGTGACTTGAAGATCACAACATCATGCGGTACCACGATGCTTGTGGAGACTGCCAGTCGTACCGAGGCCGCTCTGATCCTTTGCGAAATTTACAAACGTAATGAGCAATGGAAAATTCGTAATGTAAGCCAGGGATTTAATGGTGGGCTACAAGCTCTCGCCGAATATTTCGGTGTAGAAGTTGATACACCACCAAGTCCCGTCCCTGCCACAGCTCCAGCTACATCAGCATCGGGTTCTGTATCAAGTTCTGCTCCAAGTTCTGCTCCAAGTTCTGCTCCGAGTTCTGCTCCGAGTTCTGCTCCGAGTTCTGCTCCGAGTTCTGCTCCGAGTTCTGCTCCGAGTTCTGCTCCGAGTTCTGCTCCGAGTTCTGCTCCGAGTTCTGCTCCGA
>JBGCEH010000002.1:0-12765 GCA_045106195.1 Granulosicoccus sp.
CTGTAAAGGTTGCGCTGTTTTTCTTGCCCCGTCGGCAATAATGTTATTTCAAACCTCATCCGACGTTAAAAAACGC
The DNA here is from genome assembly GCA_045106195.1 of Granulosicoccus sp. Lineage (GTDB taxonomy): Bacteria > Pseudomonadota > Gammaproteobacteria > Granulosicoccales > Granulosicoccaceae > Granulosicoccus. The sequence goes on from JBGCEH010000002.1 coordinate 77, forward strand.
ATTTCGTGGTTGAGCTTCAGCAAATCCTGCATTACAATGGCTGGCTAAGTCAGATTACGCCCTACCGAGATACTCCCAAGTGAATAAGACTACCGTCAGCGCCAAGCCTGCAGAGGTTAAACGTGAGTGGTTCGTTATCGATGCCGAAGGTAAAACCCTTGGCAACGTGGCCACTGAATGCGCGCGACGCCTGCGCGGCAAGCACAAGGCGATATACACCCCGCATGTGGATACCGGAGACTACATGGTAGTCATCAATGCCTCCAAGGTCGAAGTGACTGGAAATAAGGCGAAGAACAAGCTGTACCGGCACCATACCGGGTACATTGGTAATCTTAAAACCACCAATTTCGAGAAATTGCAGCAAACTCACCCCGAGAGAATCATCGAGCTTGCCGTCAAAGGCATGTTGCCGAAGAACGCGCTCGGACGTGACATGTACCGAAAGTTGCGTGTTTTTGCAGACGCAAAGCATACCCACGAAGCGCAGCAGCCGCAGCTACTGGAACTCAAATAGAATATGGCAGCACAACAGTATTACGGCACTGGCCGTCGAAAGTCTTCCACAGCTCGGGTGTTCATGCACTCCGGCAGCGGCAAGATCACGGTTAACCACAAGCCGCTTGACGAGTACTTTGGGCGCAAGACTGCGCATATGATTATCCGTCAGCCTCTCGAGCGTACAGATACCCTGTCAAATTTTGACTTCAACATCACTGTTAAAGGTGGCGGCGGAAGTGGACAGGCTGGTGCTATCCGTCTGGGCATCTCCCGTGCATTGCTCTCCTACGATGAAACTTTGCGGCCTCAGCTGCGTGGCGCCGGGTTCCTTACTCGTGACGCGCGCGAAGTCGAGCGGAAGAAGGTCGGTTTACGTAAGGCTCGTAAGGCTACCCAGTACTCCAAGCGATAACGGAAAGCCTCTTCCGTTTGTAGAAAAAGCCCCGCTTGCCGGGGCTTTTTTGTTTCTGTACTGTGGGTGTGACCGGATGACTGAGTTCCTTGCTGGCAGGAATAATGCCTCTGGGTAATGAGTATTGTTGTCAGTGCGCCCATACGAACATCCTTATCCAGCGTATCTTTACCACTATGAACGCACCACTACTTTCGGACCCGGTCCAGCTGCCCGGACAGCTTCGTGAAATTCCTTATAACTACACCTCATTCTCTGATCGTGAGATAGCATTGAGGTATCTGGGTGATGCTGGATGGCAGTTAATCCAGTCGTTGCGTCATGAGCGTCGAACCGGCCAGTCCGCCCGAATGTTGTTCGAGGTCCTGGGCGATATCTGGGTTGTCGACAGAAACCCGTTTATCCAGGAAGATTTGCTTGACAATCGCAAGCGCAGGGAAGCCTTGATTGGAGCCCTGAAGCATCGTGTAAAACAGATAGTAGAGCGCGATAATGCTGATCCGCGAGTTAGTAATTTAATTGTTATTGCAAACGATGCCATCGAAGGATTTCAGCGTAGGCTTCGAGAGATGCAAAAACTGCGTCGAAAGACAACCCACGCGATGCGGGGCGTTACCCATGGTGACAATGTACGTTTCGACGGACTCTCGCGGGTGGCTCATGTCACTGATGCAACGGATTGGCGAGTCGAGCTGCCATTCGTGGTGCTTACCCCCGACTCCGAAGACGAGTTGCCCAGTCTAATCAAATGCTGTATCGGGCTTGGATTGACGATGATTGCTCGCGGTGGTGGGACCGGTTACACCGGAGGTGCCATACCCCTGCACGCGAATACCGCTGTAATCAACCTGGAAAAGCTCGATTGGCTGGAATCTGTACAAACAATGCAACTCCCCGCATCGGGTGAGCTCGATCCGGCCCAGAGCCATCAACAGGCGTCCACAATCAGAGTGGGATCAGGTGTGGTGACTCGTCGCGTTGCTGAAGCTGCTGCAAAACGGGGGTTGGCTTTCGCAGTTGACCCAACCTCTCAGGATGCTTCTACCATCGGCGGCAACATTGCCATGAATGCGGGTGGTAAAAAAGCGGTGTTATGGGGCACAACACTCGACAATCTGTTGTCGTGGAGAATGGTAGATCCTGACGGACACTGGCTGGATATCGAGCGGCTGGACCATAACCTTGGCAAGATTCATCTGCAGGACACTGTCAGGTTTCGCATCACCCGAACAGATGCGAGTAATGGTGCAGTTATGGGCGAGCCTCGGCTTATTGAGGTTCCGGGTGCGAGTCTACGTCTTCAGGGCTTGGGCAAGGATGTAACAGACAAGTTTCTTGGCGGTTTGCCAGGTGTGCAAAAGGAAGGTTGCGATGGTCTGATTACGTCGGCTGTCATGATTTTGCATCGCATGCCTGATCATGTAAGAACAGTCTGCATGGAGTTTTATGGCAAGGATCTTCGTGATGCTGTATTGGCCATTACCGAGGTCAAGGACTATATCGATCAGACCGCAGGTATACAGTTAGCAGGCCTTGAGCATCTTGATGATCGCTATATAAAAGCTGTCAAGTACAGTGCGAAAGCTGCTCGTGGGATGTTGCCAAAGATGTTGCTGCTAGCAGATATCGTCAGCGACGACGGCGATCTGGTCAGCAAGGTAGCCTCAGGTGTCGTACAGCTCGTCAACAAGCGTGGAGCCGAAGGCTTTATTGCTGTTAGCAGTGATGCGCGCAAACAGTTCTGGGCTGCTCGCTCGCGCACGGCAGCGATAGCAGCCCATACCAATGCGTTCAAGATCAACGAGGATGTTGTCATTCCGCTATCACGCCTGGCTGATTATAGCGAGGGGATAGAGCGCATCAATATAGAACACTCCCTGAGTAACAAGCTGGCGATGTTGCATCAGGTTAAAACCTTGCTGGAATCTGGCGACGCACATGCGCTGGTTGGACAACCTCACGATTCCAGTGAGGAAGGTCAGGCAATTGTCGACAAAGTGTTGAATGCTGCGGCGGATCAGCTGGCAGGCGTACAGTCGCACTGGAATGGTTTATATGACAAGTTACGATGTGCGGATGAACGTTTCCTGCAGTCGTTGAGGCAAGGTACAGATCCTGTTGAGACTGATGAGTGTGTCAATAGCTTGCTTCGTCGTGACGAGACTGTGTCCTATAGGGAAGCCATAGAAAAACCGCTCAAGGAGCGATTTTCCGGTAACCGCTACGAGCGTCTGCGCCTGAAGATAGACGATATCCATTCGAAGTTGCGTCCTCAACGTCTGTTCGCTGCCTTGCATATGCATGCTGGTGATGGAAATATTCATACTAATATCCCGGTTAATTCCAACGATTACACGATGATGCGTCAGGCAGAGTCCATCGTTGATCGGGTGATGGATCTTGCGCAATTGCTCAATGGTGTTATTTCCGGTGAGCATGGTATCGGGCTGACGAAAATGCAATACATGGACAAAGCAAGCGTCAGTGCATTCGCTGATTACAAGAATGTGGTGGATCCTAACCAGCACTTTAACAAAGGCAAACTCATGCCCGGCTCAAGTCTGGATAATGCGTACACACCATCACTCAGGCTTGTACAGCAAGAGGCGTTGATACTGGAGCAAAGCGAGCTGGGTTCCTTGAACGAGGCTATCAAGGACTGTTTGCGCTGCGGAAAATGCAAGCCGGTTTGTGCAACCCATTCGCCGGGCGCCAACCTTCTTTACTCACCGCGTAACAAGATACTGGGAACCGGCCTTATTATCGAGGCATTTCTTTACGAAGAGCAAACGCGGCGCGGGTTGTCTATCCGGCATTTTGATGAGATGAATGACATCGCTGATCATTGCACCGTCTGTCATAAATGCCTCGCCCCTTGTCCAGTAGATATCGATTTCGGCGATGTCACGATAACTATGCGCAAGATTCTCAAGGACCGTGGCCAGAAGAATTTCAGTCTGGGTACCAAGGCGTCAATGGCTTTCTTGAATGTGAAAGACCCAACCACCATCAAGCTCATGCGTAAAGGCATGGTTGACTGGGGTTTTCAGGTGCAGCGTGCAGCAAGTAGCGTAGTGGGTAGACTGCCTTCCGTGTCATTGGGCAGGCAGCAACCGCCGAGCACAACAGGTCCCGGTAAACCGATTGAGCAAGTTGTGCATTTCGTTAACCGAAAATTACCGAACCGTGCGATGTTACCGGCCAAGACAACAAGGGCACTATTGGGCATAGAGAATCGGGATTATGTCCCCATCCTCCGAAATCCGCAGAAAACCACTGATGACAGTGATGCCGTGTTCTACTTTCCTGGGTGCGGATCGGAGCGTCTGTTCAGTCAGGTTGGCCTCGCAACGCTGGCAATGCTCTATGACACAGGCAGCAAGACGGTGCTGCCACCCGGTTACCTGTGCTGTGGCTACCCGCAAACATCGACTGGAGATGTTGACAAAGGCAAGCAGATAACGACAGAAAACCGGGTGCTGTTTCACCGTGTTGCCAACACGCTTAACTACATGGACATAAAAACGGTCATCGTCTCCTGTGGGACGTGTATGGATCAACTGTTGAAGTACGAATTCGAGAAGATATTTCCAGGCTGTCGCTTGCTGGATATTCATGAATATCTTATGGAAAAGAACTATTCACTCGATGGCGTCAGTGGCGAGCATTATATGTATCACGATCCCTGTCACAGCCCCATGAAAACGTATCAGCCGCTCAAAGTCACCGAAGCCTTGCTGGGCAAGCCGGTCGTCCAGTCCGACAGATGTTGTGGAGAAGCCGGAACCTTTGCGGTAGCGCGACCGGATATCGCTTCGCAGGTGCGTATGCGAAAAGCTGATGAGTTAGCCTCGAATCTTCAGCACTTTGACGTAGAGCCCGGTGACATTCGGCATAATGTCAAGATGATGACTTCATGCCCGGCGTGTGTGCAGGGGCTCAGCCGCTATCGTGATGAAACCGGTCTGGATACTGACTACATTGTTGTTGAGCTTGCGAAGGGCTTGTTCGGAGACAACTGGGCAGCAGAGTTTGTCGACCGTGCCAATGTGGGTGGGGTAGAGCAGGTGCTGTTGTAGCATCAATTGCATTTTCACCCCTCCACCATGAAAGGTGCAATAGACCGAGGATAGGTAGATAATGATGCTCAGATAAGCCTGGATTCCCGCGTACGCGGGAATGACCACGGTATGCTGTAAGAAAACCTGCTGGTAAGTCTGTGGGTTCCCGGCTGCGAGGGAATGACTTTGCAGCAGACAAGAAAACCAGTTAATAGGTCGGGCAAAGGTTTTCGGTGTGCATGGGAATAACGCTATAGCGGGGATTTGAAGGGCGAGGGCTTGCGGTTTAACCAAGCCCTCGGGTCACCAATCGACCCTATTCCGTTGCTGCCGCCAATCAACCGGCTTTCATCAATTCATGCTCGCTGGCAGTGAGCTCGTTTATAACGCGAATAATGCCATCGTGGCTGCCAGCCAGAGAGGCCCCAGTACGGTATTTGCCATTGATGACAACAGAAGGCACTCCGGTAAGTCCCGCCCCCGCCGCCATCTGCATAGACTGGCTGAGCTTGGTATTGGTGGCAAAGGAATCCATCGTCTTGCTGAACTTTTCTTCATCTATACCTAGCTCGCCAGCAAATTTTGCGATTTGTTTGGGTGAGCGAAGTGCACGACGTTCGACGTGAATGGCGTTGAACATGGGCTCCAGAAACTGATCACCCACACCCATGAGTTCTGCCGCGTAAAAGGCTCGTGAGTGAGGTTCCCAAGAAGGGTTTAACGGCGGGGCCTCGCGAACGAATTCCACGTAATCCGGCTTGCCCGCCTTCCAGGCATTGATAGCAGGCTCGAACGCAAAACAGTGGGGGCAGCCAAACCAGAAATATTCGATAACTTCCACCTTGTCTGACACACGTGTGTTCAACGGTGGATCGATGATTTCGTAGCCTTGTCCTGACTGAGCCAGTGCGCTGTTAGCGTAAGGTCCGGCCATAGCTGCCGCACTGAGCGCCATGCCGGACTTAAGAAAATCTCTTTTATTCATAATGGTCGTATGGTCGTGAAATGGTTGGAATTAGAGTGGTCACAGTGTGACCAAAGCTGCAGGTATAAAGTTCAATTTATTGCAGTGCCAGCTCCTGACGTTGGGCAAAGGTGAATTGCGTTACGTGTTTGTACTGTGCATGTGGGCTGTAATTGACAATATAGTACTGGAGTTAATCTTTACGTTGACTGAACAAACGTCATGACAGCGTAAAAATGAGATCGCGGCAAGCATTGCCCTCATTCAGGGTATCTGAAGAGCCATGAAATCGGTGAAATCCTGTTGATTCAGGGTCGGTCAAAAATTGAACCAGACGTTGGGCTAAGCAGTTTGTGATACAGCTTGCCTGCTGACACATCGGTCATGCTGGACAGGTAATCGGCGATCGCCCGATGGCCCTGCAATTCATATTGCTCAAAAACAGGTTCAGGCAGAAGCCGCTTGGGGTTAGCTTCGAAAATCTCGAATAACCGGACGATCACACGCTGTCCCTTGTACTGGAGCATCTGCAATTCCGGGCGAAATATCACATGCTTCATGACAAAGTCCTTAATCAGTAGCAGTATCTGGTAAGCCAGCGGCTCCATCCTCGCCTGCAGGCTAAGCAACGGGTGTTTGAATTTCCCCTGATCATCGATTGTAATACTGCGTATGAGATAACCGACCAGGCGGCTGATGGCATGTTTTCGATCCTTTGCGTCACTGCTGAACAGCAGTCGCGTGAATTCGTCAATTTTTGCACTAACCGGATTATCGTCCAGATCGCACAGCTTTGAAACGACTTGAGTCTGCCAGGCATCTCGCACGACCAAACCCAGTGCCAGAGCATCCTCCAGATCATGGACACCGTAGGCAATGTCATCAGCAAGCTCCATGATGCTTGTGTCAAATGCCTTGTAGACGGTGCGTGCGTGTCCATTGCGGTTAGTATCCAGCGACATGAATAACGCAGTATCCTGCTCATCGAACGGATCCAGTAGCCAATCGAGCACGTCGCGCTCGTTGTCATAGATACATTTTGGTGGTGCCCAGTGGTCAATATTGAGCGGATTACTTTCGCCGCTGCTCGAATAGCGACACACATCTGAATAGAATGCCGGATACTTGATGGTGCCCAACATGGTGCGTCGTGTCAGATCCAGTCCGCTGTCGGTGGAATATTCGCCCAGCCTGGCCAGTATTCGCAATGTCTGTCCGTTGGCTTCAAACCCACCATGATCCCGCATCATCGTGTTCATAGCTATCTCGCCCCCGTGGCCAAACGGTGAGTGGCCGATATCGTGAGCAAGGCAAATTGCCTCTATAAGGCTGAATGACGGTATTAACTCTTTATGGTCATTCAAGGCTTCCTGGTCCCTGAGCCATTCGCAGATGCCAGAGCCTACCTGCGCTACTTCCAGTGAATGTGTCAGCCGAGTCCTGTAAAAATCGCTCTCTCCGAGCCCCAGTACTTGTGTTTTGGATTGCAGGCTCCGGAATGAGGCACTGTGGATGATTCTCGCCCTATCTCGCTGGTACTGGCTATCATCGCGAGTGCTATTAAAGCCGCGACCCGTTTGGCCTTTGGATTCGGATCTGCGCTCTAGCCAGACGCTCAACTTTTTCTCCTTTTCAGTAAAATGCCGTAACGGAAAATTTACAGCTGCAGGGATCTGTCATGCCTGCATGACACTACTCAAAACACGACAGATCAACAGTGTAGGGTATCCGATGCCCGCGTAACAACGACGCAGAGCCATTCTGGTGGGGAATATTTCACTGATCCAGAAAAAGTATACGGTCGTAATTGTAAGGAGAGGCTGCCATGGCCTGGTGACAGGTTTTGTTGACAGGTGTGTCAATCAGACCGTACAACCGGTATACTGTCGTTGAGTTTCAGACGTTAATGTCATAGCTACTAGTAACAAATCATGGCTAGAAAACCCAGGATTCACTTTTCCGGCGCGGTCTATCACGTCATACTGACCAGTCTGGATAAGCAGCCTGTCTTCAAAGCCCTTGCAGACCGGCGTCATTGGGAGTCGCTTGTTGCTGAAGGCGTCAGCAGGTTTGGGCATTCAGTCCACGGATATTGCTGGGCGAAGGATCACATTCAAATGGCTATCCAAGTCAAGGATGCACCATTGTCGAAAGTCATGCAAAACCTGACCTTTCGCTATACCCGGCATTATAATTCAAAACACGGTCGATCCGGCCCTTTGTTCCATGGTCGTTACAAGGCAATCGTGATAGAACCCGACAAGTACCTGAACGATCTTGTCCGCTACATCCACAATAACCCCGTCAGAAATGGTGAAGCCAAGTCTGCAATCACAGGTAAATGGACTAGCCACGCCGGATATCTCGATGAAACTGAACAAGCGGAGTGGTTGACAACGTCCACCGTACTGAAGTCATTTGGCAAAACAGACAAGGCAGCCAGAAAAAGCTTTGCACAATTTGTAGATGAGGCCAGTGATGAAGGTGATCGCCCGGATTTGATGAAGGGAGGAGCAGGTGGCCGAATATTGGGTGATGAAAAATTTGCCAGAAAGGCTCTCAAGCCGATTAAAGAGGCGCCTAAACCGGTCACGCTCAACCAGCTGGTTAAGCGTGTCTGCCGGGAAGAGGGCGTCAGGGAAGCTGACCTTGTCACTGCGAGCAGGGCCCGTACCGAGAGCCAGATTCGCCAGAAAATCACCTACCTTGCCATGGAGCTGGACGTTGCCAGTCTTACTGACATGGCCAAACGGTTTAACCGTGACCTGACCACCATGAGTCGCAACCAGCGCTATTTTCGCGACAAACTGGTTGAAAACAAGTCGTTGCAGAAATACATACGTAAACTCAAGCGACAAGTAGTCGCGGGATAGGCGCTTCAACGTGACGGAATGGCTCGATATCGTCGATGACAGAGACCGTATCATTGGCCGTGACACACGCGCCAGAGTGCATGCCGAGGGACATCTGCATCGGTCATCGCATATCGTGCTGTTCAATTCCCGAGGAGAAGTTTTCGTCCAGTTGCGTAGTATGCTCAAGGACTCCGGGGCAGGGCTCTGGGACACCAGCGCTGCCGGGCATGTTGATAGCGGCGAATCCTACATTGACTGTGCCGTGCGCGAGATGCGTGAGGAATTAGGCGTTGCGCTGAGTGCCGATTCGTTTACCGAGGTTGGCAAGCTGCCACCTGATGTCAGAACGGGTTATGAGTTTACGTGTGTCTATCGTGTTGATTCGGACCAGCCGCTGGTTCTGCAGGCTGAAGAGATCGATGACGGGCGCTGGCTTTTACCGGGAGAACTGGATGAATGGATTGCGCGCTGTGGGTGTGAGTTTACAGAGGGATTCAAGCTGATATGGACGTTAATCAACCGCCGGGAAGGGCTGGTGCCTGAGATATCTTCACCAGTTTGATAAAGGCCGGCATCGAACGGCATGTGCTTTGAAAGTTCCAGCAGTTGATTTTGACATTCTGAAGCTGGGTTGTACCTTCTCTAGCGCGTTATTCGTTTAATAGCATGAACCTGGACTACTCGCCGGGGCCCGCTTTCCCGGCTTCTTCGGGATATCTGATAGACGGTTAGGTGATAGGCAACTGACGTTCCGTTTCAGACCACTTCTTCCAAACTACCTCGTCGCAACGCGCACTGACGTCGCACTGGAGAACGTCGCTCTCGTGCGGTAGTGGGATATGCTACTAGCGTAATATCATGTCGTCGCGGTACCGCAGTATCACGTCAATAGGCTGGTTCATCTCAAAACTTCAATCTGTAGACCCAGACTGGATGATTCTCGTGAGGTGTCTACGCGGTGCAAGGCTCCCATTTCCAGAGGTTATTTTCCGTGTCAGAGTCTCTTCCATCAAAAGCCAGTGCCGTCATCATTGGTGGTGGCGTAACGGGTGCAAGCGTTGCCTATCACCTTGCGAAGCTCGGTTGGCAAGATGTTGTGTTGCTTGAGAGAAAGCAGTTCGCCTGTGGAACCACATGGCATGCCGCTGGGTTAATCGGAACAGTTCGCGCCAATGAAAGCCATGCAAGACTCACTGAGTATTCCATGCGACTGTTACATGAGCTGGAAGAGGAGACAGGCCAGTCCACTGGATTTCGCCAGGTCGGCAGTCTGAGTATCGCCCATAGCGTAGACCGATGGGAAGAGCTACGCCGGGTTGCCGCAATGAATAATGCGTTTGGTGTTACACGTGTCGATACCGTGACCAGCAAGGAGGTCAAGGACCTGTTTCCACTGATCAGCGACACGGACATTATCGGTGGTACTTATGTGGAGCACGATGGCAAGGGAAACCCTATCGAGATCACCACGGCATTCATAAAGGGTGCCCGACAACGCGGTGCTCTCTGTCTAGAAGGTGTACTGGTCGATGACGTATTGATTGAAGGCGGTCGGGTTACCGGTGTGGCAACGGATCAAGGTACCATCGCGACGGATTTTGTCGTCAATTGCGGTGGTATGTGGGCACGAGAGCTAGGTCGGCAAAGCGGGGTAAACATCCCCTTGCATGCCTGTGAGCACTACTACGCTGTGACTGAAAAACACGATGCCGTGACACCGGATCTGCCAGTGCTGCGTGATCACGACAAGTGCGTGTACATCAAGGAAGATGCGGGCGGCCTGCTTGTTGGCGCTTTTGAGAAGCGGGCAATGGCTTGGGGGCAGCAAGGGATACCGTCAGATTTCAGTTTTGATGAACTACCCGGTCACATGGAGTCACAACTGATGCCAGTGCTTGAAGATGCCATGGTGCGCGTTCCCATGCTTGGGGACGTAGGATGGCGCAAGTTCTTTTGTGGCCCGGAATCATTCACCCCCGACGATCAGTTTCATGTAGGTGAAGCGCCTGAGGTCCGTGGCTATTTTGTCGCTGCAGGTCTCAACTCGGTGGGTATTCAAAGCTCTGGTGGTTTGGGCAAGGTGTGTGCGGAATGGATGCACAATGGCTATTGCCCACTGGATCTTTGGGGTAACGATATCCGCCGTATGTATCCGTTCATGGGTACAAGGCAGTTTACTGCCGAGCGTGCCGAGGAGTCTTTGGGTCTGCTGTATGAACATCATTACCCGTTTCGTCAATTTGAAACCTGCCGAAATCTCAGGTTGTCACCGATACATCAACGTCATCTTGAACATCGTGCTTGTTTTGGTCAAGTTGCGGGTTGGGAGCGGCCTAACTGGTACGCACCTGAGGGTATTGAGCCCGTCTATGAGTACAGTTTTGGTCGACAGAACTGGTTTGAACATTCAGCAGCGGAACATGCGGCAGCCAGAGAATCGGTAGCCTTGTTTGATCAGTCCAGCTTTTCCAAATATCTGGTGCAGGGCCGCGACGCCACGGCTGTGTTGCAAAGAGTCTGTACGGCTAATGTCGACACAACAGCCGATCGAATTGTTTATACACACTGGCTTAATGAGCGAGGGGGTATCGAGGCCGATCTTACCGTGACGCGCATGGCTGAAAACGAATATATGGTCATTAGCGGGGCAGCAACCACCCACAAGGATCTTCATTGGCTCCGTTCACACATTGGAATAGATGATTTCTGCACGGTAACGGACGTCACCTCTCAGTATGCGGTGTTTGGTGTGATGGGGCCAAACAGCAGGGCAATGCTTGAGCCTTTACTGGGTCTGGACCTCTCCAGCAAGGCATTCCCGTTTGGTCGGAGTGTTAATGGTGAGCTGGGTTATGCGCCGATTCGTGTCACACGAGTCTCATTCGTTGGTGAGCTGGGATGGGAGCTTTTTATTCCTGCAGAAATGGCTGTTGCATCGTTTGACCGTTTACTGGCTGCGGGTGAAACACACGGATTGCGTTTGGCAGGTCTTCATGCTCTGGATAGCTGTCGTATCGAAAAGAAGTTCCTTCACTTTGGGCATGATGTTGCCGATGAAGATACCCCGCTTGAAGCAGGTGTCGGGTTTGTCTGTGCGATGGACAAAGGTGTGCCTTTTGTTGGTTATGACGCTATTGCCAGGCAAAAGGAATCACGAACGCATTTGCACAAGCGTCTGGTGCAATTTGTGTTGAAAGATCCCGAACCAATTCTTTATCATCACGAGCCCATTATGCAGGGCGGCAATTGCATAGGTTATCTGACCTCTGGAAACTATGGGCATACGGCAGGCGCGTCGGTGGGACTGGGTTACGTCAAAAGCAAAGAGCCGATCAATGCAGACTGGCTAGCCGCACAAAGCTGGCAGATTGACATCGGCGGTACGCTGTTCGATGTATCAGCCAGTCTCAAGGCCGTTTATGATCCTGATGGGAAAAACATGCGTTAGATATATGGGGGCTGATCACAGCACCTTTACAGTTGGCGTTCCCCGGACACGGATGGCCTGGGTATTGCAGCTCCGCTAGCTTAACCACCTGGGCGCGAGTAATGTTCACTGTTGTACTCGACGGCGGCTGCACCTGTATTGGCGTTCAGCGTGTAGAATTTCGCGAAACCGGTGGGCTTCCATGAAAATTATTGACACATCACTAGATGATGTAAAGATTATCGAACCCAGAGTATTTGGCGACGAGCGAGGGTTTTTCCTGGAATCCTGGAATCAGCAAATGTTCGCTGATAATGGTTTGCCCAGTCAGTTCGTCCAGGATAATCACAGTCGATCCCAGCAAGGCGTATTGCGAGGGCTGCACTACCAGATCAGGAATCCTCAAGGCAAACTTGTTCGCGTAACCCAGGGTGAGGTTTTCGACGTCGCGGTTGATATGCGCAAATCA
>JBGCEH010000003.1:0-173894 GCA_045106195.1 Granulosicoccus sp.
GGCTACGAGCAGCCCACTTTTGACCAAATTTTGCGCTCATTTTCGTCACTTAGCCGGCTAAACTCCTCAAATGAGCACAAAATTTGACTCAAAATTGGACTACTCTCGCTCGATCGCTTTCTACCGCGCAGACTCCTAGCCTGGAATATTCAGAGACGCCACCAGATTCTTCCGGAAGCCCGGCGTCCCCCCATTCCCTTTTCCTGTGGCGAGTCCTGCTCAGTCGGAAATTACGGCCTCGTATTCCGCTCTGTCACGTTGGCTCTCGTTCACAGGGTCCGTTACAAAAAAGAGTCTGGCGGATGAATAATCAAGCGGTTCATGAATAGTGCAGGCTAGGATGATGAGCGGTGAGTACTGTCATCAGACATATATCTCGATACCAGTGACTGAAGTTGAGAGGCCATGTTGGTAAGATCTGTTGCTGCATCGTTTATTTCTACTGATGCATTTTTGCTGAGATTAGCTTTGCTTGCGACTCCACCAATTACAGTAGTAATCGCCTCTGTGCTAGAAGCGGTATTGCTGACCGATCCGCTGATTTCGCGAGTGACTGAAGATTGCTCCTGAACTGCCACTGATATCGTCGATTGTATCGTACTTATTTTGTTGATGGTTTTGCTTATAGAGGCTATGGCTGCAACTGCAGAATTCGTATCTTCCTGAATTTCGATTATTCTTGATTCAATTTGATCGGTCGCTCCGGCTGTCCCTTTTGCCAACTCCTTGACTTCATTGGCAACCACTGCAAAACCTTTTCCCGCAACACCTGCTCTGGCAGCTTCAATGGTTGCATTCAGTGCGAGTAAGTTTGTTTGTTCCGCGATACTCGTAATGACTTTGACAACTGAGCCAATTCGCTCACTACTTTCAGCGAGTTTCCTTACAGTTGAGTCGGTAGCTTCAGTGAGTGATACTGCTTCGTTCGCTATGATCTCTGCTTCAGATGTGCTGGTGGTTATTTTCTGTATAGAGGAGCTCATCTGCTCAGTGGCATTGGATACATTGTTGACGTTACTGCCAACGTCATTTGCAAGTCTCGACGCCTCTTCAGAATTCTCTGAATTCGAATTAGCAATGTCCTTCATGTTAATGGACAAGTTGGTAAGACCTTCGGAGGCCTTGGTCATTCGGTTCGCGTTGTCGTTGATATGGGACATATTGGTTTTCAGTTCAGAAAAGAAGTCACCAAGTGCACGCCCCATTTGTCCTGCGGCATCATCACCTGCCGTATTGATCGGGTAGCCCAGATCACCTTTTGACGCTGCACTCACTGCTAAAAGCAGATTGTCCACGCGCTTTTGCAGCCTGTCAGCCATCTCTTTCTGTCGGTTTGCTTTTTGAGATTCAAGCTTGCTTCGCTCCATCTCCTTTCTATGATTTTCTTGTTCGAGTGTGCGTACATGTTCGTCTTTTTCTCGCTGTTTCTCTGCAAGAATGGCTTGTTCAGCTTGCAGGTTTTCAGCTTTAACTGAATTACTTCTAAAAATATCAACTGTGTGTGCCAACATGCCAAGCTCATCGCTACCACGACAATCTACCGTAACGTTATTGTTTCCATCAGCAAGTGATCTCAGCGCTGCTATCGTAGTCAATAATCGGCTGAGAAGATTTCTTGAAATAACTATCCAGTAAACAAGAAACGTAAATAACATGCTGGCAACGGATATGAAGGCAAGTTGCCATCGACTTCGCGAGATAAGTTGATCTATGTGCGTGCTGGAGAGAGAGACCTCGCCCTTGCTGTTTTCAACGTTGGCTACGAGAATTTCCTTAAAGGAAATGTTGTTGTTGGCGATGTCACGATTTAAGAATTCAGTATTTTTCTGAATTTTTAAAGCTTGCTGTTTCAAATCAAAGCCACCATTTGTGCCCAGTGCCAAGGTTATGTTTTCCCGTATTCCACTCATTAACGTGTTCGTGTCTGGTTCGTCAGTAAATGATACAAGAAGATCACTGATCTTTTCATAAGAGGCAGAGTATTGTTGCTCCAGGGAAGATAAATCATCGTCTGTTGGAGATTGAGGTATTCTGCTAAGTAGTCCGTTGAGGGTGTTCATCTCGGCGCGGGTCTGCAGCAGCTTTACCAGGTTGTCTACTCCCTTGGTCATAAGGGTTGGCAGTGTTCTCTTTACGCTTGTATTCAGGTTGTTTCCAGACATATAAATCATGGCATGTCCGACATCTATAGCGGGATCCACTGACCGGTATATGGTTTTTTCGGTGACTCTCACATTTTCAATCAGTTTGTTCCGTCTGGCATCAGATAGTGCGGTAAATGGCTTTCGGAAAATTTCGGATTCAGGTGACACAAGTGAATTGAAGTAGTCGAGTGCAGGATCAAGATTTTTGCGTCTCGCTATATGCTTGTTAATAAGCTTTTGTCTATACAGATTCATTACAGTGATACTTTTTTGTATCGAAATTATATCTTCACTGTATCTCTCAGCGGTGTTTGTATTTAATGAATTGGCGAGTGCCGTGGCGACTTCTGCTACCTGAACCTTAAGGCGTAATGCGTTGAACATGGACTGAAGATGTTCGTCAAGCATTGTGTCGATAATTATTGAGTTTTTGGTGAAGGTATCCTCTGCCAGATCAACAAATTTCTTCGATGCTGTTGCAATACGCTGTACGAGTTGGTCATCCAGCTGGTAGTGGCGTGTAACAGCGATCTCCGTCAGTTCTTTCAGGCTGTTCGACAGCTTGATGCGTTCCTGAACGGCGAGATTCAAATTCCGAATTTTTGTCTCTTTCACATCCAAAGACGCTGATATTGAAAGTGTATCAGTAGTCTGGTTTGATTTTGAAGTTACCTCAGCGCTCTGCATGCTTGTTTCAGAGAGTTCTCTCAACGAGTCGATTACTGCGTGGATAGCGTCTAGATGTTGTTGTCGCTGTGAGTCGCTGGTTGATCCACTGAGAAGGATCAGTAGACCGTTTAGTTCTGCTGCCAATTGTGTAACTGTGATGGATTTTCCCATCAAAGGAACACTATGGTTAGTTATGCGATTTAGTGATTCAGACAATTGTGAGAACGCGTAGTTTGATACTCCGCTAGCCAGTAACGTTGTGCCAAGAACCAGAAAAAACGCTGATAAAAGCTTCTTCCTGATACCGATGTTTTCCAGCTTCATAATTTTAATTACGTCTCAGCCAATATGGATGCGCTATATCAAAAATTTCAGGCTATTTTTGGTACATTGAAGATTCAAGGTTTATTCAATTAGTGTAAGTTGCCTGTTAGTATCACGAATATCCTGTGTGATCTTTTGTGCGATTTGGACAAAGAATATTGATTGAATACATAGATCTTCCGGTTCCTTAAACAGTTGTATCGTCATGAAGTAATATGTGTGTACCTTGAATTGTCGGTTGTATGTTACTAAGAATTGACGGTTGCATGGACTAGGTTACCCCGGACATTTGTGCGCCTTTGGTAACGTAGTGAGATTTCCTGGCCGCGCCTAGAACGAAAACGAGGTGTAGTCCACTTCATCTGGATAGAGCGTGTCGGTAATTGATGTTGCATGTACCAGGGAGAGCCTCCCGCCTTCCAATTTGGAGATATATTGTTTTCCGAATACCTGATGTGTCCTTCCATTAAATATTTTTGGTCCCTGTGGGTGATCAAGGGAATGAGGAAGGTAGTCCATCGACTCGACAGCTTCAATAAGTTTGGTGCGATCTTGTGGACCTCGATAATCTGACGCCTCCATGCCGGCCTTTATGACGTTCAGTGTTTCCCAGCAGCCAAACATATGTGCATAAGTGGAAATATCTCTGGAATCCTCAAGTGAAGCCCCATTCCCGTCAACGCCTACGGCTGAACGATAAATAGTCTCAAACGGAGCGGCATCGTCTTGCGCATATCTGGGGTAACCCTCCCATAAATACGTACCGTCAAGAAATTCAAGTCCTGGGCTTGCAAGGTTAATGGCTTCAAGGCTGTCGATAAAGCCGAATATTTCAGGTCGATCCCCATTGTAGAACTCTCCGAGTTCTTTAATGAATTTCATAACCGCAGGGCCGACCATGACGTGATACAGCACTTCGGTGTCTTTGGGAATTTGTTTGAAATATTCAGAAAATGACGTTTCTGATGGCGATATGGCTATGTTGGCAATGACTTCACCACCCTCTTGTTCAATGGCGGAGGTAAAGTATTTTTTATGATCATGCCCAAAACCGAAATCTGGGTAAATCATGGTTATTCGTTTGCCCAGGTTACCGGATATGAAAGGTGCCATGGCTTGCACTTGGCTTCTGACATCGGTTATGCCCGGTTGCAAGGTATAGCGATTCAACTTTCCGCTCGCGACATGGAATCCTTCTGACACGACGAAATAAGGTAATTTCAACTCCCCGGCTCGTGGGGAAGATCCCCAGACCACGTTGCTGAACAACGTGCCGAAGACGACATCACATCGATGCTTGCTAGCGAACAGATCAAGAATCTCAGCGCCTCTTACTGGATCTGTTGCATCGTCTTCGGCGATGATTTGTACAGGTCGACCGTTGATACCTCCTTCATCATTTATCCGCTGAGTAGCTGCAAAACTGACCTTCTCGTACCAGCGTCCATAAGACGAGCCTATTCCGGTACGGTGCATCTGGAAGCCGATTTTGATGGGCTCCGAAGTTTGAGCCTGCGCGTAACGTTTAAGGCTGGAGATTGAGCTGCTGGCGGCTACAGCGCCCAGTAGCTTGACAGCTTGTCTGCGACGAGGATTCACAGGGTTTTTTTTTGAAGTCATGATTTTCGTTATCGAGTCTTTCGAGTAATGCTGTAGCTGCTTTGCAGGTGTCTACGATATTCTCGGTGACGACAATAGCCAGAGTCCGAGGCAGGTATAGGCTGTCATAAACGTTACGAGTGGAGCCTGACTAATTACGGCAGCTTTCGTATGTTTGAATAAATCTACTGATACTGCATGCGCTAGAACGACTGATACGACATGACCGATCACCACGATTGCGACTTGTGTTCGCCAGATCGTTTCCACGGTGTGATGATTGGTGAGAAAGCCGAGCTGTACGTGATAGTTGGTCAATGACAGGTAGTTGCTTCCTGACGAAAGTGGGTCTGATATGGCATGTGGCAGGTACTGTATGTTTACGAGAAATACTGTCATGAAATGTGCCATGTGATAGGCAAATGCAATGGGCAGTAGCGTCAAGGCGAATTTTGAAAATGCCTGTTGAAAGGTAATCCGGGAAGTTTGCTTCGTTTGATGTCTAACCAAAGCCAGTCCACACCAGACACTTGTGGCAAATACGCTAATGAGTAATGCATTGAAGGTTAAAAGCCCTGTGAGTGTCTCTACCCTGATGGCAGATCGGCCGGGAAAGTCCAGGGGATTGACCCCTATTGTTGTGAGCCACCAGAATGTCTCGTTCAGACCGTCAAAGCTGCCACATCCGAGCATGATGAGTGAAAACGTTCCAATACTGGTGGAGTACTCTTTGTTGTCATATATTTTCCAACCGGGCAATCCGATTCTGCACGTACCTTTCACACGACCAACAGGTGATACTAGACTTGTCAAGTACAAGAATATACTGAAACATTCAAATTGCCTGAGCCAGATTTTTTCACTAAAGATCAACATACCAACCAGTGTTATTGCCCAATAAGCACAGATTATTTCTGCCAGGTCGGAAGGGCTGTTTAACGTGACGCTGGCAAGAAAGTAGCCCATGAAAAGAATGAATATGACGACTGCAGGCCACGCCCCGGTTGTCGCAGGTAATTTAACTGTCCAGGATGCTGGTTTGCAAACCATCTGTCGCAACAGTTTGTGTATTCCGCTCCATGGATTAATCCACGGCCATAAATTACCTAGCAAACCTTGCAGGGCAACTACCCCGATCCACCAAACGGTCCAGATGAAGAGCGGCAGTACATTCCGTAGGGGGTCGCCGCTACCCAGAAAACCTGTTAAGACGATAGAAGCAAGCAAGAATGAGGACAATAGGCTGGTTGGATAGTAGTAAATTTCACGTGAACACACTTGAAAGATGTCCCGTGTTCTGAACATCAAGCGTGTAGTATTGACGTTCTGGAGAACCAATACGGCTGCTGTTAACACGACTGCCGAAGTGCCACCTGCGATGTATAGTTTAGTGGGTAGCAGCAATACATAGCCTTGCTCTGCTGCATGTGCCAGGCACAGGTCAGAGAAGCTGAGTAGCGCTAGGAATATTCCAATTTGGCGGCGTATGGTTGGGAAATATCTCTTTATTTTTGGAGTTGCTGGTGTCTGCGCCTATGAGACAGAGACGTTGCTGTCGGCTTCCAACATGGATAGGGAAATGATAGAGCCTAAGCGTTGTTTGCTGACAGGCACGCAATATTATTGCCAGAGTTATTCGAAATTACGCCGTAATCAAAACTCTCAATGTTCATAGACGGGGGGATTTTTTACAATTTTGCAAGGAGTCATTTTTCACGGGGTCATAGGTGTTTTTGGCAACCCCGTAACACGAAATGGTGCAAACCCTTGCAAATGAGGGTCGATTGATGGGACCGGTGATCCCGCCTATACGACGAAGGCTACAAGCAGCTTCACCCCATCATTTTTTTCCGGCGTGTTTACCCTCAATGACCGGGAGGTGGGATGCGGAGTTCTCGTCTTTCTGCAACCTCACATCAAGGTGAGCTAATCAGCCAGAACTGCGGAGCCAGTTCATCGCAGAGGCTTTTTTTCAGAAGGTTTTTAAATGCGATATCTCAGAATTTTTGATGCTCCGGCCGTAATCTGCACAATGTGTTGAATATGCGGAAATATCGAATTGATACGTAGAAACTATCTGAATTTTTCGATGTGAGATAAATGCTAAGTTACTTGCTGAAATCATGGCCGTCCGCCTTGGCTTACTCAAACAGGCGGCAAACTGCGTAACCGTAATACGATGTCTACGAATCCAAAATTCCCAGTCCTGTTGAATGTCACAGTTGCTGAGACAGATAACCATTGCTCCGTTAAGGCCGATATAAAAGGGTTTCGAGCAAAGAACGTTCGTGTGATCCCATGGGAAGACTCATTAATTGTTGAGATGCGCACTGAAGATGAGCCTGCTCATAGTTACTATCTTGGCGAACTGGAGCCGAAATCCTCCAAGCGAGTTATCCCATTGGGATTCGAGATCAAGGCAAATTCTGTCATGACGCATTATCAGAGTGGCAAACTCAGAATAAGTGTTGCCAAGCGCTCAAGCCAGGTTGCAACGACACGGAGTCCCTCGGTCTCATGCGCCTGACCGTTGTTTGCCGAGGCAATTTGTAGGGTGTAGCCGCATAAATGCTGGCTGCTTGACATGGGCATATCAAGTGAGCCGGCATGCATAAATGCATTAACCTCGTTGTCACTTCATCAATGATGGTTGTACGAGTGTCCGGCTAGAAAAATGGCAATTAATCGCTCAACAGAGACCTAGCGGTTGTTACTCTGCGACCGGTGTTTCGCAAACGAACACCAACGCTTTCGAGTCTGTCCATAGCCTCGATTAGGAAATTGGCTGATCGTGACCCTAAACTGAGTTAACCGAGCCGCTAGCTTTTAGTCTGGCAGGCTATTCCTCATTACTGTGCATGGTGTACTGTTGTCAGTGCCAGACGACAGTCCGCGGTATCGACTCATTCTCTGCCCGGATAAGACGCACCATGGAGCGAACAGTGACCAGACTAATCGTGGCCAGCCCGGTCGATCCCGTAACGTTAGCCAGTGACCTTGAACGGCGAGTCGATAGTGACATTATCACCACTCGCCACAGCGTACGATTCCAGCTAAATCGAGGTGACGGTAAGGAAGCCATTCTGGACGTCGAAAACAGCGATGTCGTCGAACTTGAAATGGAGGACGGCCAGAAAATCTGGGTCCGGGTAGATGAATTGGATAGCGAGTTTGGCGTGTCGCTTCATCGATCCGGCGCCGTTGAAGATGACGGCACCATTAGAATTCCATCTTCGCTCCCGCTTGACGGTACCTCCCGTGGACTTGGTAAGTGGGCGATAAAGGGACTGAAAGTTCTTGGTGTTGACATTGCAGGAAGTATTACCGAATTTGTCACAGGCAAGGTTGAAGGAAAGCTATCGCCTGGTCCCGGGCTTTACCGCTGTACGGCAAGCTCCGCAGCATCATTGCAGCCCTTCAAGACAATCGACCGTAGTAAGCCCGTACTGGTATTTCTGCATGGTACGGCATCAAGTACCGAGGGCAGCTTTTCCGGCCTTTGGGATGCGGGTACCAATGCGATTTCCGATCTGTTAAATCACTACGGTGATCAGGTGTTGTCGTTTCAACATCAATCACTGAGCCTGAGCCCGATCGAGAATGCTCTTGAACTACTCAAGGCCCTGACATCACTAAAAAATACCGTGCAGGGAAACCACCCTTTGCGATTGCATTTAGTGTCGCATTCGCGTGGCGGTCTCATCGGCGAACTCCTGTGTCGTGGAACAAGAACACGCGGTCCTTCTTTTGACGACATCGATTTTGATTTCTTCGCGAGCGCAGAATATGCCCGTGATAGAAAAGCGATAAAGGAATTAGCTACCCTGCTTGATAACACTGACCTGCAGGTTGAACGATATATCCGAGTAGCCTGCCCGGCACGTGGTACCACCCTCGCTGACGGGCGTTTTGACCGTTATCTTACGGGCATGGTCAATATCATGGAGAAAGTCCCGGGTCTGGCCAATCCGGTTTTAAGTGGTGTCAGTAACCTGATGCTAGCTGTAGTCCACAAACGCACCGAGCCCGAGGAGCTTCCGGGTATTGAGGCGATGATGCCAACGTCCCCTACTATCAGGATGCTGAATCGGCCTGATGTCAGTGTCAAGGCCGATCTTCATGTCATCGGCGGTGATGTAAAAGCCTCAGGTTTTATCAACCGTATAAAAGTCATCATCACCGATCTTTTCTATCGTGAGGATCATGATCTGGTTGTCAACACACCATCGATGTTTGGCGGGGCGACGCGTGAGGGCGGCACAAGGTACTGGGTTGATACGGGCGGGAAGGTTAATCACTTTCGCTATTTTGACAATAACAGTACTTCATCGCGTCTTACGGCAGGACTGCTACACGATGACCCTGCCTTCCATACATTGCATCTGAAGCCCTTTGAGGTTGACCAGGATAGTTACCGCAAGCGCACTCTGGACGCGCAGCCCATAGTTTTCGTTGTGCCCGGCATTATGGGCAGCCATTTGTCCGTCGCCGATGAGCGCATTTGGCTGGATTTCATGGAGATCGCCTGTGGTGGTGTGACGAAACTGGATATTGACAATCGAGCGCCAAACGTTAAACCCGTTAAACCGGTAGACGATGCTTACGGCGAATTGATGAAGTACCTCTCTGCTTCACATGATGTGCGCCCCTTTGCGTATGATTGGCGCATCTCTATCGAAGACTCAGCAGAGTTATTGTACAAACAAGTGCAGCTTGCGCTTGAAGAAGCGGTATCCATGGGAATGCCTTTACGCTTCATTGCGCATTCGATGGGAGGTCTTGTTGTACGAGCCATGCTGGCAACACCCAAAGGCATCAAGCTTTGGAAACGCATTTGCGAGCATCCGGACGCACGATTCATCATGCT
This sequence comes from Granulosicoccus sp., assembly GCA_045106195.1. GTDB lineage: Bacteria > Pseudomonadota > Gammaproteobacteria > Granulosicoccales > Granulosicoccaceae > Granulosicoccus. The sequence goes on from JBGCEH010000003.1 coordinate 9,604, forward strand.
TGGTACACCCAACAGGGGCTCCCACGATATCGCTTCCATGCTTATTGGGCGAGACTCGTTAACGCGCAAGCTTGCCGTGCTGGATTTCAAGAACAGCTACGCTGATCTGTTGCAGACCATTGCCCGGTTCGATGGGGTGTTGCAGTTGTTGCCGCATGACGGAACACTCGATCTCTACGAGCGTTCCAGTTGGCAGGCTCTGTTCGCACACGATGTTCCTGCCAAGCGTGGTTTGTTCGGCTCAGGTGTATCCAGTAAGAAAAGTGCGGGAATAGGGTGGGTGATACCGGATGAAGAGCAATTGAAAGAGGCGGCGCGCGTTCGTGATCTGATTGCCTCAAGCTCTATAGACGAAGATAAAATGATTTATGTGGCGGGTTGTGCTCGAGCAAGCGCTATCGATATTACAGTGAATGACAATGCTCCGCGTGGTCGACAGGTAGAGGTTCACGCTACCGCACAGGGTGATGGCCGTGTTACATGGAGTACTGGTATCCCATCGGATATGCCCTCGCGCAACGTCTACTACATGGATGCCGTGCATGGAGATCTGGCAGACACCGCAGAGGCCTTCCCCGCTTTGTTACAATTGCTTGAACAGGGGGCAACACAATTATTGTCCAATACTCCTGTAACCAGTCGTGGCACAGATGGTGAACGCTTTATCTTGCCAGCAGCCGAGCCCGATATGTATCCGGATCAAGATGATCTGATTGCCGCTGCGATGGGGGGGCGTCGCAAAGTTAAAAGACTGCCTGCTGGTAAATGTAAGGTAAGAATCGTTCACGGTGATCTTGCTCGTTCACGTTTCCCTGTGACGGTAGGGCATTATCAAGGCGATACGATTGTCAGCGCTGAAAGCTACCTTGATCGCCAACTCGATGGACGGTTGAAGGAGCGTCATCGTCTGGGTATGTATCCGGGAGAGAAGGGAAGTTCCATTGTGATGCTGAACTGGCCTGAGGAGTTTGAGCTAGAGCGTCACAAGGACCCGGTCCACCCCGGTGCTATTGTTGTGGGCCTGGGTACAGTTGGAGATCTGACTCCTGGCAGCCTGACAGGAACATTGTCCGACGGATTGATGCGCTATGCGCTTGAGGTTCGCGATACCCTTGTCGAAAAATACCGTCATCAGGGATTTGAGTTACCTGAAACAGTCAATGCGTCCCTCGCCACATTGCTCATTAGTGCCAGTAACGACCTGACTATCAGCGATTCAATGCGTTCTATTCTGAGAGCTGTTGCCACGGTCAATGAGCGTTTACAAAAACCCGTTAGTGATTTAGCACGACCTGAGGAAAATCCTGACAGTAAGCCCTATGTGCGTATCCCTGAGCTGGATATTATTGAGTATTGGGAGGACCGAGCCATTCAGGCAACGCGGGTCCTGGTAAATTTGGCCGATACGAAAGATTTTGACAGCGATTTCGAGTTCCACCGGCAGCTCGCAGAAGGTAAGGATGGGCGACGCCGCGTCAGTTTTGATGATGAGCCTGGTTGGTGGCAGCGTATGCGAATCTCGACACTTGCCGGTGGCGACCTGAAGTTCGAAACACTCACAGAACGTGCTCGTGTCGAATCACAGTTGCAGTCAACCCAGCGTATTCTGGTCGACCGGTTTCTTTCCAGCGCTTCGGCATCAGCCTCCTTCAATCCATCACTGGGCAAGACCCTGTTCGAACTTCTGATGCCGAACCAACTCAAGCAATACGCACCGGATAGGCGCAACCTGATTCTCATGCTTGATGAGAAATCTGCGATCTACCCGTGGGAGCTTTTACAGGATAGTTTTGATTCATCAGGACGTCCCATGGCCGTCGAAGCGGGGATTATTCGTCAGCTGATTTCTGTCCAGTTCCGCGCTCAACCCTTGATGGCGCAAACGCCTACGGCACTTGTGGTAGGTGATCCTGTTGCAACTGACCTGGACGGCAATGCATTTCCGGCGTTGCCTGGTGCGGCAAGTGAAGCACACAAAGTTGCAGCACAACTGCATGCTGCAGCTTACGACACTCTGGAGCTGGTCGGGCACGATGCGCGGCCATTGGATGTCGTTACCGCCTTGTACGCGAAGCCTTATCGTATTGTGCACATCGCTGCTCACGGGGTGTTTGACTTGCCTGTTGATGAAAAGGGTAGACCCATCAGCAAAGACAACGAAAATTACCATGCCGGGAGCGTCGAACAAAAGCACGTATCGGGTGTTGTACTAGGCGATGGTATCTACCTGACGCCAGCTGAATTCGAACAGATGCGCTATGTACCGGAACTTGTGTTTATAAATTGTTGTCACTTAGGGAATCAGGAAGTAGGAACGAACACGAGTGTTGTTGAGTACCATCGGCTGGCAGCAAACGTTGCCACACAACTTATCCGTATGGGCGTCAGAGCTGTCATAGCTGCGGGGTGGGCGGTAGATGATGATGCTGCCAAATTGTTTGCTGAACGATTTTATGATCGCCTGTTGGCAGGTAATTCCTTCGGCGACTCCGTTGCAGTCGCAAGAGCTGCTACATACACGCTGGAACAACGTCGCGATGGCAACACTTGGGGTGCTTATCAATGCTATGGAGACCCGGATTTCGCATTGCGGGCTACCAGCGGCTATAATACCGCCAGTAAAAGTTCAGTTCCTTTATCGCCTTCAGAGCTAAAGCAGAACCTTGAACTCATGGCGCGTGATGCAGGTTACGCTTCAGGTGAGAACAAGAAACGGATAGGCAAGCAGCTACGCCAGTTGATACAGGTTGTCCCCAGCAGTTGGTATGAATCAGGTTCGGTATGCTCTGCGATAGCTACAGCCTTTGCTGAGCTTGGCGATCTGGAACAGGCGGCCGAATACTACAAAAAGGCCAATCGTAGTGCTACGGCTGATGTATCGATTGCATCGGTAGAACAACTAGTCAACATGAAAGTCCGTGTGGCTGCCAGCAGGGCTGGTAATAATGACGCCAGTGAAGAAAATAAACGTCAGGCGCTCAAGGAGCTCTCAGAAGCTGAACGAATTATTGATTCGCTAATAGAGATTAATGCATCGCTTGAGCGTTACACCATTAAAGGCAGTGTACATAAACGCGCTATCAAGATCAGCAACAAGGCAACACAATGCAGCCATTTGGAAAAGATGACATTTGCCTACGGTCGAGCATACGACATTGGAATTGAAACGAACCAATCCAATACGTATTACCCGTTACAGAACAGTATTGCTGCTCGAATTGCCATGAGCTGGTGCCGTGGTGTAAAAGAGACTCCTGACAGCAAGCAAATAAAAGCGGATCTGGACGAGCTACAGCGTAGCATTGACAATACTGATATGCGAGAAGCCAATTTCTGGGAAGCCTGCCAGATACCTGACCTGCTGCTACTCAAGGCGTTGAGCAACAACAGGATTGCCCCGAAAACGGAGCTGCCCGATATCCGCGAGGCCTATCAGGCCGCTCGCCGGCGTGGCAGCTCCGAGCGCGAATTCGGGTCGATCGGAGAACATTTGCGTTTCTTCAAGTGTATTGCCGAAACACAGCTTGCAAAAAACAAGGATGAATCAATGAACCTCATTGCTTCCATCGATCAACTTTTAAAGGAACTAGGGGACTAGTGAGTAGGTAAGAGATACAACGTACACCTGAAACTGCCAAAAGTGCATGATGGATAGCTCTACCCTGTCCGTAGGTTATGATCCCTCTCGACAGTATCCGACTAAATACCCTGTTCTTCGTTAACAGCCAAGTGCTCCAGATTAAACTGTTTGAGCGAATCGTCGTTGTAAACGGCCAGACCTGGCTGGATTTGGCCAAACTGGATTGTTCCGCCCGTTTTCTTGCAACTTCAACTCTTTATCAGGCGTGAGTGTCGCGGTTTGTCTAACGCCTGGCCGCTGCCCGTCTTTTTTGCAATCTTCCTGCCCAGTCTGCCGTACCAAGATAGTGAGGAACCACTGCATCCAGTGACGTTGATTGACGCTTGCACGCATCCGAACCGACACTGGGTGTTTGCAAGGACAGATAGTTATCACGTGAGAACGGCTTGCCAGGGACAAATTCCATGGCGCGGGCCTGCATGCGAGAGGCCCAGTCGGGTAGACCGATGACCTTGCGTGACATGCCGGCGGTGGCAGCCGTATATTCTACGAGTTCCTTCAGCGTGTAATCCTGAGGTCCACATAACTCAATGGTTGCGCCCGTTGCACCTTGATCATCGATTGATCCAATCATCACTTCGCAGACATCACCAATGAAAACCGGAGACATTCTGGCATCAGGTACAGCCAGGGGAAATATTGGCAGCGCACGGAGCAGACTGGCAAAGCGGTTGAAGAAGGCGTCGTGCTCGCCAAATATGATCGATGGCTGGAAGATGGTCCATTGAATGCTGCCTGACTCTTTCTTGACAAGGTCTTCGGCCATACCTTTAGTCCGAAGATATTCGCTGGAGCCGTTTTCGGTATCCGCATTCAAGGCACTCATATGCAAATAGCGCGGAACGCCGGCGTTCTTGCAGGCCGAAAGTACTTTTTCGGTTAACCCGAGGTGTGCATTTCGGAAACTGCTTTCATCCTTGTTACCACCTTCATTCAGGATTCCAACCAGATTGATCACAACATCTGAGCCTGCAAGTGCCGAACTCAGGGCTTCTGCATCATGGACATTGACCTCCAATGCCTTGACGTTGATCAGCGTGCGAAGCTTGCGCACGCGGCTTGCTCGCCGTGTCAGGACGATGACTTCATCGAATTTTTGGGCCAGTCGGTAAGTCAGCTGTGAGCCGACAAATCCGGAACCTCCCAGCAGGGTAACGCGGCGAGTAGACATCAGAACGGGGTACTCCTGGTCAATCTAGTGAAAGCACGCGAGATGCGTGAGGGCATTATAGAAAATCGGCGGCGTTACGCAAAGCTTGCGGGCTGGCGATTGGTTACTGCAAAGGCTGTGCATCATTACTCACTCAGAGTCGCAACTTTGAAGCAAATTCGACGTTACCGTCAGTACTGGCAGCGGGATTAACTCTGGGGCAGTACACTACAGGTTTACACGCCAACAGTCCGCTTATTCGATGTTTTGATGATTTTACTAATACCTGCACAAGAATTTCTTTTTGGCGCATCCGTCAAGGTAACGCCATAGTAAGGCGTCTGATAGATTACGCTGCGCCCGTCAAGACGAGATAATTCTTTGTCAAAGCGCCAGTCAATCCCTTTATAACCCTCAAATAGCCTATGTCTGCACTGCCAGAATTCGAAAATCATGACCAACAGACGGTCAAGACCACCACCTGCTACATGTGTGCCTGTCGTTGCGGTATCAAGGTAACTCTGGAAGGTAACGAGATTCGCTTCATCCAGGGTAACCCCAAGCATCCTGTCAACAAGGGCGTGCTTTGTGCCAAAGGCAACGCAGGGATCATGAAGCAGAAATCCCCGGCAAAGTTGACGCAGCCGCTGGTCAGAAAACAGGGTACCGAGCGTGGAGCCGGTGAATTCGAGCCCATTTCCTGGGACAAGGCGCTGGAATTGCTCACTGAAAGGTTACGCAGAATCCGGGAAACCGACCCCAAACGTCTTGCCTTCTTTACCGGTCGTGACCAGATGCAGGCGCTGACAGGCTTCTGGGCGTCTCAATTCGGCACCATAAACTGGGCCGCGCACGGCGGATTCTGCTCGGTGAACATGGCGGCTGGTGGGCTCTACATGACCGGGCAATCCTTCTGGGAATTCGGTGATCCTGACTGGGACAACGCCAAATATTTCATGTTGTGGGGTGTGGCGGAAGATCATGCTTCCAACCCGATCAAGATCGGACTGGAAAAACTCAAACGTCGCGGTGCGAAGTTTGTGGCGATTAATCCGGTACGCACCGGCTATCAGGCAATCGCGGATGAGTGGATTGGTATTCGACCGGGCACCGATGGGTTGCTCGCTCTTTCATTTGCCCATGTTCTACTTAAAAACGAGCAGTTCGACTGGGATTTTCTCACGCGCTACACCAATTCCACGCAGTTGGTTATCAGCGCACCGGGCACTTCAAAGGACGGTCTGTTACTGCGTAACGAAGAAGGCGAGTTGCTGATCTGGAACCAGGCAACCGACAGCACAGCCACCTGGAACGATTCCAGTCACGATGATGCTGTTCAGGCTGCGCTTTTTGGTGAATACGAGGTAGATGGCGTAAACGTCAAGACCGTCATGACTCAGCTTGCCGAGAAGTATCTTGACGATGAGTATGCGCCGGAGAACGTGGCTGGGACAGTCGGCGTTGAGGCCGCCACTATTGAACGGCTCGCGCTTGAAATGGCTCATGTTGCATTTAAAGAAACAATCACAATTGAGACGCCGTGGACTGACTGGACAGGTCGGCGGCACGAGCGGTTCATAGGCCGTCCGGTTGCCATGCATGCCATGCGCGGTATCTCAGCACATTCCAACGGATTCCAGAGCTGTCGTGCTATCCATCTGCTCCAAATCATGCTGGGTGCGGTTGATTGCCCTGGATCGCATCTGGCCAAACCGCCATTTCCCAAGCACATAGCACCGCCGATAAAACCGGCAAAGGCCATGGCGCCCAATACACCGTTGGCCTCCCCGCCGCTGGGATTTCCCATGGGGCCAGAAGATCTTGTTGTAGATGAGAAAGGCGAACCCCTCAGGATAGACAAAGCCTATTCGTGGGAGGCGCCCATTGCCAATCACGGCATGATGCATATGGTCATCAACAATGCTGTCAAGGGTGACCCTTACCCAATCGATACGCTGATCCTTTTCATGGCAAATATGTCGTGGAACTCCAGTATGAACACGGCTGAAGTGCAAGACATGCTGCGTGAGAAAGATGAGCATGGTGACTACAAGCTTCCTTTTATTGTCACCAGCGATGCATTTCACTCAGAAATGGTCAACTACTCGGATCTGGTGTTGCCGGATACTACCTATCTGGAGCGGTTCGATACCATTTCGATGCTCGACAGGCCCATCTCAGAACCACATGCAGCGTGTGACTCCATTCGTCAGCCTGTTATCGAGCTGGACCGTGATGTCCGCCCATGGCAGGAAGTGCTGGTTGACATCGGCACCCGTCTGAACTTTCCTGCGCTGGTCAAGCCGGACGGTTCTGCAAAATATTCTGACTATAAAGACTTCATCACCAACTGGGAGAAAGCACCGGGAATTGGTTTCCTTGCCGGATGGCGCGGTGAGAATGGCAATGAGCACATGGTAGGTGCGCCCAACAAGGACCAATGGCAGTCCTATATGGACAACGACTGCTTTTTCGAACACAAACTTCCACCCGAGCAACGATACTACCGTTTTGCCAACAAGGATTATCTGGAGTGGGCAAAGAGTGTCGGTTTCAATGGTCACAGTGGTCCGATCGTTATGGAGCTGTATTCGGAAGTGCTACAAAAATTCAGATTGGCGGGGCAGGGGCTCTATGACGGCCCGTTACCTACCACCACAGAGGATAAGCAGCGGTTAGTGAAGTATTTCGATCCTCTACCCGACTGGTATGTTCCGTTGGAAGAACAACGTGTGGACAATCAGAAGTATAATTTCCACGCCGTCAATCAGCGTCCCATGTTCATGTATCACTCATGGGATTCCCAGAATGCATGGCTGCGCCAGATCATGGCTCAGAACTATCTGTACATGAATCGCGAACGCGGCGATCAGATGGGTATTCATGATCTTGCGTGGGTTTGGGTCGAAAGCCACCATGGCAAGATTCGTTGTCAGGTCAAACTGATGGAAGGTTGCAATCCTGACACCGTCTGGACGTGGAATGCCATTGGCAAGCAAAGCGGTGCCTGGGGGCTTTCAAAAGACGCCCCTGAATCAACCAAGGGATTTTTAATGAACCATCTGATTTCGGAGTTATTACCTTCGAAAGACGGAGAACGCGGTTTAACCAATTCCGACCCGGTGACCGGACAGGCTGCCTGGTATGACTTGAAAGTCAATGTGTACCTGGCAGCGCCCGGCGAGACCGGTTCCTATCCTGAGTTCGACCCAGTCAAGCGGCTACCGGATTTGGCAGAATCGCCTCACGTTCTCAAGTACCACACTCACACTCCTGTCAATCTTGAACGTTCGATGGAAGATGCATTGAAGCGCGGACATCTCAAAAGTGGAGACAAGCCATGAAGCTCGGTCTGGTAATCGATCTTGATACTTGCGTAGGCTGTCACGCCTGTGCCGTTGCCTGTAAGCAATGGAATACGTCGGGTACGACTGGCCCATTGCCGGATTATGATCCCTACGGCGAGAAGCCGAGCGGCGTGTGGTTCAACCGTATTCGCCATTATGAAGTTGACGAATATCCGAACAACAAGACTGTCAACGCGCCGATGTCATGCATGCATTGTGACGATGCCGCTTGCGTAACGGTATGTCCTACCGGTGCGTCGTACAAGCGCGAAGAAGATGGCATTGTGCTCGTAGATCAAAGCAAGTGCATGGGTTGCAATCTGTGCGCGTGGGCCTGCCCATATGGTGCGCGCGAGCTTGATGAACAGGAAGGCGTGATGAAGAAGTGTACGCTTTGTGTCGATCGTATTTATGATGAAAATCTTCCCAAAGAAGAACGCCAACCAGCCTGTGTCATGACCTGTCCTACGCATGCACGATTTTTTGGCGACTTTGATGATCCTGATTCTGAAGTGAGTACATTAGTGCGCGAACGTGCCGGTTATTCGATGATGCCTGAAGTTGGTTATAACCCTGTAAACAAGTACCTGCCTCCCCGTCAGCGCCCACCGTCGCCTACGGTAGAGAAGTCGGAGGGCGGCTCCAGTGCTTCTCTCATTGGCAAATGGATGAAACGCCAGAAGGACGCTTTCAACGATTTTGGTAAAGGGGCGCGCTGATGCATCCCGCAATCTCGGTCATTTTCTTTACTGTTACCGCCGGTGCCGGATACGGTCTGTTGTTTGTTCTGGCGTTTGTGCATTTTGCTGACCTGTCTGACGCGATCAGTCCTGATCAGGTGACGTTCATGGGTATTGTGGGGCTGGTGCTGGTTACAGCAGGCCTTATTTCGTCCACTTTTCATCTATCCAATCCGAAGAATGCATGGCGCTCCTTCACACGCTTCAAGACTTCATGGTTATCACGTGAGGCGGTGTTCGCAGTGCTCTTTTACCCCGTGAGTATTATCTGGCTTACCCTGCAATTTTTCACGGGTAACTCATTGATGACGACATTCTTTGCGTTAATCATGGCTGCAATGGCACTGATTATCATGCTGTGCACCGCAATGATCTATGCTTCCCTGAAAACGATTCGCCAGTGGCATACGCCGTTGACACCGGTTAATTATGTGTTGTTGGGATTATTGCTGGGTGCGCTGATTCTTGCGATGATGTTTGCCCAGCAGGGATTGAATGCCGAACGACTCCTGGGGCTGTCTCTCATTGTACTGGTACTGGCTGCACTGGTTAAAGTGGTGTATTTTTTCTGGATAGGAACACCGGCAGGACCGACGATCAATACAGCGTTGGGCTTTACTCGTGCAACAGTCAAGTTGCTGGATGTCGGTCATGCAAGCGATACCTTTCACACCAAGGAATTTGGTTATCAGGTCGATCGGGTGAGGCTGATATGGTTGCGGTTCATCAGCATAGGCCTGGCCTTTGTGCTGCCGTTGATGCTGGTGACAGGCGTGTGGGGTAGCATCGGCTTTGGAACGCTTGCAGTGGCTGCTGTCAGTGCCTATGCGGGTGTCTTTGTTGAACGCTGGTTGTTTTTTGCAGAAGCTCGCCATGTGGTAAACCTCTACCATGGTGCGCAGAGAACCTGAAGCTGGTTTAAGGCTACCCGTATTGCGTTGTCATCGATGGCGCAGAACCCGGTGACGGATATACGTCTGACAAGGAACGGGGCTTTCTGGGTTGGTGAATTTCGGGCCATGGCCAGTCCGTGTGAAGTCCATGTAGAGCATGACTCTCAAGAGTTTGCGGCAGGGCTGGTCAAACTAGCCATGAATGAAGCATTACGAATCGAAAGAGCCTTCAGTCGTTATCGTGACGATAACGCTGTCTGGTCAATTAACAACAGCGGTGGCAAGCCTGTTGAGGTTGATGTCGAGACGGCACGTATGCTCAATTTTGCACATACGTGTCACGGCATGTCAGATGGATTATTCGATATCACTTCGGGTGTCTTGCGCTCTGTCTGGGATTTCAATGGGTCTGATGATATCCCTTCAGCGAGTGACATCGAGACAGTATTGCCTTGTGTTGGCTGGTGTAAGGTAGAATGGAATTCGCCGGTCTTTACGCTGCCAAAAGGTATGCAGATAGATCTCGGTGGCATCGGGAAAGAATACGCCGTTGATCGTAGTGTTGCTTTGCTGAATGCTGCTGCATCCGAGGTGCCATGTCTTGTTAATTTTGGTGGTGATTTGCATGCCAACAGGCCACCTTTGAGCAAATCCGGATGGAATGTAGGCGTGGAAGCTGCCAGGGCCGACGGGCAGGCTGTACTATCAATACAGCTTCTAAAGGGTGCGTTGACAACAAGCGGCGATGCGCAGCGGTTTCTGCTCAAAGACGGAATCCGCTATGGTCATGTCTTGAACCCTCACACTGGCTGGCCTGCACAAAATGCTCCTGCTTCGGTAACGGTTGCTGGTAATTCGTGTCTTGAGGCAGGTATTCTGTCAACGCTTGCTATTCTTAAAGGGGCTGATGCGGAAAGCTTTCTGGAAGAACAGGATGTTAAATACTGGTGTCAGCGATAAAAATAGAGAAGTCGTGTTTGTCATCTTCTTCGGGTGACTAATGGCTGGCAGAATACCGTACCTTTTGTTTTGGCACTCATGGAGCACCGGTGGAGACACCTGATCTTGAAGACTATTTTTCGGCTGTAACGCTTTCGCGTGCACGAGGTTTGGTCGACAGTAATAAGGTTGTCGTCGAGATTGAACCCTCGGCCAGTGGTGGATTGCTGGAAGGTTATGTGCAAGGTACTGCAAGTTCACCGTATTCAGTGCAGGTGTCGGTCGACGAATACGATCTGGAGTGTTTCTGCTCCTGCCCGGTGAGTTTCAATTGCAAGCATGGTGCTGCGCTGTTGATGAAATGGATGGCCGTGGAAGATGTCGTTGCTGACAATGCAGGTAACCGCTCAGGGCAGCGACGTCGTCAACAGCTGGCTATGGCATTAGGTAACGACCAACAAGCGCTTAATTGGGTTGATGGTTTAGTCAAAGTACTTCAGCCTGACGCGCCAGCTTCGAAATCACGCAAGTACGCCTCGCTGGATGGTTCCTGTTTCATTTATGAATTGCAAGGCGTACGCAATTCATCTGGCCCGACTCTAGGCGTTCGTGTTCTGAAAGTGGGGCGGCTTAGAAATGGCTCGCTTGGAAAAGGGCGTTTGTACCCACTTGATGAAACGTATGGGTACTATGATATCGATGTTGAAAAATCGGATGAATTCATATTCGATTTGCTGAGAACATCAATGGAGCGGAACGGGTCCATCACGCATGGCGGCGGGAAGGGGGCGATATCGCTGCAGGGTACGCTGGGCGCTTATTTGATTGAGCAGTTGCTGGGCAGCGGCAAGCTGTATTGGAAAGACAGGCGGGAACAGGCTTGCAGTCGAGGGATAGACAAGACTGCACAAGTGCGCTGGAATTCAATGAAAACTCGCGGTAAGAAGCTGAAAATCAGCACTGACTTACATGACAATGGCAGGCTGTACTTGTCTGATACAAGCCCCGTCTGGTATGTGGACCCCACGGATTATAAAATGGGGGTCGTTGAGAGTCCGTATTCAGCAGCACTGCTAAATGCTGTCTCGTTTGCTCCCGAGCTGCCTGCTTCAGCTGCACAGGCACTGTCCAATCTGTTAGCTTCGCCGACGCAAGGTGTATCGCTGCCTTTGCCCGTAAAACCATCAGTTGTTTTTATCAATGAACCGTTAATCTGTCGAATAAGGGTTTACTCGGCCGACGGCTCTGCACAGATTGGTCAATGGGTTGTTCAGGTTCTCATGTGTTACGGAGAGCACAAGTTTCATGTGGAATTGCAACCGCAGTCGCGTGTGGTGGCGACAGCGTTGGACGATGGTACCGAAGTTGAGATTACGCGCGATCACGACAAGGAATACCGTCAATACCAGTTTTTTCGGCGCCGGGTGTCGGGTTTTGAGCCGGCTTATGCGCGTGATCCCAAACGCTTTTCCATTGCAGATCATCAACCATTGACACGGTCGGATAATGAGCGTTTCCGCGCATTTGAACGATTGTTTGATGCATTTGATACGTTGAAATCAGAAGGGTTCGACGTTGTCGTGGAAGACCCTGTAAGTCTGGAGGCAACGGAGGTGTCCGATTTCGATTTCAGCCTCCAAGCGGTGGATAATGGGTGGTTTGATCTAAGCCTGCAACTCAAGCACGAAGGCACCCGGTACAACCTCTTGCCGCTGATTCTTAGTTGGCTACAACGTGAAGATAGAGATACGCCATTGAATGTGGTAGCGGCAGATGGTCGTCGCCTGGCAGTACCAGCGACCATGGTACGTCCGATTGCAGAAACCCTGCTGGAACTGTACGACGATTCCAAAGGTCAGGTGGCTGTGACCCGTGCACGCGCGGCGAGTCTGTCAAACCTGAGCAGCGAATTAAGTGAGGCTGGGGCTCATAGTGAGTGGAGTGGGGATAAATCATTGCTTGCTCTGGCAGAAAAGGTTGAACGTCTCAGTATTGATCAACAGGCGTTGATAAAATCTGCCAAGGCACCCAGAGCGTTAAAAGCCGAGCTCCGTGCCTATCAGCTAACGGGTATGGCGTGGTTGAATTTTCTGCATGATGCGGGTTTTTGTGGTGTGCTCGCAGATGATATGGGGCTAGGCAAAACTATACAGACGCTGGCCCATTTGTTGTCGCTAAAACAGAAACGCAAACTGAAAGGTCCTTGCCTGGTGATAGCACCTACCAGCGTTCTGCATAATTGGGCGCGCGAAGCACAGCGCTTTGCCCCCAGTTTCAAGACACGTGTCTGGCATGGAGCGGAACGACATGAATCACCATTGGCTGACGGCGATTCGATGTTGGTTATAACCAGTTATGCCTTGGCACTACGTGATCACGCAGAGCTATCAAGTCATGGGTTTGTACATCTTGTTCTGGACGAGGCACAGACTATTAAGAATCCGTCAGCCAAGGTCACACAGGCGATAAAACGCATGCCCATAGAACACCGAATCTGTCTGACGGGTACACCGCTGGAAAACCACTTGGGCGAACTATGGTCACTGTTTGATTTTCTGATGCCAGGATTGCTGGGTCCGCAGAAGCGTTTTTCACAGCACTTTCGTACGCCCATTGAAAAGCATGGTGATTCTGATCGGCAAAAGCGATTGAACAATGCAATAGCGCCGTTTTTGTTGCGGCGCCGAAAACACAATGTGGCAGCCGAGCTTCCTGCCAAAACCGAGATTCTACAAAAGATCAAGCTTGATGCCGATCAGGCACGACTGTACGAAACTATCCGCGTGGGTATGGAGAAACGGGTGCGTGCACTGTTGCAAGAGAAGGGCGTTGCCAAGAGTCATATCCAGATGCTTGATGCTCTGCTGAAGTTACGGCAAAGTTGCTGTCATCCTGAATTAGTCAAGCTCGATAGCGCACGTCTTGTGAAAAACTCCGCAAAGACGGAACATGTGCTGGGGATGATTGATGAACTGGTGGCTGAAGGGCGGAAGATTCTGCTGTTTTCGCAATTTACTCAAATGCTGGATATTCTTGAGCGTGAGATAAAGAAGCGCAACATTGCCTACGTGAAGCTCACTGGTAAGACGCGTAAGCGGCAGGAAGCCATTGATGCATTCCAGAACGGTGATGTACCCTTATTTTTGATCAGTCTCAAGGCCGGAGGCACAGGTCTGAATCTTACTGCCGCCGATACCGTAATTCACTACGACCCATGGTGGAATCCGGCAGTTGAAAACCAGGCGACAGATCGGGCTCATCGTATTGGTCAGGACAAGCCTGTGTTTGTGTACAAGCTCATTGCTGACAACACAGTCGAGGACAAGATCGTTGCTATGCAGGCACGTAAGAAAGCCTTGGCCGATGCTACGGTTGAGCGGGGTGATAGCGGTGCCGTAAAGTCATTGTCTTCGGAAGATATTCTGTCTCTCTTTGCTGAAGACTAGGACTTGTACGGGGATCTGGCACATACCTGCCAGATATGTGTGCTTATCATGACCATCTCTTTTGGGCCATTTTGGTGAGCAATACTTGCGGTGGTTGTATCGATAATGTGATCTGAATTTGGGAAACGAGTATTGTTTTTCACAGAGCTCTTAAGCGTTCTACAGACGAGGTTTCCCTAGACCGATAAAACGATCGTGGGGTAGAGCTGGTGGGTCGTGCGGTAAGTTCGGTAAAACATTTAGTCTCCAGCGCCGCCAGCCCTGCTTTCGATTCGCTCCCGTATACCCAATACGCGTCGCTTTTCTGCCTTGTGCTGACGACGCTGGAAACAAAATGTTTGTTACCGAACTTGCCGCACGACCCACTCGCATAGCCCTTGACTAACATATCCCTTTGGCCATTCACAGTCTCTATACTTTGAAAATCCCGATAATTCGATTTGAAAAACTCCCGTCGTTTTTGAACTTGACGCTGTTGTTGGCGGTATGCCTGGCAGGATCACCGTCCTTGTTTGCTAAATCTACAGGCATCGGTGCTGAAGACAATGTGGCATCTATAGATCAGCTTGTACTCGTATCAAAGCTTCAGCCAACATTTGAAAATTTCTCCATTGCCACGCGACAGAGTATTGCTACTGAAGCACAGAATTTGAGTGCAAAGAATATAAGCGAATCTGGGCGCAACCATTTACTGTCACTTAACGCAATGGCTGATACCCTTTTAGCGCCAGAGGCCTTTCGTGCTCAGGTTGTATCCAGATTGCATAGCTCATTGACACAGAGTGATGTGAAAGTGCTGGTTAGTTGGTATCAATCAGAACTGGGCTCGAAAGTAAAAGCGCTTGAATCTGATTTTCGTTACGCGGATCACGAAGATGTTGACCATTTTTTTCAATCACTTCAAACCAATCCCGTGTCGCAGGGGCGGTTGAACCAGTATCGCCGGCTGAACACCTTGTCAGGTTCTGACAGGTTGCTGGCAATGGCCCTGGGCAGCGGACGGCAATATTTCGTGATGGGTATGTCGTCAACCGTACAGGACGAGAGTCGTTATTTGCTGGATCGTCATACTCAAGAAGTGAACGACGAAATAGTCAGGCAGAGTAATCAATTACAGAACTACTTGTTCAGTGTTGTCCAGTACGTCTTTCGTTCATTGTCGATATCTGAATTGAACGCCTATGTCGCACACCTGAATACAACATCGTCGAGAAAGTTTGTCCTGTCCATCAATGATGGTCTCAATCACGCCATCAAGCAAGGCGGGTATACTCTCGGGGGATCTGTCGGTGGACAATTATATGCTGTGGTGAAGGACTAAGGTTCTGTGTCTCGTATCTCGGTTCTCGTTGTTCGCTGACTTCCTTTAGAAGTAGCGCTGGATAAGCTGCCAGTGGAACCTTCATGTTTGGAAATCTTTCGGGTTTTTCCAGATTTAGCCGTGGCATAATGCTGTGATGAATAGTCAGGCAATTGCTCGGGGTAAGGGACCTAACAAGAGAGTTCAATCGCGTTTCCAGCGTCTTTGGGCAGAAGCAGAGGCTGCAGCCGGCGACAATGAAAAACTCGACATTGAGCTTGACACGCTAGTACAGCGCGTTGGCATCGATGTGGGTAAGGCTGAAAGCGCCTTGGCGGACACCCTGCGGAAAACAGTGCATCGACAGCTGGATTTCGCCGAGAAGAAATCCCTGTTGAAATGGCAACGCGCCGAGTTAAGCGAATGGATTGATGAATATCTGAATCAGCTTATGGAGCTGGGACAGCTGGACGAGGCATTGCAAAATAGACTGGCTGTGTTGCGCGCCAGAGAGCTGGATCTGGAATTAGACCACGATAGTACGCTGTCTCCTGTCGAGCAATTGAGAGTCTACATGGATCAGTTGGTCGCCGAGGAGCTGGAGCAGTTTAATGGCGTGCGCTTGGATGAAGATTGGTTCGATGATGATGACGAGATACCACCCTCCGGTGCTAACTATGAGGATGATGAAGAAGATCTAGACGAGTTGCTAAAGCGACTTCATGAGGAATTTGCCAAAGACAATGGTGTCTCTCCAGAACCCGATGTGGATACCGGTAAACCCGGACGAATTTTGGACGATGCCGTTTTCAAACGGCTGTTTCGCCAGACGGCTGCAGCTCTGCACCCAGATAAGGAAACAAATCCCGATCGCCAGCGCGAAAAGCACGTGCTCATGTCAGATTTATTGCGGGCAAGAAAGGAGCGTGATTTGATTGCGGTTCTACACCTGCACGAGAAATATGCCAGCGCTAACTCTGATCTGAGCACAAAGGATGAGCAGCAACTGGAAGAGGTGTTGATTGCCTACCTTAGCCAGCAGCGCGAACGCATGGAAGATATCGTGCATCGTTCGCCAATGCATCAGTGGGTGTTCCATGAGATTTATCATAAAAATCCCTCGACTGTTAAGCGGCGTATGAATGCGTATATCAAGAAAATCGATATGCGTCGTCAAGGACTGGAGGTGTTTGTTACGCGGATAAGAACCTTGAAAATGCTGAAGGAGCTACTGGTTGAGCGTTATGAGCGGCATCGTTTTGGGGTTGACTGGCTTTAGCTGTAAAAGTGTCATTACCAAGGAAAAGTATTGGTTTGATTACCGAGCCACTTTGTCTTAAGCACTTCTACACGTAAGCATCGATATCAACAATCCGTTCAGCGTGCAATTTGCGGTTTCAGGCAGCTAGGCAAAATTCTACATTCCGGACATTAGAAAGGGTCGGTACACATCTATTTGGGAATGTGCCCGCTGTGCCCGAAGGGGACATAAATAGCGCCCGATTTCATAACGGTCTCACCATCCATTTTCTAGTATTCGCGGCTATCACCCCAGCCGTAAACTATCAAATGCATTGATCAATGCATGAGATTTTTTTGCGCCCTGAAGCTCGCTGGACAATTCATTACCACCCCATGTTTCAGTCATAAAATGATCGTGTGACTTTCCTGATCGTTCGGCTTCTGCAGCTATAGCCTCTAAACGAGAAGCTAAACAGCGAAGTTTATCCGGAGAGCCGTGGATGAATATTTGTTCGGCTTCTTTGTCCTTCTATACCGAAAGCATTTTAGTTTGTAAGTGCCTTTATAGAATATATTTCGGAGTCTCTGAACATCAAATATTTGAACATCATGGCTTCTCTATTTTCATTTGAATAACGGCTTTTGGCCGAATTGATTTCGACCAGTTCTGTCGCTTTTTGTAAGGACAAATCTGAATTTGTACACCCTAGCAGGGTTTTGAGTTTTGCATCATGTGCAATACCGTCGTTATCGCTTGTGCCCTTCCTTGCGGCTCCCTGATTCCGACCTACTGTGTAAAGACTACAATCAGCGAGTTGATCAAAATAACAGTAAAACAGCAACGCTATCAGCTCCAATCAGTCACCGTTTCGGGGGGAGGTGGAATAGTGCGTAGTGGATGGTATTTCTCAATCGAAAAAACCATCTACAATTTTCGATTCCCCAATTCTCGGTAATAAAACCGACAACATGACACACCATGCACTGAGTTGTTATTTCGAAAAGCTTATTATGTGTTTTGAGGCGGTAGCTCTATGTTTTCTGCAATTTTTCCTGGAGCGTTTTTTAGATTACAGGGTATTGTCTGCCTACTTCATTTTCGGGTGGTAATATCGCGCTGTGAGATTGACACCCTGATGCTAAGTCACGCATTAGTTGTCGACGAAGATACTTGATGTCAGAGCCTGAATATACAAAGATTATGTCTAGAAACACTATGTACAGTCTTCCATTAGCAATAATTCTTGCCCTTTTGTTGTCATTGATTAACTCCGGCAACGTATTTGCTCAAAGCGCAACGATCATGCCCATGGGTGATTCCATTACGGTAGGGGTGAGAGGGCAATGTGGCTATCGAAGGGTTCTGACGCAGAATATTCTCAATGATCCCTCGTGCAATGCCACTTTTGTCGGCCCATTGATCACGAGTAGCGGTGATGCTTCACGAGAAAATTGTTCAAGGTTTGATACAAACCATGCAGGTGTGTCCGGGCGGCGTGCAGATGAATTTACTGATGGTCGGATATCCAATTGGTCAAACGCATACAACCCTGAATACTACCTTGTACACATCGGCTCAAACGATATATTTCAAGGTGAGAGTATTGACGAGATAATGAATGACATTGATTTGGTTCGTTCCCGTATAGCAGCTCGATCACCGAATGCAGTCATGCTTCTGGCCAATGTAATTCCATGGGATCCGCAGAGCCCTGATGCTTCGTTTGGCTCTTTTGACCATCCGGATATCGATGAGCTTGCCATGTCGGCTGAGCTATCCTCAGCGATCAACTTCTACGTTGACGGCCTCGACAGTTCCTCAGTTAGATTGGTTGACGTGCGCAGCGGCTTCAATAACACGATAATGACCATCGATGGCGTTCACCCTAACGATCTGGGGGAGGCGCATGTTGCCCTGCGATTCCAACAGGTGCTAGAGGATGTTGGTGTATGTGATGTGTCTACTTTGCCTACGTTGACGATGGCGAGAAACCAGTGGTATCAGCTGTCTTTGCCAGCTAACCCAAACAGCTTCAATCGTGTCAGGGATATATTTGACAACCTTCCGGCAGATCGATATGGATCAGGGCCTCAGGCTGTTTGGCGATTGTTCAGCTGGAACCCTAATCAGGCAACCAGCGAACGAGTCTATACCGATCCTGGAATAGATGGAATCCTGAGCCAGGGTAGAGCTTACTGGGCTATACAAACCATCAGTAGCGCTGTTGAAATAAATATGCCATTGGGCTCAACGCTAACGCCTTTGGATGACTCATCACAGTGCACATCGTCCGCTGGTTGTTACTCAGTGGCTATAACCCCACAAAGCACGCCGATAACAGATCCGGGCATAGGAGCATACGATTGGGATATGGTCGGCTACCCACACTTCCAGGCGACCCGATTTTCAGATACCCGTGTAACAACGCCTGCTGCAGGTCCTTGCTCTGGCTCGTCAGGTTGCACCCCGACCCAGGCGGCGGTTAATCTGGTGATGGGCAATCCCATTTATAAGTGGAACGGCCAGATTGATGATTACGACAGGGTATCTGGTGATTTGGAAATGCTGCCCTGGGATGGATTCTGGATACCCGTTTTGTCACAGGGTGCGAATGGAAACTCGCGATGGGTAACAGTGCCGGACTAGCGCTCTTTTAAGGTGTTAGTTTACGGTTCTCGATTTTTCAGCGTATTGAAGCGTCCGCCAACAGACTGGCTGTATCAAGGGTTACCTGGTACATTTCTAGTACGAAATTTGAGATGTGCTAGGTTCTGGCGTCTATCAGCGAATGAAGCGCAATAACGTCAGACATCATGCGCCTCACCCTGATCGAAGGCATATCTCCCGAATGATCTTGAAAAAGATGGTGTACGTTTACATAAGGTGTGCCAAATGGATGGCTGCGAAGTGTGAAAAATTGAATACCGACTAAGGCGCAAGAATGGTGGATGGATATGGCTGCTGGGGTACGATACGGTATTTGAACGTAATGAAAATGGTGAGGTGTTTCGTCATCTTGGGGTAGCAACTGACATAACCGAGCAAAAGGTTGCTCAGGAACAAGCTTTGGCGGAGCGGCGTGCTGCCGGTGCTATCAACGATGAGTTAAAGTCGTTTGCCTATTCGATGTCACATGACATGAAAGCTCCATCTAATACGCTGCATCAATTAATTTCTGAGTTAATAGATCAGCATGGTGAGTCTTTGAATGACGATGCGCAAGAGCTGGTAGAGATGAGTTTGATCACTATTGCAAAATGTGCTTACTCGTTGAAAATGTGCTCAGCTATACTTAGGTTGTTAGTCAGGAAGTTGAATTTTAAGAGGTTGATGTTGCTGCGATTTTCAAGGAGATCATACAGAACCTGGCCATAGAAATCGGTCAGAGTGGAGCAAATATCATATTGGATGACTTGCCAGTCATCAAGGGCAGTCGAATCCAGCTGAGCCTGCTTTTTAAAAATCTGCTGGACAACGCCCTCAAATACCATGCAGATGATTTACGGCCGAAAGTGACGGTCAGTAGCTCGTTTCTTGAGAGCAATAGCGTCACCGTTATTGATGTTAATGACAATGGTATAGGAATAGCACTGCAGCATCAGCGTCGAATAATTGATATGTTCAAACGCCTGCATATGGATGAAGAGTATTCCGGTACTGATCTTGGACTTGCTATTTGTAACCACGTGTAAACGCGGTTGGCGTTAGTCTTTTGAAGGAAAAAAGACGGATATTCTCGCACCGAGCAAGTCAGGGCAGACACCAATTTCAACCGATCCGCCGTGTTGTTGTGCAATACGATTGACGATTGCCAACCCCAGTCCGTGTCCTTTTCCTGTACTGTTATTGTCACCTCGCGTAAACGGCATAAGAACGTTGCGATGTTGTGATTCTGGTATGCCGGGACCGTCGTCACTGACGATTAAAAGGCTGCCTTTTTCTAGTTGAGTCAGCTCGACACGTACCGACTGTACGGCAAATTTGAGTGCGTTTTGCAGTAGATTGTTTATCAGCATCATAAAATAATTTGCATTACCCTTAATGAGATGTTTGCCTTTAATGTTCAGCGATGTTGCGATGTTTTCCTGGCTGTTAAGCTCAATGCATTCAGCAATTAAATTCTCTATCTGCAAGACACTGGTAGCGCTATCCAGCAATACATGATCAAGACGTGCGAATTCCAGAAGTGAACTGACCAGTTTCTCCATTTCCGATATGTCAGCACTGAGTCGCTGGGTATATTTTTGTCGCGCCTGGGGGTCGCCGGTATCTTCCAGAGTGTCGATACCAAAGCGCAGGCGTGCCAGTGGCGTGCGAAGATCGTGGCTGACTGCCGAGCTGAGTAGTTTGTTATCACTGATGAGAGTTTGAATGCGCCCAGCCATTCGGTTGAACTCGCCTTCAATATCGGAAATATAAGAAACCCCTTCGGTGCAAACGCGTCTGTTTAGTTGTCCACTTCCAAAATCCTTGGCGGCAGCGCTTAGTTTGGTCAATCGCTTGATTAGCGGATATAGCCAAATTAACAAGAGTGCCAGTACTGCAATATAGAATACAGTTGTGAACACAAGCTTAAGAGTCGGTAGTGAGCTGGTGTTATGACTCGTTGGAGTTATGGTCAGCACTTCTCCGTTTCGTGGCAGGTAGTAGTATAATGATACTCCGTCATCAGATTCCAGAACCAGGGCCTCCCCGGTTTCAAACTCGGATCGCATTGAAGGTGGAAGTTGAAAGTCTTTACTCGCGTGCAGAGATATTCCCAAAAAATCGGTTTTGATATCGCCAGTCATGATTGCTCTCGGATCTGAAGCCGTATTTAAAATTGCAGCGATTTGAGCGCCCATTTCCTGATAGATCTGAATTTCATCATTGATGTTGTCGTTGGCGAGTCGTTCAAAAATCTGATCCAGCGTCCAACCTACGCCAACAATAGCTGTGAGTACAACCAGTAAAAGAGATCCGATTAAAGTGCGCATTGAAATAGTTTGTTTTCAAGCATCATGGGCAAATAGATATCCCTTGCCGCGAACGGTTTTAATCAGGAAAGGGTGTGTGGAATCATCACTGAGCTTTTTTCTGACGCGCGAAACAAGAATATCAATTGACCGGTCGAAGCCATCGTATTCAATTCCCCGCATTTGGCTGACTATATCCTCTCTCGACATAACTTCTCCAGCGTGGCTTGCGAGCAGCCAAAGCAAGTCAAATTCGTTAGAGGATAACCGGAGTGCTTGATCCGACAGGCGTACGCTTCGAGTGTCGGCATCGATACGTAATTGTCCCAAGTTGAGGCAGCTCAGTGCTGCCGAATCGTGACGTAACAGGGCTTGTAGCCTGGCAAGTAATGCCTTGGGACGGACTGGTTTTATCAGGTAGTCATTAGCGCCAACCCCAAGGCCATTAACCTCATCATGCTCATCTCCGCGTGCGGTTAACATAAGGACCGGGTTAGCGTAGAACGTGCGAATGGTTTTGCAAACCTCGAATCCGTCTACCTCGGGTAGATTAACGTCCAGTATCACCAGATCGGGAATGTCTTCTTCCACGAGCTGAATCGCAACATCACCTCGATTGGCGATGCTTACCTGATAGTTGTTTTCAGTCAGGTAGTCTGCAATCCACTGTGCCAGAGATGCATCGTCTTCTACTACCAGAATGTGATCCAATGTTAAATTTTCTGACACTAGAATATCTTCCAACGGCTACGCCGTGTTTTGCGATGGTTATAGACCCAGTTGACTTTCACAGGTGTTCTGGCAACAACGGGCTGCTGCTGTCTAGCCGCCACAAGATGGAAATTGGTTGATTCTGCAGCTTCCAGGCTATAACGATACATGCCTTCGGTTTTGTCTTTGCAGCATTTTAAGGCCTCTGGATCGCATTTACGGCAGAGACAGATTAGTTTCTGCACGCTGGTCAAATTCTGTGACTTCCAGTGAAGCAGCACTCGTTGATAGCATGTCTGCCAGAGACATCACTGTATGCTTCAATTTGAACGAGTGCGGCATCGAAGTGGTGCGTGGCTCTGATACCTGCAACCAGGTCAGAGCTGCGATTTTCCACACACTGGTATTCTCCAATGTCGGATTCGTAAGTCCTCAGCCCTTCAGAGAAAATCAGGTCGATGCTTGTCTTGTCATCAGTAGACAGTGAGTATCCCAGAGAGAAAGCGCTAAAACTGTTGAAATACGTCTCCACAACCAGGCCTTTCCATTCAGCACGGCCATCGATCAGAAGACCAGTGCCCAGTGCCCCGCCGTTGGGATCCTCCGGATCTTCGTCTATCCAGCCTACAACAGGGATGTCGGATGCCAACGCCAAAACGCCCGGCTCGAAAGAGGCAGATGCGTCACTTCCCTGTCTTATCTTATGGTCAATATCGGCTCCGTGAGCTGCTTGAATGCTGAGCAGAGCGCAGCAAAATACAACATGAATTGCTACGTGTTGACAAAAAGAATTGTTAGACATTACTTATGTTCCGTAAGTAGCTGACCCAGAGATACTGTCGGTCCGCATACTATAGCGACACCTTATGACGCGGTTCTGTAACAGAATGTATTGATGTTGTGCGTTTGACCCCTGGTTGTCCGAATGGCAGCAAATTCCCGCAGAATTCATTGGTTTGTTGATTTATCTGAGCTTGCAGGTTGCAGCGCACCGTGACAAGTGATGGTGAGCCCATGTGGTCAAAAATATTCTCGTGACAATTTACAGAACAAGGAATACAGTTTTATTCACCTTCCTAATTAGGATATAGTGAATTGTGGATGTTTTTGGTTCGCAAGCATCATGCTTTCGGATGGTCGCTGCTCAGAACAGGTTGAAAATTGTCAGGGCGCATCAGAATCGTGAGCGTCGCGGCTGACAGGATACTATCAAGCCGCGTGAGCAGATATATCGTTAACACAG
Organism: Granulosicoccus sp.; assembly: GCA_045106195.1. GTDB lineage: Bacteria > Pseudomonadota > Gammaproteobacteria > Granulosicoccales > Granulosicoccaceae > Granulosicoccus. Next base: position 33,211 of record JBGCEH010000003.1, read on the forward strand.
AGAGGATCGTGAAATGAAGTATTTTCGTGGCTTTAAACCACTAGCCAGATTTAGCGGAAGAATTGTCGCAACGGGCCTTGCGATAAGCCTTCTGGCTGCCGGTCATGCGCATGCGGAGAAGGTTCTCCGCGTTAATATGCACTCGGATCTGAAGATTGTCGATCCCATCTGGACTACAGCCTACATGTCTCGAAATTATGGCTACATGGTATATGACACCCTGTTTGCCATGAATACGAAAGGCGAAATCATGCCTCAGATGGTGGATACCTTCACCATTTCTGACGATGGCCTCACTTATGATTTCACCCTGCGCGATGGCCTGAAATTCCATGATGACCAGCCTGTCACTGGTGAAGACGTGGTCGCCTCACTGCAGCGCTGGGGACAGAAGGATGCCATGGGGCAAAAGATGATGACCTTCGTCGATGAGATGAGCGCCAGCGACAACGGTTTCCAATTCAAATTGAATGCGCCCACAGGCATGATTATTAATGCGCTGGGTAAGCCATCATCCAATGTACCTTTCATCATGCCGGCACGGATAGCTGCCACCGCGCCGGGTGATCAAATCACTGAATATGTTGGTAGCGGGCCGTTTGTTTTTATCGAGGAAGAATGGAAACCGGGTGACAAGGCAGAATTTGCCAAGTTCGAAGGCTATGTTCCTCGAAGCGATCCATCTGACGGTCTTGCAGGTGCAAAAGAGGTCTTTGTCGATAAGGTTGTCTGGCAAGTCATTCGCGATCAACAGACCAAGATGAATGCCCTGTCGAAGGGTGAGCTCGACGTCATCGAACAACCTTCACATGACCTTTTACCTCTAATGGAACAGGATGACAACATCCAGCTCGTCGATCTCAATCCCTTTGGTAACCAGTACACATTCCGATTCAATGTATTGCATCCTCCATTTGACAACCCGAAAATGCGTCAGGCTTTAATGTACGCCTTTGATCAGGAAGAATTCCTACTGGCTGCCATTGGCGATGAAAAGTACTACACATTGTGTAAGGCCATGTTTATCTGCGGTACGCCGATTGCCACAGAAGCTGGGTTCGAGGATATGCTTTCAGGTAATCTCAACAAGGCAAGAGAGCTGGTCGAGGAAGCGGGTTATGACGGCACACCTATTCTGCTGATGCATCCGACCGATCTGACTATTCTGGAACCACTTCCGCCTGTGGCGAAATCGATCATGGAAAAAATCGGCCTGAACGTCGACATGCAGGCGATGGACTGGCAGACGCTCGTCGGGCGTCGCAACAAGCAAGAAGCGATAGCCGACGGTGGCTGGAATGCGTTCATTACTGCCTGGAACTCGGTTGACAATGCAAGCCCATTGACAACGCCTTTTCTGAATGCTGCCTGCGACAAGGCTTTGTTTGGCTGGCCTTGTGACGAGGAAATCCAGACGCTACGTGATGAATTTTCCAAAGAGCCTGATCCTGCCAAGCAACTGGCATTGGTAGAGAAATTACAGATGCGTGTTGCTGAGTATCCGACGCATATTCATCTTGGTCAGTACTATCAGCCACATGCTATTGGCGCAAATATCTCTGGTGCAACTGTTGCTCCGGTACCGGTTTTCTGGGGCTATAAAATAGCAGAATAAGCGCAAAATCTGTAAAAGCAGCTGGGCGTGTTGCGTTTGTAACGCGCCCGGTTTATTCACCCGGCACAAGACATCGTTATGTGGGCGTACCTGATTCGGCGATTATTATCGGTTATTCCGATTCTGTTGGTGGTTGCGACCATCGTTTTTCTGATGCTTCGGCTAACGCCTGGTGATCCTGCTGCCAATATTGCCGGGGACGCTGCAACCAGTGAAGATATTGCACAACTAAGGATTGACCTGGGTCTTGAAGAACCTCTGCCAGTGCAGTTCGCCATCTATATCAAGAATATTCTAAAAGGCGATTTTGGTGAGTCGTTCTACTACAAGCGTTCGGTCATGAGTATGGTGGCTGACGGTATTGGTCCCACGTTGTCGTTGGCACTTTTTACGATAGTGATAGCTTGTGCTGTCGCTGTTCCACTGGGTACGCTCGCCGCCTACCGGCAAGACTCATGGATTGACCGAGTGGTGATGGGATTTTCGGTAGTGGGTTTTTCAGTACCGGTTTTTGTTATTGGATATTTGTTGATTTATTTTCTGGCTGTCAAACTTGACTGGTTTCCGGTGCAGGGCTATCAACCGATCAGTGATGGCATTGTGGGTTGGGCTTATCGCCTCGTGTTACCGGCAGTCGCACTGTCCGTCATCTTTATCGCTCTTATTGCGCGCATGACCCGAACCAGTGTGCTGGAAGTACTCAATGAGGATTACATCCGTACCGCACGCGCAAAGGGTCTCTCAGAGAAGCGAGTGCTGATCAGGCATGCCTTGCGAAATGCCGCAGTACCCATCATTACCATTATCGGTATAGCTATCGGCATCCTGATCAGCGGCGTTGTTGTCACGGAAAGCGTGTTTGTCATTCCGGGGCTGGGCTTGCTGACTCTTGATGCGATTCAGGGTAGAGATTATCCAACTGTCCAGGCGCTGATCCTGCTTTTTTCTGTGGTTTATGTTGTTATCAATTTGATCATCGATGTGGCCTACACTCTGCTTGATCCTCGGATTCGATACTGAACCTGTCAATGTTAAAGAGAGGCTTATAATGGCAGACCAACGTCCTGCCTCGACTGTGGATACGCTCATCGAGGAATCGGTTGAAGCGAGCAATACTATCGTCAAACCGTCAGTCTGGGTAAGGTTACGAAGCAATACCAGCGTCATTCTGGGGGGCAGTTTGTTGTTGATCATTACCCTGATGGTACCGTTCGCCGCTACGCTAACGTCTCTTGATCCCACTGAAATCAATCCTCGCAATCGCAACAAGCCACCCGGTTACGAGGCAGTGTATAAAAATGATGACGGTGAAAAATATACTGTTACTGCTCATATGGGAACTGACAAGCTGGGTCGGGATGTCTACACACGTGTCATTCATGGAGCCAGGGTGTCGCTTATAGTCGGTTTGTCGGTTGCGTTCATCAGCGTAACTATTGGCCTCTTTATTGGTCTGATGGCGGGATACTTCAGATTAGTAGACGCAATTGTCATGCGAATCATGGATGGACTCATGGCAATACCCGCCATTCTCCTGGCCATTGCCCTAGTGTCGTTGTCCGGTGCTACGCTCATGACTGTGATCATTGCCATTGTCATTCCCGAGATCCCCCGCGTTGTCAGGCTGGTTCGTTCCATCGTACTGTCAATACGAGAAGAGCCCTACGTGGAGGCTGCAATTTCCGTGGGTACGCCCACGCGCAAGATCCTTTATCGTCATGTGCTGCCCAATACCATTGCCCCTTTGATAGTGCAGGGCACCTTTATTTGCGGCTCCGCCATCTTGCTTGAAGCAATATTAAGTTTTCTGGGTGTTGGTGTCCCACCCGAAATTCCCACGTGGGGCAATATCATGGCTCAGGGGCGAGATCTGTTTCAGATATTTCCACACAATATTTTCTATCCAGGGGTTTTTCTAACGCTGACTGTTCTGGCTATCAATATGCTTGGTGACGGCCTGCGCGATACTATTGATCCTCGCATGGCAAAGGAGATCTAGGGTCGTGCAACAAGCAAAGCCTGTGCTGTCGGTCAAGGATCTTACTATCGCGTTGCCTGACAATGCTGATCGCAAACACGCAGTCAGCAAAGTGTCATTTGACGTCAACCCCGGTGAAGTTCTGTGCCTTGTGGGTGAATCAGGTTCAGGTAAATCGGTCATCGCGTTCAGCATCATGGGTCTGCTGGCAAAAGCGCTGACAATTGAGTCTGGCTCAATCAGCCTTCAAGGAGAGGAGTTGACTAAAGTCACACCTGAAAGGCTTAGGGAGTTGCGCTGCACCAATATCGGAATAATTTTTCAGGAACCGATGACAGCTCTGAATCCTGTCATGTCCTGTGGTGATCAGATTGATGAGGTACTTGAAGAACACACTTCGCTATCCGGTTCACAGCGCAGGCAGAAAGTGCTGGCAATGATCGGACAAGTGCATCTTCCAGATCCGGAGCGCATGTACCGATCCTACCCGCATCAGTTGTCAGGTGGCCAGCGTCAGCGCATCATGATCGCCATGGCGCTCATCCTGGAGCCTGTTTTGCTTGTCGCCGATGAGCCAACCACTGCACTGGATGTAACTACTCAGGCACAGATACTGACGCTGATTCGCGAGCTGCAAGGCGAACGACAAACAGGTGTTCTGTTCATTACCCACGACTTTGGTGTTGTTGCTGAACTGGCCGACCAAGTAGCAGTACTAAAGCAGGGGCAAATGGTTGAACGGAATACCAGCAATCAGGTACTTTCGCACCCCTCCCATCCGTACACGCAAATGCTAATTGCATCTGTTCCACGTCATCAGCCACCCCAACGTAAATCCATAGATCCGAAAACAGATGTGGTGCTCAAGACACTGGGGCTATTTAAACGTTACGTCACCCAGACGTTTTCTCTCGGAAAGCAGGAAGTGGCAGCAGCTCAGGATATTTCCATACAAATAAGACGCGGGGAGACGCTGGGGATTGTGGGTGAATCCGGTTCAGGTAAATCGACAGTTGCGCGTTGTGTTACGCGGCTTATCGATGTCAGCGACGGGCGCGTTATGCTCTCGGGTGTCGACATTGCCACAACCCCGCAAAAAAAACTGGGCGAATTCCGTCGTAAGGTGCAGATCATATTTCAGGACCCTTACCGATCACTCAACCCGAGACGGACCGTTGGGCAGTCCATCATGGAAGGTCCTATGAACTATGGCGTAAGTCGAACAGATGCACAGGCGCAAGCCCGTGATCTGATGAATCTTGTCAGACTTGATCCTGAAGGTCTGGTCAGATACCCTCACGAATTCTCCGGTGGTCAACGTCAGCGAGTGTGTATCGCCCGGGCTCTGGCAATGAAGCCAGAGCTGCTAGTCGCCGATGAAGCAGTCTCTGCACTGGATGTGTCGGTACAGCGTCAAGTGCTGGCGCTGCTTGAAGAGATACGTGACGAGATGCAATTGGCAATGCTGTTTATCACGCATGATTTGCGGGTAGCGGCGCAAGTATGTGATAGCGTTGCGGTGATGTCCAAGGGCCGTATCGTAGAGCACGGCACTGCCCTTAGTCTGTTTGCCAATCCTCAACACGAATACACCAAAGCGTTGTTTGCGGCAGCACCCGGCCGGGATTTCGCGTTCGCCGGACATTAACCTCTGGATTGTTCATGACGCTATCAACTTCTTCAGCGTCCCCTTTCCCCTCGGTAAATCCTGCTCAGGTTGCGCGCCCCGGTCTACATACAGATCGTATCCTGCTGATTCCCGGAATTTGCTACGGGAAAAGGGTTCGGTGAAAGCATTAGGCGTTTCAAGAATAGTCCGGATTAAGTCTGTTCTAATCTAATTCAGCGTAGCCAGCATACCTGCCATCAGCTTTCCACGTTCCGCCAGACTGTCTATCTCGACGTGTTCGTTAAGTGTATGTAAACCAGCACCTCTTACGCCCAACGAATCCAGTGAGGGAATACCCATCGCACCTGTAAAGTTGGCATCCGAACCGCCGCCTTGCATCATGGCAGGTAAGTCAAATCCAAGATCGGCAGCCAGTGATTTGGCCTGCGCATACAATTGCTTACTGCCATCATCAGGCTCCCACACGGGTCGCGTGACACCACGCTTGACCACGAACTGAACTTCACCGTCTGAATCGTTAAGAGAGAGCATTCTAGCTACGCCTTCATCCAGATCTGATTGATGCTTTGCCATCGACAGTGCTTGCGCGCTGCACTCCGATGAAACACAGTTGACCCATTGTCCACCATTGATCACGCTGACGGAAAAGGTGCAATCGTCAGTGCTCATATCCTCTATGTCGATGAGACGTCTTGCCATTTCACGCACTGCTGAATGTCCGCGACGAGGGTCCAAACCCGCATGTACAGGTACTCCCAGCGTTTGCAAATCAAATCGTGCAATCGCATAGCGACCCCACACGCAACCGCCATCGGGTGTCGCAGGTTCCGGAACCAATACATACTTGTTTTGCGACGCCGTGACTTCAATGAGCTCACGCGTTGCTGGTGTTCCAATTTCTTCATCGGGTGTAAATAGTACCGTAACTGGTAGTGGCGTTTCGACCCCGGCACGCTGGAGCTGCCGGATAGCTTCCAGCGCCATGTAGTTACCTCCCTTCATGTCCTGGATGCCGGGGCCCCAGCATTGATTGCCCTGAATTCTGTAGGGCAGCTTCTGAAGTGTTCCTATCGGGTGCACAGTATCCAGATGGCCTGAGATTAGAATTCCAGGTTTATCAGAGTGTGCATGAGGGAGGCGCGCTCTGATTGAATCGCCCAATCCCATTCGGCCTGGAATTCTTTCTATGGTAGCGCCCATAGCTGCCAGGTCGAAGGCCACTATGTCCACCATCCGGTTAACCGCAAGAGTGTCGTAGGTCGGGCTTTCGCAGAGAATCCATGGGCGAAGACCTTCAGCCATTGCCATTGCGTCAAATGGGAGTGCATTGAAATTCATGTCTAGCCTGCAGCCAGCGCCGGTGTTCGGGCCTCGATTAGCCGAGCGTAGATTGACGCTCCCACTGGCAGTATGCCTTCGTCAAGAATAAAACCGTCGTTGTGCAGCGGTAACGTGCCCTCATGTCCCACGGTGCAATACGCACCGGGAATCACACGCAACATATCAGCAAAGTCTTCTGACCCCGTCATGACGTCACGTGTGACTTCTGTATTCTGCTCGCCAACCACTTGCGCTGCGACGTCCAGCATCACGTGCGACAGTTCTTCATCATTCACTAGAACATCAAATATGTTACGCCGAGTCATGGATATCTCAATGCCGTAGCCTGCTGCTACACCGTCACACAAGGCTTGCATTCGTTGCCGCACGAGGTCGGCAAGTTCATCATCCAGGTAGCGCACAGTACCGGAAATGGTGCATTCTGATGGGATCACATTGTAGGCGGAGCCTGCATGTATCTGGGTTACTGACAGTACTAACGGTTTGGTGGGGGGGACGTTACGGCTGACGATGGACTGAAGTTGCTGAACCAGTGACGTACCGATAACGATAGGATCGATGGACTGATGCGGCATCGCGGCGTGTGATCCGGATGCATTGATGGTGATATCAAAAAAATCAGCGCCTGCCATGGCTTGTCCGGGCTTTACACCTACCTTGTTAGGGCGACCGTCCGGATTATTGTGCATGCCATATATTTCTTCGCATGGAAAACGCGTGAACAACTCATCGGCCAGCATTGCTCTGGCACCGCCCAGTCCCTCTTCAGCTGGCTGAAATATAAAAACAGCGGTGCCATCAAACTCTTTTGTCTCAGCCAGGTACTTTGCTGCGCCAAGTAGCATCGTTGTGTGTGCGTCATGTCCGCAGGCGTGCATCACGCCTGGCGTTTTCGAGGCAAAGGGGAGATTGGTCTGCTCGTGAATGGGCAGTGCGTCCATGTCTGCCCTAAGGCCGATCATGCGGCCATTATTACGACCTTGCAGCACACCAACGATACCCGTTTTGCCGATACCGCTATGCACATCAATACCCCATTCATTCAGGTACTTCGCAACGATGCCCGAAGTGCGTCTCTCTTCCATGCCCAGTTCGGGATGTTCATGAAAATCACGCCGTATGGCTATTAGCTCGTCGGCGTATTCCGCAATTTTGTCAATTACCGCCATCACCGTGTCCTCTCATGTTTACTGAATAGGACAGTTATACCCGTCTTTAGAGTTGCCTGAAAGTGGTCAGGTTTTAAATTCTGCTGGTCAGGACAGCGGTGCTTATCCAGAGAGCCAGTGTTACTAGTATTGGCGATGATATTTGAGGCGAAAGGCGATAGAGCATTTTGACACCCCTCAAGATTCGTGAGATTGTCATCGTCTTTCACGATGTGGGGTTGGAAGTACGCAGTATAGTGACGCCTGCTGGCGAAAGTTGTCATTGGCTGCCAGGCGTCGGTGTTGCGTTGTCTCGCAACAATGCGTGAAAAACTATTCGATAGTATAGTTCTAGGTAGGTTGTTGTACGGAGTATAATCAATCTTGTGGGGATTTCATTTACCGGTGCTTTTGAAGATTGGCCCGTACTTTGTCTGTGAGGTTCTCACTAGCCTGCTCAACATTACTGCGTCAACTATTCGACTCCAGAACAATTATCAATTTACTTCAACTAAACGGTAGTTGCGTATCAGGGTACGCTACGCTAGCGTCTCGTTTGCACGAATCAACCGTGTTGTTAAATGGAATGCTGATGACTGAGGTATGCGTTTATAAACCCTCAAGCGGGTCAAGGGCAGTTGCGGGCGAACGATCAGGCGATTGGGCATCTCAAAACAAGGATCACACCGATAGAATGTCTCCATTGGCAATACTCAAAGCAATTGCATGGTTCTTTTTGCTGGCGGCTCCTGGTATTTCAATGGCTCAGCAAGTTCTGGTTATCGATATCAATGTTGTTGGATTGAACGTCAATCAAGAAACAGCCCGAGCTCAACTTGATGAGGCGTGCAATTCGCTAAACGGCAACACGAGTCCACAGGCCGCATCATTGCAAGAGGTCTGTGATTTGATTGATACCTTCGACGAAGATAATCCCGAGGATGTGAGGCGTCTTCAGGAGATTGCGGACATCGTCGCACCTGAGGAGGCATTTGCGGTAAACGATTCACTGGTAACCTTTTCTGACTACCAGACCACTAATGTACACGCTAGACTCAACGTATTGAGAAATGCGGTGCTTGAGCAGGCTGGCAGCGAGGATGATGAGCAGACAAGTTCTATTCTGAATGACTTCGGTCCCGCGAGCATCTTGCAATCTGGTGGTGGTGCGTCGAGCGACCTGGTGTCAAGACTGGGCGCGTTTATAAACGGGCACGTATCCAGCGGCACGTTTGATGGTGCTGAACTGCAACAGGATTCAGACATTTCATCCAGTAGTCTCACTTTTGGGGCAGATTATCGATTTGGAGACAACGTCGTTGCGGGATTGGGGTTAGGCTTTCTTCAGGATGAATCGACATTCAGTAATGTCATTGGTGGCGCTGAGTCTGACGGTTTCAATCTGACTGCTTACGCAACCTGGTATGAGGCTGACAAAGGTTATCTTGATTTTGTACTGGATTTTGGAAGCGCTGACTATGATCAGGAACGTGCCATATCACTTACTGGAGATTCGTCGCTCATAGCGGCCTCCTCACCTAGCTCGTCAGCAACCTCCATTACGGTTAGCGGTGGTCGAAATTTCAAGCCATTTGGTGTGGATCTTGGTGGTTATTTTCGTCTGTCGCTGACGCGTGCCACCGTTGACGCCTATTCTGAAACTCTGAAATTGCAACGGCCAGGCTTCGCTGCTTTGTATTCGATTGGTGAACAAAGCGTAGCATCCACGAAGATGGTGTTAGGATTCGAACTGTCGAAGGCGATCAGCACATCTTACGCAATCGTTGTCCCGCTGCTGCGCCTCGAATATGTGACGGAAAACGAAAGCGACAAAGAAAATATCGAGGCGACGCTCATTACGACCGGAACTGTTGCTCAATTTCAGGGCGAAGATCGGGTCACTGGGTATTCGAATCTTGGAATTGGGGCAAGCGCCGTATTTCAACAAGGCAGAAGTATCTATGCTTACTACGAAACACATCTTCAACACGATCTGATATCGCAAAACTGGCTGAAAGCTGGTATCAGGCTGGAGTTTTAGGCATGCTGGAATTCTTTCCTATTCCAAATTTTTCAATTGTGGGCTTATTCAGGTTTTAACGATGAGTCATAGTGACGAGGTGACTGAGCTGATTCAACGCGAGGAGGTCAATCCGGATGATGGTGTAGCGCTACCTCACATACCGGGTTATGTGCTGCATTCCGTGCTGGGTGCAGGTGGATTCGCTACGGTATACCTTGCCACCCAATCGAGCTTGAACCGGCGGGTAGCAATTAAGATCATGAACCCGAGCTATGCCTCCGATAAGGATCTTTGCGAACGATTTGTCAGGGAAGGGCACGATCTCGCAGTCGTCAGTGAGCATGTCAATATCGTTACTATTTATAACGTGGGAACATACGAAAACCTCTACTACATCGTGATGCAGTATCTCCCAGGTCCCACGTTAAAGGACTTGATCAAATCTGATAGACCTTATCAACATCCTTTGCACATCATCAGCCGGGTAGCTGAAGCGCTGTCGTTCGCTCATGCCAAAGGATACGTACACCGAGATATTAAACCAGCCAATATCCTGTTCAATGCACAAGGGGAGGCTGTTTTGTCTGATTTCGGTATCGCCAAGACATATGACCGGGATGAGCAGTTGACTCAGATTGGGCAACTGGTGGGTACAGAATATTATATGAGCCCGGAGCAAGCCATGATGTCGGAAGACCTTGATGGCCGTTCAGATATCTATAGTCTAGGCGTCTTGTTTTATGAGACGCTGACAAGGTCATTGCCTTACAGAAACACCGGTTCTGTCTCTGTTATGGCGCAGCATGTTCAAGCGCCGGTTCCAACTTTGCCAGAGAAAGAGTCCTTACACCAGCCGTTGATTGATCGTATGATGGCGAAAAATCGGGATGACCGATATGCGTCAGCAAACGAGCTGCTAGCGGATATCCAGCAGCGGTATTTCACTCACTCTCCGGAAAAACTGCCCAATCGCAAGACAAGGTCGAAATCTGATCAGCCTTTGTGGCTTACCGTAAGCCTTGTTGGTCTTTGTGTGTGTGTTCTTGCGCTTGGTGTCAGTTTCTTTTTGCCGTTATCCGGTAATACTCCCATAACGTCTACCACTATTAGTCCGCAAGATCAGATTACAATTACAGAATCGTTGGAACTTGCTGAAATCAATGAGCTGATGGGACGCATTAGCTCGCCTCCCGGGTCAAGTGCCATCGATTTGTATGAGCTTGTTCTGGATATTGACCCAAACAACAAGCAAGCACTGGATGCTTTGCAAAGGTTGCGAAATCGCTGACACGAAAGTAAGGGGTAGCAGTTGGTTGTAGCTCTCTAATGCGCTATCAGTAAGCACGGCTCAGGCAAGCTTATTCAATTGATACCGTTGCTCGGGCGCAGTATATCCATGTGAAAAAGGATACAAAATTTTGAAAACAGCCGACAAACACTCGCAGAGAGTGATAGCTTCCAGTAAGATTTTCAAAGGCTGGACGCTGCTTAGTGCTGCTATGGTGCTTGGCGTTTCAGCTTGTGCGACGCCACAAAGCGGCGAATTCCTGGAATCCGGTAACCCCGACGATCTTTTGATCATTGACTGTCTGCTGCCTGGACAAGTACGGCAACTTGGGACCAAGGTCACATTTCTTTCTCCCAGGCGACCAATAAAGACATCGGCGGCTCGCTGCGAGATCAGTGGTGGTGAGTATGTTGCGTTTGATCGAGCCGATGCGGGCACATCGTTGAGAATCTGGTTGCCACAGGCAGAAGGTGGCGATCCGCAGGCTCAGACTTATGTCGGTGAAATATTTGAAAAAGGTCTGGGTGTAGAACCCGATTACGAAGTGGCTTCTTACTGGTACAGTAAAGCCTCCGAGCAGGGCTTCACTCGAGCTCAGATCAATCTCGGATATCTGTATGAATCCGGTCTGGGGGTCAAGCAGGATCTGGCAGAGGCCATGAACCTGTATCGTCAGGCTAGTGGTATCGATGACGGCTCTCTGGAGTATGTGTCGACTCTGGAATTTGCCAGACGTGAAACGGCCAAGCGCGATACAGCAGCGCTAAGAACTCGTGTGACTGAATTGGCAGAGCAATTGGCCGAGTCAGAAGCCCGTTATCGAGCCGTTAAAAATCAGGTACGAACCGATCAGGCCATGCTGAAGGAGCTCACTGAAAGAACCGAAGCCAAACGCCGCGAAGTGGCGAGCAATTATCAGGGCGACCTGGCAGATACTGCCCCCGAGACGGTCAAGACCCTTGTCGAAATAGATCTGGTCAAGGACAAACTTGAATCGGAGGTGTCCAGAAATAATGATTTGAGTTCGCAACTGGAGGCCAGTCGGGCCGAAATCGATACCTTGCGCGCAGGGCTGGTTGCGGACAACGCTGAAATCGAACAGCTCAAAAAGCAGCTGGCCGAACAAGTCAGCCTGATAGCGTCGCTGGAAGAAGCGCTTGAAGCTCCACCGGAGGAAGCGGATCAGAGTGAGACCCGCGAGGAACTGATGAAGGCAAGAAATGAAGCCGAAGCGACGTTACAGGCCGTGAGCAAGCTTCGAGAGAGCGAAAATGAGGCCTCTGCCGAATTGATTAAGGAGCTTGGTGACGCGGAGCAACGCGAGTTAATGCTGGTGAGTGTGCTGGAAAAGCGAACACAAACGTTGAGCGAACTGCGACGTCGACAAGTTCAGCTGACAACGCAATATCAGCAAAGTATCAATGCTCTGCAATCTGAGCTTGAACTGTCCGCGGCGGAGCAGACGAGGGTAGCGGGCCGGCTGGCCGATGCGGAAATTTCGAAGCAGGAAATAGAATCTGAAAACCGGGAACTTCGAAATCGACTGCGCGAACAGAATGCACAAGTGGCTAGCCGTGAACGCGAGCAGCTGCGTCTGGCAGCCAAGGTTGCAACTTTGTCCCTGTCGGAGCAAGCGAGTCAGGCGGAGAAGCGTGCGGCGCAGGCTTCAACCAAGGCGGCCAACGCTGAACTGGCACTCGCGCGCTTCGAGCAATCGCGATTGGTAACAAAACTCGTAGAAGTCCAGCTTAACGCTCGCCAGGGCGAGCTCGACTCCGCTGAACAGCTGGCAATTCTCGAAAGGCAGCTCGCTATTCAGCAAGGTGTTGTCAGTAATCGCCAGCAACAGGTGTCTGTGTTGGAAGAGAGTGTCACTGCAGGTCGGGCTCAAACTCAATCCACTCCGGCTGAGGAAATCGCTCAGGTCGTTGCAGTTGGGCCAACGATCGAGATTATTGAACCACCTGTTCTGCTTACCCGAGGCCCCGGACAGATTGTTGCTCGAAAAGACGGGACGGTTGATGTAGTTGGTAGAGTAAGTCCGGCGGACCGTCTGCTGACATTTGTTATCAATGGTCAGCGGCAGACCGTTAATGATGCAGGTATTTTCAGCTACCGATCGACGCAGACAATGTCAAGTATCGAATTGGCAGCTGTGGACGATGCAGGGGAGAGAGCCAGCGTCAGTTTCAACGTCACGCAACCCTCCAACAACGTCGTACCGGAGGTGGTTGCAGATCAGACCCCGAGGTCGAATGAACAGTTCAACGACATCGAATTTGGAAACTACCACGCCATTATTATTGGTAATAACAGCTACAACGATTTGGGCGACTTGAGAACGGCAGAAGCGGATGCAATTGCGATAGACGAATTGCTGCGCAACCAGTATGGATTTACGACGCAACTTCTCATCAACGCGACGAGACTGGACATGCTGACCGCCTTGACCGAAGCGAAAGACAATTTGACTGAAGAGGACAATCTGATTGTCTATTATGCGGGTCATGGTCAAATCGATCCAGACGGCGAGAGTGGTTACTGGTTGCCTGTGGATGCAACGGTCAGCGACACTGATAACTGGGTATCCAATTCAGTGGTCACCAGTTTTCTTGACAATATTCCGGCCAGGCAAATCATGGTTGTGGCAGATTCCTGTTTTTCCGGAACACTGACAAAAGCGTCAATTCCCAGGACGCAGGAAACCATGCCTGCAGCATTACGCAAGAAATGGCTGACGCTTATGGCGAAGCGCAAGGTAAGAACTGTTTTGAGCTCTGGTGGTGTCAAACCAGTTTATGATGGTACTGCCAAGCACTCATTATTTGCTACGGCGTTTATCGATCAGCTGTCGCGCAATCAGGGTGTGCTCGAAGGGCATCAGCTATATTCGGATATTCGTGGAGACGTACAATTATCAGCCAATGCTTTGGGGGTTGATCAAGAGCCACAGTATGCTGCTGTAAAGTATGCAGGTCATGAAGCCGGAGAGTTCTTGTTCGTAGCGCGTTAATGTTCCGAATTTGTGTATCCGTGAAATCTCTCACAAGCGCTTTGAACCAATGCCCCCTGCAAGTCTCTGGATGATCATGAAATTTTCCGTACCCCTTGCAGATAAGGGATAGTGAGGAATTGCCTTCAACTTTCATCAATACCGGGTTTGCCTAAGTCCCCAGGATTGGTCTCTGTTCAGTTTCGCGATTACTGTTTGTTACCGGGTCCTCGAGCAACGGTAGAATCCTGCCTGGCTTGAGTAGGTTCAGATCGCGCAGCAGTAGCCTGAGATTCCGAATTCGACTGTTTGGCCTTTGTGGATTCTGCAATGCGCAAGTCCGTCTCCTTTTCCATCCAGTGGTCCATGGTGTCACTGGGCTTTTCTGTTAGTGGCAAATACGTGGATGACTGCATACGCATGGTGGGGTCGTCATGGTCGGATGCATTGCCATCGCCTTTGGATGCGCGACGCCCGAAAAACCTCCAGATTAGAATACCAACGAGTAGTGTGCATGCCAGTGCAAGCAGAACGAGTCTCATCATCGGTAAATCCATGCTGTCTTGTGGTGTTGCGTCGGCGCTTTGGGTAGCAAACTGATTCGCGCTACCTTGCCGAGTGGTGTCCTCTGTTGTATCGGTTTCGGCCACGGCCACAACTTCGTCAGGCAGCTCTGCGGCACCGTAGGCGCGATCTGTAATGCTCAAAAGGCTTAACAACTCGGGGGATATCGACGCACCCGATTCCAGCGTGGTGATTTGATGAAATTCTGACTTTTCAAACGCTTGTTTGATCGGTGGACTTACCTCCAGGGTCTGCGGAACCACTAGGGTGATCGCAATATTGTTCTCGGTGGCTTGTGGTAGAAGAATCAGATCCAGCCATTCGTTAAAGCGTGCTCGTGGGTCATCTGTTTTTGTGTCAATAATACCTCGTGAAAAAACCACCAGATTTGCACGCTCGTCGGGAGAAAACGCATCTATGGCACGCTCGATTGCCACTGCCAGATTACTAGTCGAGCGCACAGAATCCTGCGCTTCAGCCATTGTCTGGTTCAGCGATTTTATCTGTTGCATATCGAGGGGGGAGGGAGCGATATAACCTCTTACCGTGTCATCGAACAAGGTCAAACCCACCGATTGGCTATCAGGGGCCGTGAGAGTGACCTCCGTGACGATATCAATGGCCGTTTCCTTGTTATCAGTGCTGAGTGAGACATCCAGAGCAAACAGTGTGTAAGTGGCCGCTTGCGCTAGAACACTACCGCTCGTCAGGAGGCATAAGGCCAAGAGAAGACTGTACTTGAACATAAATAAGTTCCGGTAAAATACGGTATGCACGCCTCGAAAAAACATTCAAATGAGCACTTAGAGGGTATGCTGAAAAAATTAGTGAATTACAGTTTATCCCATCGACTAGCACAGTGCATGGGAGAAATACATACCTGTTTTAGCCTGAGCTCAACGTTTGCCTGTTGGGCTCCACGCATAGCGCGGTGTAAGATGTACTGCATGAAGCTGAAACACAACAATTACATCCGAGGCTGGAAAATCACCTGACTATTGATTTGAGACTGGAAGTCACACCGATACAAGCGTTGCCCCAACTCAGTGAATACCTTGATATATCGCTGTTAGCCAAACGTAACTACGTCTCGCTTCTGGCCCGCGCATACGTATTATCCGACGGGTGCACGAAATCTGGAATCTACTCTGTGCAGAGGCGACCGTAACTGGCCGGGATATACTGGTCGACGGCTCGGTACTTGCCCCCTCATACGGACAGGTTAACGACGCAGTCATGTCTGCGATAACGATGTCAACCTGACTCGAAGCCGTGCTGCTGGACCCTGTGCACTCAGGCAGAACCATGGCGGGTTTGATGTCACTCGTCCATCGGGGCTCTATAAAAAGGGGGGGGCTGTGTTGTTCATACACACAGGAGGAATACCGTCGTTGCTTGCCTATCAGGCCGATCTGGTGTTTTGGCTTCAATCTGCCAAGCGCTCGTGCTTTTATCTGTTTAACGTAACTGACTGGTAAAGCATCAATACGTGAGCGTGAACGTTCTTTGGGAGAGTGGATTTTGAGTTTACAGGTCAGCAGCATTACCATGAAGCATGATTTAGCCAGAGCGGAAAGGCTGCTGGCTCTGTTTTTACTGACCTAAACTCCACGTGAACCATTCAGTTAGATGTCCATTGACATAAATGAGTTGTTTGATTTCAATGCCGTTGTAGCCGTTACTGGCGGTTATGGAAATTTCTCGCAAGTGAGTTTTACGTCGTGCATCAAATTCACTGGTATTGTTGTGAATATCAGTATTTAACTGACGTAGTACAGGCTGTCTGTGGCGAGTATTAACCACAAACCCATCGTCCCCAATGAGAGAAATGTTTTGCTCGGAAAGCGGAATGAACAGCGTTTCACGATGTGATTTTTTTCTTTGAGAATCGTACTCATAGGCATTTAATACTATCTCGTTAAAGCTGTTTATTCTTGCCGGTTCTATAGACTTCAGCACTACATCTCTGACCTCTTCGCGCAGGGTAGACGCTCCAAAGCAACGAGTGCGTTGGCCTTCACCAGATCTGAAGTTTTTTGACTGAAGAGTGTGAATCAGATTATTCGGCGCGATGGATTGCTCGAACAATTGCAATTTTGATCTGTGTGCCAAATTATAATATTGTTCGCCCAGCTTGCCGAGAAGTGGAGATACATCACCACACTGGTTCGCCATAGCGGATGGTGCAAAAGTTGCCAGTGAAAACACAAGCGCTAGCGCACACTTTGAAAAAGACAGTACATGCATAGTTCGATCTCCTGAAGAGAACACTAACTAATAGACAGTCTGAGATTGAGAAAATAGTGTGTGGAGTGAGAGGCGGTTCAGGTAAAAATTGCCGATAATATTGTAAACATGAAATAGCTAACAAAATACTGTTCGGCGATTGTTGTCCGAGACGACTGGATAGCAAATCATGGTAGTAAAAAATACGTTAGCCGCGCATCAAACCCAGGTTGCTATTATTGCTACTGCCAAAGTCGACAAGGTTCGGAGAAATATCGTTGAGCATATTGTCATTCACATCGAACCAGTTCGTGAGTGTGCAGCCGCATTGATCGACTGAGTAATTGGGCAACCTTGCGCCACCAGCGTCGTCAGGACCGTATCATTCATAGTCTGGAAAGCGTCGGTGGATATCACGACCCTGAACAGCACCACCGACCAGAAAATAGTGGGGGCCCCAGCGATGATCGGTGCCATCGCCATCGCCATCGCCATCGCCATCGCCAGAACCAGGTCTGGTGCGTCGGCCGCAAACACGGCATCAAAAAGCATGCATGCGATGGGAGCTAGCCAGAACAGAATTTTTGTCGCTTCATGCCTGATATGCGCTGCCAGACACCAAGAAAATAATCATCAAAACTCGGCTACGTCTGAGGCAGTTTGGTGCTGGTTCCCCGCGAAAGGATAGTCTCTCTCTCGCCCTGATGTCGGAATCATCCGCCAACGCGAAATCCTAGCCCCTTTGGTCGTAAATCCAAGCCTGTTTTTAGAATCGGGTGGATTGCGCATTATGGATTTATCTGACACCGGATATCCGAAGTGACAAATCCTGCTTTTTCAGCTGATGACCCGAAAGAGAGCGATGTGGCGCTGCGATCGGGCGGGCTGAGTCTCTCCAGATGAGGTTTCTTTGGTATTTTTCTAACTATATTTCAGTGACATAGCTAAAATATATGCGCTGGGGGTCTGGTCAAGCAGACTCGTACTGCAGTATAGTGTTGGGTGAGCCTTTTCGTCGGTACAACCGTATTGGGGCTCATAGAGTTATCCCAATGCGAACTATAAACAGTAGCGAGGTCGGGTTGGCTGCGAAGGGCTAGTATTACGGTTGAACCAATCAAGTCTTGCTTGGGGAGGTAATCCACCGGACCTATGTGTCGCACTAAAATAATGCAAACACTAAGGAGAGATTGACGGCTGTCAATCATGTTTACTAGCCCGACGAATACACTGTTTCTCTTACGGGCTAGAACTGAATGTACAAGAATTTCCCACCTGCGCAAGGCCTTTACCATCCGGATCAGGAAAAAGACAGCTGTGGAATTGGCTTTGTCTGCGACATAAAGGGGCGTCCAAGCAACCAGATTCTGCGTGATGCACAGCGCATGAATTGTTGTATGGAGCACCGTGGCGGCGTTGGATTCGAGACCAACACTGGTGATGGTGCCGGCATTTTAACGGCTCTGCCTCACAAACAACTACAAACGGTCGTAAGAGACACGTTCGGCACCGAGCTCCCCGATGCGGGCCGCTACGGTGCGGGCATAGTTTTCATGCCGACCAACGAGAAAGAACAGGCACGTTGCCGCGCCATCATTGACGAGGAAATTGCGGCTGAAGGCCAGCAGCTCATTGGTTGGAGGGATTTGCCAACTGACCCCGATGGCGCCGATATTGGCAGCGCTGCACGAGCGGCTATGCCCGTTATGCAGCAGCTGATTATCGGTGCTGGCGATATTGATGTTGATGACAGCAAATCCGATTCGTTCGATCAGGATAAGTTTGAAAGAAAGCTTTATCTGATCCGCAAACGAGCAACCAACCGACTCCGATTGGAGCATGCGCTCACTAAGGACAATTCGTTCTATGTCTGTTCACTGTCGTCTCGAGTGATTGTTTTCAAAGGTATGCTGACGCCAGATCAGTTGGTGCCTTTCTATATCGACTTGCAGCAGGACAATTTCGAAACACATCTGGCTATGGTGCACTCCCGCTTCAGTACAAACACTTTTCCGTCATGGGATCGTGCACAGCCCAATCGGTTTATGAGTCATAACGGTGAAATCAATACTTTGCTGGGTAATGTCAATGCGATGAATACCAGGGAAGGTACCGTTGTCAGTAAGGCGTTCGGTGAAGACGTTAACAAGCTGTTCCCGGTTGTATCTCCCGATCGATCAGACTCCGGTACATTTGACAATGTACTGGAGTTCCTGCTGATGAACGGTCGGTCACTCCACGAATCTATCATGATGATGATCCCCGAGGCCTGGCAACATCACACCACAATGTCTGATCTCAAGCGTGATTTTTATGAGTATCACTCTTGTTTGATGGAGCCATGGGACGGGCCTGCGTCCATCGCGTTCACTGATGGAAATTATATTGGTGCCGTGCTTGATCGCAACGGCTTGCGACCATCTCGTTACTACATTACATCTGACGACAAGTGCATCATGGCTTCCGAAGTGGGCGTCGTTGACGTTGACCCTGCCAAAGTCGTCGAAAAAGGGCGTTTGCAGCCGGGTCGTATGTTCCTGATAGACTTCAAGAATGGTCGAATGATTCCGGACAACGAAATCAAGACAGAAATTGCAACGCAAAAGCCTTATGGTCAATGGTTGAAAAACCAGCGCATTGAGCTTGAAGAGTTACCTCAGGCAGCGGCGCCGGGTCTTGACCCGGATACGCTTACAAAGCGAATGCAGGCATTTGGCTACACGCAGGAAACGTTGCAGTTCATGCTCAAACCCATGGTGACGGAACTTCGTGACCCGGTAGGATCGATGGGGAACGATGCGGCATTGGCTGTCATGTCAACCAAGCCTCGTATGCTCTACGATTACTTCAAGCAACGATTCGCACAAGTTACCAATCCTGCGATTGATGCGATTCGTGAAGAAGTCATCATGGCATTAAATTGTTACATCGGTCCAGAAGGCAATGTGCTGGAAGCCACCGAGCAGCACGCCCACCGGTTGAAGATTCCACACCCCATTCTAAGCAACGAGGAGATGAGTTCGCTGCGAACGCTCGATTATCGAGGGTGGACATCTACCGTTGTCGACATAACTTTCCCCAAAGGCTCTGGGAAGCAGGGTTTGGTGGCAGCGCTTGAAAGGGTGACCAGCCAGGCGACACAGGCTATAGCGGATGGTCACAGTTTGCTTATCCTGTCAGATCGTGGTGTTAACGAGGAGAGAGTTCCTATCAGTTCCCTGTTGGCTGTTGGTACTGTGCATCATCACTTGAACGCTCAGCATGAACGTTCCCGGATCGGGCTGGTTCTTGAGACAGGCGAGGCCCGGGAGGTGCACCATCACTGTTTGCTGGTTGGCTTTGGTGTTGACGCCATCAACCCTTACCTCGCCTACGAAGCTCTGTGGGATGCAAGAGCCAATGGCCAGTTCGACGGAATAGAACACATCAATGACGACAACGACATTGTTCAAACCTATAAAAAGGCTGCCGGTAAAGGCATGCTGAAGGTTATGGGTAAAATGGGAATCTCAACCCTGCAATCCTACAAAGGTGCGCAAATATTCGAGATCGTCGGTTTGGCGCAGGATGTGGTCGATCTTGCATTTGTTGGCGCAGCCAGTCGTGTAGCGGGTGCAGACCTTACTGTTATCGCTGAAGAGATGCAGCGTCGCCATCAGTTCGGCTTTCCATCGCGTGACATGCCGGTTGAGCAGGTGCTGCCAAATCCCGGCGATTTTCATTGGCGCAGGCATGGCGATACCCATATGTGGGAGCCATCGGCCGTTGCCAATCTGCAAGTGGCTGCTCGTACCAACAGTGAGGATGCCTACTGGAAGTTTGCCAGACAGACGAACGAGCAGAATACGCGAAATGCCACCTTGCGTGGTTTGTTGAAATTCAATCACAACGCCAACGGTGGGCCTATATCCATCGATGAGGTTGAACCAACCTCTGAAATCGTCAAGCGCTTTGCAACAGGTGCCATGAGCTTTGGCAGTATCAGCGCAGAGGCACACGAGACCCTGGCAGTTGCCATGAATCGTATCGGTGGTAAATCGAATACAGGTGAGGGCGGAGAAGATGCGAAACGGTTTTCCCCTATGCCCAATGGTGATTCAAAGCGATCAGCTATAAAGCAGGTTGCCAGTGGACGCTTTGGTGTCACTATCAATTATCTGAGCAACGCTGACGAAATACAGATAAAGATTATTCAGGGAGCAAAACCTGGTGAAGGTGGTGAACTGCCGGGTGCAAAGGTTGATGATTACATTGCCAAGCTACGTCACTCGACGCCCGGAGTGGGCTTGATCAGTCCGCCTCCACATCACGATATATACTCCATTGAGGACATGTCGCAGCTGATCCATGATTTGAAAAATGCCAACCCGGAAGCACGTATCAGCGTCAAACTGGGCGCAGAAGTGGGTGTTGGCACGGTTGCCGCTGGCGTGACCAAGGCTTTGGCTGATCACATCGTGATTGCCGGTGACTCGGGCGGTACTGGTGCTTCTCCTTTAACCTCCATCAAGCATGCTGGTGTGCCATGGGAGTTGGGTCTGGCAGAAACGCACCAGACACTGGTTCTTAACAATTTGCGTTCACGTGTTGTATTGCAGACTGACGGTCAGATCAAGACGGGTCGTGATGTGGCCGTTGCAGCATTGTTAGGTGCCGAAGAAATCGGACTTGCGACAGCACCCTTGATTGCCTTGGGTTGCATCATGATGAGAAAGTGTCATTTGAACACCTGTCCTGTTGGCATAGCGACACAAGATAAGGAACTGCGCAAGAAATTTACCGGGCAGCCCGAGCATGTGGTCAATTATGTTTTCATGGTCGCCAAGGAATTGCGCATGATCATGGCCGAGCTGGGGTTCAGGACGTTTAATGAGATGGTTGGTCGTGTCGATGCATTGGAAGTTGATGATGCGCTGAGGCACTGGAAATCAGACGGGCTCGACCTTTCACCCCTGTTGACAGCTGCGACACCTCCGAAAGATTTTCTTGGATCTTACCAAATCCACGCTCAAGCTCATGGTTTGGAAAAAGCGCTGGACAACACGTTGATCGAGCTTGCAGCACCAGCCCTGACTTCTGGCGAAAAAGTGTTTCACGAGTTGCCATTGATTAATACCAATCGAGTGGTCGGAGGCATGTTGTCCAATAGAATCATCCGTGATGTTGGGCCGCAGATGTTGCCTGATGAAACTATACGCTTCAAGTTCAACGGCAATGCGGGGCAAAGCTTTGGGGCATGGCTGGCTAAAGGCGTCACTCTTGAAGTGGAGGGCGATGCCAATGACTTCGTGGGTAAAGGGCTCTCGGGAGGTCGTATCATTGTCTACCCCCCCAAGGTCAGCTCATTCAAGGCTGAAGACAACATCATTGCTGGAAACGTCATTCTGTATGGTGCCACCAGTGGTGAGTGTTTTCTGAACGGTGTGGTGGCTGAGCGCTTTTGTGTCAGGAATAGTGGCGCCAATGCCGTGGTTGAAGGTGTCGGGGATCATGGTTGCGAATACATGACTGGCGGAAGGGTCGTCGTTCTGGGTAGCACTGGCCGAAACTTCGCCTCGGGCATGAGCGGCGGTATTGCGTATGTCTGGGATAAGGACGGGAAACTGTCAGAGCGATGTAATCACGACATGGTTGGTCTTGAGCCGCTCGAGGACGAAGCCGATATTCGCGAAGTGCACACGTTGATAGAAAAGCACGTCGCGTACACCGGTTCGGTGATTGCAAAGACAATAATGACCAGTTGGGACACACAGCTTGCTCACTTCGTTAAAGTCATGCCTCGTGATTACAAGCGTGTTCTTCTTGCACAGAAAGCGAATGCACAAGCAGTGAAAGAAGAGTTACTGCCCGTTTAAGTGAAGTCGCGACGATGCTGCCCATCGTATTTGAAAGCAACCATCGTAATTATCGTACGAAGCGAATAGCACTGTGTTGAGGCTGTTTTCTGCAATATGCCATTCCCGCGAAAGCGGGGATGCGCTTATACCAGGATCTATTCCCTGGCTTTCGCGGGAATGACGAGCCTTGCAGCAGTTCTTTCGAAAAATTATCTAACCAAAACAAGTTAAAAGAGTACCGAGCATGGGCAAAGCTACAGGTTTTATCGAAATCAAGCGAGAGACAGCACCTTATCGTGCGCCTGCAGTACGGTTACTGGATTACTCGGAAATCTACACCGATCATGTAGATGTTCGCTTACAGTCGCAAGGTGCACGGTGTATGGATTGCGGTGTTGCGTTCTGCCAGTCTGACGATGGGTGTCCGGTGCACAATCTGATTCCCGAATGGAATGATCTGGTCTATCGAGGTCAATGGCGGGATGCGCTGGACAGGCTTCACAAGACGAACAATTTTCCGGAGTTCACAGGCCGTGTGTGTCCCGCTCCCTGTGAAGGTGCATGTGTGCTGGGTATTAACGACCCAGCGGTTACCATCAAGAATATCGAAATGGCCATTATTGATCGTGGCTTCTCAGAGGGCTGGGTTGTGCCAGAACCACCGACTACGAGAACGGGTAAAACAGTTGCGGTTATAGGATCGGGTCCTGCTGGTCTTGCAGCCGCAGCACAACTGAATAAAGCCGGACATAGGGTTACAGTTTATGAGCGCCAGGATCGGGTGGGTGGGCTGTTGACCTATGGTATTCCCAACATGAAGCTTGAAAAGAAAGATGTTGTTGATCGTCGTGTTGAGATACTGAAACAGGAAGGCATTGAGTTCCTTGTGAATCAGAATATTGGTGATGGCAGTGATGGTACTGTTGACATCAAGGCGTTGAAACAATCGCACGACGCTATTCTGTTCGCTACAGGTGCTACAACACCACGGGACCTTCCCATTCCAGGTCGGGACCTGGACGGCGTGCATTTCGCTATGGATTTCCTGACCAGCAATACGAAAAGCCTGCTTGATTCACAGCATGCTGATGCTGCTTATATCTCGGCCAAAGGCAAAGACGTCATCGTGATTGGTGGCGGTGATACGGGGACCGACTGTATTGCAACCTCGCTGCGCCATGGCTGCAAAAGCCTCGTCAATTTTGAGGTAGTGCCACAACCTCCGGAAGCTCGCGCGGACAACAATCCTTGGCCTACCTGGCCCAAAATCTTCAGAACCGACTACGGTCACGAAGAATCCAGCACAGTGTTTGGCTGCGATCCCAGGGTTTACCAGATTTCATCCGTAGAATTCATCGGTGAACAAGGTCAGGTGAAAGCGGTGCGTACAGTAGAAGTGGAATTCAAGGAGGGGCAATTCGTACCACGACCGGGAACGGAAAAGGAATGGAAAGCTGATCTCGTACTGCTGGCCATGGGTTTTCTTGGTCCTGAGCATACTTGTTCAGATCCGCTGGAGATTTCCTACGACCAACGTTCCAACTATCAGGCAGAGTATGGCAAATACCAGACTTCGGTTGAGGGCGTATTCGCCGCAGGAGATTGTCGTCGCGGCCAGTCACTGGTGGTATGGGCGATTAATGAGGGGCGTGAAGCTGCTCGTGAAATTGACTGCTCATTGATGGGGCAAACCTTACTCCCGTAAGTTGGCTGCAATTTATAACGAGAAAGAAAATGCACACAATTGATGAGCCGTTGTTAGAGCAAGTGCGGGATCGTTTCGCGCAAGTCGAAGAATGTCCTCAACAAGGCAAGCGTGTGTTCTTTGAAAACGCTGGTGGTGCACTTACTCTAAAATCCGTGGTGGATACTTCCACACATTACGCTGCCATACCGGACAATCAAGGCAGGGATAATCCTGGAAGTCACGAACTGGTAAGCGTGATTAACAAGGCCAAGGATGACATGCGGGCCTTCATGAATGCTGAGGGTGGTCAGTTTTTTGTGGGCGAAAGTGGAACAGAGTTACTGTTTCGACTGATCATGAACGCCTGCCTGGGAAAAGAAAAAGGCGGAGTAGTGCTTGGCTCTACCCTCGAACATCCAGCGACGCGATCAGCTTGTGCTCGTTGGGCAAACATTGCGGGGCATGATCACGTGCTCATAGACCATGATGATACTACCGGTACAGTGACGGCTGATGCCTATGCAGCTCATGCCACTTCAAATACGGTAGTGGCGACGATATTACACACCTCGCCTGTTACTGGAATGAGTGTTGACGTGTCGCAGTGTGTAAAGGCTATTCGCGCTGTGGCACCTCGTTGCATAATCATTGTCGATGGAATACAGCACGCAGCACATGGTGGTATGGATCTCAAAAGCTATGATGTCGATGGCTATGTGATTTCTCCTTACAAGGTTTTTTCACGACATGGTTATGGATTGGCCTGGATCTCTGATGCGCTGACAACATTGCCGCACAACAACCTGATCAATGGTCCTGAAGACAATTGGGAAATGGGTACGCGTGACACGGGCGCCTATGCAACATTGTCTGATGTTGTCAGTTATTTTGAATGGCTTGGTACTCAGGTCGGTGGTGATGGTGACAGACCTAGTAAATTTCGCGCTGCCGCCGACGCCATTAAACATCAGGAAAAACAGCTTACGGATGCCATGATCAAGGGTATTGGAAATTTACGCGGACTGGCGGACCTGGAAAATGTCGTCATCATTGGTGGTGCAGACAATCCTGCACGCGAAGGTCTTGTATCACTCAGCGTGACTGGAATAGCGTCAGCCGATGTCGTAAAAAAACTCAACAATGAAGGTATCCGGACACATCTGCGCAAGGCGGATCATTACTCTGGCAATATCCTCGATCCATTAAGTATGGATAGTTGTATCAGAGTGTCTATGTGTCACTACAACACCACGCAAGAGGTGGCGAAGTTTCTGGCTGTGATGAATGAGCTTAATGGCTAGCCTGGATTACTCATGAAAGCTACAGATTCTTCCGGAAGTCCGGCACCCGCGACCACCAGCTGATTGTTCGCGCTACCGCTGAATATATAGCGCAATCCATCCTGGAAGCCAGGCGTGGGTGCTGCGCACGTGAACAGAATGGGCTGTTTGGCAGTACCGATTCCCCTGAGCCAACCACCGCCATTAATCGTAATTCCTCCTCCTGAACTAAAGCTCAGGATGCTACCAGCAAACGCATATTTGAATTGATGACGGCGATTTACTCAATGATAGCAAGCTGACCAATGGGGTTATTGCTGTCAAAAACGGAATCGATGTCAAGTGTATAGGTAGTAAACCAGTTGCGCAGTGCTACATCCATGCGTACGTGATCTTGCGATTGGGAATGGTGAAGTGCTATCAGGCGATATCTACATGGGCCTGACGTGCCAGCTCGGAAGATTCCGCATGAGAAATCTCGTTTTTTATCCGCATACAGTAAGGTTATGAGTATCGTGAGTACTTCACGTGCTTGCATTTTCTTTGCTTCATCTTTCATGAAGGGGTTTAGCTCCCGTTTATGAAAAAATACAAGTCAAATATGTTGTGTGATTTTTTTAGAATCTCGGTTTTATCTTTTTGTATTTTCGTCAAATATATGACGAAGTTGATGCCGGAATCAGCGGCGGACGCCAGAATCAGCTGATGGATCGGAATTTGTCCGGAGTCTCTTTCAGGCCGTGGCAGCGCCGAGAATTTGGAAAGGACGTCTTATTGCCGGACTTGGCCAAAACGTCTCGATAGCGAGCCACAGCAACAGTTGAAGGACGTTCCTACCTGTTGCGCACTGTTCTTCTCTGGTAGTCGGTTTCGGTCTCATACTGAATATGACGGCTGCCAGTCAATGCGAGCCATCCCTTCCTTTCGAAGCAATCGGATGGCTATGTCAGGATTCAGCGTATCGCTTAAGGCCTTCCATCGTGCCCTGAATGCCTTTCTTTATCTTGCCTCCGATTATCTTCGAGAACAGAGGAGCAAGTGCGCCTCTGAACAGCACCCTGTGGGTGGTGTCGGTCTCGTTACCAATAGCGTCGAGTACATGTTCAAACGTTATTGTGCAAAATGGTAGTCTCGACTCCACGGTAAACGAGGAGGGCTCGTTAACAGACACCATGCGGGTTGCTGTTTTGGGTGCTCCAACAGGCTTTAACCACCCTCGAGTGCCTGCAGCAAACTCGCCGTGCAGAGCGACGGCCTCTATGTCAGGATCCCATTTAGCCCAACTATCAATGTCTCGGTAGATAGAGAAAACATGCTCGCGGCTGCAGGCGATTCTGATGCAATATTCTATGGTCATAGTGTTAATCGGTGGTATGCGAAAGTATTAGTGTTGCCGGAACTATGTTCATAATAGCCATCATAACCCCGCAGGAGAAAAACGATGATTGTAAGAAATCTGGATGAGCTGAAGGCAACAGGTCGGTATGCTGAAAAGAAAGGACTCTGGAGCAGTGCGCGTTATCTGCTGAAAGATGATGGGGTGGGGTTTACCGTAACGCAAACCATGCTGGCAGCTGGTCAGGGGCTGGAGATGGAATACAAGAATCACATTGAGGCTAACCTGATTATCGAGGGCGAAGGCGTAGTGACGGATTTGGCCACTGGGAAAAAGCACTCACTGCAGCCAGGCTCAATGTATACACTGGACAAGCACGACCGACATCACATGCAGGCTATCACGGATATGCGTCTGGTCTGTGTCTTTACACCTGCGCTTACCGGACAGGAAACGCATGATGAGGATGGGTCGTACCCGTTGCTCTAGCCAGAATTATTCATGAAAGCGACAAACTCTTCCGGAAGCCCGGTGCCCACCCCTCTTTTTCTGTAGCGAATCCTGCTCAGGCTGCGCGTGCCGGTCGAAATACGGTCTGTATTGCACTACTTTGCATAATCCGCTACTAAAAAAGGATTCGTTAAAAGATCCAGCTGTTTCATGAATCGTTCGGCACGATGTAGTGGAACATGACGCCGATATCAAAAGGGGGAACTTAAGCAAACCGGAACGTCTCTGATAAGTATCTTTTACACGCCGGGTGATTCAATGTCGCAGCGATCCTGTCTTGATAAGACTGATTTCTTGAATAGTATTTTCAGCACTCTCAACGTGGCTGCTCTGTGTGCAACATTGCTTGTTTCTCAGGCATTTTCAGCGCACGCTGCAAGCGATGACGCTAACAGGGATGGCCAGGGCGGTGATCAGGAGTTTGCTCGCGAGTCGCTGGACATACCGGATATATTTATTGGTCTTATTACCGGCAAATCAGACAGTGTGGCAAACGATCTGGCCGCTATCAGGAATAACTGGCACCCGGGAATGGTCATCATGACCATGGAAACAATGCAGTTTTCGCAAAATAGCGTACTACGATCGCGACTTCTGGATGTACTCGAAGAGATGACTGGGCAGTCTTTCGGGATGAATATGAACGCCTGGTATCAATGGTTGTGGGCTCGTGATGAGCAACGGCATCCGCAGTATGCCTCATTCAAGTCAGATTTATACGCTTATCTGGATCCGAAATTTGCTGCCTATTTCAGTGACGATCGTGAGTCGCGCATTCGTCTTGATGAGATCCGCTGGGGTGGTGTAGCGCAGGATGGAATACCCCCATTGCGTGATCCAGAGATGATCAGTGCTAGCGATGCTGATTACCTGCAGGACGATAATATCGTGTTTGGCGTGGCCATTAATGGTGAGAAGCGAGCCTATCCTAAAAGAATATTGGCGTGGCATGAGATGTTTGTGGATGACATCGGTGGAACTGACTATGCCGGTGTCTACTGTACGTTGTGCGGTGCATTGATACTCTACGAAACGCAACACAAGAATGTGAATCATGATTTGGGAACCAGTGGGTTTCTGTACCGGTCGAACAAAGTAATGTATGACAAGGCGACACAAACGCTCTGGAATACCACTTGGGGTGAGCCGGTGGTTGGACCGTTGGTTAATGAGGACATACAGCTAGTACGCAGTCATGTTGTTACAACGACCTGGGGCGAATGGCGGCGCCGGCACCCGGATACCACTGTGTTATCACTGAACACGGGTTTTCAGCGTGACTATGGCGAGGGTGTGGCCTATCGTGATTACTTTGCCACTGATGAACTTATGTTTACCGTGCCTTCTACTGATACACGATTGAAAAACAAGGACGAAATTCTGGCACTGCAATTTCCTGAAATAACGGATGAGCGGCTGGCAATAAGTGCCCGTTTTCTTGAAACGAACACTGTTTTCCAGCACAGTCTGGGGGCTCGGAACTTTGTCGTGCTTACTGACAGCAGTGGAGCTAATCGGGTCTATGAGGCTCAGGATGTAACATTCTCTGAATTTGATGGTGACACGCTGGTACTGGATGATAAGGGTCGGCAGTGGGCATTGTCTGAAGAAAATCTGCAGTTACTGAACGGGCAGCAGAGCTTGCCGCGCCTGCCCGCGCACAGGGCTTTCTGGTTCGGGTGGGTGGCCGTCTGGAAAGATACGCAACTGATCATGTGAGTGGAAAATCTGTCGTGCGAAGGCCTCCATGACTTGGGTATACTCGGTTTGCCTTCAATGACTAAAAGTGCTGCGTGTATGCCTACTCAACTGTCCGTAAACCTCAATGCCATTGCCCAGTTGCGTAATCGCCGCGACCTGCCGTGGCCCAGCGTAACTGGAATTGGGCGTATTGCACTGGAGAATGGGGCTCATGGTCTCACTGTGCATCCACGACCCGATCAGCGACATACACGTTTCACTGATGTCGCCGAGCTACGCGCGCTCATCGATAACGAGTTTCCACAGTGTGAATTTAATGTGGAGGGGTATCCCACTGAGGACTTTCTTCAGCTGGTTGAGAAGAATCGTCCGGAACAAGTCACGCTCGTGCCAGACGACCCATCGCAGGCTACATCGGATCATGGCTGGGATTTTGAAAAGCATCATAATATGTTGTCACCCATTGTCGAACGCTTGAAGTCAGGTGGTATGCGCGTTTCCCTGTTCGCTGATTCAGAAGTAGGCCAGGTAAGCTGGGCGTGTGATACAGGGTGTGATCGAATAGAATTGTATACAGGTCCTTTTGGTGCTACGTACGACGACCCCGTTGCCATGCAGCGTGAACTTGAGCTTTTAGGCGCAACGGCTGATGCAGCAATTTCCATGGGTCTTGAAGTCAACGCGGGTCATGATCTGACCGTTGCTAATCTGCCGCCGTTGATAACGCGCATTCCACAATTGGCAGAAGTGTCAATCGGCCATGGTCTAACGGCTGATGCTATTGAGTTTGGAATGGCAACAACTGTAAGGCGATTTCTTCAAGCGTGCACAGGCCCTGTCTGAGTGGTGTGCAAGGTGGGCTTTTTATGTTGACTGTGCACAAGCTTGCAATTACTGTTTATTGATGGCATCGGCTTTGAGAGTCAAGCCTTAACCTACGTTTTTTTGCTTGTCCTGACGCATCTGCAAGACGCTATAATTTTTCCAAACTCTATTTTGATTCAGGTGATCCTATGCTCAGTAAGTACATTGCCACCGCAAGCTTGTGTGCAGGCATCATTGTTTATGCTGGTTCTTCAACGTCGCTGGCTGCGGCGCAATCGTATACGCTAGACCCGGCTCACACAACGGTTGCCTTTCTGGTGGATCACGTAGGATTTGCAAAAACACTGGGTTTGTTTACCGAAGTTTCCGGGTCATTGTCTTTCGACCAGGAAACCAGCACAGTGACAGACATTGCAATTTCAGTAGCAACCGGCAGCGTAAATACCGCTCACGAGGCGCGAGACAAGCATGTGCGAAACAAGGATTTCCTTAATGTCGAAAGATTTCCGGAAATGACTTTTAATGCGGCATCAGCGACGATTGATTCAAATGGTGCTGGTGAGATTGAAGGTAATCTGACTCTGTTGGGTAGCACACAGCCACTGACTCTCAGCGTCACTCTCAACAAGGCAGAAAGATATCCTTTTGGACATAAGCGCTTCACTCTGGGCGTCTCTGCATCCGGTGAACTGAACCGAAGTGATTATGGTATGAACTACGGGGTCGCCAACTCGCTTGTAGGCGATACAGTAACGCTGATAATCGAAACCGAAGCTATTCAAGTTAAGTAGCCAGAGTTGCTGTATCAACAGTAGATTGCCCGTTTTATCAAATTGCGCAGCTTATATTGCGGGCATCAGCGACAGCAGCTGACTTTTTTACAGTGCTAAATAGTGTCGTGCTCCTTCCCGGTAACGTCCAGGCGAGTATCGCCAACAATGGACACACAATGCCGCCGTTGTCCCAACTGCGATAAGGTGTTCAGGTTAAACTGGGCAAGATGATCGGGAAAACAGAAAAACCAGCGGAAATACGAACGTGGCAATGACAAGTCGTCGTGTATCCCGTTACGTTAGTTCATTATCACCTGCGATCATCAAATATCTCAGAGCTTTTGCTGCAGCCATCGTTCTCTTGTTGGTGGCTTGGTTCATTGACGTTGGTGAAGCTGTTGATCAGCTTAAACAGACAGACTGGCGCTGGTTGATACCTGCTTTTGTGCTGGTGCAGGTGCAGGTGGTGCTTTCTGCCCTGCGATGGAAAATAACCGCTGAGCGGCTGGGCCAGAGTCTTGCAACAGGACGCGCGATTTCAGAATACTACCTTGCAACTGTTGCCAATCTGAGTTTGCCGGGTGGACTAACCGGAGATGCTGCCCGGGTATATCGAAATCGACAGCCGCTGGCGTTAAGTGTTTCTGTTCACAGTGTGATTATTGAAAGGCTGGCAGGGCAAATTGCCTTGCTGGCAGTGAGTATTGGTGGCTGGTTGCTTTGGCCTGTACTGATGCAAGGCGGGATGCCCGAGTTCGGTTTGCGGGTCTTGAGTATCACTCTTGCGATAGTTGTGTTGATAGCCCTGAGCATCCTGTTGATCTTACGGTTCGCACCCGATTGGATTACTCGTTTTGTAGTTGATTTTGGACCATCTCTGTATTCTGCGTGGTGGTCAGATAGGCAATGGATTGTACAAAGCGTCCTCAGTCTGGCTATTGTGCTGACCTATATGTTTGTTTTTCTATTCAGCTCTTATGCTGTACAAGTGCCGCTGTCGTTACCTGCGATGCTGACCATTGTTCCTTTGGTACTGTTGAGTATGCTTATTCCCTTGTCTATTGGAGGTTGGGGTATCAGGGAAGCAGCCGCTGCCATTTTGTGGCCTCTGGCCGGACTGAGTTCTGAAGCAGGCATCGCAACTAGCGTCGTATATGCACTTATATCGCTATTTGCCTGCCTGCCCGGTTTGCTTCTGCTGATGCGCAAGGCTCGTGTGGTGCAATCGAAATAACCAAATTACATCAACTACAAAGGAATAGCTGAGGCATGCCAGTGCCAAGGCGCCGATAACGGTTGCTTGCAACGTCGAAAACCATGGGCATAGCATCAGGCATAAAGCTGCAACCTGTATGACGCACACCACTTTTCGACGTGTAGATGGATACAACTCGCCGCGTATGAATACGAGGTAGATGCCTGCACCGAGAAATGCATAGCGCATCAATCCCAGTGCGAGAACCCAAACGCCCGTTTGTCCCGACTGCCAGAGAAACAAGGTAATGACAAGAGCAAGCAGGGCATCGATTTCCATGTCAAACCGTGCACCAAATGCTGAACACATATTGCCCCGTCTTGCCAGATAACCGTCTAATCCATCCAGACACAGTGTGAAGGTTGCAGTGGCCGCAATGGCCCAGAGCCAGGTATCGGAGCTTATTTCTGTAGCTATCGGTATGAAGCCAGCCAGAATAGCGGTAGAGAGTGCGCGTAGGGTTGTAACGGTATTGGCATGCCCGAAGTGATTGAACGGGTGGTAGTAACGAAAGTGCCATATTACAAATGCAATAATGCTCCAGATAACGAGTGATGCAAGGGCTGCTGTGAGACCAAAGGAAGGAAGCAGGCGATCCAATAGTATGTGCGACACTAAGAGTAGTGCGCTCGCAGCGAACAAGGATCTAGCGGTTCCACGTGGTGTGATGATGCCATGAGACCTGTCGGGATCATGGCTTGAAAAAACAGCGGTTCTGTTGGCAGTCTGGGCTGCCGGATCTTCAGTGACAGGGTCGGAGCTTTTACTCACCCGACGTTGTCGCAAGAAGTCAGATGACCTGCACGTTCTCTTTTTGTTCTAAGGTAGCGAGCATTGTGGGTGTTGACTGTTGCAGGCGAAGGCACACGACTTTTGACAATGACGCCTTGCTGTCGTAAGGCTTCTATTTTCAGGGGATTGTTAGTCATCAGACTGATTGAATTTATGCCAAGCTGTTCCAGCATGAACACGGCCGCGTGATAACGACGCTCGTCTGCTTCGAACCCCAGATGGTGATTAGCTTCAATGGTGTCCAGGCCTTGATCTTGTAGCTGATAGGCAAGTAGCTTGCTGGCAAGGCCTATGCCACGGCCCTCTTGCGATATGTACAACACAACGCCGCCTCCATTTTCGGCCATACTGGTGATAGCACCATTTAGTTGCTCGCCGCAGTCGCATTTCATGCTGCCGAGGATATCACCGGTAAAGCACGACGAATGGATCCGAACGGTGACGGTGTCTGAAAAATCCGGCTGCCCGACAGTTATGGCGACATGTTCGGCGTTGCCATGTTGTTCGCGAAAGACAGTTAATTCCGCATTGGTAGCGGTCGCCAACGGTATGCTTGCGGTGCTGAGTTTTATTAGTTTTCCGCTTTGGTCAGAGTAGCCAAGGGCCACGTCAGCATTTACTCCGAGCATGTTGCCGGGCTGGCCATGTGTTTCGTACATTATGCACGCCGGTAGCGCATGAGCGTGGTGCGCAAGATTGAGTGCGGCACTGGCAGAAAGGAGTTTATTGGGACTACGTTTTTCTGAGGAAAATGCATCCTCAGCGAGGGGCTGTGGGCACCCCCCGAGTCGTGAGCTTGCCAGTTCATTATTTTGCGAAGCCGCACAGGGCTGTAGCCCTGCCCATCGGCGCAGCATTGCTACCGAAGTCTGCGAGTTCATCTCAAGACAGACCGCATTGCTATCGACTAACAGTCCCAGTGCCAGCGCTCTGGGTCGCGTTATCACCAGTTGGCAGTTGTTTTGAGCCATTAGCGTCTCCACTGCACAATCGCTCATACTCTCGATCAGCTGGATGATGTGGCAGTAGCCACGGGTCTGGTTGGTGTTGGGCGGGTTGTCGGTCAGCGCGATTGCCCTGCCACGTTGCAATTCGGCAATACAACGTTCGGCGTCAATGAATGCCGTTGTGCTTGAGGATTTAACAGGGATGTCCATGCTTGTCTAATTGCGAGCTAGTGTTTGAATATTGATGTTGTCGACAGTTGACGTTTGATAACAGACCACGATGTGAGCTGTATACGAATGACTGTGCTACTTTGGTTCTCACACGCCTCTCAATGAAAAAACGGTGATTATCTCTACAAAATAATCTTGCCAACCGGTGTGTTTAGTAGAGTGCGAGAGCACTTGGCAGGCTTCGGTACTGTGCATCCGGCCATTAAACTTAAGGATAAACGTCATAGAGAAATTATCACACTCGGAAGCCGAATCTCTCGCATGGCAGTTTCTACTGGCAGCTCGTCATGTTGCCAGTGAGTCTGGTCAACTGGGCACGTGCCTGAATTTAAACAGCAAGACAGGTAAAGTGGCTCGGGCCGACAGCGTCGATCAGACAACCTGGATCTGGCTTGACAGCGAAGGAGGCTGGTGTTGTAAACAATATCTTCCACCGATTTGCCGGGCAGCCTTCGACCTCTATCTGCCGTTGCTGCGACATTCTACCGGTGATGAGGTCATTACAGCGCATTTGGGCCAGAGCATTGATGCACGAATTGCAACGCGCAGCGGTGATTCGTTTTACGTGACAGGCGAGGAGAATCGAAAACATCTCCATTGCTTGCGTGCATTGAGCGATGCAGTCATTGTCGGCTCTGGAACCGTCATGGCGGATGACCCGCAATTAAACACTCGTGCGGTAGTCGGTGACAGCCCGGTACGTGTCATCATGGATGCCCGTGCCCGTTTGCAGGCGCCGCTAAAGATTTTCAGCGATGGGCTGGCGCGTACCATTCTTGTTCACCAGTCCTCTGCCAATCTTGACGGAAGGGCGATGCACTTCGGTCCGCGGGTCGTTGATCGCTCGGGCCATATCGTCAGTCAGGTTGAGCGGTGGGTGGTGCCGGATACCGATGAATCTCTACCTGTCGGCCGTCTGGTCGCGTTACTGAAAAAACAGGGGCTTCGACGATTGTTTGTCGAGGGTGGCGGGATCACCGTGAGCCGTTTTTTCGAAGCACGTGTATTGGACAGACTGCATGTTGCTGTCGCACCTTTGCTGGTGGGAGAGGGGACAGAGGCGTTACAACTCAAAGGCGTGATGGAAATGATGCATGCGCATCGACCGCCCCATGCGATCTATCGCATGGGGGAGGATATACTCTGGGATTTCGACGTCAGCACGATAAAAAACGATCTGGCAACGTCCGTGGTTACAGGCTGCGACACAGTTGACAGGGAACTACATGATCAAATACCCCGGTCGCCGCTGGAACGTCTGGTGTAATTGTATGTCTATGTCTGTAATCGTTTGCCCTAGGGGGGCAATCGTTACCTTGCAGGACATCGAATCACCTATTTTCTGCATCGGTTGTGCGATCCATAAGAGGCATTATTCACGTACAAGTAAGTGTGTTGCATTATCTGCTTGCCGTGGGGTGCCTTTTCTGGCTATCTTGGCATTCGTTCGATTTCATAGAGCATTTTCTCACCATGACTAATAGTGTTCCCCTTACGCTTGACGGCAAGACCATCGATTTGCCTGTCGTCGTTGGCAGTGAAAATGAGAAAGCGCTTGATGTTGGCAAGCTGCGTGATGCTTCCGGGTACATTACACTCGATCCCGGTTTTGGCAACACGGGTAGCTGCAAGAGCGCTATTACGTATATTGATGGCGACGCCGGTATATTGCGCTACAGAGGAATCCCCATTGAGCAGTTTGAAAGCAGTCCCAATTTCATCGAGGTCTGTTGGCTACTAATCTTCGGCACTTTGCCGACGTCAGCCGAGTATTCCGACTTCAGTGAGCGGTTGACGCGCCATGCGATGCTCAACGAGAAAATGAAGCATCACTTTCAGGGTTTCCCGACGCAAGCGCCACCCATGGCGATATTGTCGGCAATGATCAACGCCTTGTCCTGCTTTCATCCGGACATGATCGAGATGGACAGTGACGAAGAGTTTATTACTGCAGCAGCCCGTTTGATCAGCAAAATAAGGACCATAGCCGCATTTGCCCATCGAAGTTCAATCGGGAAGCCTTACAACTACCCCAACCCGGATTTGCTTTACGTGGCAAATTTCACGCACATGATGTTCTCAGTACCACATGCGCCTTATGAGACCGATGAACTCGTTCGCCTTGCATTCAATCTGGTACTTATTCTTCATGCCGATCATGAGCAGAACTGCAGCACCTCCACGGTACGCCTCGTGGGTAGTAGCGGTGCAAATCTGTTTGCGTCCTGTGCCGCTGGAGTCAGTGCGTTGTGGGGGCCTCTGCATGGTGGAGCAAACGTCGCCGTGCTGGACATGCTGGAACAAATACACAAAGGAGATCTCTCTGTAGAGGAGTACGTTAGTCAAGCCAAAGACAAGAACAGCAGTATTCGCTTAATGGGTTTTGGCCATCGCGTCTATAAGAATTTCGATCCTCGGGCGCAGATGCTGCAGCGCGTCGCCGAAAAACTACTTGCTCACCTGAAAATCAATGACCCGTTACTTGATATAGGCCGACGTCTTGAAGACATCGCGCTTAACGACTCCTACTTCATCGATCGCAAGCTGTATCCGAATGTCGATTTTTACAGTGGCATCATTCTCCGCGCTTTGGGTATTCCCACGAATATGTTCACTGTCATATTTGCCATGGGCCGAATGCCTGGTTGGATAGCGCACTGGCGCGAACAGCAACAGGAGGGCTCTCGAATCGGCAGGCCCCGTCAGATTTACACGGGGCTGACTCTTAACGATTATGTTCCCAGGGTACAGCGTGGCTGGAGTTCTGATGAAGAGATCCTGCCCGTAAGGGCTGAGCGATTCAACACCGAGCCTTGAGACACTTTAGCTGGCTGCTGGAGTGCAATCAGCTTAGAGTTCGTTCATATCGCTCGGGCAGAGCATGTAATTGGCAAATGTCAAAAACACGGCGCTATGGTTTCTAACCACGACGTCCTTTGTTTATCAAATCGGCGCAGTTGCGGTCTTCCACAGCTGTCTGTTGGATTCTAATCAATGCTCTTTTTATGAGAGCTTCCGATTGAAGCTTTAGCAGATGAGTTGTTTCCACCGGTTCCAGAACCTGTTGATCGAAATCGGTCGCCTGTGTACTTTGCCTGGTGTCTTGCATTCACAACATACCTGTAAATCTGGATTGACACTTTTGACGTTACATTAAACTTTGCAGAATGTCAGAGCCAACACGTTACTTGGCTTAAGTTGCATTGCTCAAGTTACATACCTGAGAATTCATGGCGTATCCATCGGTAGACTGCGGTATGGTTATTGGGACAACGATCTTTTTGAAATTGTGACTTCTGCCCCGTACCGCTTACTGACTGGTGCTCTCATCCCCGCGGTGTGCAGTAAGCTTTTGCACCAAGCCAGCGAGGAAAAATGAGTAGTACTTACACAGTAATGATTGTCGATGACAATTCTGAAGATCGTTATATTCTCAAACGATACCTTGAGAAAACCGAATTGCCACTTGTTTTGCTGGAGGTGTCCAGTGGTATGGATGGAATAGAACTACTGACGACACCGGTTGTCCAGTTGGAAAAAGAGTATCCTGGCATTTCGGCTCCGGTAACACTCTTTCTTGACATCAACATGCCGTTAATGAACGGTTGGGAATTCGTCGAAGAGCTTGAACTTCAGAGTATGAAAGTAGAGTTACGGCCTACCGTCGTACTTATGTACTCAACGTCCGCAGATAAATATGACAAGGATAAGGCGACGCAATACAAAACCGTCTCAAACTACATAGTGAAGGGTGAATCTACACCGGAGATGTTAAAAAATGCCATTCTGTCAAACCACGCTTAGGGTGGTTGCTCAGCCTGCAGTGGTTCTGCCAAACGGCAGTGACAATACATCTATGTGACCTACAGTGAGCGCTGTTTGTCGTTGATCGATGGTCTGCTTTCGTCCAATGTGCCATTGCTGGATGGTGGCACGGTTTGCATCGTTATCTTGCTCCAGTGCCGCTGGAGCCCATCCATCGACGATAGCAAGCTGCAATTCGTGGCTTTCGGGCATGATGAGCCAGTCGCTTTCTCCCGTCATAACCTGTCGTCCAGTTTTTTTTAATGTTTGTGCAAAGTAATGGCCGGCTCTTGGGCCGAGAGCCTTTCCGAATCCTTTGTCATTCAACTGATGCTGGTTCAGCAAGGCACTGACCATGCTGTCAGCATCGTGCTCTGGCTGCCATTGTATTTTGCCATTGTAATTAAGCGCAAACAGGCATGCACACCGATGCCGGTGTATCAGTGCAGCCAGTTGATTCAGCCATTCGGCGGAGGTCAAATCCAATAGTGCAGAGGCCGTTATCAACTGCACTTTGTCTACGGGTATCTGATCCAGTTCGCTTGCCAGATTGATCACTTTGCATTCAATAGTGGCACTGAAGTTTTCGTGTTCAACAATGTATCGATTGTTCTCGGCACGGACACTCGCGTTTTGCTTATTGGCCCAGACTTTTAATCGATCTGGCAAGCACGTAAACAGTGCAACATCGTTGTCCAACAATAACCAGTGCTGATCGTGACCCATCTGAGGCATCAAGTATCTGAGGTTGGAGCCTGTGCCAGCGCCTAGCTCCAGCACGTAGTGTGTGCTCTGTTGCTTGAACCATGTTGTTAACGGATCATTCAAAGAAACGTTTCGGGCAAGATGATCTGCAGGCTCACGCAGCGTCAGCCAGCTTTCACTAAACCCGATGTCTGCCTCCAAGGGTGTCTGCTGCATGAATTCACTCATTAAAGGTTTCGACCTTGTGGACACTCGAGGTGTGTTGACGTTAATATCCGTGAAAATTGCTCGGCTGCTGTTTGCCAACTACGCAGATGACAGCGCGCAG
Source organism: Granulosicoccus sp. (assembly GCA_045106195.1). Taxonomy (GTDB): domain Bacteria; phylum Pseudomonadota; class Gammaproteobacteria; order Granulosicoccales; family Granulosicoccaceae; genus Granulosicoccus. The sequence continues at coordinate 72,027 of JBGCEH010000003.1, forward strand.
CAACCGCTGCCAGTGTTAACTGTTTCCTGAGTTGCTTATTCGTCAAAAAACTGTCAAGCGCATCAGCCAGCGCCTTTGGATCATCAGGTGGTACCAGTATTCCTGCACCCTCAGGGACGGTTTGCGACATGGCTCCGGCATCTGAACAAATAATAGGCAGGCCTCGGGCAATTGCTTCCGACAGCACCATGCCATAGCCCTCATGGAATGAAGCAAGAACGAAGACATCGGCCTGATGGAAATAGGTGTCGAGTCCATCGTCGTCCAGCTCACCCACGAAGTGGACACTATCATCAAGTGCCAGTAGCTTGCGCTGTTCCAGCAGAGCTTGATAGTGCGGGACATCGCGGTCAGTACTGCCAACGCAGTGCAAGCGCCATGATTGATTGTTCACGTTAGCCAAGGCGTCCAGCAGAATCCGATGACCCTTGCGCTGGGTCAGCGTTGCCACGCAAAGCAGATTCACGGTGTCATCAACCGATCCGCCTGCAATGGAGGCGCAATCCGTTCCAGGTAGTACAGCACTCACTTTGTAGGTGGGAACATTGTACTGTTGTAGTGAGCTTGCCGTGAGTTCGCTGGTCGTAATGACGTGCTTGGCGTAGTGCAGGGCCCGGGTTTCCAAATCTTTCAGCTTAGCGACCTGGCTCGCATCAAGACCCGTCTCCAGCGCCAGCGGGTGATGGACAAGCGCAACGATGTCAAGTCTGCTGGCGTGCCGGGAAACGATATCGGGCATGACGCCGTAAGCCAGTCCATCAAATATCGTTAAGGTATCATTTGGAATAGCGGCAATTTTCGCAGAAGCGCTTGCAAGCTGTGCTTGTGTCGGAAAAGGATAGTCACCGTCCAGAGAGATTAAGGAAATCGCCCATGGCATTGTACTATTCGAGCCTTTGGCCAACTCTTCTACAAGGCGTTTGTCGTAGCGATAACCGCCCGTGCGTGTCGTTAAATCACCCGGATAGACAAAGGCAAGATTCTGTTGATTCATGAACCGTGAATGATTCTGCAGCGAAACGTGTCTTTATAATTGCAGATCGCGTTCGTAAGCTGCCCATGCCACGTGTGACTCGTGTAGCGTGATTTTCAGCGCATTCAGCCCCTTGGCTGCGGTGCCCAGATCGCCGGCCTTTATCTTTGATTCGATTTGCTCATAAATGACCGCTGCGAGGAATTCGGTTGTTGTATTTGAGCCTGCAAATTCTGGTACATCGTCCAGATTCTTGTAGTTCAATGTGGCAAGAACTGCGGCCAGTGACTGACTGGCAAGGCCAATGTCGACAACCAGTCCGTCTTCATCTAATTGTTGACGACGCATTTCCATATCGACGACATAGGTGGCTCCATGCAAACCCTGGGCAGGGCCAAATACCTCTCCCTTGAAACTGTGGGCGATCATGAAATGTTCTCTGACGTTCAGGCTATACACGCGGCTTGCTCCTATGGGTAGACGTTGTTGGGACGATGGTGGAATTCGAACGTGGTTAAGGGTGAGAATTCAGTGAGACACATAACGCTTAATCGTACGTAATTCGGTGGCAAAGCGACGTGTTGTCGGCACGGCTTAACCATTCAAGTGTTTCGGGTAATTCGCAAAAGTGGCTTTCTCCGCTGATTAGTACATCCAGGCACCGATTGTCGAGCTGGGAGAGCGCTAATTGAAGTCGGCGCTGATAACTCCAGCGTGATCGCTGCCCTGGAGCTACATGACCCACTTGTGAGCTTTTGATCTTTATCCGCTGCGAATGAAAAGCGCCACCCAGATTCACAGCTACGCTGCGGCTGCCGAACCAACTGAGTTCCAGTACCGTAGCTTCGAATCCTGCCAACTCTATGGCGGTATTAAGACCTTGCTCTGTGGCTGAGGTATGAATGACAAGGTCGCGATTGAGACGCGCGTGGTGTGGCTGTGAAAACGCAACTCCCAGAGCATCTGCAATGGATGCTCGCTGCGTGTTCACATCGATCAGTTCAACATCGCAGCCTGTGATGCGTGATGCCAGATAAGCCACCAGTGAGCCCAGCACGCCTGCACCGATCACACTTATAGCGTCTCCCACACAAGGTTGCGCATCCCATAGCGCGTTGATCGCCGTTTCCATATTGGCTGTCAATACAGCACGTTCAGGGGGAAGGTCTGCGGGTATTTCGGTAACTGCCGTCAGCGGTGCGTTGTAGTGTGTCTGATGAGGAAACAGGCAAAATACATTTTTTCCTAATAGATGGTCTGGCCCCTTTTCGACCCTTCCAACATTGATATACCCGTATTTGACGGGAAAGGAGAAATTTCCGGACTGGAAAGGAGCTCGCATGCGTTCATGTTCGCTGGTGGGTACCTGTCCCGCAAATACCAGTGTCTCGGTTCCTCGACTGATACCTGTGTAAAGCGTTCGCACTTGTACTTCGGATGCCGCAGGCTGGGGCAACGGTGTTTCTATTAGTTCGCCACGTTTCTGTTCGCTGACCCAGAAAGCTGTTGTTGATGTAGCCGGCGTCATGAAACGGCAGGTTCAGGTATACCGTTAGCGATCTCGTCAGGAATTCCGTAATCCTCTGCGATGACTCTAGCGGTCATCTTTGCCGACATCATCACCGAGGGTGTTCCTCCACCCGGCTGCGTTCCCTGACCGACAAGGTACAGGTTCTTTACATCCTCGCTACGGTTGTGTGGACGGAAGTAGGCTGACTGCACCAGTACCGGTTCTACGCCAAAACCATTGCCTACATAAGCATTTAGTGTATTTTCAAAATAGCTCGGCGTTATGAATTTTTTGTAGACAATCCGTTGCATGAGATTAGGTATGTACCCTTGGTCTTGCAATGAGGTGAGAACCTTGTTGACAAATGCATCACCTTTTTCTTCCCAGTCGATACCGCTCAGGTTGTTGGGCACTGGTATCAGTGTGTAGGCGGCATGGTGACCTTCCGGAGCAAGGCCTGGATCTGTGATGGTGGGTAAGTGCAGATATTGGGAGAAGTCATCAGCCAGAATCTTGCGTTCAAAGATGTCGGTAAGCAGCTCCTCGTAACGAGGTCCAAGGATAATGTTGTGATGCTGCAGTGGGGGGTCGTCTTCATGGCGAGAGAACCCGAAATAGATGACAACCAGCGACATACTCTGTTTTCTGAACTTCACCAGAGAGTTGCGGTTGATCTTGCGGTGCTCCGGGGCGATGAGTTTCAGGTAAGTGTTCGCATAATCAGAGTTTGAAACGACCACATCGGCTTGCAGTGATTCGCCGTTGGATAACGTTATACCCGTGGCGGTTGATTTTCCGTTGATCTTTTGTACATCGATGGCATCTACCTCTGTGCTAAAGCGGAAAGTACCACCAAGATCTTCGAATTTCCTGGCAAAGCCCTTGACCAGTTGACCCGTTCCACCCATGGCAAAGTGTACGCCCCACGTTTTTTCGACAAAATGAATCATGGCATAGATGGCTGGCACCTTTTGCGGGTTGCCGCCGATGAGCAAGGTCTCGTAACTGAACACTCGCCGCATCTTGTCGCTTTTAAAGTACAGCTTGATGAACGAGAACAGCGAGCGCACTGCGTTGAGCTTGAACAGATCGGGTACCACTTTCATCATCGCAGTGACGTTACCGAAATAGGTATAGCCAAGTTCAATGAAGCCACGATCAAAAATCCTTTTGGCCGCCGCATGGAAACGGTCATAGCCTTCGACATCCTCGGGGGCTAGCAGGGCAATCTGTCGCCGGGTATTTTCCGGATCACAATCGTAATCAAAGTGAGTGCCGTCCCGAAAATAGATTCGGTAGAACGGCAGGATTGGCCTGATTTCTACATAGCGGCTGGTGTTTGGTCCACCGCTGATTCCTTCTTTGATGCGCTTGCTTTCATCAAGGATTTCGCTGGGAAAATCCGGCTCTGCCAACATGCCCTTGTCACGTTCAAGCGCAAACAGTTCTTCGATAAAATGCGGTACGGTGAGTACGGTAGGACCCATGTCAAAAACAAAGCCTTCAGCCTCATGAACCAGTGCGCGTCCTCCCGGAGTGTCCAGTTTTTCGACAACCGTCGTATCAAAGCCGAGGCTTTGCAGACGGATGGCGCAGGCGATACCGCCGATGCCTGACCCTATGACGATTGCTGTTTTACGTTTCATTCTGGAACAAGGAATTTTAATGGAGTGGTACCGGTATACCGTCCGTCACACTTGAGAAGGAGGGGATCCACGTTATCGTCAGAGCAGATTCCGGCCTGCGCGGAAATGACGTATTGAGGCAGTTGGTCTCAGGCGTATGTCATTTTTACCTGGTGTTCTTCTAGAGCAGTTATTCAAGGTTCTACACGATAGCGGGAGAGTGTAAGCAATGTCAGACCACCGATTCTTTTTTTTACAAAAATTCAATGTTCTTAAGCACATACGCCTGAGGAGCTGGATCAGATCTTTAAGGCTGGCCGCTATAGGGAGGCCCACAAAAACGTGCTTTTCCGTGTTGCAACCAGTAAACCGGTTTTCAGCCTGATTGCATTTCATCGTCGAGATACACTTGGATGATACTGTCGAACGAAGTCTCTGCCTGGAACCCCAAAGCGATCGCCCGCGCAGCATTGAAATTCTCGGGCCAGCCAGCAACGATTGATGCAATGACAGGGTTGGATTCATGGCGAATCAGGGCCACCGCATCGTTGCCGATGAGCTTTCTCAGAGATTCGATCTGTTCTGCAACAGTGGCAGACAGTCCGGGGAGGTTCATGTTGCACCGAACACCGATTTGTTCCCGATCCAGCGTGGCAGCATGCGTCAGAAAGCCAACCGCTGCGCGCGGACTGGCAAACCAGTGTCGCACGGAGTCAGCAACCGGTAGCACCGCTGATTGTCCGTTAATGGGTTCACGCAATATCCCTGAGAAAAAACCTGATGCTGCTGCATTGGGCAAGCCCGGGCGAATACAGATGGTCGGCAGACGCAAGCCGATGCCATTAACGATTCCGCGCCGATTATAGTCGGCCAGTAACAGCTCGCACATGGCTTTCTGTGTTCCGTAGCTGGTAAGCGGCGTGAGATGGAATTCATCGTCAATTTCATCGGGAAAAGGTGCGCCATACACGGCGATGGATGATGTGAAAATGAAGCTTGGCGAGTAGCCATCCTTGTCATGCTCGATCTTGATTGCCTCAAGCAGGGCGCGTGTGCCGTCCAGATTGATGCGATAGCCTTTGTCCATGTCGGCTTCGGCCTCCCCGGAGACAATTGCCGCCAGATGGTAGATGACGTCCGGCCTGGCAGAGATGAGCCTCTGAGCGACACCGGCCTGGGTCAGATCGGCCACATCGGTGGTGAGCGCGAATGGTGTCTGGTGCAGACTTTGCGGTTCGACGACGTCCACCAGGGCCAGTGCGTCGATGGTTTGTCCGGCGAGCAGTCCTTGTTCACTCAGGCAAGTGGCTAGTTTTCGACCAACCATGCCTGCGGCGCCGATGATGAGAAGTTTCATGATAATCCAGCGATATGTATCAAGGAGGGTCTAAGTGTAATGCAATTGCCACGGATTCCCGACGCAAAGCCCTGAGGTTCAGGGTGCACAATGAAACTGGAGGCGATCCGCCGTGACCAGGCGTTTGTGATTGCTCCATGGGCGGCAATGGTCAGGGCGCTTATCCCTCTTGCCGGAATGAGGGCTCTATTCAGTGTGTAAAACCGTTTCGATGTACCCGTTGCCCTAAGATTTACGTAAGAAGTGTTATTGTTCGGGTTTATATCAGCATAGAGGTTACACCCATGGCAGGCTTACTTGACAGCGTAGATCCGGATGGACTGCTTGAATACTCCGTGGTCTACACAGACCGTTCAGTCAATCACATGTCCAGCCAGTTTCAGCAGACCATGCGTGATATCCACTTCACGCTGACTGATGTCTACAAGGCGCATCGCGCCGTGATTGTCCCCGGTAGCGGGAGTTTCGGCATGGAAGCTGTGGCCAGACAACTATGCCGGGACAAAAGCTGCGTCGTGATCAGAAATGGCTGGTTCAGCTATCGTTGGTCGCAGATATTCGATGCCGGGAATCTACCGTCAAGCCACGAGGTGCTCAAGGCCCGTGCCACGACAAATGGTAGTCAAGCCCCGTTTGCACCCGTTCCTGTAGAAGAGGTTGTGGCGCTCATTGCCAGTCAGAAACCTGATGTAGTGTGTGCCCCTCACGTCGAGACTTCCGCAGGTATGATGTTACCTGACGATTACCTGACAGCCGTAGCCAATGCCGTGCATGAGTATGGAGGCCTGTTTGTCCTGGATTGCGTTGCGTCCGGAACGGCGTGGATAGATATGGAGGCCACTGGAGTGGATGTTCTGGTTACAGCGCCACAGAAAGGCTGGAGTGGTACGCCTTGCGCAGGTGTTGTGATGCTGAGCGAGCGTGCCTACACCGTGATGCAAGACACCAGCAGTGACAGCTTTGCCATCGATTTGAAGAAGTGGTCACAGATCATGGAGGCCTACCTCGATGGAAAGCACGCGTATCACGCGACGATGCCGACTGATGGCCTGATTATTTTCCGCGATGTGATGAACGAAATTGCCGAGTTCGGTTTTGACAAGGCCAGGGATGCGCAGGCTGAACTGGGTCGGCGAATCCGTGCCATAGTTGATAAGAGTGGGTTCGTCAGTGTCGCTGCAGCAGGATTTCAGGCCCCCGGCGTTGCGGTGTTCTACACCGACAATGATGAGCTGCATTCCGGGCGGGCATTTGCCGCTGTGGGGATGCAGATTGCTGCGGGTGTTCCACTGCAGATCGATGAACCAGACGGATTCAAGACGTTCCGTCTCGGACTTTTTGGGTTGGACAAACTAAAGGACGTTGATGCAGCGGTCAGTCGCTTCGAAGAGGCGTTTGCACAAGTACGCAGCGCAACAGAGGTCGCGGCCTGAATTCTCAATCGGAAGCCCGGTTATAAAGGAGATGACAATTCGTAATGTCGTCAAGACTCCGCATCTGCCTTGTCATCGCATTCACACTGTGCGTGAGTGCGCTAGCGTTTGTTCCAACGACTGACGAGGTAGGGCACGCACACGTAGATACTGCTTTCAAGCGTGCGTTGGTGGCATTTGCCATTGCGCGCGGCTTGAATGGCGTGATATCAGTAGCTCAGGGTACCGAGATTGCCGTGCAGCCCGCAGGGGTTGGTGTAAATTTTGCGCCGGGACAAATACTGGATCCCATCAACGATCTGGTCGAACGCTTTTCATGGATCATGATGCTGGCCACTAGTTCTCTGGGTATCCAGAAGGTGCTGCTGTCCATGAGTGCCTGGCAAGGTCTGCTAATCGCCTTGGTGCTATGCGCGGGCATGGTGGTGTGCGTGCATCTGTTCCGTCAGTTTGCGCCTTGGCGACAGGTTTTTCAAAGGCTCTTCCTGTTCGTGCTCATTTTGCGATTCATGATGCCCGCGATCGCCATTGCAAATGATTGGGTCTATCGCGCTTTTCTGGAAGCGGATTATCTGGAGGCTTCCGCCACTCTGGATGAGGCGCGCCAGACAATTGGTGAAATCAATGCACGTGTAATCCCAGCCGAGGCGGGAGAAGATATGGGGCTTATTGATCGGGCTCGCCGGGCTTACCGAACGGCTATTGATCAGGTCGATATAGACAAACGCCTGGATGAATATCGGAAGGCCGCAGAGTCCATCAGTGAAAACACGATAAAGCTTGTGGTTGTGTTCATCATGCAGACTCTGGTATTTCCGTTGGTTTTCCTATTTGTTGTGTTTGGTATATTGCGCCGTATCACCCGCACCAAGGTGTAATTGTGCCGGACCGAAACTACACGATAACGTCATGGCGCTCCATGTTGTCGCGACCGAATATGGACCGATAGCGATCGATTTCCTGACTTGGGCCGGTAGCCTTGTCCAGATTGTCAGACAACTTGACCGTGGGTCGTCCGTCTGCCTGACGAACCTTGCATACAAGCGAAATAGCTTTGAGTTGCTGATTGAATACGGTAGCGCAGTCGCTGAAGTCGTTTGTCAGGTGTGTACCCCAGCCAAAGCTTAATCGCACGCGCCCATTAAATCGTTCATAGACCTCTTCGATGGTCTCCACCGTTAATCCATCAGAGAAAATCAACAGCTTGTCCTCTGGGTTCTCTCCACGCTCTTTCCACCAATGGATGAGCTCCTCGCCACCAGCTATCGGCTCTTTTGAGTCGATTCGAAATCCGCTCCATTCCGCTACCCAATCCGGCGCACTTTCCAGAAACGCTGTGGTTCCATATGTGTCTGGCAACACAATCAACAGATTGCCATCATACGTACGACTCCAGCGCTCCAGAACAGTGTAGGGGGATTTAAGTAGCTCATCTTCACTATTGGTCAATGCTGCTTCTACCATGGGTAGCTCATGGGCGTTGGTACCGATTGCATCCAGGTCCAGATCCATGGCCAGCAGCACATTGCTGGTACCAATGAATTTCTCGCTCAGCCCCTCTTTCATGGCGGCAATACACCAACGTTGCCATAAAAAGCTGTGGCGACGGCGTGTTCCAAAATCGGCAATACGCAAATCGCTTAGTTTGTTCAGTCTCAGAACCTTTTCCCAGAGTTTGGCCTTGGCCCTGGCATAGAGAACGTCGAGCTCGAAGCGTCCGACACCGTGGGTTGCGGCGCGTGATCGAAGTTCACTGATGATGGAAAGCACGGGTATTTCCCACAAAGTGACATCTGCCCAGGTGCCATCAAAATCTATTTCGTACTGACCATCTCGAATGCTCAGCCGATATTCGGGTAATTGGTAACCACGAAACCACTCCAGAAATTCATTGGTGAACAGTCGCTCCCGGCCGTAAAAGGTATTACCCGTCAGCCAGATAAGCTCCTTCTTGGTCAGGCGTATTCTGCGCGCATTATCAAGTTGTGCACGCAACTCGGTTTCATCGATTTCCTCGGCGAGTCTGACACTGGTGGTGCGGTTTATCAGTGAAAAGGTGACCGGTACATCGCGACACTCTTTCCAGATAGTCTGCAGCATCAGTAGTTTGTAGATGTCGGTATCGAGCAGACTGCGAACTATGGGGTCAAGCTTGAAGTTATGGTTATAAACCCGCGTTGCGATATCCGGCATCGGTGTACGGCTCATCAGGTGTTTCCTCAAGTGGCCAGGAAAACGCGTATGCGTTCGATGGCTCGCTGAATATTGGGCAGCGAATTGGCGTAGGAGATCCGTATATACCCCTCACCGTGGATACCAAAATCCGGCCCGCCAATGGTGGCTACCCCAGCATCTTCTAGAAGTGCTGTTGCCAGCGGTTTGGCTTGCCAGCCAGTGGCTGATATGTTCGGGAACGCATAGAAGGCGCCCTGCGGTGTAACGCAACTGACGCCGTCGATCTGATTGAGCAAGTCAACGGTCAGTTTTCGTCTTTCGTCGAAAGCATTAACCATTTGATGCACACTGTTCTGTGGTCCGGTCAGGGCTTCGAGCGCGGCATACTGGGCGGGGGCGTTAACACAGCTCCAGCAATTCACCGCGAGCTTTCGTGCGGCCATGAACAGGGAGTCCGGCCAGATCGAGTAGCCGAGACGCCAGCCTGTCATGGCGTAGGTTTTTGACCAGCCATTGAGCAATATGAGGCGATCTCGAATGTCCGGATAACTCAAAAGAGAAACATGCTCAGCGCCGTCGTAGGTCATCTGATCATAGATTTCATCAGACAGAATTGCGACGTCCGGATAGGCCTCAAGACCCTTGACCAGCGCATCGAACTCGGTTTTGGGTGTCACCCCACCACAGGGGTTGGCCGGAGAATTGATGATGAGCAGTCGCGTAGCTGGCGTGATCAGCGAGAGAGTCTCTTCAGCGGAAAAGGCAAAATTATTCTTCTCGCGGATAGGGATGGGTACTGCTTTCGCCCCGGTAAAATCAATCATGGAGCGATAAATGGGAAACCCGGGATCCGGATACAGAATCTCAGCATCCGCTTCGCCGAACATCAGAATAGCGGAGAACATGGTGACCTTGCCGCCGGGCACGACGATGATGTTGTCGCTGTTTACCTGTGTGCTGTAACGGTTCTCCAGATCAGCTGCTACCGCTTCGCGTAACGGTTCTATGCCAACCGCAGGTGTGTAGCCATGATGTCCGTCGCGAATAGCCTTGATGGCCGCATCAACAATATTCCCGGGGGTAGGGAAGTCCGGTTGCCCAATCCCCAGATTGATAATGTCGCGGCCCTGTGATTCCAGTTCACCCGCCCGAGCAAGGACCGCGAAGGCATTCTCCTCGCCAATGCGTTCGAATGCCTTAACGAGTTTGAGAGGTCGAGTCATAGGTGAATCTGCTTTTTCCGGGTGACCGATTACTGCCGCTCAGGTGTCTGTATCGTGTGCCCATCCAGTTCCGCTTTAACGATGAGCTGGCAACTCAGACGTGAGTTGTCGCGTCTTTCAGCTGCAACACCCTCCAGCATATCCAGCTCCATGTCGTCTGGTGGGTCGAACAGCGCTGCAGTGGCCTCGTCAAGATAGACATGACAAGTTGCACAGATTAGGCTGCCCCCACATTCTGCAACTACTTCGTCGATGTCGTTATGAATGGCGGTATTCATGATGCTATCGCCCACTTTGGCGTCTACCGTACGCTTGGTGCCATCGCTGAGTTGATAGTGAAGAACAATTTCCTGAGTCATTTTTGTCTGTTTGTGAGAGTGAAGTTGGGGAATGTTAGCCAAGTCCAGCGGCTACGTCACGATCATGATGCACATTGGCAGATTATTGACGTTTTTTGCAGGGTCGCTCTTTGGGGGGATTACCGTCAATCTGATTGCCGACAATAGGGTTTCATTCTGACTTGCACTCTGTCGTGTGTGAAATCAGTACAATAGTGGGGTACGACAGGCATGCAGGAGGGCTGGATCTTTGATCGATATCGACCGCAAGATCTACAACGAGCAAATCCGGCTGATTTACAATCAGGGTACCATTCCCATCGCTGGTGCTACCGTCTGTGCGCTGGTGCTTACCTTGTTTTTGTGGCGTCACATGCCACAGATGACGCTTGTTTTCTGGCTGGGTACCGTCAGTCTATCTGCCCTCTTGCGGTTGTGGTGCATATACACCTACCTCAAGGCAGACCAGCAGACACGGGAGCGCTCTATCTGGGGTACGTTATTCTGGATGGGAAGCCTGGCGGCGGGAATTGTCTGGGGTGCCTTACCCTTGATTTTCTACTCCGTCTACAACACTGAATTCTTGCTACTGATTTCAACGATTTTTGCAGGAATGGTCACCATCAGTGCTGCCAATGGCAGTAACTATCTGCCTTCGTTCCTCTCTTTTTCCGTACCTCTGGTTCTCCCCCTGGCCATTTCGCATCTTTTATCCGATGTTGACTCGCTGGCGCTTATCGGAGTGCTGCTAATCATGTTTCTGGCGACTAATTTCATGCTGGCGGTAAAATCGAATCGCCAGAATCGTGATTTGATCTCTTCCCAGCTTGAAAACCAGAAGTTGGTAGAAAGCCTGGCCGAAGAAAAACAGATTGCCGAGCGCGCTATGGTTGCAAAAAGCCGGTTTCTAGCAGCTGCTAGTCATGATTTGCGCCAGCCATTACATGCCATGGGTTTGTTTCTCAGTGCTTTGCGCACGCGAGAGAAAGAGCCTGAAAAAGTACGCATCATCGAAGACATGTCGAAGTCGGCAGACGCATTGAATAGCCTGTTCAACAGCCTGCTGGATGTTTCACGTCTGGATGCAGAAATTATCGAATTCAATCCGGAACATGTGCTGGCGAGCCGTGTTTTTGATGCACTACGCGCGCAGTTCGAGCAGCAGGTGGCCGAGAAAAACATATCGTTATCCATCCGTGCTGATGATCATGTGCTGTACAGCGATGTGGTACTGCTTGAACGCGTGCTTCGCAATTTGCTGTCCAACGCGGTGCAATACACCGGTTCGGGGTCTATTTCGCTTGTGTGCACGGCTCTCGCAGATGGGTCCAAACTTGTGACATTGGCGGACACGGGAATCGGGATACCCGCCGAATTTGCCGAGGATGTATTTTCGGAATATTACCAGTTGAACAATCCGGCGCGTGATCGCAGCAAGGGGCTTGGACTGGGGCTTGCTATTGTGAAAAGGCTTTGCGAGCTCATGGATTTGCCTTTGGAAATGGAATCGACGGAAGGTAAAGGCACTGTATTTCGGGTGGTTGTGCCTGGTGGAGATCCCCTTCAGATCATTCAACAGGCCAAGCCTTCCAGTGGCATTGTGGCGGATGGCAGGCGCGTTCTGGTTATCGATGACGAGCTTCAGGTTTTGCAAAGCATGCGGCATATGCTCGAGGGCTGGGGATGTGAGGTGCTGCTGGCGGAGTCAGCTCGTGATGCGCTCCGAGTTCTGGCCTTGAGCGACATGATCCCGGACATCATCATTTCGGATTATCGTCTTGCAGATAATCTCAATGGCGTTGACGCCGTCGAGGCCATTCGTGAATCGTGTGAACTTTCAATCCCGGCTATTGTAGTGACCGGCGATACCTCTCCTGAGCGCTTGAAACAGGTAAAGGAAACCGGTTTGCAGTTGTTGCACAAACCGGTTCGCCCTGACGAGTTGCACGATGTAATGGAACGGATACTCAAGGACTGTGATATGCCGCGAATATTAACTCTTCAAGAATTGAAACCAGCCGCCAATCAGTAGCTACCACCGTTACGGTACGTCAGTTTTACGGTTAGTGTCCGGCAGCTTCCGTCGGCTGTGCGGTAGCTTTGACCAGCTTGCCAATTGTCAGGCCTTGCACAAGTATGGATAGCACCACAATGATATAGGTGACAGCCACGATCAGATCACGTTCAGGGCCTGCTGGAATGGATAAGGCCAGCGCGACGGAAATGCCACCGCGTAGTCCGCCCCAGGTAAGAATTTTTATGGCATGTGGATGAAATTCCCGGTTGAATTTCCGCAGTAGGGTCACCGGTATACCGACCGAAATCATACGCGCGGTCAACACCAGAATGGCCATGCATATACCGGCCAGCCAGAGCTGGGCGTTGAGCTGTATAACGATAACCTCCAGACCTATGATCAAAAACAGAACAGCATTGAGAATTTCATCAATCAATTCCCAGAACGTATCAAGATGCTGGACTGTGGTGTTGCTCATGGCATTGCGTCTTCCGTGATTGCCTATCATGAGGCCAGCGACCACAACGGCGATAGGTGCAGACAGGTGCAAGCCTGCGGCAGCGGTAGAGCCGCCGGCCACTAATGCTAGCGTCAGCAGTATTTCGACGTGATAATTATCCACGCGTTTGAGCATCTGCAAGACTACCCAGCCACAGATGAATCCGAATAACGCACCGCCGATGGCTTCCTGCACAAACAGCACCGCAATATGTTGCGCATTGAAAGCTTCTCCATTGATCGCAATGCCAAATATGGCCAGAAATACAACAATGGCTACTCCATCGTTGAACAGGGATTCCCCGGCAATCTTGATTTCCAGTGACTTGCTTGCACCTGCCGTTTTCAGGATGCCCATCACGGCAATCGGATCGGTGGGTGAAATTAATGAGCCGAAAAGCAGGCAGAATATGAACGGCACGTGAAAGCCAAACAGTTGAAAGAGGTAATAGGCAGCCGCTGCCACTAGAAACATGCTGCTGAGGACGCCAACCGAGGCGAGGAGGCCGATGGTCCACTTTCTCTCCAGTAGCCGGTCCAGGTCGATGTGCATGGCGCCCGCAAACAGCAGAAATCCCAGCATGCCGTTGAGTAAGGCATTGTCGAACTCAATCTGGCTGATAATTTCTGCCGCAATTCGCTCTGCATCGCCATAGCCTGCGTTACCCAACATGACAAGCACTAGCGAGAATGCCAGCGAGATGACCATGATGCCTATTGTGTTCGGTAGCTTCAGCGTGCGGTAGTTGACGTACGAAAACAGCGCTGCGACGGTAATGAGAATACTGGTTATGCTTAAAAGCGACATGGACTGTAGAGTCTGAAAGCGAAAAGAAATGTCTCGTTGGGCAATATTACTGTGCCTGATGCGTAGTCTAGTAAACTATATGTCTATGGTGTGCCACGGCGTAATAATCACATACCGGTAATTTCCGGAGACACGTATCTTTCAGTATGTCTGACACAGTAGGTTCATGTCATTGAACGAGCAATACGGACGAGCCTTAACGTATGAACTGGTCACTTCACGCCGTGCGAAGCGTGCCTCATTGCGTGTTGTTCCGGGAAGAGGGCTTGTTGTCACTGTGCCTCAGCGTTTTCCGAAAAATGACGTTGCAGCATTCGTTAAAAACAATCGTGTCTGGATAGACGCCTCGCTGGCTGATCTGGAGGCCAGGATATTGCCCCGTTTCAGACAGTGGCCACCGCGGAAGCTTCCTCTGCTCGCCATGCAATTGCGTATGGTTTTCACGTATGAGGCTGAAACACCACAACAGGTACCCGCTATTGAATCTGCAGATTTACACTGTCGGATCAAGTCTCCGATGGACGATAAACCGGCGGTTGCTCATGAGATCGCACAACACTTGAAAGAACTTGCACGCCGATTTCTCCCTCCGTTACTTGCTTCGTATTCTCATTTACATGGATTTCAGTATCAGCGCGTGAGCATCCGAGGGCAACGCAGCGTCTGGGGCAGCTATTCATCCAGTGGAACGATCAGTCTCAATTACAAGCTGCTTTTTCTCAGTCGGGAGCTTGTAGACTATGTTCTTTTGCACGAGCTTGCCCACACAGTTCACTTGAATCATTCCGCGGCGTTCTGGGAGTTACTCTGTCGCGTGAACGTCAATGCTCGTGTGCTCGATCGCAGACTTGCCGACGCTGGGCACCAGGTCCCGCCATGGCTAGAGCTGGCCGGTGGGCCGCGCGTGATCCACCAGTTAGCCTGAGTGACGGAAATCCGACTTTAACCTTGAAACTATTCTGCTATCCTTTTTCTAGCTTAGCCGGATCGACAGTAGTCAGGACCGGGGTTAGTGCTTGTCTCCATCGTTTCCGGTCTTGAACCCATCGTGTTACTGAAAACCTCAGAAGAATTATTGGTGCGCAAACAGCAGAGCGTTAACGTGTTTCAGGTGATACCGCTGGTGCTGGCAGCTTTGCTTGTCACTATCGGGTTAGCCATGTACCTGAGTGATACTAGTAATATCATCGACGCTGTGCGGTCTATCATCGTCGTATTCGGAGGTGCGATTGCAGGATTGTTGATCAGCTTTTCGGTGCAGCAGATTCATCAGGCCTTGCAGCTTGCGTTAAGCCGGGGGATACAGGGTGGAAACTCACCTCGACAGATGATTCGTGCAATGCTCAAGGTGTGTGAAGTCAGCAGGCGAGATGGTTTGCTCGGCGTGGCTGAAATTCGTTCTAACTCCTCTGAAGTAGAAGAGGTTTGTCAATTGATCGGTGATGCCTCAAACGATTCGTCCATTCGGTTTGCGTTGGACAGGCGCATTGCGGGCGAGCGGGTTTATCATCAAATGGCAGCTGATGTGTTTCTTTTTACGGCCATTTATTCACTGTTATTTGGCTTGCTAGGCACCATTTTCCGCTATGTGAATACCTCTGCAGGTGCAATTTCCGGCAGTACGTTTTTACCTTTTATTTCGGGCGCGAGTCTTGCGATAATCTTGACTGTGCTACTTGCAAGGCTTCGTGCTGCCCATATGCGCGAGGTCGTCATTGCCGAGATTGCTTATCGTGGAGCGGTAATCATGCTGGAAGATAACAACGTGCAGCGACTACATGCGCGACTGTCCATGCTGGTTCCACCCGGGCTGCGATCGTGAACGAAATTATTATCAAGGCAGTGAGCAGTGGACGCACAGCTTATCCAGTAGTACCTGATCCCGATAACCCGATCATACTCCAGATTGATGGCAGACTGATGCGCGTACTTGATATCAGCGCCAGTGGCTTTACCTTGTCGCCCGATGTTATTGCCAGTGGCAGACGTTATCCGTTCAGTATGGACCTACCGACAGCCAGCCGTTCGATCGGGGGATATGTGGATGTCCTGCCTGCTGAGGACGACGAACAATTGCAGTGCAGGTTCGTCAATCTGCTAGCTGAAGAACAGGACGCTTTGCATCAATATGCGTTAATCAGACAGAAAGATGCCATTCGTTCGCTACGCGCTGCCGCGTCAGGCAGTGACTATTAGAGGAGCCTGAGCCATGCCTCTCGCCCGTTATGATGCGGAAGTCAGTAGTGGGGTGCTACGCGTTGATGTTGAGCAACGTGCAGTCATGCAGAGGCTTGACTTGATCGGAGATGAGCTGATTCGTCGTCGGAAGTGGGTTGCGCCATCTCGCTCACTGTTTGCTCGTTGGAAGAATCCGGGAAAAAACAAGGACAAGGTCAACGGTATCAAGGGTCTGTATCTGTGGGGCGGTGTCGGGAGAGGCAAGACGCTGCTTTGTGATCTGTTTTTCGAGACGGTACCGTTCACTGACAAGACCCGATTGCATTTTCATCGGTTCATGCAGCAGATTCATACTGATCTGGGAAAGCTTGATGGCGTTGAGAATCCCATTGAGAGGATCGCTGATGAATGGGCATCGCATTCGCGTTTGTTGCTACTTGATGAGATACACGTCAATGACATTACCGACGCCATGTTACTTGGTGGACTGCTTACTGCATTGTTCAATCGTGGCGTCACGCTTATAACAACATCTAATGTACCTCCAGAGGACTTGTACAAGGATGGTTTGCAGCGGGCGCGATTTATTCCGGCCATTGCCCAGATCCGTAATAATACACATGTTCAGGAGATGGTTGGGGTGACGGACTATAGATTGCGCCTCTTGAAGCAGGAGTCGGTGTATCGAATCAGTCGATTCGTTAATAGCGTGTCCGATCGCAATACCCAACAATGGATGCAAGAATATTTTGACAGAATACGTACAGATTTTGATGCCCCCTCATCAAGTATAGAAATCAATTCACGTCAGATACCGGCGGTAAGCCACTGTGCTGATATTGGCTGGTTTACATTCGATACGCTTTGTAATACAAGTCGATCCACTCAGGACTACATTGAGCTGGCCAGCTTGTTTCAGACGATTCTTATCAGTGATATTCCTGTCATGGATGGCACAAGCGATGATTCAGCACGTCGTTTTGTAAATATGATTGACGAGTTTTATGATAGACACGTCAAGCTTATTATTTCTGCGCAGGAGCGCGCTGATAAACTGTATACCGGCACGCGATTGGCTTTCGAATTCAAGCGAGCAGCCAGCCGGTTATTCGAGATGCAGACAACAGAGTATCTTGGGTCAGCCCATCAGTCCTGAAGTAGTGCTGATTTGATACCGATACCCACTAGCCGGTGACTGTTCACTTTTCAGCTCTGTGATGTACACTGATTGAATAGTGCATTGACAGTATGTGATTTGTGTTGAAAAATCAGTAGATCAAAGGATAACTCAATGGGCGATGACAAAGCGCAGCTGCGTTATCCTGTCAGTTTTAGTGGAAGCGGTAGCGAGTTCTTCAAGATATGGATAGTCAATATTACACTCACTATTCTGACGCTTTATATTTACTCCGCCTGGGCGAAGGTACGTACCAAACGCTATTTTTATAGGAACACGGTGCTAGACGGCTCGAGTTTCGAATACCATGCAAAGCCGTTGCAAATTTTACTTAGCCGCATGGTAGCCGTATTGTTGTTCGTTGCGGTGACAGTAGGTGGTGCTTTCAATCCACTGGTGCCGGCTATCGCCACCGGCGTGCTACTACTCATAATTCCCTGGGCCATCTGGCGCTCCACGATATTCAATATGCGGATGACCAGCTACCGGAACGTGCGTTTCGGATTTGATGGTTCGCTCTGGCCGGTATACTTCTACCAGCTGGTTCTTCCCACGGTCGTTTATGCCTTTAGTGCCGTTGGTTTCTATTTTTGGGATCAGAATAATTTTTCCAACGAATTCCTCGGAATCTGGATTGTCGTTGTTATTCTGCTTAACCTGATATTGACCGCGTATACACACAAGCACCTTTCGAGCTATTTTCTAAGTGGCTATCGGTTTGGCAAAAGTCGATTTTCTGAAGAGCTTTCGTTGTCGGGATTTTTCAAAACCTATGCGTTGGCTTTATTGCTGGCGGTGGGCACTCTGGTGGCGCTGGTTTTTGTGATGGCGATTCTGTACATGCCGGATGGCGTTGGCCTGCCTGATAGTGTCGAGAGCATTCTCGACAGTATGGATACCGAGGGGGCAGAGGATCCATCGCGCGATGCCATGTTGTTCTTTTTTGAAGCGTTACTGATTTTCTATGCTTACCTGTTTGTCGTCGGTTACTATGTCGTTGCGCTGATTCGATCGCGTGTCAGGCATCATGTATTTGGCCAGACGTCTCTAGACCAGCGGGTTAACTTCGAATCCACCGTCACGGCAACTCGCCTGTGGTGGGTGATGGTATCAAACGTACTGCTTATCATCGTTACGCTGGGTTTGGCCCGACCTTTCACGCAGGTGAGAATGGCCAGGCTTCTGGCACGGCATAGTACTGCGCTATCGGTTGTCCCGCTGGATAATTTTGTTGGTAAGAAACGGCAGGAAATCAGCGCGTTTGGTGATGAGTTGGGTGATGCGTTTGACGTGGATATGGATGTCGGATTCTAGGCGCATGCGAGGCGGAGGTAAATGCGGCTACGAGCTGTCCCCTTTTGGCCGTTTTTTTGTACATTCTTGTCATTTAGCCCACTAAACTCCTTAAATGAACGAAAAACACGATTCGAAATTGAACAGCCATAGCTCGGATGTTTCTACTGCGCAAGTTCCTGGTCCGACCTATCCGGAGTGTTGATTTTTACGCAGAATAATGTGGCAACTTGTAGTTTTCATCGAATTACAGGCAACCGGCAGCTTAAATCATCGTGAAGGGGTGAATCTTGAATATCGATGGTTACTGGTTTGCGCCAGATAGCTCAACTCGGCTGGCTGCGGCTCTGCAGATTGAGGGCGATGCCTACAGTTTAACGACATCGGAAAATATAGCTCGAAAAGGCTTCTTGGCTGAACTCGTCGTTAGTGAACGGCTAGGTGATACTCCTCGTCGCCTGAACTGGCCGGATGGGGCGATGTTCGAGACGCGCTCCAACGATGCGATTGACAAGTTGTTGGCAGTAACCGGACACAAGGCATCACGTAGCAGCTGGCTACATAGTCTGGAGAGTCGCTGGGGATGGGTAGCAACAGCATTACTGGTTACTGTTTTCTTCAGTTATGTCGGCATTCGTTACGTTCTGCCTGCAACATCGGAATCCATCGCGCGTAACTTGCCTGCAACGTTTAACAATGTGATATCAGAGCAGGCACTGGCAACACTGGACCGATTGCTGTTTAAAGGTTCAGAATCAGATTCGCAACGGATAGCCGAGGTGCAGCGACAGTTTGATGATCTGCTAGCATACTTGCCGGAAACCAGTGTGAATTTCAAACTGCATATTCGCAGTATGGATGGCGTGGCGAATGCCATAGCATTACCCGGTGGAGACATCGTGGTGACAGACGCCTTTCTCGATCTTGTACAACACCCTCAGGAGCTGGATTCGGTATTACTTCATGAAATAGGGCATGTTCTGGAGCATCATGGTATGACTCAGGTAATACGCGCATCCGCAATTTCAGTCATCGTGACACTGGCTTTTGGTGATCTCAGCGCTCTGGGTGAGGTTGCAGTGGGTGTTCCTGTGTTTATCATGCAGAACAGTTACTCGCAAGCAGCTGAGTCCGAAGCCGATGCATTTGCATTTGAATGGATGTCCAGGATGGGCAAAGATCCCAAATATTTTGCCGACATCATACTGCGACTCACCGACGAGACGATGGATGAAAGCGATGATGAACAAACCAGCTATTTTTCCTCACATCCCAATGGTCGCGAGCGAGCAAAAAAAGCACTGGAAGCTTCTCGGGCAATGTAACTCTAGCCGCGGCCTTTACCAGGGTCCCAGGGAATGCGCCCTGTCAGAAAGTGTCCGAAGGCTGCCCAGCCACGAACATGATCGCAAACGACTTTCACGGCGACGAGGATGGGAACTGCCATCAACACCCCGGGGATGCCCCAAAGCCAGCCCCATATGGTAACGCTTAAAAAAACGGCAACGATATTCAAAGACATACGATGCCCTATGATCAAAGGGGTTAGAAAGCTGCCCTCAATCAATGAGCAAACGTAGTACAACAAGGGTGCCAAAAGTGCAGGGCCAATAGAATCAAATGTTGTCAACGATACAAGCCCGACAGCAACAGCACCAATTATTGCACCGACGAAGGGCAGAAAATTAAGGAACATTGCGGCAACGCCCCACACCATCGGATTGGGCACGTTCAGCAAATACATGAGCAGTGCAATGACTGCACCCAATCCGGCATTTATCATCGTGATGGTTAGCAGGTAACTTGATACCTTGTTTTCAATGGCATACACGATTTTCAGAGCCTGTTTTTTTTCAGCTAATCCTGGCATTAGATCTAGAAGCTTTTCATGAAACAGTGTGCCTGTGGCTAACAGGAAAAGTGCCATGAACAGGGCAATTCCTAGTGTGGTCGCACTGGTTGCAAACGTTGAAGCAGCGGTGGTGATCAGATTGGGTTGCTCCACCGCCACCGTTGAAACATTCTTGTTGTTGATTGATTCAACCAGCTCTTCGAGCTGGCCTGATGCCTGTTTGGCTGTTTCAATAGGTTCTTTATAATCAAGTAACCTTTGTTCGATCTTTTCCTTGACTTGTGGTGCCGATTCGACAAGTTCGCTGAGTGAGTCACTCAGGCTGTAGGTTCCCAATACGACCAGAAGTCCAGCGATACCCACCATAAGGAACGACACGACAGGGGCCGGAATCTTGAAACGGGACAGGGAGCGCACCACGGGGCTTAGTGTCATCGCCAGCAATAGTCCCAATACCAGAGGCATAATCAGATCACGACCAAAATACAACACGTTGGCAGCTAGCATGAACGCAATCAGAACCAGCGTTCTATGTATAGCTCGGATTGTTCTATGTGTTGAAGGGTCGGGGTCCGCATTGTTGATCGGACTGTCTATGGGAACTTTCTGCGTCACTTAATGCCAACCACCAAAAAAGTAAAGTCTAAAACAAATAGCTTTGTACGGGGAAAAAAGTGCAGTATTCAAAGTATCGCTACCTGATGTTACAACTATCAGTCTATGTAACTTTTTCCGATATGATCGGCAACGTATGCGTCACGTTTGCCGATGGGTTTGTCAAGGCCAACGGTGGTGTCTTGTGTCCCGCTCAACAGGCCCACGCCCAGAGATTGTCCCTCGCGAGAAGCGAGTTCTGTCAACTGAGTGGTAAATATTTGCGTGAACTCGATAGGAAGAAATGCAGATATGGCCAATAAATGCATTTGGATCTCAGAGGGGTCATCGAGCAGGGCGTACATCGATACGATGGCGGCGAGCGCTGGAAAAATAGCGAGCGTTGCATAAAATGCCACGCCTGAAAGCATGGAAAGGTAGGCGTCATTAATCCGGTGAAATACCCGGCGCATTACATCCCATCATCCTCATCACGGGATATCCTTAGGTACGCGTGCGGTACGCCCGCGTTCGGGCTGCCGGGTAGAGCTTTTCATTGAATGTCATTTATTACTGTTTAAACGTTGTTTTTGCTGCATCGGCTATGATGGAGTGAACCAGCGTCAGCTTGTCAACAATTATCGGACTAAGTACGAACGGGTAGGCATCAGCTTGACCAAGACTGCGATTGAGCATATTCAGAGCCACTGAAATAGGCAGCCAACGCTCAATCAGTACCGTCATGTTTTCGCACTGATATGGATCGAGCGTTAGTGTTTCAGGCACCGACATGTTTCTTCCGGTAATCGGGTCTAACGTCAACCCCAATTCGCCTGCACATTCCAGGGCGTCGACAATGTGAAAGTAATGTGCCCAGGTCTCGGCCCAGTCTTCCCAGGCATGAGAGCTTGCATAAGCACTTATGAACCGGGATTCCCAATCAGCAGGTGGTCCAGATTTGTAATGCTGAGCCAGTGCTTGCGAGTAATCAGCAGTGTCATCGCCAAACACAAGGCGGACTTTTTCGATCCACGCAGTATTGCGTACCAGCCTGTCCCAATAATAGTGTGCTGACTCGTGCCGAAAATGCCCCAGCAGTGTTCGGTAGGGTTCTCCCATGCTTTGTTTTGCCATCGCCCGATAGGCGTCGTCCGCCTCCCGGATGTCGATTGTTATTACCCCGCTCGCATGTCCGGTTCTAACTGCTGGTCCTTGCTCCTGTGCCTCGGCATCGAGAAAGTCGAAAGCGAGTCCTATCTCGGGATTAGCATCCTGATTAAGAACCGGTAGTTGGAAGCGGAGCAATGAGTATACGAGGTGATTTTTCTCAAGTTGGATTTTCTTCCACAGTTCCATGCTATTCATATCTGAGAGGTTGGGAATGGTGCGGTTCAGATCGCATGCAATGCAAAAGCCATCCGGTGAGTCGGGATCTGCGAGCCAGTTGCAGGCGTTGTGCTGAATGCCGTTAGCGCATACAGGAGAATCAGGCTTGCGTATCGACATGGACACTGGGTCGAAGGCCAGCTCACTACTGCACCTTACGCAGCGAGTATTCTTGAAATAGACCGCGTGACCACATGTACTGCATTCATATAATTTCAATCATTATCTCCCAGAGATTAGTACGAAACCTTGACTCATCGAATTTCAAGGGAGTTGGACACCGGTTTGCCGTTTGCTACTTCTTTTGCAAGGCGTTCAGCCGCATCTGACTCTGCCGTAGAGCCCACACACTATGAGAGTCGTTCAATGCGTCGATCATACCATTGCAGTACGCACTGTTCGAACTTGTGCCAGCTTCAATGAAGGGAATAAAGCCAGCAACTGATGCCGCAAAACCGAGAACAGCGCGATCATCTCAATGGGAGATATCCAGGTTGCCAGTAAGCCTGAGACCAATCCCACGAACAGAACAATGATGTCAATAAGCGTATTGCGTATTGATCCTGCGAGTCCTCCATAGTGATCTTGCGCAGCTGGGTTTCCAGTTTCCGCTGGAGCCAGATGATAGGCTGCATGTTCTTGGTTTATCTTGGTTGGGTTGCCGGAAGAGCAGTTTATTCAGAACCGCAAGCGTGATTGGAGTCTGCCAGCGAACAAGAGAAGAGATCCGGAAAACGTGAATTTCGGTAAATTTTACATACTTTCAGACACTTCTTTTCATCTCGTTGTACCGTGTCGTCTATCCAGCTTGACCGCCGCCAGTGTCGAGTAATCTTTAACACGTCTCTGATTGGCGATTGGGTGGGTTCCCATCTCTACCGAACCTGTGATGCGCAGCAGTTTTGTGAGTGCTTGTGTGAATTCGCGGGATTTCATTCTATTTACCGGAAGGTGTCAACATGTCTGTCGAAGTATCTGGTGTTTTGGGGTTCCTGTGGCTGATAATCAGCGTTTGGGCAATAGTACGGACAGTACAGAGTTCCGCCGGTACGGGGAAGAAAACGCTATGGATTGTCCTGATCCTTGTCTTGCCAGTGTTGGGCGTGATTGGCTGGTTTTTTCTCGGTCCGAAGTGACCTTGTAATGCAAATGACCTCGCTCACCACTTAATTGGATATATTTCCAACATCGGGTGTCAATCTGCAATCGTCACTGGCCGGAAAGCCGGCTCCAATGATGCCCACACATTCAAGAAGCATAGGTTATGGATAGTGTCGAAGAGGTCCAGAACACCCTGTTAGCCACGTTTTACGAAATGATAAGAAGTTTTGTAGAGCATCTGCCCTTTGTGTTCGGTGCGATAGTGACTCTGGCCCTCACGTGGGCGCTCACAACGTTTCTCAGGAGATTTGGTACACGCCTTTTAAGCACCTGGGACAAGCGGGAGTCGGTGAAAGAGCTGCTTATCCGGCTGGTGACGATGGTGGGATGGATCCTGGGGCTCTTGCTATCAGCGATTATTCTGTTTCCAGGGCTTACGCCTGCCAAGGCACTCGGTGGGCTGGGGCTGGTTTCCATCGCAGTGGGGCTGGCCTTTAAAGATATATTCGAAAATTTCTTTGCTGGTGTTCTGATCTTGTGGCGATTTCCGTTCGAGCGGGGTGACTTCATTGAGTGCAATGGACTGGTAGGTAAAGTGGAAAAGGTGATGATGCGAATGAGCTACATCCGGGAAACCAATGGAGAGCTTACAGTTGTACCTAATTCGTTTCTCTTCAAGAATCCTGTTACGATTCTAACCAGCCTGCCCAGTCGTCGCGTAATGCTCACGACAGGAGTGGCCTATGACGTAGATATTGATGAGGCTGTTGATGTTATTGCCGAAGCCATTGCACAATGTGAAACGCTGACACCTGAAAAGCCGATACAGGTTTTCCCCTGCGGTTTTGGCAGTAGCAGCATCGATATCGAGCTTGCCTGGTGGACAGATTCGACCCCGTTGGGTGTCCGGGAGTCGCGCGCAGAAATCGTAACAGCGGTCAAGGCAGCACTCGACAAGCATGGAATCGAGATTCCTTTCCCGTATCGGACTCTAACTTTTAAAGAGCCTCTTCGGGCTGCGGTAGATCTTGAACAAGGCAGCGGCCACTCATGACTGATAGTTGCCAGCGATAGCTGCATGTACGTACATCTGATCAAGGCGCTTGACGATCTGCGTGCCAGTTACTGGTTTATTCCCCTGTGTATGCTGTTCTCCGCCATCGGACTAGCGCTGTTTACTTGCTGGCTGGACGCTAACTCTGTGATCGAGCGTTTCACTTACTCAACATTTGTGGAGGCCTCTGGTGCTGATGATGCAAGGACTATTCTCAGTGTCATTGCTACAGCAGTAATGGGGGTGGCAGGAGTTACATTCTCTGTGACCATTGTCGCAGTGTCGTTCGCCAGTTCCAATTTCGGTCCACGCCTGATTGGCAACTTTATGCGGGATCGAGGAAACCAGTTCACGCTGGGTGTTTTTGTTGGAACGTTTGCCTACTGTTTGATTGTATTGGCCTCTGTTCATGGAGAGTCCGTGGATAGACTTGAGAATACTGTAGACGCATTCGTGCCCTACATAAGTATTCTGACTTCGCTAGTTCTTGCATTGGGTTGTATCGGCGTGTTGATATATTATATTCATCACATTGCTGAAACCATAAACATAGAAAATATTATTGCAGACATTGGAAATCAGCTTAAGGTCCGTGTTGTCAACATTTATCCTGACTCGGAAACCGCTACGGATCTGGTTGGCGAGAATGATTTTTCAGCCGCTACCAGCAGATTGAGGCTTGCGAGTGTGCGTTGCGAATCCATTGGATACGTGCAGGCTATAAATCATGAAAAGCTTGTCGAGCTGACAAAGTCCAATCAACTACTTACCCGGGTTCACTATCGCCCAGGAGATTTTGTAACTCCGCACGATTGTCTGCTCAGTGTGTGGAGCAAGCACAGTGACAATATACCTTTCGATGAACTTAGGCTCTGTTTTGCCACAGGAGGGCAGCGTACCGAACACCAGAACGTACTATTTCTCGTTGAGCAGTTGGCT
Source organism: Granulosicoccus sp. (assembly GCA_045106195.1). Taxonomy (GTDB): domain Bacteria; phylum Pseudomonadota; class Gammaproteobacteria; order Granulosicoccales; family Granulosicoccaceae; genus Granulosicoccus. The sequence continues at coordinate 97,558 of JBGCEH010000003.1, forward strand.
GAGGTTATTGCCAGAGCCCTATCCCCGGGGGTCAATGATCCCTTTACTGCCATCAGTTGTCTAAATTGGTTCTACCTTGCCATTCTCGAATATGTGAAGTCTTATCCGGAGACTGCGGACGAAGACCTCATGGAGCGACGTATAGTACAAGTATCGCCTGTTTCATTTGAGCGGTTGACCTCTGTGATGTTTGATACAACGCGCCAGTACATCGTGTCAGATATGAATACTTTGTTACATGTCATGTCGATTCTCACAGAATGTGCCTGGCATGCAGGTTCAGGGTCGCATCAGCAGGTTTTGGTAAATCAACTGGCCTGCTACCAGGATGCCGGTTTACAGGCGCACAGTTGTTCACTGGACATCAGAGCGATCAAAAAGCGTTATGAAGAGTCAGTCTCGATCCTGGCGGATACAGACATCTGTTCCCGCCAGCGTTTTGAGAAATCATGGTTGGGAGGTAGTGCTTGAATATTTCGAGTCACGGACACTGTCGACTTGTATTTACGGCAGTATGGTGTGACTGTTATTCTGGTAGGAAGGACAAAATATAGTGGATGACGATAGCGTAGGATCAGTGGATAGCCTGGTCAGCTCTGTAATACGGAATTTCCGTGCACAATTCGTAACTCTATCTACAGGCGCTCATCTGGCATGGGCGGAAGTCCGGGTTGTTGCCAGCCACGCAGGGCTCCTTATCGGGCTTGTTATTGTGGCGGCTGGCCTTCTACTGGTTGGATGGGCGCTTGTTCTGCTAACATCTGCAATGGCACTCATGAATCTTGGTTTGACCACGATACAGGCGCTAATCTGCACATTTTTGCTGAATATGATCGCATTCGTCGCTTTGTGTCTCTTTATGCGCCATACACTGAAAGCTATTACTTTCAAACACACTCGCAGAGTACTTGGAGTGGAGACAGTGACGCCTGGCAAGGCTAAGTAGCTGTCAATGGCCTGTCAAACAGACGCCTTTTCGAACTGTTCGGTCGATGTAGGATGTGCAAAGCGGGAAATTCGCATTCAAATAGTTGTACTATTTGTAAATTGAACATCAATCCAAGAAAAATCTGTGGAGTTATTATGGCAAAGGCGAATCACGAAACCATTAGAGAAGTGACAGATCAAGGTCTGGATGCAGTGGAAGAGAAGGTGATGGATGGTCTGGATGCTACACGTAAAGTTGTGGAGGGTGCAGCGGATCATTCTTCAGAGATCAAAACCCAAGCTGAGGATGCGGTGCAGGAGCTCTCCCGTACAGTGGCAGCCTATGTTCAGGAAAAACCTTTGCAGGCCGCAGGTTTTGCGTTTGCGGCAGGGGTACTGACTACGTTGTTACTGACACGTCGATAGAATTAATGGGAATTGTGGAATCGATAGATGTTTAGTGCACAGAAGAAACTGTTAGCTGAGGCTGAATATGAGCACAAAATTGCTCTGGAAAACAAGGCGATAGTAAAACAGCAGTTTCGAGACTATCGCCACAGATTTTTAGGTGAGCCGTTGAACCTTCTATATCCATTTGCAGCTGGGGCACTGGTTTGTGCCAGTCAGCTCAAGAACGAGGCTAACGGTATACAAAGGATTCCGTTTATGAATCTGGCAAAGATGGCGGTAGGTGCGTGGGCGATTATCGAGCGTATCCGGAAAGTGCAGAACGCCCGTTCAAGCTCTTTGCCAAGGCAGAAAGCATAACCATCGAAATTTAGAGATTTTGATGTTGGTCAGGCATCGAATGATGATAATGAATTCTGGTTGTAATATGTTTTGGGGTATGCGCAAATATTCTCGCTGGCGGGTTTTCTGAGGAGCGGAGAAAACATGAACAACTACCTGAAATGTATTTTGAAAAAGCGTAAGTGAATAGAAGCACCGCTGACATGGCTGACCTACTCGTTGTTGAGGATAATAAGATGACACGCCAGGTATTTTGCCGTGTCGCCACCCATCTCGGACATACGGTACGTTCTGCCTCAACCTTCCACAAGGCGTGTAAGGAGATAAACACGCGAGCCCCTGATCTGGTGCTGACCGATTGGGATTTAAGTAAGAATGATGTCAGTGATGGTGTAGACGTTGCAAAATTTTCATTGTTAAACAATCCATTCACTCATGTTGTCATGATCACGGGTAACGATCTCGATCGGCTGAAACACCAGACCAAGTCACTGCCGATCAGTGCCTATTTGAGAAAACCGGTAGATCTTTCAGATTTGCGATATGTCTTGAAAGAGGTGCTTCAATCCTAGCCTGGACTATCAATGGCGGGGTTATAGCGTCGACCATTGTGATGCTTGTCAAACAGTGGGGATGTGTAGCCCTAATAATATATTCAGACTGGAGGGCTGATTACTCTGGCACGACCTGATACCGATACACTTAAATCATTAACATTCATCAACTATCGATTCGGTCAAAGCTCTGGACATCGAGCCATGCATCCCCAAGCAGTCCCTCCTGATCATGTGCCACCGCAGCCTGGTCATCCTTCGGGCCGACCGGTTTATGAGCCGCCAGTGAAACGTAACGGGAGCACCCATCCCAACAAGTCATTTATGCCTTCAGGCGATTGTACAAAGTCTTTACACTGATTCCCAGAATTTTGGATGCCTTGCTTTTGTTGTCATCCACAGAAGCAAGCGTCGCTTTAATCAATTTCATTTCAGCCTCCGCCAGCGTCATTCCAATAAGTGGTGCAACGCCGTATGATTGCACTGCAAGCGTCTCACTGTCGTGATGCACCGCAGGCCAGAGCAATGGGTCACAGATAATCTGTTCACCATCTTCAGTGCCTCGGTATGCTGTAAGAAGACGGTTCTTCAGTTCGATCAGATTACCATCCCAACGTTTGGTGGTCAGTAAATCCAGATAATCCTCTGAAACTGATTTTTCGGATTTTAGTAGAACGTTGAGCTGAGAGATCGCATGCTTTGTAAAAAAGCCTATGTCTTCAGATCGATCTTTCAGTGCAGGTACATCAACATGATTAGGTAACAGTGCTGCGTACAGTGTTGACTGCAGTCGTCCTGAAGACAATGCCTCATCAAAGGGTTCCTTGAGAATTCCGATGATATTGCAATGCGATTGTTGAGTCATTTTTGAAGCATTGTCAGAAGCTTCTCGACCTGAATGGATGTGTTCTGCCAGGACATGTTGAACAGCGCCCGGTAGCAATGAGAGATCATCAAGTACGAGTGTACCTTTGCTGGCTCGTTCAAGATATCCAATGTTTGTTCTATTACCGCTGACGCCAAAGTCACCTTCAAAACGCACGACTGCCTTGTCATCCGTTTCAAGAGCGCAATTAATCAATAGTGCAGACCCAGACCTGCCGGTGTAGTGATGTACCAATGCTGCAATATCTTGTTTGAATAAGCCTGCGGCGCCTGTAATGAGAGCGTTTGCATGACGTGATGCTGCTATTTTTCTTAACGAGGCAAACATACCCCGACTTGCCTTCGAAGGCGTTTCCAGCGAACCGAATCCAGGCTTGATTATAACCGGATAATCCTGTGCCTTGACCTTATTTACATGATATGAGCTGGTTGCTCTTCGGACAGCTTGCAACAGGTCGTCCCGGTGTGCAGGCTTCAGAATAAAATCAAATGCTCCTTCCCGCAGGCACTGTCTGGTGGTTTCTGCGCTGTCTGTGCCACTTATTATGATAACGTGTTCAACGCCTTCGAGTAACAGAGTTTTCATCAGCTCGATACCGTTTGCATCGGGCAGGCCGAGGTCCAGGAGGGCGATATTCGGAAGTTCGTCCTTGATGGCGAGCAGTGCCCGATTGGCTGATTCCGCTGCCCGCGTTTTGTAGCCTTCAGCATCGAGTACTTGCTTCAAAGCTTTCAGCGTGTCGGGGTCATCGTCAACCAGCAGAATGTCGTCGCCGGTCTCAGCATTGCGTGAAATTGCCATCGAGTATCTAGTGGGTGTTTAGCCGGTTATACAACGTCTTCAGACTAATGCCTAAGGTCTGTGCTGTCTTGGCTTTGTCGCCCTGATGGTGGGCTAGCGTTGCGACTATTAGCTGTTTACCAAAGTCTCTTAATGTTAGTCCTACCATTTCCGTCAAGGGCTCCCAGCGATGTTGCTGAAGCTTCTTGGGCAGGTGCAGCTTATTTTCCGAACTGCCCGCAATGGTTGCATGATCGACAGCCCCCTGAATTGCGTTTCGTAGCTCACTGATGTTGCCGGGCCAGCGCGCTTCCCTCATTTGAGACAACATGGATCCGGGCATGAAGTAGTCAGTTTCCTTGTGCTTAATTGTTGCCAGTAACCAGTTCGAAATAGCAGGTATATCACTCGCACATTCGCGCAAGCTGGGAACATTGAGCGTGACCTTGGAAAGGCGGGCTACGAAATCAGTTCTCAGGCAGTCCGGCTTACCCTGATCGGACACAATGCCGAGAACAGCCACAATTGCCTTGTACCCTTGCTCACTGTCCGGTTGCTTGAAAATGCCAGTATCCAGGAATAGCGAAAGTACAGATTGCATTTCATCAGATAGCTTATCCACGTTGTCGAGAACAAGTGTGCCGCCTGCTGCAGTGCCAATGCAACCTTGATCCATAGCGGATCGATCTTGGTTACTGTTGAGACCAAACATTTCTCTCTGAAGGTTCTTATCTGTTTGATTGGCGCAGTCCATGAAAACGATCTTCCCCGATCGACGAGAGCGTTTATGAAGTTCGATAGCGATAGAACGCTTTTCCAGGCCGGGTTCGCCAACGATCAATGCATGTCCCTTGCGTAGTTCCGCGCTGAAGCTGATGGCGGTTCTCAGCTCAACGAGTGCTGGACTGTTTCCGTGGTTAATCCAGCTGTCTTCGTATTCAGGGGTATCAGTAGCCGTAGTTTGTGTTGTTATTCCAGAGAGATCAACCACATCTGAATCGTTTGTAATTGCTTCCCCGACCAATAGCTTCAATTCGCTTAGTGAAACTGGCTTGGTCACGAATTTCACCGCTCTGTGCCTGATGCTTTTTATGGCAGCGCGCTGGGTAGAATTGCCACTGATGACGATGAACCGTTCGCGGGTGGAGTTTCTGAGTTCATCCATCAGATCCAGCCCATTGCCATCCGGTAGCTCGATGTCAACCAGAATCAGTACCGGGGCCATATCACGAATCATCAGTCGCGCATCAGCGATGTTGTTGGAGATCTCCACGCGGTAGCCAAGGTCTACAAGCACTCGCTGATACGCTCGTGAGAGTGTCTGGTCGTCTTCAATGACAAGCGCTAATTTTCGACTCATTCGATGTCAGGTGTTGTAAAACGGGTAATGATGCGCTTGTGAGATTAAGATTAAGCGGTTTTGTAATTTTTACAATGTCTTTGTCATTGGTCGGTACAAAAAAAGATGCAGTTTACTGATCTGTCAGATTACGGACGATTTGGCAGCGTTATCGACACTTTTGTTCCGACCATTTCGGTAGATTCAATGGACATGTCGCCATCCAGGAATTTTACCGCTTCCTCTACAAGGAACAGTCCGATTCCATGTCCTTCAATGTATTTTTCACGTTGTTGATCTTCGTAGGCTCGTACCTTGAGTTCTGTTACTTTCGACAGAAGCTCTGAGGAGATGCCAATTCCGTTGTCTTCAATCATGATTCTCATCTGGCCATCAGCAGCGACTATGCTGCTGATTCGTACGAAGGAATCCTTGCGCTCAGGAGCGCTGTACTTGATGGCGTTAGACAAAAGATTGGTCAGAATCAGTCGGAGTTTTCCAGTGTCTGTGGTGAGAACTCCCAGATCGTCTGGAATTTCCAGACGCACATTTTGATCCGACATTGACTGTCTGAGTTGGTCGGCTATGTCGGTGACAAGGTCAGCAATCCCGACAGTTTGAGTCACTGGCGTATCGGACGCTACGATATCGACAGGTTTAACCAACGATTCAACATTGTTTATGATCGTTACAACTTGTTCGACCGCCGTCTTGACATCATTGAGCGCCTCGCCGATGGTTGCATTTTCATCGACATCATCCAGCATTAGCTCGACATTCAACAAGGCCGTTTGCAATGGTGTGCGAATCTCGTGCCCGATGAAATTGTTGTAATGGAGAAGTTTCTCTGTTTGCTCCTCGATAGTTTCGACATATCTGGAGACAAATGAATCAACGGTGTCCTGCAAAATTCGCCGGACAACTGAATGGATCGTGTTGCTTGCGTACATCATGTCTGCGACTTCGAGCGCGCCCTCGTAGTCTCCGGAAACTTCGATCAAAAAGGATTCCAGATGTTGCGCCAACAAGTCGTATTCACGTAACAACTGACTAACTGTCGCGTTTTGCTCATGTCGCAGATCACCCAGTTCCAGAGCCTTACGAGTGATGAGGGAATTTACAAGAGCAAGCTCTAAATCGTCATCCTTAACGATCTTCCCGATTTCGCAAATCATGGCGGGAATATGGTCAAGGTATTGTTCGGTCGGGAAGATATCGTTCGTATCTTCAAGAACAATGGATTTCAAGCTCTCTAGCCACCGATGTGCAAGGGAATTGCTGCAAGTCTGGATTTTTGTTGCGATGAATTCACGGTATCGTGTGTTCACGTTTTATTCACCGTTCTAGTGAGCCTGAGTCGTACAATAGCTCAAAATGTCGGTCAGACGGATGTTTTACCAGTTAACGTTGGTTTCGTGCCATCCACGTGCCATCCACGTGCTTGAGCCTGCTTGAGGGAAGCCTCAAGCAGGCATTTGCTGAACCTTGCCAGCGGGTCGGCACTGGCGTCTGTCTGCCAGAATTACAGGCAGAAAATCAGGATGCCTTGGCTTGGCGTGAGTTACGTTTTCGGTCGGTTTCTGTCAGGAACTTCTTGCGGACGCGGATGCTCTCTGGCGTCACTTCAACCAGCTCATCGTCATCGATGAATTCCAGTGCCTGCTCCAGGCTCATGTTGATGAACGGTGTTAGCACGATATTCTCATCCGTACCTGATGCTCTGACGTTGGTTAGCTGCTTCCCCTTCAGGCAATTTACCGTCAGATCATTATCTCGTGAGTGAATACCGATAACCTGGCCTTCGTACACTTGCACATTGGCGCCGATAATCAAACGCCCACGTTCCTGTAAATTCCACAGTGCGAAGCCCAATGCTTTTCCCTGACCATTGGAGATAAGCACACCATTTCGACGAGCACCGATGTTGAGCTTCATTTGCGGGCCGTAGTGATCAAATACTGAGTAGATCAGGCCAGTACCTGACGTTGCTGTCAGGAATTCGGTGCGAAAGCCAATCATGCCGCGTGCCGGGGCAATGTAGTCCAGACGAACGCGCCCCTTGCCATCCGGGACCATGTCTTTTAAATCTGCACGTCTTTCGCCCATCTTTTCCATGATAGCGCCTTGGTGCTGCTCTTCGACATCAATGGTGATTTGCTCGTATGGCTCTTCGATTTCGCCCTTGTCATTCTGGCGAGTGATGACCACCGGCCGGCCAACGCCTATCTCGTAGCCTTCGCGACGCATGTTCTCGATAAGAACCGACAAATGCAGTTCACCGCGACCAGAGACCTTGAAGGTTTCTGATTGTTCTGTTCGCTCAACTCGCAAGGCCACATTGTGCAGAAGCTCTGTCTGCAGGCGGTCCCAGATATTACGACTTGTTACATATTTGCCTTCTTTACCGGCAAATGGCGAGCTGTTGGGCTGAAACATCATGCTGATGGTGGGTTCGTCGACAGTGAGCGCCGGCAACGCCTCGACGTGTGCCGGATCGCACAGCGTGTCAGAGATATTCAGCTTGTCGATTCCGGTAATACAGACGATATCACCCGCTTCTGCCTTGTCGGTTTCGATACGCTCCAGGCCGTGAAATCCGAGTACCTGCAGTACTTTGGCGTTACGTTCTTTACCTTCGGCGCTGATCAGGCGCACAGGTTGATTTGGTTTGAGCTTGCCACGCTGGATGCGCGCGATACCGATAACACCGACGTAGCTGTTGTAGTCGAGTGAGCTGATACGCATCTGCAATGGGCCATCCACATCCACATCGGGAGCAGGAACTTCGTCAATAATGGTTTGAAACAGGGGGGTCATATCGCCTTCGGTCACGTCAGGTTCGAGACCAGCATACCCGTTGACGGCAGATGCGTAGATAACCGGAAAATCCAGTTGCTCATCAGTGGCGCCCAGATTGTCGAATAGCTCGAATGTCTGATCCAGTGCCCAATCAGGCCGTGCACCTTCACGATCGATCTTGTTGATGACGACGATGGGTCGAAAGCCCATGGCAAACGCTTTCTGGGTAACAAAACGCGTCTGTGGCATCGGGCCTTCAGCGGCGTCTACCAGCAGGAGAACGGAATCCACCATACTCAGGACACGTTCTACCTCGCCTCCGAAATCGGCGTGGCCGGGAGTGTCGACAATGTTGATGCGGTTGTCGTTCCAGCGTATTGCCGTGTTTTTGGACAGAATGGTAATGCCACGTTCCTTCTCTATTGCATTGGAGTCCATCAGACGTTCAGTCTGCTCCTTACGCATGTCGAGCGTGCCTGATTGCTGCAGCAGCTTGTCAACCAGCGTTGTTTTGCCATGGTCGACATGGGCTATGATGGCTATATTGCGAAGTTTCTGGATCACGGTTTGGTCCTGAGCGCGCTTGGTATGCGCAGCGGTCATATCCCCCTTTAAGGGTGATACTTGAAAAAGTTAAGAATAGACTTGGCGAAGGGTGATTCTGATGGGGTCGGCTTTACAACGGGTTTGGCTCAGTAACATGATCAGAATTCCCGAAGGGTCTGTTTTCGAGCACCCGAGCCATGGGTAGCTCACCAGTATAACGGACATGCGAGTAGCATGGGTGCCACCAGATCACCACAGCGGTGCCTCAAGACTGGACAAAGTGCACAAATCCGGCCACTTTACCGGTTTACCCCCTCATCTGCGGTCACATGGTTCGTGCGATACCATCGGGATCAATAGACGGCAAAGAGAGCGACCTATGAACAGCCTACTACCAAGAACTGAAGCTGCAACCTCGCTTGTGGACACAGCAATGGGCCGAAAACCGGCCGATTCCGTCATCAGGAATGGGCGTTGGGTAAATGTTCACTCTGGTGAAATCATTGTCGGAACCGACGTTGCCATCTGTGCCGGGCGCTTCGCCTACGTTGGGCCGGACGCTAGCCATACGATTGGTGAAAAAACGCAAATCATTGAGGCCGAGGGTCGTTATCTTGTGCCCGGCCTGTGCGATGCGCACATGCATGTGGAAAGTGGCATGGTCACCGTCACCGAATTTGCGAGGGCTGTGATACCGCACGGCACCACATCGATGTTTATCGACCCTCATGAAATCGGCAATGTTCTCGGTCTGGAGGGTGTGAAGCTCATGCATGACGAGGCCATGAGCCTGCCGATCAATATCTACGTGCAGATGCCCAGTTGCGTGCCATCCGCTCCAGGGCTTGAAATCGCCGGCGCCGAGCTAGGTGTAGAGGATGTGCAGGCTGCCATGCAATGGCCCAATATCATTGGCCTCGGGGAGGTCATGAATTTTCCGGGCGTTGCGAATAATGATGACAAGATGGCGGGTGAGATTGCGGCCACAGTCGCTGCAGGCAAGACGGTCGGCGGGCATTTCGCGTCTCCTGATCTGGGCAGGCTGTTTCATGGCTATGTGGCTGGCGGACCCGCTGACGATCATGAAGGCACGCGCGTGGAAGATGCCATTGCCCGGGTGCGCCAGGGCATGCGCTCGATGTTACGTTTAGGTTCAGCCTGGTATGACGTGGCCCCTCAGATCAAGGCCATCACGGAGCATGGCCTCGATCCACGTTATTTTATTTTGTGTACAGACGATTCTCATTCGGGGACCTTGGTCAACGATGGGCATATGAATCGGGTAGTGCGTCATGCGATTGCGCAAGGCCTTAAACCCATGCACGCCATACAGATGGCAACTTTGAACACCGCTGAGCATTTTGGGCTGGAGCGAGAGCTCGGATCCATCACACCGGGCCGCCGGGCGGATCTCATCATAACCTCTGATCTAGTCCAGCTACCCATCGAGCAGGTCATGGCACAGGGCGAGCTGCTGGCAAGTGGTGGCAAGCTGACGGCCGACATCGCGGCAGCTACCTACCCGCAATCGAGCATGAATACAGTGCGAATGGGTAAGGCTCTGACGGCTCACGATTTCATTATCAAGGCACCGGATACAACATCAGCGATAGTTACTGCACGGGTAATTGGAGTCATCGAAAATCAAGCACCCACGCGCGCACTCCAGAGGACGCTTGCGGTCGTTGATGGCGTGGTAAAAGGTGATGTAGATCAGGATGTTTGTCAGATTGCTCTGGTGGAGCGGCATCGTGCCACCGGTGATGTGGTCAATGGTTTTGTTTCGGGCTTCAGGTACAACATGCCCTGCGCGGTAGCATCTACTGTCGCCCACGATTCTCATCATATGATTGTTGTGGGTACAAACCACGATGACATGGCATTGGCTGCAAATCGATTACAGGAAGTCGGCGGTGGGGTGACCTTGTTCGCTGGTGGAAAGCAGCTGGCAATGGTCGAGCTTCCGATAGCGGGCCTGATGTCGACCGAGCGTGCGGAAGTGGTGGCTGAGAAAGCCCAACAACTGGTCAATGCCATGCGGGATTGTGGTTGTAACCTGAACAATGCCTACATGCAGCATTCACTGCTCGCCCTTGTGGTCATTCCGGCGTTGCGGATTTCAGATCAGGGGCTCATCGATGTCACGACATTTTCGCCAACCTCGTTGTTCGTGAGTGACACTGCATGATTCGGTTTCTCTACGAGCAGGAGCTGATAGAGCTGGATCATGTGCCTGCGGATCTGACGGTTCTGGACTGGTTACGCTTGTATCGTCATCGCACAGGGACGAAAGAGGGGTGCGGCTCGGGAGATTGCGGGGCTTGTACTGTCGTTACCGTGAGTGTGGTCAGGGATGTCGTCAACAAGGTTCAACTCAGGTACCAATCTGTTAATAGTTGTATTACCTTTATTGGTGCGCTGCATGGCAAGCAGTTGTTGAGCGTTGAGAGTCTTGCCCGTGACGGCGAATTGCACCCTGTGCAGCAGGCCATGGTGGATGAGCATGGTTCACAGTGTGGTTTCTGCACGCCCGGTTTTATCATGTCGTTGTATAGCTTGTATCAGCAGGATGAGCCCGAAGAAACGTTGCGAGTAAGGATAGATCAGGCCCTTGGTGGGAACCTCTGCCGGTGTACTGGATACCGGCCAATCAAGGCGGCCGCTGGCAAGGCTTTGAAGCATCGTGCCGAGCATAAAATACAAGTGACCAATGACCAGGCGTTGATTAAAAGGCTCAATGCTTTGTCGGCAGAGGCCATTACGATGGAGGGTTTTCACCAGCCACGGTCTCAGGAAGAGCTTGCATCTCTGTATAAGCAATATCCGGACTCGCAACTCCTTGCTGGTGGTACCGACCTTGCTCTGGAAGTTACTCAGCAAATGAAGACGTTATCGCATATTATTCATGTCGGTCATGTGCCAGAGTTGCGTATCGCGGAAGTGCATACCAATCATATGGTACTTGGCGCTGCGGTGACACTGAGCGAATGCCTTGAATTGATGAGTGAGAATCTACCTGCTGCTCGCGACATGTTGCTTCGCTTCGGTTCTGATCAGGTGCGTAATCAGGCAACGATTGGCGGGAACATTGGTTCGGCGTCACCGATTGGCGATTTGCCGCCCTTGCTGCTGGCACTGGATGCACAGCTGACGTTGCAGTGTGGGGACTCGTTGCGAACGCTTCCGTTACAAGACTATTTTCTGGGCTATCGTCAAACCTGTCTGCTGCCGGGTGAGTTCATACGGCAGTTGCACATACCACGGCCCTCGGCGGATAGTGTTTTCGCTGTACACAAGATCAGTAAACGTACTGAAGATGATATATCCAGTGTTTGTCTTGCAATCCATCTTCCGCAGCAAGATGGGAATACTGTTAACGCGCGGCTTGCGTTCGGGGGTATGGCGGCGACACCTGTCAGAGCCAGAGGTGCTGAAATGGCGTTTAATGGAAAACCGCTTGATCAGGCAGTTGTCGCTAATGCCCAGGCGCATTTGGAGGCTGAGTTGCATCCCATCAGTGATGCACGCGCAAGTGCAGACTATCGCTCACAGGTGGCGCAAAATCTTTTGCAGCGTGTTTTTCTGGAGTCCAGCTCATGAGTCAATCGCCTCACGCGCAGGTTGCGGGTACGTCCCATGCACATGACAGTGCTGTGGAGCATGTTACCGGCGGTGCACGCTATGTCGATGACATGGAAAGCGCGCAAGGGATGTTGCATGTTGCGATAGGTACAAGTGCTATCGCTCATGGAACGCTTTTATCGTTGGATCTTGACAAGGTACGACAGGCCGACGGCGTGGTTGATGTCATAACCGTTAACGATCTTTCTCATACGACCGATATTGGACCTGTTTTCCCCGGTGATCCACTACTGGTTGACAAAACCATAAGCCACATTGGTCAAGCCCTTTTTGCAGTTGCCGCGAAAAGTCATCGGCAGGCACGACAGGCCGTTTTATTGGCTCATGTGCAATACGATGAGCAAGAGCCCGTTCTTGATATTGTCGAGGCAGTAGAAAACCGGGTTTTCGTCAGGCCACCTCACACCATGGAGCGCGGCGACTCAGCGGCCGCGTTGCACAATGCAAGCCATCGGCTATCGGGTGAACTGTATATTGGTGGTCAGGAGCACTTCTACCTGGAAGGGCAGGTCGCCCGTGCCAGAGCAGAAGAGGATGGTGGTGTGACCGTCTGGTCAAGTAATCAGAATCCTACTGAAACACAGCATCTTGTTGCGAACGTGCTCGGCGTTGCTATGCATCGTGTGAATGTGGTGGTGCGCCGGATGGGGGGTGGCTTTGGAGGTAAGGAGACGCATGCCACGGGGTGTGCGGTATTTGCTGCACTGTTTGCGTGTCGTAATAACGTGAGCGTCAACTGTCGCTTATCGCGGCGCGATGACATGATCATGACCGGTAAGCGTCACGGGTTTTTGTGTCGCTACGATGTGGGTTTTGACGCGGACGGAAGAATCTCTGCCATTGATTATATGCTGGCAGGACAGTGTGGTCATTCGCCCGATTTATCTGATGCTATTGTCGATAGAGCCATGTTCCATTGTGACAATGCTTACTACTTGCCTCATGTGACTATCGAAGGGCTGCGCTGCAAGACGCATACGGTATCCAATACCGCTTTTCGTGGTTTTGGCGGTCCGCAGGGCATGATGGCCATGGAGGCGGTTATCGACGAAATTGCCTTTGCCGTTGGCAAGGATCCGCTGGAGGTTCGCAGGCTCAACCTTTATGGAGACACAGAGCGAAACATCACGCCGTATCATCAAAAGGTTGAGACCTTTACCGTGCCGCGATTACTTAATGAACTTGAAATCTCCTCTGACTACCAAGATCGTCGCGAGGCTATCCGAGCATTTAATGTAAATAGTGCCGTATACAAGAAAGGTATTGCGCTTACCCCTGTGAAGTTTGGCATCTCGTTTACAGTCAAACACCTGAATCAGGCGGGTGCCTTGTTACATGTTTTTTCTGACGGTAGTGCACAATTGAACCACGGTGGTACAGAAATGGGTCAGGGACTGATGGTCAAGGTCCAGCAAATTGTTGCGCAGGAGCTTGGTATGTCACTTGAGCGAATTGCCGTGATGGCGACCCGAACCGACAAAGTGCCCAACAGTTCTGCTACCGCTGCCTCATCAGGTACGGATCTCAACGGCATGGCAGCGCTACAGGCGGCAAAAGCGATCAAACTGCGCCTGACCAAGTATTTGCAGGAAAAGCACAAGGTAGGCGCAAAGGCGGTGCTTTTTTCCGGCGACGGTATTAGCGTGTCCGAGAGCGAAGTTCACAGTATCGACTACACTTGGCCTGAGCTTGCCATGGCTGCCTATCGCGATCGAATTTCATTAAGTGTTACCGGTTTTTACAAAACACCGCAGATTCACTATGACAGAGAGCAGGCGAAAGGCCAGCCGTTCTACTATTACGCCAACGGCGCAGCGGTTAGCGAAGTCATGATAGATACCTTGACCGGAGAGACTGAGTTACTGCGTACTGATATTCTTCATGATGTGGGACGCTCTATCAACCCTGCTATTGATATTGGTCAGGTCGAAGGCGGATTTGTGCAAGGGGCAGGTTGGCTGACACATGAAGAATTATGCTGGGACGACAAAGGGCGGCTACTGACAGATGGCCCGGCCACGTACAAGATACCGGCAATCGGCGATATGCCGAAAGACTTTCGCGTAAGTCTGTTGAGCGATAGTCCAAATGATGCAGCGACGGTATTCCATTCAAAGGCTGTTGGTGAGCCGCCTCTGATGCTGGCAATTTCGATATTCGCAGCCATCCGCGATGCTATAGCATCACTGAATAATCATGAGTGCTTCCCATTACTAAACTCACCGGCAACGCCGGAAGAGATCTTGAGAGCCTGCACTGAAACGAAGATACGCTCCTGACGTCTATGAACTGGTTGAACGCTATTGTCGAGTGCCGATCCAGCAATACCTCGTGTGTGGTGGTAATGGTTGCCGGCTTAACAGGATCTGCGCCCCGAGCCGTTGGGACACGTATGGTCGTTACCCTTGACAAGGTCTATGGAACAATTGGTGGTGGCGCATTAGAACTTGAAGGTATTAGTCATGCACGTGCCTTGATCGACTGTTCAGGGGCGGATGGTAGTCATGAACACTTGGTAAGTACTCGCGAATTCAACCTCGGTAAGGAGCTCTCGCAATGTTGTGGTGGCGTTGTAATCCTGCAGTTTGATTGTCATTTCGCCAATGACTTCGTATTGCATGTGTTTGGTGCCGGCCACGTAGGTCAGGAGGTAGCCCGGCTTGCATTGCGATTGCCTTGTTCTGCGGTAATTCACGATACGCGTACAGAGTGGTTAGAGACTGTTGACACTGTCATCGCAGGTGACAATGCACCGGTAGGCACAGTAAAGACCCAACACATGGATAGAAACATTCACGAATACGTTGAAGCGTTGGCACCCTCTGCCTACTACTTTGTGATGACTCACAGCCACGAGTTGGACTTGGATATTGTAGAAGCGGTGATTTCACGCGCTGATGCGGTTTATTGTGGACTCATAGCGTCACACAGTAAGGCCGCAAAATTCAGAAATCGCTTGAAGCGAAAAGGTTTCAATGATGCTGAAATTCAACAGCTGAGTGCGCCGCTGGGACAGGGTGTGAAAACCGGGAATACTCCCATGGAGGTTGCCATAGCGGGTATTGGGGATGTATTGACAGTACGTGAACAGGGATTAAAAGGCGTGTTAATGTCAGAGGGAATAGTGCTGGCTTGACATCACATCAGTGCGTATCAAGAGTGCGCCATTGTTATGCATTTGCAACTGGATGAGGCTATTCTTTAATGTACAAAGCGATGATATCCATACAACTATGAGCAAGCACGTTTCCTCGTTATTTGATCTGTCCGGCAAAACCGCCCTGATTACCGGTGGCTCGCGTGGGTTGGGCCTGCAAATCGCTGAAAGCCTCGGTGAGGCTGGCGCTGCGCTAATGCTTACCGCCCGCAAAGATGATGAGTTGAAAGCGGCAGCGGAACATCTGATGGCGCAGGGAATCAGTGCACAATGGGTAGCAGCAGATGCCAGTGATCCGGAGCAAATAAATCAAATCTGCGGTCAAACCATGGCAGCTCTGGGACAGATTGACATCCTTGTGAACAATGCTGGTGCAACCTGGGCAGCTCCCGCTGAGGAACACCCTCTGGCAGCGTGGGACAAGATCATGAACCTCAATGTACGCAGTGTGTTCCTCATGAGTCAAGCGATAGCCAATGCCAGCATGATTGCGCGTAGGCAAGGACGAATTATCAACCTTGCATCCATTGCCGGGTTAGCCGGTTCTACCGAAGCAAAATTCATTGCCTATGGCACGAGTAAAGGCGCCGTTGTCAATTTCACGCGGACGCTTGCAGCAGAGTGGGGCGGGTACGGTATCAATGTCAACGCCATTGCACCTGGATTTTTTCCCAGCAAAATGACGCGCGGTTTGATCAGTGAGTTGGGCGAGGGTAATATGGCTTCCAGAGTGCCACTTCAGCGACTGGGCGACGATGATGATCTCAAAGGGGCAGCGCTGTTATTTGCGAGTGAGGCGGGCAAGCACATCACCGGGCAGATACTGGCGATAGACGGCGGTGCCAGTGCTGTTATTCCGGTTTGATTTTATCAGTTTATGATATTGCAACAAGTGCGTGCAGGCTTCTTGATGTTGGTGGTGTACAGTCCGAAGCATCTTGACGTTTGTTTTGAATGGACAACTTGTTAACGGAGTTATGGGAATCCATACTGCTATCAAGGGTGGTAATTTGATACTTTATCGATGAGTAATGCTAGCTGATTCAAGTCATCAAATGTGAAGTCTGCGTAATCACAAGGCACGTATCCAGAATCAATCGGTACGTAAATTGTGTTAATGACGGAAATGGTGGACTGGTTTTAGCAGGCTCCGTATTCAGTCCTTCCGATGGTTCGGACGTGATCGGGCTGGTTGCTCAGGACTTTGATGGTGATACTGATATAGATATTGCCGTCAGTCTTAGGGCTTTCGATTTTAGTGATCCAATGACACTGTCCAACCCTCTTTTGGAATGACTATAACCTGGGAAATTCTGCCGTCCCGAAAGAGACTCCTTTCGGGACGCTTAATTCAAATTCTCTTTCCTTTTTTTGCAGACGTTCAGGAACAACGCATCGGCATTTTAAAGAGTGGTCTGAATTGAACCAATAACTCCTCACAAATGTGTTTAGAAGACTTCATGTCGAAAACATAGAGATGATTCTAAAGGGATTGGCGAGCGGGGTAGGTGTGACACGTCAGACGATTCTTGCTATCGAGAATTGCCGGTACTCCCCCATCCATGTTAGAGCTGGTGTTCAAGGTTGCTGCGGTATTCTCTGTAAAAGTGGAAGTCGTATTCACATACGAGCTCAGCTGAGGGCTTGCACGGCAGAAAAAATCCCGCCTGCGAGCCGCCCCCTTTCGGCATTTTTTTCTCGTTCACCCTCGTTATTCAGCCCGCTAAACTCCACTAATGAACGAAAAGAGACTCAAAATGGAGCGGTGGAGCGGCTCTCGCTTGGAAGTTTCTACCACGCACGTTTCTAGCCTGGTGACACAACTCGTCCAGTAAACAGAATCAGTCCTGTCACCCTGTCCCTGATCAGATAGACAAACGGACGATCGATACTGACGAATTCAGGCTGGGACTCAATTCCGGCCACGGCGGTTACCGCTGCAGCCCGCGTGCCGTTTTCATCAACTTCGATGCGTGCTCTTTGCTTTGCCAGAACCTCAAGCGATGCACCTCCCTCGATCATTCGACCAAAATTCCAGGGATTTTCAGGAAATCCCAACGGTGCAAGCAGCTCTGCGAGATCAAGATCTGCCTCATCTTCCCAATTCGGAACCGTAAAGTTCACATCAGTGTCAGTCATTGAATTGACTAGATTTTCAACAGCGCTTGCATTGAGAGTAGGTTCAAACGTCTCAAGGGAATCCGGCATCAAAATCAACATCGATATTTCCCCGCCACCGTAGGGTATTTCAAGGCCAAGTAGATCATCGGTGCGGAGTACGGGTAGCTGTGATCGACCACTGAAACTTTCTACTGACATCGTTGATCCATCCAGCGCGATGAATTCTCTAAGACCAACCGCCTCATATTCATCTTGCCAGGCAGCATCCAGAAATATTGTATTCAGAAGTGCAAAGACGGTTGATGATGGAAAGCTGTCGACTATCTTTGGTATGAAATTATCTGTTTGTTCGGCAACCCACGCGTTTATGACCCGAGTAACTTCCTCATTGGCACCGGCAAAATCTGCCTCTATGACAGGTGCGCCGTAGTCGCCAGTGGCAATATCAAGATAGTCGTCCTGCAGAGCGAGGCCCGGGCGTACGAAAACCTGGTTGGCCGTGTGCAGAACCAGATCCTCGTTGCCACGGCTGTTCAAAGCCAGTCCCAAGGCATTGATGGCCGGGTGCAACACCGACTCATTGATAGCATCAACGCCCAGCATATTAGCCAGTGCCGATTGTGTGTTGCCTGCCGTACCTGCGTAGGTAAGTGATAGTGCGACCGCTGCGCTATAGCCGCTTTCAACACTGCCGCTGGTTGGTGCCGTGGCAACGACGGTTCGATGCAAGTCAAGAGAGAAATTGTTGATTGCACGTACCACGTCAGCTTGTGAACTCGCCTCCACATCCGGTGCAGTATTGCGAGCGGTCAGTGTGCCAAAACGCTCAATGACGGAATCTGAGCTCTCCAGTACAGATACTGAAGATCCAGGGGGGGCGGGCGTACCGAGACTACCAGGCGTCCCAGGAGGTGAAGTAGTACCCGCAATGGATACAGGGTCACTAATGGTTGTTGAATCATTGCACCCAGCTATCGCGAAGACGCTTGAAAATGCCAGTACCGCTAGTTTTTTGTGAATCATTCGATATGGATAATTTTGGGAAAATAAACCCATATTATCACGAATCTGTTTTTTTGCAAGTGATAACACTGTCAGTTAAACTCTGTGAGCGCTGAGGAAGTGCACAAGACAGGTGTTCATTCCGAGACATGGAAATTCATCTCAACGCTGTCTCAACCAGCCGAGTCCTGTGTTCGTAAAGACTAATGCTACGGGCGAGCCGGTGCCAAACCACGACTTCACTCCAGGATCCACCCGATGACGCAAGAGCCCCCACAGGCCACTGGCCAGACCAGCCGTTTCACGCGTCAATGGAATTACCGACCTGCCGATCCAATAGCCACATCGCCATTGTTTCAATGGCCTCCGAGTCCCACAGGTATTGCTCGATGGTTTGCAGCCAGATGGTTGGTGTTTGGTGAAAATCTGATTATCGTTGGTCTGGCCGTTCTAACCTGGCATATTTTTCAGCCACCGCTGGAGGACGTAAAAACCGTTCAATTTGGCTGGGTTGCACAGATGTACCTGCGTAACTTTATCCTGATCACTCTGGTTGCCGGTGGCTTGCATTTTTTTCTACACACGCGCAAAACGCAAGGCGAGCGTCTCAAATTCGATCCTGAGGAACTAAAAGCAAAAGGTCGTCGCTATACCCTTAACAGTCAACTGCGCGACAACATGCTCTGGACACTCACCAGTGGGGTATTTTTCTGGACAGCATTAGAAGCGTTGTTGCTATGGGCAATGGCTAATGGTTATGCACCTATGCTGCTGTGGACACAAAACCCCGTCTGGTTTGTTGCCCTTTTCTTACTCACTCCGATATGGATATCGTTTCATTTCTACTGGATTCACCGGTTTCTGCATTGGCCGCCGCTCTACAAAAAGGCTCACGCATTGCATCACCGAAATACCAATGTCGGTCCGTGGTCTGGCTTGTCAATGCATCCGGTTGAGCACTTGCTGTTCTTCAGTTCGGTACTGATCCACTGGCTACTTGCTGCCCACCCCATCCACATACTTTTTCACATGCAGCATCAGGCGCTGACAGCGGTTACATCGCACGCAGGTTTTGAAGGTTTGCTGGTCAAAGACAGAAATGCACTTGCTCTGGGTAATTTTCATCACCAGATGCATCATCGCTATTTCGAATGCAATTACGGAAATCTTGAGGTTCCGTGGGACAAGGTGTTCGGCTCTTTCCACGATGGCACCGAGCAATCACACGAAGACTTCTTGCAGCGCCGGAAAAAACTGGCGGCTCGCGCTTAGCTAATATCTGAGTTTTGCGACTGAACCATACAGGGTAAGCTGCCAGTCATTAAGGTTAATGAGTGCTTGTCGGTTAATTCGAACGTGCTACTTCGCGCAAGGCAAATTTCTGAATCTTGCCAGTAGAGGTTTTGGGTAGCGGCCCGAAAACAACCTGTTTGGGTACTTTGAAGCGGGCGAGATGTTCACGGCAGTAGTCGATGATTTCCTGTTCGGTGGCATCACCGGTTTTGTGCAAGGTGACAAACGCGCAGGGCGTCTCGCCCCAGGTTTCATCAGGTTTCGCAACAACCGCTGCTTCCAGAATTGCCGGATGACGGAACAGGACTTCTTCAACTTCCAGCGTAGATACGTTTTCACCTCCACTGATGATGATGTCTTTAGCGCGGTCCTTGATCTCCACATAGCCATCGGTGTGTTGAACGCCCAGATCCCCGGTATGAAACCAGCCCCCGGCAAATGCTTCTGTTGTCGCAGTAGAATTCTTCAGATAACCTTTCATGACGGTATTGCCCCGGATCATGAGTTCACCGATAGTCTTGCCATCGGCCGGTACAGGCTTCATCGTCTCAGCATCGATGATCGCTGCATCTTCCAGTGTGAGGTAATGGACGCCTTGACGTGCCATACGCGTTGAGCGTTGTTGTAGCTCCAGCGATGGCCAGTCCTCCTGAGGTATGCATACAGTGGCCGGGCCATAGGTTTCGGTAAGCCCGTACAAATGCGTGACATTAAATCCGATGGCTTCCATGGATTCGATTACTGATGACGGTGGTGCTGCACCACCCGTAGCAAGTTCAATATTTCTGCTAGCGCGCTTCTGGATGTCAGCGGGTGCATGGGCTAGCATATTCAACACGATTGGGGCGCCGCACATGTGCGTGACATCTTCTGCTTCAATGAGCTGGAAGATGAGCTCAGGGTCCACTTTACGCAAACACACGTGCGTTCCCATTGCAGCTGTTACAGCCCAGGTGAATGTCCAGCCATCACAGTGGAACATAGGCAAGGTCCAAAGGTAGCGAGACTGATAGGTCACACCCATGGTAGCCATGTTGCCCACAGCATTCAGGTACGCGCCACGATGGTGGTACACGCAGCCTTTTGGATTGCCGGTTGTTCCAGATGTATACAGAAGTGAGATGGATTGCCATTCATCACTGATACCAACCGGCGCATCGTCTGCACTGGCGGCTGCAATGAATGATTCGTAATCTATCTCGCCCAGAAGTTCGCCACTGTCGGCCAGCTCGTCGTCAATATCGATTACCAGAATGGCACGCGTGAGCAGTTTCAGCGCATCTTTGATGACCGGTGAAAATTCGCGATCGGTGATCAGTACCCTGGCTTCACCGTGCTCCAGAATAAACGCAAGCGTAGCGGCATCCAGGCGGATATTCAGGGAGTTGAGTACAGCGCCGATCAGGGGGACGCCATTATGCGCTTCCAGCATTTCCGGTGTATTAGTGGCCATGATGGCAACACAGTCGCCAACGCTAATACCATGGTTTGAAAGGGCAGCGCCCAACTGCTGGCTGCGTTGCCAGAACTGGGCGTACGTGTACCGCCGTTTGCCATGAATGATGGCGGTCTGGTCAGGCCTTACGCTTGCAGCTCTTCGCAGGAAGCTGACGGGTGACAAGGGTTGCTTGTTGGCATCACAGGGGGGGAGATCTTGTTCGAAAATGGACACTGGCAGTTCTTCCGTTAGTTATTCGCTAGAACGTTAACGCTACGGGTCGGTTTTCCTGAGTAAAAAGCCTCAATGAGGGCCGCCTCTACGCTTTCGTGATTAGTTCAGGCTTGCGATAGTACACTGTGCATCCTCGGTTCCATAGTCAGGTAGTTTACCCATGAGTCAGATTTCGTCACATATTCTTGATACGTCGAGAGGAGCTCCAGCCGAAGGTGTGTTGATCACACTCATGCAGCAGCGGGAGGATGACTGGATTCTGCTGGGGTCGGGCAGCACCAACGCCGATGGACGGGTAGCAGATTTTACGGGGCTGGCGGACGCGCTGCCTGCCGGCATTTACAAGCTGACGTTTTATCTGACGGATTACTATCGGGCATTAAAGCAGTCGTGTTTCTATCCCCATGTGGATGTCGCCTTCGAAATTGCCGGAGATGGCCAGCATTACCATGTGCCTTTGCTGCTCAACCCCTATGGCTACTCGACCTACCGAGGGAGTTGACACAGATGTCGTCTGAGCCGCAACCTTTCATAGACGCTCACCACCATCTGTGGATTCCTGAGTCAGCAGATCCTGATCTGGGCTATCGATGGCTGCGTGATATCGGCGCAATGAAACCCTTTGGTGATCCCACCCCTATTCAGCGCAATTACGAGTGGGCAGAGTTCAGTAGCGAGAGCCGGCATCAGATGGCAGGCTCGGTATATCTGCAGGTCGATGGTGCGATTGCTGACCCAGTAGCTGAGACGACCTGGATTCAGGAAATTTTCAATGAAACCGGGCTCAAGCACGCCATTGTTGGATTGGTTGATCTCGCATCTAAAGATGCAATAGACGTATTGGAAGGGCATGCTCGTCACTCCTTCTTCAAAGGGGTCAGGCAGATCCTGTCGCGCCTGGACGAGCATCCGGCGTTGTGTTTTGCGCCTGTGCATTATCTTCGTGATGCCAGGTGGCGAGATCAGTTTCAGTTGCTTGGAGAACGCTCTCTTAGCTTTGACCTGCAGCTCTACCCTGAACAGATGATTGAGGCTGCAACCTTTTTATCGCGCTTCCCGCAGGTGCCCGTGATTATTGACCACGCGGGCTCACCGCACGATCAATCACCAAAGGGATTGGCAACGCTGCAAAAGGGCCTTATAGCGCTTTCGTCGCTTGAGCATGTCACGATCAAGTTGTGTGGCTTCGGGATGTTTGATTCGAACCGAACAGCAGCTTCCGTTAAGCCTGTTACTGATATCGTTCTTGAACATTTCGGTCCAGAACGAGTGATGTTTGCCAGTAACTTTCCCGTCGACAAACTGATGGGAACGTACGATGAATTGTTGCAGATTGTTGCTGATAATCTGCAAGGGCTCAGCCGCGAGCAGCAGAGCTCAATCTGGCACGATACAGCGGCTCGCGTGTATCGATTATAGGCTGGCCATTGGTTCAGTCTGGTAAGTTGCTGAGGCGCCTGCAATCGGAGGGTTACTGCAAAGGTGGCTTCTATTACTTGACGATCGAGAAACTGATTTCAGGCCGCTTACCAACGCGTGGTGACAAATTCAGCACGCTGAACGAATTAAGGTTCACTTGCCGATTAGCTTTCAAGTCATCAAGAACGGAACGGGCAAATTGATCCGCCCAATCGGGGAGTTCGCCAAACATCATGAACTGTGAGAACACGTTCATGATATCTGTATCGTCCGGGCGGTCGCCGAACCATGCGAGATACGCTTCGCTGAAGAGTTTGAACTCGCTTGTATTCAGTAAGTGTGCTGCTTGTGATATGGCGTGCATCAGGGGTATCTCTGTCGCTATTATTATTGGCAATACTCCAAAGGCTGTCCAGCCGACGATCTACTATCCTGGATGGTCTCGCGTTACAACTCACTTGTCAAAGCTCGTGAAGGAAAAGTATGAGCAGACTTTGATAACTCTATGTGAGCAGCTTCGCATATCTGTTGTGGCAGCAACGCTGTAACAGACCCCATCCAGACGCACTAATCTTAACCAGCTTGGTAAAAAACATATCGCTGATCTCAACTAACCGCTTCACATTAGGCGGTACCGTTGACGAGTCGTACGTTAAAAGCTCTAACGGCAGCCTGTAGATAGTCCTTACTGTTGCTTTGAGTTAATCATGATTTATGTGTGGCTGTTGGTACGGTTTCCTTGACGTATTGCTAATAAACGAGGATTTTCTTGCGTCTAGCTCGAATGCAAATTTTTGTGTCTTGGCCTCTGGCAGCGTGAGCATAGCTATCGAGGTCATAAAAGTGTCAGCAATCCGGCAGGTTCTGCGTGTATGTGATGCTGATCGTTAGGCTAGACTAGGCAGGTGGTTTGTTTAGGGCGTATTGTCGCGGATGTATCTAATGTTCAACGCGTTTGAAAAATGGGTCGTTCCACCCGGCATGGCATCGCAGGTGGACACTCAGCCCTTATACGCTCGCAAACATTTTGGCTAATGGCGCACGCCAGTTGATGATCACATCGTGGAAATCTCTAGTTCCTAATACAACTTTCGTTGCGGCGTTGCGCGCTTCGGTTTTACTTTTGGCACCGTTTTCTTTCGTTCTTGCCGACAACACGGGCTATGCAGTTACCTATTCGTCAGGCAGCACAGCCTATCGACAAGACACCGCTTCGGGTACACGTTGTGGGAGACCCGATGAGCGCACGCTCACGGCAATAGTTCAGGTTGCTACAGACCACGGAAGTCACGCCAGTGGCATTGTGTTCGATGACAATCGTGTTCTCACTGCTGCGCATGCCTTGCAAGGAGCCGGGCATTTTTTTGTACGCGTTGGTAGCGGATATCGTTCGGCAGATCTGGTCATGGTTGATCACACCAACGACCTGGCCGTGCTGGCTGTCGACACCTCCTTGATCAAGCCCTTGGTTATTTCGGTCTTTAATCCATCTCAGATGGATCCGGTTTGGGCGGCCGGGTACCCCAGAGCTGAAGAGATCTCCATGTCGATGGGCGTCTTCAAGCGAGTGATGGACGGTGCTTTGTACACGAGCGCAACGATCCACTCCGGACAATCTGGCGGTGGACTTTTAAGCTGCACAAAAGGACGCTGGATGTTGGTGGGCATGTTGCGCGGGTATGGCGTTTATTTGCAAGGCGATCACTACGTTAAGATGGAAAACCATTCTGTGTCGGTGGCTGGAACAACGATCAACGAATTTTTACGCACGTATCGGTGAGCTTGACGGCTTGTGCCGCAGGTGATCGAGTACACTTCCGGAACGTAGTCAGCTATTTTCTCAGTTATGAATGCCCTTGCAATAACACTTCACGCAATTCTAGCCACGATCTGGATTGGCGGCATGTTCTTCGCCTATGTCATCCTTCGTCCGACGGTTGCAGCGCTTGAGCCCCATCGCCGGCTCACCTTGTTCGGCGGTGTATTCAAACGATTTTTCCCCTGGGTCTGGATGGCAGTTGTGGTTTTACCTGCCACTGGTTATTGGCTGATATTCAATGCATTTGGAGGCTTTGCATCCAGCCCTGTCTATGTACATATCATGCATTTGTTGGGGCTGATCATGATTTTACTCTTCGTATACCTGTACTACCTGCCGTATCAAAAACTCAAAACCGAGGTTGCCCGTGAGGCCTGGTCGGAGGCAGGTGCTGCGCTGAACCGTGTGCGCCAGATCGTATTGCTTAATTTGATACTGGGGCTTGCGCTATTGGCGATTGTCTACGCAGGGCGTTACGGCTTGTTTTTGTAGAACCGTCGGTTAGAGGACGGAAATACCTGCTCCGCTTGTGCCTGGGCCTGGGCCACTCTCACTGCGGCTTGGGGTTGCCTGACAGATTTTGTCTCTAAAACCTTCCCGGAACGTCGACTAACCGCTAAAAAGCAGATTTTTTTGGTATCCGGGTTAGTTTCCCCGACTCTTTCAGTTTCGTTTAAGCATGGTCAGCTAATGTTCACCTTGACAACGGGCAAGCTTGTGCTTGGTCGGTCCGGGAGCGCAGATTTTGTGCCTCATGCAGTGAACCATGCGGAGCTGAACAGTGTTTGGAATTGGCAAAAAAACGGAAATGCCCAGCGCCTCGGATGCGCTTCCGGGCAGATCTGCGCCTGTCCCGCTGGCAGCCCGAAATATCGTTACCGGGAATCCCATGGCTGGCCCATTTCCCACGCATCTAAAGCAGATTGTTGTGGGTATGGGGTGTTTCTGGGGGGTAGAGCGGCTGTTCTACCAGCAGACAGGTGTTTACACCACGGCGGTAGGATATGCAGGGGGTTACACGCCCAACCCGACTTACGAGGAAATATGCACGGGCAGGACAGGGCATAATGAGGTGGTTCTAGTGGTGTACGACCCGGCAATTGTCAGTACCGATAAAATTCTGACGCTGTTCTGGGAAAACCATGATCCCACCCAAGGTATGCAGCAAGGACCGGACAAAGGTACCCAGTACCGCTCAGGTATCTATACCAGCTCTGATGAACAACACCGGAAAGCCCTGCTTAGTAAGGCGGCGTTTGAGCAAGTGCTTTCAGGCAAAGGATTTGGCCCGATAACAACGGAGATTCTGCCAACCCCCGACTTCTTCTATGCAGAGGACTATCACCAGCAGTATCTGCAAAAGAATCCGGGTGGCTATTGCAGCATGCGCGGTACAGGGGCCACTTGTGTGATTCCGAATAGTGTCGATGTTCATGATGGCGCTGAAAGTTCTGTGGATACGAGTGCGTGAATCCTCCACTTTCCCTATTCAGTGTGCCGTTCGATGGGAATTTTTCTATCTCATCAAGCCCCAGCGCGCCTCCCGAAGACGCGCCCGGCAAGAAAGCCCTCGAAAAGGAACTATCCGAGTGTGTCGGCAGAATTAGCGAACTACAGCGAAAGCTCTTCGCTGACGACCGATTTGCGTTGCTACTGGTGTTTCAGGCAATGGATGCGGCTGGAAAGGACGGCACTATCAGGGCTGTGCTGAGCGGCGTTAACCCGGCGGGTTGTCAGGTCTCGTCATTTAAAGCGCCCTCTGATGAAGAGCTTGACCATGACTGGCTATGGCGTACCACCAGGCGCTTGCCTGAGCGTGGACGCATTGGCGTTTTTAACAGAAGTTATTACGAAGAGGTGCTGGCAGTTCGTGTCCATCCCGCCTATCTGGCAAAGCAGCATCTTCCTTCCCACCAGCACGACGGGATCTGGGACGAACGCTTCCAGTCAATTCGCGAGCACGAAAGGCATCTGAGTGCAAATGGCACTGTAGTTGTGAAGTTTTGGCTGAATGTGTCGAAAGAAGAACAGAAGAAGCGTTTTTTAAAACGCCTCACCACGCCTGAGAAGTATTGGAAATTCTCGAAAAGCGATCTGACAACGCGTAGCCGCTGGGATGACTACATGGGAGCTTATGAGTCTTTACTCAATGAGACATCTCGTGAGTTCGCCCCGTGGTATGCGATTCCGGCCGACGACAAGCGTTACATGCGAGTGGCGGTTGCCAGGACTATTCTGGACACCCTTGAGGCATTGCCGCTGAGATACCCAGAGAAATCGACCGGTGAGATTGCCTTGTTTGAGGAACACATCGCTCATCTCAATGATGAGGGAAGCTAGATCATGCTGCTGTATGGGTCTGAGTCTTGCACCTTTGATGGTGTGGCAAAGGTTCTTGGCTTGAATGATGGAGAATCGAAATGAAGTATTGTAAAACAGTCAACGCAGACATCATGCAAGCTCTTCCGGAGTCGGTATTAGTTTGTGCAACCGTTGATGAATCAGGCCATGAGCACGAAATAACAGAGCTGATGATTCGTCGGGCGTGTGAGCAAATGGATGCTGATCAGATATGGCCTTATTCGGACGGGGTCTGCATCGACGCAATGAAAAGCCTGCCGACACGATCCGCAACGATATTACCGTTTCAGGCCCGCGCTTAGGCTTAGCTTGAAACAGGCTAACCTGGTAAGCCTTCCGCAGGCCCAAAGGCTGCAAGAAGTTGTCGGCCTGAAAGTTACACCAGCTGATTCATCTCGAAAATAGGCAGTAATATTCCCAAGACGATGGTGAGTACGACGCCACCCATGATTAGTATCACCACCGGTTCAAACAGACCCAGAAATATGGACATCAGGGAGTTAAGCTCTCGCTCCTGATGCGTAGCCGCTTTTTCCAACATGGAATCAAGCTGGCCTGAAGACTCACCACTGGCGATAAGATGCAACAACATCGGTGGGAAATAGCCCGTTCGTTCCAATGCCTGGCTAAGCGTTGAACCTTCACGTACCTGAGCCGCAGCGGTGTTCACCGCTTTGCGCATCGGACGGTTGGTAATAACCTGAGCACCAATATCCAGCGCTTCCAGTACTGGCACTCCGCTGGCCGCCAGTATGCTGAGAGTTCGGGCAAATTGTGTGGTGTTAAAGCCGCGTATCAGACGTTTGAACAATGGCAGCTTCAGTAATAACGCGTGGACCCGAGTCTTGAACACCTCGCCCTTCATGGCTCGCTTGAAAATGAAGATGCCAACAATGGTGACGCCGGCGATCAGCAGTCCCCACTGGCGCACAAATGCAGAGCTTGCAAGCATCAACTGTGTCAACGCCGGAAGTTCCTGATTCATGCCTTCAAACACCTGAACCACTTGTGGTACAACATAGGCCAGTAGAAAACTGACGATCAGGATAGAGGCCACTATCAGGACACTGGGGTAGATCAATGCTTTCTTGATAACAGCATTGGAGGCCTGGCGCTCTTCTGTGTAGTCAGCCAATCGTTCCAGTACCGCATCCAGGTGACCTGATTGCTCACCAGCAGAGACGGTTGACTGGTAAATTTCCGGGAATACTTTCGGATAGTCTGACAGCGCCGATGCGAAGGTATGGCCTTCCATTACTTTGGCACGAACAGACAAAAGCAAGGACTTTATCCGCGGTTTTTCGGTCTGTCGACTTACCGCAGACAGCGATTCTTCGAGTGGTGTACCGGCTGCGCTTAATGTGGCGATCTGCCGTGTCAGTAGCGCCAGATCATTGGTCTTGACGCCACCGCGAAAGGTTGGTGTTGATGTTGTGGAAGATTTCCCGGCTTTACGTCCGCTCTTGGTGCGGTCGCGGCCGGATGTTTCTCCGATTTCAAGCGGAGTGAGGCTTTGCTGCCTTAAAAGCTGACGCGCAAGGCGCGCGCTGTCCGCTTCAAGGACACCCTTTTTCTCCCGGCCCCGAGCATCGAGCGCCAGATATTCAAACGCAGCCATTATCCCTCTCGGGTTACACGCATAACTTCTTCAAGCGATGTCTTGCCTTCCATGACAAGCCTCATGCCGTCTTCAGTGATGCCTGCGCTTTGCGTACGGGCATGGCGTTCAATATCATGTTCTGATGCGCCATCGTGAATCATGGTACGCATTGTTTCGTCAACCTTGACCACTTCATAAATTCCCTGACGACCCGCGTAACCAGTGTGAGAGCATCTGTCGCATCCATGCGCTACGCACATGTGCAACACCTCCACATCACTACGTTTCAAGGTCTTGAGCTCTGATTCTGTTGGGGTGTGCGGACGTTTGCAGTGCGTACACAACAGACGAACAAGGCGTTGTGCAACAAGACCAACCAGACTTGATGAGAGTAGAAACGGCTCGATGCCCATATCGCGCAGTCGCGTTACGGCACCAACCGCGGTGTTGGTGTGCAATGTAGATAATACGAGGTGTCCAGTGAGGGATGCCTGAACGGCGATTTCTGCCGTTTCCATGTCTCGTATCTCGCCGACCATCACGATGTCCGGATCCTGACGCAGAATGGCACGCAGGCCACGGGCAAAATCCAGTTCTACCTTGTTGTTGACTTGCGTCTGACCGATACCGTCGATGAAATACTCAATGGGATCTTCCACAGTGAGTATTGAATAGCGCGATGTGTTGAGTTTGGCAAGTGATGCATAAAGCGTTGTAGTCTTGCCAGAGCCGGTAGGTCCGGTGACAAGAATGATTCCGTGCGACAAGCCCAGAGTGCTTTGAAGGTTTTTCAGTGACTCCGGTGGCATGCCAAGTTGCCCCAGATCGAGTCTGCCGGCTTGCTTGTCCAGCAATCGCAGGACAACACGCTCACCATGCCCCGAGGGTAAGGTCGATACACGAATATCTACCGGACGACCAGCAACCACTAGTGGGATACGGCCATCCTGTGGCAAGCGCCTCTCTGCGATGTCCAGCTTCGCCATGACCTTCAGGCGTGAGATGACCAAAGGTGCTATCTGACGGGGCGGTTCGAGCAGTTTCTGCATGACTCCATCGACGCGATAACGTATCGCCAGCCGCTTTTCGAATGGCTCGATGTGAATATCGGATGCACCATTGCGGACAGCCTGGGCAAGCATCGCATTAATCAGTTTGATGACTGGGGCGTCATCGGTCGATTCCAGAAGATCTTCGGGTTCCGGCAGAGCATCGGCAAGTTGTTCCAAATTCAGTTCGTCGCCAAAGTCTTCCATGATATCCATGGTCTGACCAGTCTCGCCTTCATAGTGGCGAGTCAAGCGAGCATCGAATTCGTCGGAGCTGACTGGTTCCATCTTGAGTGTCTGCCCGGCCTTTCGACGAGCCTCGGATAGCGCTTGAAGCTGTACACCCGGTCGGTGCACCAGCATCAGTTCACCTGTCGAGTTGCGTTCCAGCAACAATCCATGACGCTTGGCAAAGGTGTAGGGAATGTCTTGAAAGCGCGTATTGCCTGAATCAGGGCTTGCTGTCGGCGAGCCCTCGTCAGCAGGAACGCCAAAAAGCTCCTCATTGTCGTTAGCCGCTCGTCCGGAAGACGGATCGCCTACGTCAATAAAGTCAGCTGGTGATACCACAATCTACCTCGCTCTTGCTCAGGAATTACCGTGGATAAGACTGGCAGTGTGTGCAGAGTCCAATCCGGCACTACCGCTTGAACGTCTAAGTACGGGCGTATCGTTTGTCAGACCACCGAGTTGGAGAAATTTTTCCAAGAGCGGGGCCGCACCGAGTATATCTTTGTCACTGACTTCGCGCGTAGGTTCTGGTGTTTCAACGGAAGGCAAAACGTCTGATCTTGACTCGCTGGTCGGAACCAGTGTGTCCAGGGCACTTTTCCCGGTGTCGAAAACACGCTTGCCACCAAAATACATGTGCAGTTCGGGAAGCTCGGGACGCGAGGCCTTGTTGAAATCTTCACCGTTGTTGAACAGGCCAAGTTGAGCTGATCTTACACCGTCATATTTATTCTGGCTGTAGCGGTCGGCCGTTTCCGGATCACGCAATATGGTGGGATGCAGGAATATCATGAGATTACGCTTTGCCTTGCTCGATGTACGGTAACGAAACAGGCTGCCTAACAGCGGGATGTCACCCAGGAAGGGGACCTTGTCTCGAGTGTCACTCACCTCATCACTGATCAAACCGCCCAACACAAGTGTCTGGCCATCTTCAACAAGGACGGTTGTCTTTATTGATCGCCTGTTGGTCGTAATATCGCTGGCACCAGTTACCGAGGTCGCGCTCACATCGGATACTTCCTGTTCAATATCCATCTTGATATTGTCGCCCTCATTAATCTGAGGTGTGACTTTCAAAGAGATACCAACGTCCTGGCGTTCGATGGTCTGGAACGGATTGTCATTCGATGATGAGAGCTGTTGACCCGTCACGAAAGGAACATTCTGACCGACGACAATCTCTGCTTCCTGGTTGTCCATGGTGACCAGGGTTGGTGTGGACAAGATATTGTTGTCCGTATCAGAGGCTATTGCCGAGAGCAGAAATCCAAAGTCGATGCCATTGCTGCCGAAGCGCCCCAGCGCCAGTGACAGTCCGTTACTAAGGTTTGCACCCTGGCTGGCAACGGTACCCACCAGTGATTGTGTTGCTCCACCCAGGTTGGTGTACGCAGCGGGGCGGTTTGAGTCAGAGCCGTCGACAGCAAAGTTCACACCAAGCTGCGAGCTGTTGTTTGTGGAGAGTTCAGCAATGATGGCTTCTACCAGCACCTGCGCACGACGAATGTCCAGTTGTTCGATGACGGCGAGAATGCTGCGCATTTCATCAGGTGGCGCAGTAATGATCAACGCATTGGTATCTTCGTCCGCCTGGATGTCGACGTTCGGGCGGCCACTTTCCTGACCTGCACGCTGAATCAGTGACGCCGTGGGCACTCTGGGCTGCTGTGGAATCTGGACACCGTTGGCATCCACAACTGGCGCGGAAGGCGCAGCACTAGACGCACCACCTTGTTCGTCGGATCCACCCGTGCCAATAAGTGCCTGACCGGCAGAGACCCCCGTGAGGATGGCGAGTAGATCGGCGGCATTGGCAAAACGAAGATAGACAACGCGTGTGTTTCCACCTGATTCGACGGGTGTATCTAGATTGGCAATAATGCCACGCATTCGGGTTCGGGCTGTCGAATCACCACTGAGCAGAATGTTGTTGGTACGTTCGTCAGCTGCAAATCGCACCGAGCCGGGGGTGCCGTCAATCTGGCCTCCGCGGCTTTGCAACGATTGCAGAATGCGGATGACTTCACTGGCAGAGGCATGTCTTAATTGCACCAGCTCGACTTCATCATTGTCTGGACGGTCGATCCCCTGGATGATGGTGATGAGTCTGCCGATGTTTGAACCACGGTCAGTGACAATCAGCGTATTAGTGGCGGCATACGCTGCCAGATGCCCTTGTTGCGGTACCAGAGGGCGAAGAATAGGGACCAGTTGTGCTGCTGGAACATTCTGTACCTTGATGACCTGCGTTACGAGCTGGTCTGAGTTGGAATCGCTGTCGGTGTATTGCGGGACGGGCCCTTGCTTCGCGTTGACATCGGGTACAATTTTTACCAGATCCCCGCTGGGTACTGCGGCGTAGCCGTGTACCTGCAGTACTGATAAAAAGGTTTCGTAGAGCTCGTCCGCGTTGAGTGGCGTTGACGAGATGACCGTGACGCGGGCCTTCACACGAGGATCCACAACGAAATTTCTACCCGACTGACGTGATACCGTCTGGATTAGCGAGTGGATATCTGCGTTCTTCAGATTCAGGGTAAAGGTGCCTTCCTGAGCCTGCGCTGTCGTTGACACGCCCAGTGTCAGGCTCAGTGGCAAGCCGGTGGTCAGGCATAGCCCGAGCGTAAAGGCCAGAACTGAGGCAGCTCGATTGGTCGTCCGTGTGTTAACGCTTTTGATCATGATGTGTATTGAGGACCTGACGTGCCCTGAGTTTAGCTGGTTGCAAGGGGTGAACTTGTGACGTGCTCCGGATTATTGAAGCCAGACTGTGAACAGTCTCACTTCGGATATCACAAGTAGTGAGACTGCCGACTTCCTTATTAGTTACAACTATTGGGCCAGAGAGATTGAAATTGGCACCTCAATGCCATCTCGCAGCACCATGACTTCCAGATTTTCCGCCTTGACAGCATTGCGAAGTGCGCGAATACCCTGCTTTTGACTATTGAGCTGAATGTTGTTGACGCGGGTAATCACATCACCGGCAATTATGCCCTGCGCTTCCAGTATCTCAGGATTCTGCTTGGGCGTAATGCGATATCCCACCAGTTTTCCGTTTTCCTGATAAGGTTCAGCCGCCACGACCCGCCCTAACATGGATGGGTTGCGAGCGAGCGTATCGCGCAGTTCGCGTGGATTGCTTGGAAGTTCGACCGGTTGCCCGGAATTCTGGCTCTGCTGGTTTTGCCTGTTACTTGCCGGTGCCGCTTGCACTGGTGTCATAGCGATCGGTTGGACATTCTCCGGCAAGGATAGTTTTTCCAGCTTGCCACGATTTCTCAAAATGACGTGATCAGGATAAACAGCCTCCAGCGAAGTATCACCGCTGATCTTGTCGCCAATTCCGTAGGCATTCTGCTCTGCTGAACCTGAGCTGATGATGGCGATTGCGCTCTCTGCGGGTGTAAACGCAAAAACGCCGGCCAGCTGAAGATTGAGGCTGGTATTGACTATGGGTTCGACTCGCTCAGGGGCCTTCTTGGGCTGAGCGCGTTTTGCTGCATCGCCAAACAAATGGACTGACGCAATGACTCTGGCCAGTTCTGTCGGCGTTGGGGCAGGCGCACCACCGGAATTATTTCTCACACCGTTTGATTGTGAAAGGTTGGGGGACACGGCAGCACTGCCTTGTGGTAGGAGTTTGAGGCTGAATATCGCCAAAGCCAGACCGAGGGCAATAACCATCAGGATATTGACCAACCTTGGTAGTCCCTCTATTTTCTGTGATGAAGCGCTTGCGCTCATTGAACTTATCTTTCCTGTTGCAGATTTGACTTCGCCTGGCTTCCGGCCCGACGTCGACCTGTTTTTCGCTATGCACAGTATATTGATCAGATTTACTGGCAATGGTTCTTATTT
This sequence comes from Granulosicoccus sp., assembly GCA_045106195.1. GTDB lineage: Bacteria > Pseudomonadota > Gammaproteobacteria > Granulosicoccales > Granulosicoccaceae > Granulosicoccus. The sequence continues at coordinate 131,369 of JBGCEH010000003.1, forward strand.
AGCAACGTTTTATCGCTACATCGTGCAATGAGTATGGAAAAACGCGACTAAATAACTCCCAGAACCGTATTCTGAAGCAATTCAGTTGCCAGCACCCGGTCTTGATACCTATCTGACGGCATTTTTCTTGTGAATAATGCCGAAATAACAATTTTCCCATAATCTGAGCAGCAATACATACACCGCAATTGCCCGAAATTGAATAATGACCCGAAAAGCTGTGTCAAGATTCGTCAATCAGGTGACGATCCGGGAAGGATATCGATTATCGTGGCTCTTCTAACTCACATCATTGGGTAGCGGCCGAGACTTGCCTGATCTGTAGAGCGCTTGCGATGGGGAGCCGGATGTAGACGAGCCCGGTTGCCGAACATAAAGTGCAGCAATCCGGGCTCTGTTTCATGAAACGTGCTTGAAAATGCAGTTTCAGGGGTTTCACAACAAGGGTGTTTCTTACACCATGTCTTTGAGGTTTTTCAGAGGTAGAACCTTCACTACTTTTCGTGCAGGCTTTGCCTTGAACATCTGCTCTTCACCCGTGAACGGGTTGATTCCTTTGCGAGCTTTGGTAGCAGGCTTCTTGTTTACACGAATTTTCATTAGGCCGGGTACGCTGAATGTGCCTGGGCCGCGTGGCTTGAGGTTGTCCTGGATAAGACCGTTCAGTGCTTCAAATACCGAAGCAACTTCCTTTCGGCTGAGTTCTGTGGTTTCGGCAATCGATGTCATGATTTCCGATTTGGTAGGTGGCTTCTTGACCGCTGCCGCTGTTGCAGTTGCTTTTTTCTTGGCAGTTGCCTTTTTCTTGCCAACTGCCTTCTTCTTCGCTACTGCTTTTTTCTTGGCCGCCATGTTTGATTCCTCTGCTGAATGCGTGTTTGATTTAAATGTATGCGTGTTTTCGAGCGCTACAAAATTAACGTTGCGCGCCTACTCATCTCGTAAAGCGCGCGAAAGTTACCACAAGAACATGCAACACGTCAGCAACTTATAGGATAAAAACAATAAAAACGCTATTTTTTAGGTAAAAATTTACATCGTTGGGCATTTCAGTCTGTATTTACAGTGTTTTTAAGAAATTCACCGCTTACAAACCGAAAAGTTGCCGTAGCGTTCCAATGAAAAATATGCGAATGGCAAACAAGCCGATGATAGTAAAAAACAAGGTTAGATCGATGCCTCCCAACGGTGGTATAACGTTCCGAAGAGGGCGTAATACCGGCTCACTGATTGCGGCAACCATCCCCTGTACAGGATTGCCTCCGGCATTCGGTATCCAGCTGAGAATTGCCTGAATAATGAGTGCGTAGATAAAGACGTTGAAAAACTGATGAATGACATCCAGAACGCTAAGCAGGACTAGCTTGATCATTGGCAGTTCTGAAATCATGGCTGAAGCACCAATCGCAGGTACGGCACCCAGACTCATGAACTTGAATACCAGCATTTTCATAAGCAGTACGGCAAATACCAGTACCAGAGAGGCAGTGTCATATCGCTTTATACTAGGAATAAACCGGCGAAGCGGGATCAGCAAGGGATCGGTCAGCTTTACCACCGCTTGCGCTAAAGGGTTGTAATAGTCTGCACGAACAACTTGCATGACAAAACGTACTGCAACAACGGTTGCGTACAGGTTGAACAGGATACCTAGAATGAAGCCGATTGCATTGAGTGCAGGATTGGCCATATGTGTTCTCCGTTGAACGTGTTGTCTGAAAATTTGTTGGGGTTGCCGAGAGACGTTAACCGAGGCTGCATTGAATTTTCATGGAGCGCGGTCTGGATGGCTGGTTTTCAAAAATGAACCGCGCACGGGAACAGACAACGGCAGTTGCGCAAATCGGCAACGGCCGCATATTTTCAGTGCATTTCATAGTGAGTTCTAGTGATAAACCGTGCCATGCGTCTTCAGGTAGCGAGGTCATCGCCCAGTTCGATAGCGCGGTCGTGCGCAGCCTTGAGCGCTGAATGAATGATCGCAGGTGTGTTGTTATCGTTAAATACGCCAAGTGCAGCAGCAGTTGTGCCACCTTTCGAGGTTACGTTTTCACGTAACACACCGGGTGGATCCTGTTGCTGACGAGCCATGCTCGCCGCTCCAAAAGCGGTCTCGATCGCTAATGTCAACGCAGTTTCACGCGCCAGTCCCAGGTTTACTCCAGCGTCGACCATGTGCTCTATAAGATAGAAAAAATAGGCAGGACCGCTTCCCGAAACTGCTGTGACGGCATCTAGGTCGGATTCCCTGTCTACCCAGATAGTGATGCCTGCGCTTTTCAGCAGCTCCTCGGCAAGTGATTTATCCTTATCGGAGCATTCGGCATTGGCGTACAGGGCAGTAGCACCAAGACCCAACAATGCCGGTGTGTTGGGCATGCAGCGGATCAGAGCCGAGCCAGCTGGAAGCCAGGCCTGCATGCTGCTTTCCCGCACGCCTGCAGCAACCGAAATGAACACGGGCTCGATATTTATATCGGTATCTGCCGCCTTATGCTGCATGTAGTCAGCCACGGATTTACACACCGCTTGAACGATATGCGGTTTTACGGCAATGACGACGCCAATCTCTCTCGATGTGTCACCCTCGGAAAACAGCGAAGGAATAACCGATTCGATGCCAGTTGCACTATGAATCCCAAATGCGTTGCTTGCGCGTGTACAGGCTGACTCGTCCGGATCAACAACCGCCACATGCTCAGGATTCGCCCCTCCGCCGAGCAAGCCGCCTATCAGACTGCTTGCCATATTTCCTGCGCCGATAAATAACCAACGCATCAGCTTGCCACGGCTTTGCGTTTGGTCGCCAGAACCTCGAGCAGGCGGTCAAAGGCTTCGGTGAACGATTGAATCCCATCGGTTTCCAGTTGATCAGTGATGTCGCCAAGCGAGACGCCAAGTTCTGGCAGTGCTGAAATATCCTTGTGTGCCTGTGCCAGACCACCTGTCAGTCTTGACTCTGCAACACCATGATCCTTGAAGGCTTCCATGGTTTTTGGTGGCACAGTATTCACTGTATCGGGGCCGATAAGTTCTTCTATGTAAAGCACATCCGAGAACTCGGGATTTTTTACACCGGTGCTTGCCCACAGCAGTCGTTGAGGGCGAGCACCTTGCGCTTTGAGACTACCAAACTGCTCGCTGCCGAATAGATTGACGAAATGCCCGTAGGCGACCTTTGCGTTTGCAATGGCGATCTTGCCTGACAGTGCCCGTGCAGCATCGCTACCGATCTCTGCAAGCGCTTTGTCAGCACTGACATCGACACGACTGACAAAGAAACTGGCAACCGAGGCGATGCGTGCGACAGAATGCCCATCGGCGTGACGCCGCTCAAGGCCTCTGATGTAGGCCTGAGCGATTTCTTTGTACCTGGCTACGCTAAACAACAAAGTGACATTGACATTAATGCCGAGTGCAGTGAGTGCCTCGAATGCTTTTACGCCCTCGCTGGTACCCGGTACCTTGATCATCAGGTTAGGACGATTGACCCGAGCGTGCAGGTCCATACCCATCTTGATTGTGCCGGCTGCGTCGTGCGCAAGGTCTGGGGTAACTTCCAGGCTGACCATGCCATCTACACCGTCGGTTTCTTCATAGGTTGCGGCAAACGCGTCGGCTGCGGCCTGAATATCGGGAATGGACAGCTGATTGAAGAGCTCGAGCTCTGTGATGTGTGGCTGAGCCGCGACGATGTCAATAATGGCCTGATCGTATTCATTGGTGTTGGCTATGGCCTGCTCGAAAATCGCCGGATTGGAGGTAAGCCCCATGAGTCGATCTTCGTGGATCATTTTTTGAAGATCGCCATCCAGAAGGCTTTTCTGTATGTAATCCAGCCAGAGGCTTTGCCCTAAGGCATAGGTTTCGGCCATTGAATTTGAAGCGTTGCTCGTACTCATAAATGATATATCCGGTTATTTGCCTTGAATTTTATCAATATTGCTCAAGTCAGGTATTTCTGACCTGGCAGATTTCTAGCTATCTCTGGCGCCGAAGATAGCAGTGCCCACACGTACGATTGTTGCACCTTCTGCGATTGCAGCCTCCATATCGGCACTCATGCCCATCGATAGTGTGTCTATGTCAGGGTGGTTGGCCTGCAAAGTCTGTAACGCTGTGCGTAAATGTGAGAGCACTTTACGTTGCTCAGCCAGTAACTCACGCGGGGCAGGTATGGCCATGAGGCCCCGCACCCGTATACCCTCGAGTAAAGCACATTGCGCTGCAAGCTCTGCTACCTCGGGCAGTGCTATGCCAGCTTTTGAAGGCTCGTTATCGAGATTGACCTGTAGGCAGATATTCAACGCAGGTAAGTGTGTAGGCCGCTGTTCTGACAGACGCCGTGCCACTTTCAGTCGGTCAACGCCATGCGCCCAATCAAAATGCTCTGCAATGAGTGATGTTTTGCGTGATTGAATGGCTCCGATGAAATGCCAGGTGAGTGACGGATCGTTTATCTCAAGGATCTTCTCCACGCCTTCGTCGACGTAGTTTTCCCCAAAAGCTTTTTGACCCGCAGCGAGCGCCGAGCGAATGGCGCTGACGGGCTTTCTTTTACTCACCGCCAGCAGCTGTACGCTGCCGGTTTTGCGCCCATAGCGTTCTTCAAAGCAAGTGATCTGCGATGCAACGTTCGCCAATGCGGCTTCAATGTTCAATGTGCCTTCGTTCACGTTATCTGATCTCGGTGCCACAGTTTATCTGTTGTTTCATTTTCATGCGGTGTCACCGACTAAGAAAAATCCGGTAGCGGCCGACATGTACCGCAGTGAGAGGGTAATAGGGCTTTCAGGAATGACTGAAATCGTTTTTGCCATATCAATTCCGGGCGGGCGTTGTTGTGTCGCCTGCCAAAAAAAATCGTTAAAGGGTACGTTTCATGGATATTGCTCAGCTTCTGACGTTTGGTGTCAAAAATGGTGCTTCTGATATGCATCTGTCCGCAGGCCTTCCGCCTATGATACGCGTAGACGGGGATATGCGACGCGTTAACGTGCCAGCACTGGATCATGCCGCTGTACAGGGCATGGTGTACGACATCATGAACGACAAACAGCGCAAGGATTACGAGGAGAAACTAGAGACCGATTTCTCGTTCGAGATTCCGGATACCGCGCGTTTCCGTGTTAACGCCTTTAACCAGAATCGCGGCTGTGGTGCCGTGTTCAGGACAATCCCTACGGAAATCCTGACACTTGAGCAATTAGGTGCCCCCAAGATTTTCCAGGAGATTTCTGCGTTGCCCCGAGGTATTGTTCTGGTCACCGGCCCAACCGGTTCAGGTAAATCGACAACGCTTGCCGCCATGATGGACTACAAGAACGAATCGGAGCTGGGGCATATTCTGACTATCGAAGATCCCATCGAATTCGTGCATGAGAGTAAAAAATGTCTGATTAACCAGCGCGAGGTGCATCGCGATACTTTCGGCTTTTCAAACGCCTTGCGCTCAGCACTTCGTGAAGATCCTGACGTTATTCTGGTTGGCGAAATGCGTGACATGGAGACGATCTCTCTGGCGTTGACTGCTGCCGAAACGGGTCATCTGGTGTTCGGCACCTTGCATACGAGTTCTGCTGCAAAAACCATTGACCGTATTGTTGACGTATTCCCGGCTGGCGAGAAGCCCATGGTTCGTTCGATGTTATCCGAGTCGCTGCGAGCGGTTGTGTCCCAGACGCTTCTGAAGAAGAAAGGCGGAGGCCGGGTGGCTGCACATGAAATCATGATGGGAACACCGGCTATTCGCAACCTCATCAGGGAGGATAAGGTTGCACAGATGTATTCAGCCATCCAGACAGGTCAGGGGCATGGCATGCAAACCCTGGATCAGAATTTGAAAGAGCTGGTCAAGCGTGGGGTTGTGGATCTGGCCGAAGCGCGCAAGAAAGCCCAGAATCCCGACAGCATCATGTAATGAGGGTGTCAGATAGTTGCTGACGTTTCATTGTCTTAGTCGTTGTGCAATCAAAGAGAGGTCGTTTCCTATGGATCTGAAAGTCGCCAAGCGCTTCATGGATGAGTTGCTTGTTAGCCTATACAAGAAGGGCGGCTCAGACCTGTTCATTATCGCCGGTGCAGCACCTTCCATGCGTATCCACGGCAAAGTCACGCCTGTCATGGACAAAAAGCTCTCGGCTGAGCACACACTTGCCCTGACTCAGTGCCTGATGACTGACTCAGAGCGTGAAGACTTCAAAACGACCAAGGAATGCAACTTCGCCATTGCACTGCCCAAGATCTCGCGCTTTCGAGTCAATGCGCTGGTTCAACGCGGCAGCGCTGGTCTTGTAGTGCGAATTATTCCTAACGAAATCCCCACGTTTACCGATCTAAACATGCCTGACATTCTGTCGCAAATTGCCATGGCAAAGCGAGGGCTGGTTATTTTTGTCGGGGGGACTGGTTCGGGTAAGTCGACGAGTCTTGCGTCCATGATTGACTACCGGAATGAAAATTCCAACGGTCATATCATCACCATTGAAGACCCCGTCGAGTTTGTTCATCATCACAAGGGTTGTATTGTTACCCAGCGCGAGGTCGGGACCGATACCGAATCGTTTGAAATAGCCTTGAAGAATACGCTCCGGCAAGCACCTGATGTCATACTCATCGGCGAGATTCGTGATCAGAAAACCATGGAACATGCTATTGCGTTTGCCGAAACGGGTCATCTGTGTCTGGCTACTCTGCACGCCAATAACACCAATCAGGCGCTCGACCGCATCATCAACTTCTTTCCTGAAACCCGTCATAAGCAACTGTTACTGGATTTGTCACTGAATATCAAGGCGCTAATCTCGCAACGGTTATTGCCGACACCCAGCGGCAAAGGTCGTCGTGCCGCTGTTGAAGTATTGCTCAATACGCCATTGATGTCGGACATGATTATGAAAGGTGAAGTGCATGAGATAAAGGCACTGATGAAGAAGAGCAAGGAACAGGGTATGCAGACGTTTGACGAGGCCTTGTTCGAGTTGCTCAATGCCAATGCCATTACGATCGAGGAAGCTATGCGCAATGCAGATTCGGTGAACGATTTGCGGCTCAGGATCAAGCTTGAAGGGGGCAATTCTTCTGCTGTTAATGAGATGATCACAAATTCGATGAGTCTCGAAGATGCTGACAAGGATAAGGGAAGCCATCGACGTGCAGGATAGGGAGAGCCGACCTGCTTAAGCCCCCGAAGCCGTATAAAGCGTTTGCCAGGTTCATGGTCATGGGGCAGAATGCAGGCCTCAGAAACCAGATTGTGGTGTCATGTTCGGACGATGTACAGCAAGCATGGAGTCATTTGCGCAACCACTAGATGTCCTGATTAGCGAATGTACACAACAGGCCTGCAGGATTACCGGCAGGACAGATAGTCCCTGTGTTGTCGTATCACCGTATCGGTTCAACCCGTTGGGTGCGCACATTGATCATCAGGGAGGGGCGGTACTGGCTCGCTGCCTAGACCAGTACACCATCCTGTGTTTCTGGCCGCGTGACGATGAATGGAGTGTTGTACATTCCAATCTGGACGATCCTCAATGGCAGCGAACAACGTTCAAAGCCCATCAGCTTGATGATGACTATGGGTGGGATTCCATGGCGCGGGCTTCCGCTACCGCATACTCGGTGGAATATGATGCACACTATGGTTGTGAGGCAGTTGTGTTTGGCACGCTGGTCAGTGGTGGTCTGAGTTCCTCCGCATCGGTAATACTTGCCTATCTGACGGCCTTGGCACAAGTCAACAGGGTGGTACTGACCGCTCAGCAACTTGTGGAGCTGGTGCGACGGGTAGAGAACGACTATCGCGGTCTCAACAATGGTGTTCAGGATCAGATGTCGATTGTTTACGCGCAGAGAAATCACATTGCAGTACTGGACGTAGCCAATGTGGCTGCAACTGCCATTGCAGACCCTCCCAATGTGAGTGAAGTGACGTTCCTCATGTGCTATTCAGGCGTATCAAGAAATCTTGTAACAGGTTCAAACTTCAACAAACGAGTGGCGGAGTGTCGAAAAGCCGCACGGCTCCTGTTCAGTAGTGCACAGCATCTGGGAGAGGTGCCCGATGCTTTGAGAACAGATGTCGCACTGGCAGGCTTGCCTGAAATTGAAAGGCGCCGGGCAAATCATGTTTTCGGTGAGATGCAGCGTGTGAAAGAGGGTAGTGTCGCCTGGGCGCGAGGAGACTGGCAGAAGTTTGGAGAGCTGATGAGTCAGTCGTGCCAGAGTTCCATTAACGATTACGAAAGTGGCAGTCCCTGGTTAATCGATTTGCATGAGAGGGCGGCGGTGATTGATGGTGTGTATGGAAGCCGTTTTAGTGGGGGTGGTTATGGAGGGTGCCTGTTCATGCTTGTTGATACTGATAAGGTAGAGTCCATCGCGCAGGCTTTGTTACGTGGATACCTTGCCAAATACCCCGATCTTTCACATCTTGCCAAGGTTCGCGTTGCACGTTCAGAAAGCACCATAAGAGTCTTGACACCATGAATCCGAAGATGCCTGTCACCAGCGCCATTCTGTTAGCAGCGGGTCGCGGTACTCGATTGCAGCCCTATACCGATAATACGCCCAAACCCCTGCTGGTGCATCGTGGAAGGCCTACTCTTGATTACCTGCTCGATTCCCTGCTTGAAGCCGGGGTAACGGATGTCGTTCTCGTGGCCAATCATTTGAGTGATCAGATCGAACAGTACGCATCCTTGCGATGTGCGAGTCACTCACAACGGGTGAGTGTTGCGTTTCAGGCGCATCTGGCAGGCACCGCACATGCACTGGAGAGTGCTATGGAACAGTTTCCAGATATCGTCTCGCAGTCTTTTGTACTCAGTGCCAGCGATTATCTGGTGCCGCGTGCTTTTTTCAGTGATCTTCTCGGGTTTCATGCAGGGCATGACGTTGAGCTTAGCGTCAGCATGAAAGCACTTGATGAAGAGCAGATGGCTGGGCGTTCAAGTATTCGTTTTCTTGACGATCAATCCATAGCGGAAATTGTGGAAAAACCAGCGCCCGGCACGGCTCCAAGCTCCATTGGTGCCAATCTGACATTTGTGTTGCCAGCAAGTATTGCTGCCTATGTCGATGACGTGCCTGTATCGAGGCGTGGCGAGCGTGAAGTTCAGCAGGCCATCAACAGTTGGTTGCGCCAGGGTGGCAAAGCACGCGGGCTGTTGCAAGATGTGCCGCCAGAATGGCAGAAGCCTCGCTAGCGGAAAATTTTTTACCCGTGTTAATGCTTGCATCTGAATGGCGCTAGCGTATAGGGTTGTGCGACCGCTACCTTATTTTACTTGACGCATGCTTAAAAATATTCACCCTCTTCTCAACGCTGACGTTCTGTATGCGCTTGCCGCGATGGGGCATGGCGACACAATCGTATTATGTGATGCCAATTTTCCTGCGGCCAGCGTGGCAAAAGAAACGGTATCTGGACAGTTGTTACGAATGGATGGCGCAAACTCGCCTCAGGTTGCCGAGGCCGTCTTGTCGGTGCTGCCTCTGGACACCTTCGTTGATGATGCCGCCCAATGCATGGAAGTTGTGGGTGCACCGGGCGAACGCCCGGCAGTGCAGCAGGATATGCAAGCCGTTATCGACAACGCTGAATCTGTGGATTTCAAGCTGGTGCCCGTCGAGCGTTACGAGTTCTATGCCAGGGCCAGGAAAGCCTACGCTGTGATTGCCTGTGGCGAGCCTAGATTCTACGGTTGCTTCATTTTCATGAAAGGCGTTATAGGGCCGGAGTGAATGATCCTTCATCTATCCAACCGCTTTTGAAAAAACACCTGTGGCTCAATTATATTTTTACTACTCAGCAATGAACGCCGGTAAGTCGACCTCACTGCTGCAATCTGCTCACAATTATCGAGAACAGGGAATGCAAGTGGCGCTCTACACAGCGGCTCTGGATGATCGTTATGGAAAAGGCATTATCTGCTCTCGTATCGGGCTACAGGAGTCAGCGCTTCTGTTTGACAGCGATACTGATTTTTTCGAGCCGCTCAACACACTGCATGAGCAAGAACAGCTGGCCTGTGTTCTAGTCGATGAGGCTCAGTTTTTATCCAAAAGGCAGGTCGATGAACTGGCGCGTGTAGTCGATGAGCTCAGTCTTCCAGTATTGTGTTTTGGTATCCGTACGGATTTTCAGGGTGAGCTGTTTCCGGGTTCGTCCCGACTTCTGGCTATCGCCGATAAACTTGCTGAATTAAAGACCGTGTGTGAGTGTGGAAAAAAAGCCACGATGACAGTGCGACTGGATGAGCACGGCAAGGTGGTGGCGGCCGGAGAACAGGTACAGATTGGCGGGAATGAGCGCTACGAATCCAAGTGCCGGCGGCATTATCGAAAGCTAATGTCTGGTACATGAACTTCCGAGGTTTTCCAGTTGATATTAAAACCGTTTCTTTTGGCATGGTTATATAGTGCCATAAACAAAAGCGTGAGTTAGTGGTTTGATGCGCTACCGATATTTAAAACAACGGAGAGAGAAGATATGCTAGACGTGACGCTCAATGGTGACGTATCCAAGATCCTTGACAGTCTTGAAAGAGCGCTAACGGCCAACGACATGGAGGCTGTTCTGGATCATTTTGTCGATGAATGCTATTGGCGTGATCTAGTGTCGTTTACCTGGAACATAAAAACACTGGAAGGCAAGGATGCTGTCAGGCAAATGCTTGAGTCGCAACTGTCGTCTGTGAATCCTTCAAACTGGACCATTGCTGAAGGCGAGATAGCCACTGAAGAGGGTGGAATTGTGACGGCCTGGATTAATTTTGAAACCACTGTGCTTAGAGGCTATGGTCTTATCAGGCTGAAAGAGGGTAAGATCTGGACACTGCTGACATCGGCAACCGAACTGAAAGGACACGAAGAGCCAGCTGGTTTTGAACGGCCGCTCGGTGCTAAACATGGTGCAGGAAAGCACCGAAAGTCTTGGGCTGAAGAGCGAGAACTGGAGCTGACCGAACTTGGCTACAAGACGCAGCCGGAAGTACTCATCATTGGTGGTGGCCAGGGCGGAATTGCGCTAGGTGCCCGACTGAGACAACTCGGTATCCCATCCATCATCGTTGAGAAAAATGAGCGCCCGGGTGATAGCTGGCGTAATCGCTACAAGTCACTTTGCCTGCACGATCCCGTCTGGTATGACCATCTTCCGTATTTGCCATTCCCGGCCAACTGGCCTGTGTTCGCGCCCAAGGACAAGTTGGGCGACTGGCTGGAGATGTATACCAAAGTCATGGAGCTGAATTACTGGACGAAGACCACCGCGCAATCAGCAAGCTATGACGAGAACACAAAGCAGTGGACCGTTGTTGTGGACCGTGATGGTGAAAAAGTAACGCTGACTCCCAAAAATCTGGTGTTGGCTACGGGTATGTCGGGTAAGGCCAACATTCCTGAGTTCAAGGGAGCAGAGCGGTTCAAAGGCGATCAACATCATTCCTCCAAACATCCGGGCCCCGATGTTTTTAAGGGTAAAAAGGTTGTCGTCATCGGCTCCAACAACTCCGCCCATGATATATGCGCTGCATTGTGGGAAAACGATGTTGATGTCACCATGGTGCAACGCTCAAGCACACATATTGTGCGCTCCGATTCGTTGATGGAGATAGGTCTGGGCTCTCTTTACTCTGAAGAGGCCGTTGCCAATGGCGTTACCACCCAGAAAGCCGATATGATCTTTGCTTCTATCCCGTATGGCATCCTGCATGAATTCCAGATCCCGCTGTACGAACAGATGCGTGAACGCGATGCTGATTTTTATGCAGGACTTGAAAAAGCCGGATTCCAGCTTGACTGGGGCGCGGACAATTCAGGTTTGTTCATGAAGTATTTGCGGCGTGGATCAGGCTATTACATTGATGTTGGTGCCAGTCAATTGATTATCGATGGCAAGATCAAACTCAAAGCTGGTCAGGTCATTGAGATCACGGAAGACTCCGTGGTTTTTAATGATGGAACATCATTGCCTGCTGATGTCATTGTCTATGCAACAGGTTATGGATCTATGAATGGATGGGCTGCAGATTTGATCAGCCAGGAAGTTGCCGACAAAGTGGGTAAATGCTGGGGTCTTGGCTCCGATACACCGAAAGATCCGGGTCCTTGGGAAGGAGAGCAGCGCAATATGTGGAAGCCTACCCAGCAACCCGGTTTGTGGTTTCATGGCGGCAATCTACACCAGTCGCGCCATTATTCCTTGTACCTTGCGTTACAGTTGAAGGCGCGTGCTGCCGGAATCGATACACCGGTTTTTGGCTTGCAAGAGAGTTATCATACTGGCAGGTAATCAAGCGTCATAGTTTGCGTTGCAAACGCAGCGCAAACTAACCACTAACCAGTTGTTTCGATTCTCGGCAGTTTAATTCATTGATTGTGCGGATTTTGCGAAATCAGGATCTATCGATTCAGATCCCCAGTTGATCTTTTGGCACAAACGTGTGAAATAGCTGACTACCGGAGTATGCGAACGCCCGCGTACGGTGGCGACGCCTATCGTTCGAATGACTTGAGGTTCTATAAGGGGACGCATTTGTAATTCCGTATAGAGCGACATGTACTCGGGAACGATAGCGCAACCCATTCCGGCAATGACCATTGCCTGAATCCATTCTTCGTGCTCGCTTTTATGGCTGATATTCATGGATCTCAATGAATTTTGTAGCTTGATGAATTCACTGGATTCGCAGCCATCAATCGTTGCGTGAAACAGGTCCAGGTATTCACAGTTCAGTCGCAGGACGTATTTCTCGCCCGCCATCTCCTTATGTGGAATGGCGTTCATTTTGGCAAAACGGTGATTGGGTGGAAACGCAATCATATAGCGTTCGTGATAGAGATCATGCACCGCAATTTCGTCGGGATACTCTGCCATGCCAACGATGGCGACATCAGTTTTTCCTTCGAGCAGGCTTTCCACCACTTCCTTTCCAGAGGCTGTTCGTAATGTCACGTTCAAATCCGGAAACTCAGAACCAAGGTGATCGACCAGCGATATCATGCGGCTTGGCCCTACAGTACACATGACACCGATGGCCAGCGAAACGTTGCTCATGCGTGAAAAATCATCTGCATCAGAGCGTGCAATTTCGGTCAGTGATAAAGCCTGTTCCAACCGAGGCTTGATTCTTCGCCCCAACTCAGTCAAATGAGTACGACTGCGCTCACGGCGGATAAGCTGCGCCCCTAACTCGTCCTCAAGGCGCTTTATCGCACGCGTCAGTGAGGGCTGGGAAACTCCGCATCGTTCGGCTGCTCTAGAGAAATTCAAGTCCTCCGAGAGCGCCAGAAAGTACCGTATTTGCTGGAGTTCCATTTTTCACTACCGTGATCTAATCGATTATTCTTCGAATACTGCCATCGTCCTTCAGTCGAGTCTATTAGAAATAATAAAACATATCTTGTTTGAAAGCACTATTTAGCGTACTTGTGGACGGTCTCAATAATCGACGTCCATGGTTAGATGGACAAGCAGGGAAATTCAAAGTCAATCTGTTGATTATCAACGTTTGAGTTGGTGGGCAATATTAAAATTCTCGTGGTGCCGCAACTATTGTTCGAATTCCAGTGTTGCAATGTGCTTGCCGTACGGACAGGGGCTATTATGCAAGTCTGTTTTGTCTAGTACATTGACAATTGCTTGAGAAACGTGGCTCGAAAATGTTATCCGAAAACTGGTATACAGGCGTCATTTAACAGTGAATCGATATTTAGGCTGGCCTCTAGACCATCTGCAAGTCTATCCAGTTCTTCATCCACTGATGCCTCGTAATTCAGTGTGCTTGAGATTCCGTTTTTGTGGTTATTGATCCACCAGCTTCTGAATGCATCGTTTGAAAATATGCCGTGCAAATAGGTACCTTCAATAAGACCGGTGGAGTCGATAGCACCATCGGGTTTTCCATCGAGTAACGCTGATGGATTATCGGTATCCGGACCGGTTGTAGTTCCGACGTGAATTTCATAGCCGGTGAGAGGTGAATCGCTTCTTGCACACTGCCCGCTTATCTCACGCGTCTGTTTGTTCGCCTGCATACAGGTGCTGACTTCGAGTAGTCCGAGCGCTTGTGCACTGCCAGGCGTTCCATCTATTCCTTCGGGGTCGTGTATCCATTGGCCAAGCATCTGGTATCCACCACAGATTCCCATGACCCGACCGCCATTGCGCGCAAACGCGATGATGTCGTGATCCCACCCTTGTTTGCGCAGAAATTCCAGATCACCGACAGCAGATTTGGTACCGGGGATAATGATGGCGTCGACATCTTGTGGAATCATTTGTCCTGGCGGTACGAAGCCAAGCTCGACGTTGGGTTCCAGACGAAGTGGATCCATGTCATCGAAATTGGCAATGCGTGAAAGCATGGGCACTGCTATTTTCAATTTGTTTTGCGATAGAGCGCCTGCGTTGTGGCCTTGTTGCAACACAACAGCATCTTCCTGTGGCAACTGCAGTGCTGACGATAACCAGGGAACAACCCCCCTGCATGTCCAGTCAGTTCGCTCTTCGATAGCAATAACGCCAGCATCAAACAGACGAGGGTCGCCGCGAAACCGGTTGATAATGAAGCTTTTGATCATGGTTGCATCTGCATCGCCAATGACAACCTTGGTACCGACGATGGCTGCGATGACGCCGCCTCGGTCAATGTCGCCAATAAGGCATACCGGTGCACCGACGCGTCGGGCAAAACCCATATTGGCAATGTCGCGTTCACGAAGGTTAATCTCGGCAGCACTGCCAGCGCCTTCAACGAGTATTAGATCGTAGTTGTTACAAAGCGTCTGAAAACTGCTAACCACAGCGTCCAGCAAATGATGACGTTTGTTATCCATGTAATCACTTGCCGACAAGGTATCAAGAACTTTGCCGTGAACCACAATCTGGGCAGTTTGATCACTCTGCGGTTTAAGTAAAACCGGGTTAAAATGCACACACGGTTGGAGTCCGGCTGCACGTGCCTGAAGTGCCTGGGCACGTCCAATCTCTCCCCCATCGGCACAAGCAGCAGCATTGTTGGACATGTTTTGTGGCTTGAACGGGGCCACGCGAATGCCTCTGCGTCGGGCTATGCGGCACAGACCTGCAACGATGGTAGATTTTCCAACGTCAGAACCTGTGCCTTGAAACATCAGTACGCGAGCGCTCATCGGTTATGAGTGGCTCTAAATGAGAGTTTTGTATGTTCCACTGCACTTGTGGGTCGTGCGATCAATTCAGTAACACATTTTGTCCCCGGCGCAGCCAGCCCGGCGTTCGATTCGCTCCCCGTATACCCAATACGCTTCGCCTTTCTGCCTTGTTCTGACGACACTGAGAACAAAATGTCTGTTTCCGAATTAACCGAACGGCTCACTAGTAATCGATACCTTGCTTCGCTTTGATGCCGGACTTGAATGGATGTTTTATTTCCAACATTTCGCTGACAAGATCGGCTGAATCCATGAGTTCCTGTTTTGCGTCACGCCCCGTGGCTATGATGCTGGTTCTTTGTGAGCGAGCCATGATGGCCTCTGTGACATTCATGACATCAAGATAGTCATAGCGTAATGCGATGTTGATTTCGTCAAGCACGAGCAGATCGTAGTCGCCACTACACATCAGCGTTGTTGCGGTTGTAAAAGCGGCAGTGGCCGCCTCGATGTCGCGATCCTTATCTTGAGTATTCCAGGTAAAGCCTTCACCCATAGTATGCCAGTCGAGCTGGTCTGGAAAACGCTTGAAAAACTCGCGCTCACCCGTTTTCCAGGTGCCTTTTATGAATTGAACGACAGCGACCTTATGGCCCCATCCCAATGCCCGGGCAACGACGCCGAAGGCTGAGCTTGACTTGCCCTTGCCATTGCCTGTGTGAACCAGGACGAGGCCGCGATCACTGTGTTTTGATTCCTTGACCTTGGCGTTCTGTTCAGCCTGCAATTTCTGCATGGCATGTTTGTGATTGTCGGTGTCGCTCATAATATATTGCTGGTTGTTTGCCGGAGACAATATCAGGTCTGACGTCGCTATAGTGTGCTAGCAACGCGGGTTTGATGAACGAATGTCAATGGAAGAAAACGACAAAACAGGCCATAACCTGCACTGGTGTCTGATGACGCAAAAGTCACCAGACACCCTTGGCCGCAGGCGACTAGCTACCCGACCAGATTTTCACGTAGGCGTCTTGATATCCGTTCTCTGGATCGAAGGTGTTACGAGGTCCACCATCGAATTCTATGTTTTCAGTGGTAACTACATGAAGAGGAGAGACGTAACCTGACCACTCAACACCGCTCAGCGCCCGATTCATTTCATCGACCAGCTGCCAGCCCTGCAAGTTCAAAGGCTCTGCTACAGTCACTTGCTGGTATTGACTGGTGCGGATTCTCTGGTAAGACGACTCCGAGCCGTCACCGGCTGAAACATTGACGGGAGCCCCATCGCCTTTAATACCTGCTGCTGCCAGTGAAGGCCCCATGAAGTCAAAATAGAGATCGTTGATAGCCAGCGAATGTGTCCATTTAGCGCCGTGGCGTTGTAACAAGGATGTTGTTAGCTGAGGCATACGTTGTGACGTTTCGGCGATGGGGGTGTCCACGTACTCGAGGATGGTTCCGCCCAGCTCCTCGATGACCTCTTTCATTCGATCCGCCTTGTCAATTGCGATCTGATAAGTGGAGTCTGTGAAAATGACTACACTAGGCGCACCGTCTGCATCGGCAAATGCCCATTTTGCAGCCGCCTCTGACACCAGCATGGGATCGGTGGTGACGTTGGCAAAGATGCCGACATCATCCATGGGTCCAATGGTAGAACCCGCATGCCATGAGACCATGGGAATACCCGCTTCGGCGGCCGCAGCCATGCCTTGCGCTTGCTCTTTCGAGTCGAAACCGTTGAGGATAATGCCGTTGGGTTTCAGCGCGAGTGCCTGGCCCATGGCTGATGTCCGGCCAGAGATCGATCCAGCACCATCAAGGACCCGAACTGTCCAACCAATCTTCTCGGCAGCTTCTTCGATGCCGGTAGTGGCACCGAGGATGCCACCGTTTTTCAGATCACCCGCCAATACCACTATAGTCTGGTCTGGCACGGCCTTCGGACCTGTTGTCGGGCCATCCCAGGTCTCGACTTTCATTGCATATTTGTTGACGAACTCCATGGCTTCGCTCATGGCGTCGGCCTGCACAGTGCTGGCTGTGGTGCTTGCCAGTAGCAGGGTGCCTGCAATTGTGGCGCTTTGTACTCGGGTCATCATTGGTTTACTTCTCCTGTGGAAATGGTGGTGGTGGGCTGATTTTTGATGTTGTAATGTCACATTATTCTGGGCGGTCAGACGTCTTATCGGTAGTACGTGGCTCAGCCACGGTTTTCACTTTGATCACACCACCGCGTTTGCGTTGTGCATAGCCTGCTATACCGATAGCAACAAGCAGTGTGACTCCGTTAAACAAGGGTTCTACCCAAAATGATCCTCCGAACTGCTGTATCCCGGAAATACCGACAGCGAGAATAACGACGCCTGTCAGTGTTCCCCATACGTTCAC
The DNA here is from genome assembly GCA_045106195.1 of Granulosicoccus sp. Classification (GTDB taxonomy): domain Bacteria; phylum Pseudomonadota; class Gammaproteobacteria; order Granulosicoccales; family Granulosicoccaceae; genus Granulosicoccus. The sequence continues at coordinate 148,904 of JBGCEH010000003.1, forward strand.
GCGCCCGGGCTTTATGGTTGTAGAGCCTAAAAACGCACCTACGAGCGCGGGGAGCAAATACTCCAGACCAACGCTGGCCTGGCCAATGCGTAGTTTGCTTGCCAACAGGATGCCTGCAAGTGCCGTCAAGGTACCCGAGGCTATGAATGCACCCATGACATAGCGAGGAACCGGAATACCGTTTAATGCAGCAGAGGTGGGATTTGCCCCGATTGCATACATGTAACGGCCAATGGGCAGGTATTCCAGAATAAGCCACAGCACGACAGCAATAAACAGAACATAAAAGCCGGTTATGGGCAGACCGAATACAAACGTTGTACTCAAGGCGTAAAAACCATCAGGCAGGCTGGCGATCATTTGCCGTCCACCGGTATGCCATAACGCCAGAGCGTAGAGCACAGTGCCCGTGCCGAGAGTGGCAATGAAGCTGTCTATCCTTGCTACCTCTACAAGCAGTCCATTGAGTAGACCCGAAAAGGCCCCTAGTGCCAAAACAACGAGACAGGCAACAGGCCAGGGTAAGCCCAGAGTTTGCAGGCTGATAGCCAGAATGTGCCAGAGCACGATGCCGTAACCTACTGTGAGATCGATCTTACCGGTGACCATTGGGATGGTGGCCGCCAATGACAGAATAGCGATGATTGCCTTGTCAGAAATAATTGATCGTAGATTAAGCAGGGTGGGGAAAGTATCTGGTAACAGCACACTGAATAGCGCCATGAGCAAGACCATCAGAATAACCAGGCCATAAACAGGGGCTAGCCTTCCAAGTTTCGATGTCAGGCTCATCGAGTTCAGTTCGTCTCGGGTGGGTTCAAGGGCTGTGGCTTTGATGGAGTTCATGCGGTTTCTCGGTAGTCGCTAGCAGAGGCGAGTTGCACTAGCGCTTCGATGGTAAGTTGCGGGCCCTGTAGTTCATCGACACACTGCCCACGGTTAAACACAATGGCACGACTGCACACGTTAGCCACTTCTTCGAAATCTGTTGATATGACCAGTACAGGCGTTCCACTTGCTACCATTTCATTAAGGAGTGTATAGATCTCGGCTTTTGCGCCAATATCCACACCGGCGGTCGGATCTTCTGCAATCAGTAATCGATTGTTGTTGCTCAGCCAACGCCCGACAATCACCTTTTGCTGATTGCCACCGGACAGGGCATCGATGGGTAATTCAGGATTGTTGGGTTTCAGTCCGACATCCACGCCTGCTTCCATTGCTTTTTTCGCCTCTATGCGTCGGCTCATGAAAGACCACAACCCACGACCCAATGCACCAGGGTTGATAAACAGGTTTTCCCTGATGCTTAGCGACGTTGCCACTGATTCAACGACGCGATCACGCGGTATTAATCCGATACCTGCCTGCATGGCTTGTCGAGGTGCGGTTGGAAGGAAGGTTTTGCCATCCAGAATCATCTGGCCGACAAATTTTTCAGTGCCAAACAGGCATCGACCGATATCTTCCTGGCCAGCGCCGCGCAGACCCACGAGCCCGAGTATTTCGCCCCTGAAGACCTCAAGTGTTACAGGCCCACTGTTCTCGGTATAGAGATCTCGTAACTGCAATAGGGGTTCTGTAATGCTGGCTTCGATTCTGTTGAAGGTTTTCGGTTTCTTGCCAACGATCATGTCGACCAGCTCTTCCGGTGATGTGTGAGCAACGGCTCTGACTCCCACTGTTTTTCCGTCGCGCAGCACCACTACCCGGTCAGCTATTTCGAAGACTTCATCCAGCCTGTGTGAGACGTAGATCATGCCAACGCCTTCATTACGTAATCGGTGTAACACGTTGAACAATGTTTTTACATCGTTTGATGGCAGGCTGGCAGTTGGCTCATCCAGCACCAGAAAATCACAATCCACAGCCAGTGCACGTGCAATGGCGACCAGGGATTTTTCTGCACGGGTGAGTTGGCTGACGCGCATGGTAGGACTGAAAGAGCAACCTACGCGCGCCAAAGCATCAGACGTTATTTTTTCACAGGCCTTCCAGTTGATCAGTCCGGCTGCGCGCTGATATCCTTGCGCCATCGCCATGTTTTCGGCAATACTCATCCACTCTATAAGCCCCAGATCCTGATGAATGAAGGCCACTGCCTGCCTCACTTTTGTACTTCCGGGGGTGTGCCTATAGGGGGTGCGTTCAATTACTACATCGCCTTCATCCGGCTGATGTATCCCCCCGAGAATCTTGATGAGTGTCGATTTTCCGGCACCGTTCTCTCCCAGCAAGGCGACTATTTCGCCGCGCCCGACATTCATGGTGACCGAGTCCAGCGCGAGAGTCCCGCCAAAACGCTTGGTAATCTTGTGAAAGAAAAGGCCATCGGGTAGCGGCTGCACGGGTGGCGCTATATTCATTGTTGTGGCACCTGCTTTGTGAAGGATTGAAAGATTTGGTGCATGAGAATCTGCGTTACCGGTAACGTTACCTCAGAATAGGGGTATCCTAGTAGCCATGTCAATCCCTGAATCATCTCGCGGAAGTAAAAACCGAGGCGTCTCTCTCGCAGAGATCGCCAGTGAAGCGGGTGTTTCCCGCATGACTGCGTCCCGGGTGCTGCGGGGGGCAGATGGTTATTCCGAGAGCACGCGAGACAAGGTGCTCGCGGTAGCGCATAAGTTGGGTTATGTCCCGAATCGTATCGCGGCCTCGTTAGGCTCGGAGGCCTCCAACAGTCTGGTAGCGATAGCACTTCCGACGCTCGGCAGGGAGCTTTATGGGCAAATACTTGAAGGTCTCGAAAGCAAGCTTGCAGCGCTGGGCTATCAACCTATCATCGGGGTTGTGGGTTATGACGATGAAGTAGAGTTCCAGTGGTTGAATTCTGCACTTGCCTGGCGTCCTTGTGGTTTGATTGTTACAGGTCGAAAACGTAGCAATGCAAATCAGACACTACTGGCGAGCCTTACTGTTCCTGTGCTGCAGCTCTGGAACCTTGGCAGTGTTGCTGTCGATCAGCCCAAAGGTAGCAACCTGCATGTTGGTATTGATCATCATGCTGTCGGTCTCCAGATGGGGCAGCATCTGACGGGCCGCTATCGCGGCCTGGCGGGTTATGTTGGTGTGCGACAGGGTAATACCGTACTGGGACAAGATAGGTTACTGGGTTTTGAAGAGGGCTATGGATCCAAGGCTGAAGCCGTTTTGCTAAACGACAAATCATCCTTCTATGCAGGCTATTACGGCACTGAGCAGTTGCTGTCCGCCCATCCTTCAACTCGCGTTCTGTATTTTCTGGATGACAATATGGCGGTCGGAGGACTGATGTTCTGCCAGGCTAAAGGAATCAAGATACCGGGTGATGTCGCCATCGCAGGTTTTGGTGGTCTTGACGTGGGGTCAGTGCTACCTGCAAGACTAACTACCACACAAATCAGGCGCTTGAAAGTGGGAAAGCTGGCTGCTGAAAACCTTGTCAAGCGGGTGACTGGTGCGCCGGTGCAGATGGTACAGGACATTGGTTTCGAACTGGAGAAAGGTGAGACTGCGTAGGGCAGAATTCGCGTGATCAGCCATTCTCGCGCAGGCAGAAATCCAAGCGTGACGCGGTATTGATTGCCGGCTATGCCGGCATTACGGGGGCATTGGAGTAACTTGTCTTCTTACCTTGGTGAAAGACCACCTTCACATTGCCCTTGAGAGGCGACAAGCCCAGCATCTGTGCGTCATGGATAGCCAGTGGGTTGTTGGCACCGGCACTGTAGATTGCAGATGGATTTTTTTCAAAGTGCGCATCCGTGTTGAGTACAAACAGACTTGCAGGGCTGCCCACCGCAAATGGTGGAGCTGGTTTTTTACCGAGGATTTTCAGTGGCTCGTCGTGTAGTTTGTCAATGACTTGTTCAAGGCTAAGTCCAGTAGCGTCAGGGACTTGAAGTAGCAGTGGAATAAACCAGTCATAGGCTGATAGCCCTGGTTCGGTTACCGGAAAAGGAGCCAGACTCGCGTCAATATCGTGTGGTGCGTGATCGGTGCAGATGGCATCGATCACGCCACTTTTCAAACCTTCGCGAAGTGCCTGCCTGTCTTCGCGTCCACGAAAAGGTACTGCCGAATGAAAACTGGTGTCGTAGCCGGCAAGAAACTCGTCGATGTAGAAAAGATGATGAATACCGACGTCACAGCTTATTGGCAACCCTTCCTGTTTGGCATCATTGATGTGTTCAACGGCACGAGCCGAACTGATTCGTGAAATATGCAGCCGGCAGCCAGTCTCCCTGCAAAGCTCAATGAGTCTCGCCAGTGCTACGGTTTCTGCCGCCACTGGAATAGTTGGCAAGCCTAGTTGAGTCGCTGTGGCACCGGTATGTGCGCAACCATCGATGCCCAGCTGTGCATCGCGTGCATTGATAAGCAGAGGCATTTTGAATGAGCTTGCATACTCCATTGCACTGTAAAGCACGGTCGTGCTGTCGATCGGTTGGTCAGCCTGTGAGGCCACGGGGCAACCTGCAGCCTGGAGAGTTGCCAGTTCGCTGAGTTGCTCACCTTTCAGACCAACGGTGAGCGCGGCCATCGGGATGACGCTTGCCCCGGCGGTGGCTTGCTCCGAGCGGTGGGTAATCAGTTCAACCGTCGCCACACTGTCTACCGCTGGAATGGTGTCTGGCGAGCAGAGCACATGGGTGAACCCGGCTGAAAAGGCGGCTATCGATTCACTGACAATATTGCCTTTACGTGTCAAGCCTGGCTCGCGGCATCGGCTGTACAGGTCAATTAATCCGGGAAATACTCGACATCCTCTCGCATCAATGATCGTGACGTCCTGATCGAGCGTGTCAGCGGTGCTGTCAACGATTGCAGTGATGGTGTCACCGTATATCGTGATGTCCTGAGGGTTTGACAGGCCAGGCAATATCCCCTCTTTTATGCAGTAGTGGTTGTCCAAAGAAGGCTGTGTTACATCCTTGTTCATACCGGGTTTTCCATGACTGTCTGTTGGCTTGCATTCATGCTTTGAGAGAGCATGGTTTCAGAGTTTCCCATAATGATCGACATAACAGCCATGCGCACGGCGATGCCATAGGTCACCTGTTCCAGTATCACTGATTGTTTGCCATCGGCAACAGCTCCGGCAATCTCAACACCACGATTGGTAGGGCCGGGGTGCATAACCAATGCATCTGGTTTAGCCAGGGCAAGGCGTTCTGGTGATAGTCCGTAAGTTCGATAAAATTCTCCACTGCTGGGTACCGTAGCCGTGGTCATGCGCTCTTTTTGCAACCGTAAACCCATGATGACGTCAGCATCTTTCAGCGCTTTGTCAAGAGAGGAATATACGACAACCCCCAACGATTCCACATCGGCAGGCATCAGGGTTTGAGGGCCAACCACGCGCACTTCACCGGCACCGAGAGTCGTTAGTGCGGCAATATCCGATCGCGCTACCCGGCTGTGCCGGATGTCTCCTATGATAACCACACACAATTTGCTGAAGTCGCCTTTGTGACGCCGAATAGTGAACATGTCCAGCATGCCCTGGGTAGGGTGGGAATGCTGCCCATCGCCACCGTTGATGATGTTGATATTCGGAGCAACGTGTCTGGCGATGAAATGCGCAGCACCGGAATCACCGTGCCGTACGATAAACATATCGCATTGCAGTGCCTCCAGCACACGCAATGTATCTAGTAGTGACTCACCTTTGCTGGTTGACGATGTCACGAGATCAACGTTGAGAATATCGGCACTTAAACGTTTTGCCGCCAGTTCGAATGCTGTTCGCGTACGTGTGCTGTTTTCAAAAAACAAATTTGCTACCGTTTTGCCACGCAACAACGGAACCTGCCTGACTTTGCGGTCATTGATGCTGGTAAAGCCTTCTGCGGTATCCAGAATTTGTGTGAGGATGCTGGCATCCAGTCCTTGCAGGTCGACAAAATGTTGCAAGGTGCCTGCGGCGTTGAATTGTGGATCGGCAAGAGTCACGATTTCGCCCCGACAGTCACTTGCAAAGTATCTGCATCAAGATCGATATAGTCATTGGGACCTACCGTCAAGGTCTGCCCTATGACATCTGCACGTATCGGCAACTCATGATCGGTACGTTGCAACAGAACTGCCAACGTGATTCTTGCGGGTCGTCCATAGTCGAATATCTCGTTCATGGCCGCGCGCACGGTTCGCCCTGTTCCCAGAACATCATCCACAAGGATAATGTGCCTGCCGGTAACGTCAAATGGTACGTTCGAAGGACCGACAACCGGGTGTAAGCCAATTGAGCTGAAGTCGTCCCTGTAGAATGCGATATTCAGTTCACCCATGGTCTCGCCAAGGTGTACACCGCGGTTTGCGAGCGCATTGCCGAGGTATTGTCCGACGTCCACGCCGCCACGTCGGATGCCAATCAAGGCGACAGGCGGTCCGCTGGCAATAAGCTCGAGCAGTGGCTCGATCATACTGTCCAACCATTGAATGACAGTGGGCTTGTCGTAAGTTATTGTATCTGTACTATTCACGGTGTTGCGTAAACCAGGTTTCCATAATTATTGCCGCAGCGACGCTATCGACATCGGTATGTTTGCTGCGCCGAGTACGTTGACCACTTTGGCGCATGGATCGTATCTGTTCTTGCGCAGCAACTGAGCTGAAGCGTTCATCGACAAAGTGAACCGGCCGCTCAAAGTTCTGCTCCAAGCGTTTTGCAAAACCTTTGATATGATCGCACAGCGGCTGTTCCTGCCCATCTTCGGTCAGTGGCCAGCCTAGTATCAGGTCTGTGGGTTGCCATTCCTCAATGTGATGCTGGATTGAGGGCCAGTCGGGAGTGCCGTTACGATTGGCAATAACGCCCAGTGGTCTGGCGCTTTGCATCTGATACTCGCCGACGGCCATGCCAATATGCCGGGTACCGTAGTCAAATGCCAGACAGGTTCCGACCTTGCGACGATTGTTTCCAATAGCGTCAGCATCTTCACGCATGGCCCGAGTGACCAACCACGTTCGACATATCTATGCCAATAAGACTGGCAACCGCCTGTCGACGATTCTGCAGCGGTGTCTTGAACAGGATATCGGTATCGGCCTGACACGTAAGCCAGGCATTTTCTGCGACTTCCATTTCCAGTTGGCCCGGAGCCCAGCCTGAGTGGCCCAGTACCACTAGGTAGGTGGATGGTTCTTCGCCTCTGGCAATGGCTTCGAGAACATCGCGAGAGCTGGAGAGCGATACACCGTGAGCAAATTCTCGAGTGGTTTCAAAACTTGGCCCCGGCTCGTGCAGTACCAGGCCATGACCTTCATCGACTGGCCCACCGCGCAGCACCGTCGTGTTTCGTGCTGATTCGGCGTCAATCTTGATGTTTATCTGTGACAGAAGGGATTCAAAGTTCATTCCCAGAGCAGCGTTGACGATGACACCAAATGCGCCCTGCTCGCAGTGATCCAGAATGTAGACTACGCTGTTCCTGAAGCCGGTATCCTGCATCTGCGGCATGGAAATGAGAAAGTGATGAGTCAGATTCATCAGGGTGTCAGCGGCTGTCAACGGAATTGTTGGTGGTGAACTCCCATGTTCTGACGATGTAGAGAATATCTGTTTCTTCGGCGAGCTTTCCTGTCATCGGCTCAAAAGGTGCGGCCATCTCAACTGTTCGGACGGCAGCATCGTCCAGAAGTTTGTGGCCAGAAGATTCGTCGACAGTGATGCTTTCCAGTTCTCCATTTTTATAAATACCGACAATCAATATAAGTTCCCCGTACAGCTTTTTGCGACGAGCCTCGGCAGGATAGTTTAGGTTGCCCATGCGCTCCACGCTCTCGACCCATCTATACATATATTCAGCAGATGATGATTCTCGTGTGCGAGCGTTGAGAAATTTTTTCTTCGGGCGTTTTGCAAACTCTTCCTGCTGGCGATCAATCTCTGCCGCCAGTTTCGCTATTTCTAAGTTTTGTTCAACAAAGATCGTCGCTGGAGGCTTCTGGATTTCTTCCTGTGTCTCGCTGGTATCACCGGTAACGACCTGTTCGTCAGACGAAAGAGCGGTAATTACTTCTTCGGCGGTTGCCTCACTCGGATTTGGTGCACTGGCAGCCATGGGAGTAGGAGCAATACCCTCCGCGTCGACGTCCAGCGCACTTGTGAAAGGCGATGACGGGCGAGCGTTCTCGTCAGTTTCGCCCCCTCCATCCTGATTGGATTGTGCAAGATAGTTAGCATCTTCGATCGTGTCGGTATCTTGCTCCTGAACCAGCACGACTTCCAGTGCCGGGGGGGTGCGCATGTTTTCAAGAAAAGGTGTGAAGCTGACACCGAGCAGCACGACAGCGTGAGCGGCAGTGGCGACAAATAAGGCAACTGCCAGCACGTTGCTTTGTTCTTGCGAGTGTGCAACCGCTGTATTCATGCGATGGTGGGGCCTGCGCTACTTGAAAACGGGTCACGGATCGTCACGATCCGGGACACCTGGCAAATACATTAAGTTTAACCTGAGAGAAGCCTATGCAATAACCATGTTCGTTATGCAATAGCCTCCTCGAGTGCGTCGAGGTATACATCCGCAATGCCGCGGCGATAACCGTTGGAATCGGCAGATGGCGCGTCGGAAAGGCTGTGTGCATGCGCATCCAGCTCACGAACGCATGTTGGGCTAGTAACGTTAATCTCTGTCAGATAGCTTCCAATGACATCCATGCCAACAAATAACAGCCCCTTTTCCAGTAAAAACGGAGAAATCGCGTCAACTATCTGTCGCTCCTGGTCGGTTATGGGCACCGCAACGCCTCTGCCTCCTGCGGCCAGATTGCCACGCGTTTCGCCTTGTGCAGGTATTCGTGCCAGTGCGAATGGCATGGCTTTTCCGTTGACAACCAGAACTCGTTTGTCTCCGTCACGAATCTCGGGTACGTACCGTTGAGCCATGATTTGTCGGGTGTCGTCAAGGGTTGAATGTTCAAGAATAATATTGATATTCGGGTCATCAGGCGTGAGCCTGAAAATACCTGCGCCGCCCATACCGTCCAGCGGTTTTATTATCGCATCGTTGTGTTCCACAATGAATTTTTTGAGCCGCGCAGAACTGCTTGTAACGAGAGTCGGCGGGCAGAACTCACTAAACCACGTAGTAGACAGTTTTTCATTCACATCACGAAGCGAAGCCGGTCTGTTGCTGACATATACACCGTCGTTGGCTGCATGTTCCAGAATGTGGGTTGTGTAGACAAAATCCATATCGAACGGAGGATCCTTGCGCATCAGGATAATATCGTTTTCGGTAAGGGGAGCATCAGTTGGTGCCTCTGCCTCGAACCAATGTTGATTATCATCAAATACCTTGATGGCCCGGCGTTTGGCATAAGCACGCCCCCGGTCGAGGAACAAGTCCGCCTGCTCCATGCAGTTGATTGTCCAGCCGCGGGCACGGGCTGCCAGCATCATGGCAAGAGTGGTATCTTTGTAGGGTGTGATGGATTCTATGGGGTCCATGACGATGCCAATGGTAATACTCATTTATTTCCAGCCTGATCTTGGGCAAAGCGGTCGCAAAGTATCTCACGCCTATAACGTGCGCGTGAGGCATCTGAGCCTCAATAGAGGATATTGTGTGGAAAACAGTTGCGGTTGGTGTTCAGGCAACGCTTTGTTCACAGACTGTTTTCTGACGCTTGCCTTATGCAGGGTTCTTTTACCAGAGCCGCTTTTCCAATCGCTATGGACCACGACAGAGACGAATCATGACCATGTCAGTGCATGACGCCAATCCAACAGACGAAGAGATCGTTCTGGCCAACGGACGAAAGGATGCCAATGTCGCCAGCATCGAGGAATTCTCGGGCGTGCGGCAAGGCTCTGCCGCCAGGGTGTTACTTGTCAACGATAGCGCCACCGTCAGAGAGTCGACAAGCGCCCATCTGCGAGCGTCAGGTTTCGCAGTCACTTTGGCCTCAAATGGTTTCGAAGCGCTCGCGCGGGTGGTGCAGAATCGCCCTGATATTGTATTTGCTGATGCTTCGATGCCAGAATTGGACGGCTATCAGATTTGTGCTCTGTTGAAGAGTAACTCTAATTACTGTCACATACCGGTTATCATGATGACCGGCAGGGAAGGCTTGGTAGATCAGGAGCGCGCAGCTCTCGTCGGATGTGATACACATATCTCCAAGCCATTCACAGCGCAAACCTTGAATTCAGCAGCTTGCAAAGTCAGTCTTTTGCATCAGATTGACGATGTAATGCCGCAGGCGGTCCCAGTAAACAATCATCGTCCAGGCTAGAAAGCTGTATGACCCAGTACGTTCTCTTTACTGCTGCAGGATTGAAGCTGGCCATTCAGGCCAGTCAGGTGAAGGCTGTCCATGAGCAATTGAATGTGCAGGAAGTGGCGGGCACGACGAAATGGTTCCTCGGACTGGGGGTTGCAAACGGACGCCTTTTGCCGGTCACAGACCTTGGGGCTTTCGCCGGAAGAGAACCGTGTTCCGGCAGAATTCTCGAGATTGACCCAACTGTCGCTATCGCAGCATTGAAAGTGGATGAGGTCCCTGGATTCAGTGATGCGCAGCCGGTCGATGTAACGTCTGATGACAAGTATCTTGATAGTGCCCGCGAACATCTGTTACTCAGTGGTAAATATTTAAAGGACAAGGATGACGAACACTATTTGCTCGATGTGGACGCACTCGTGCAATCGCCTGCTTTTATCAATATCAAGGAAATGACTTCGTAATGGCTGTACACAACAACGCTTTCCATGAAAATCGGATCGGTTTGCCGGCTGTACTTCTAAGTTTGTGTCTGCTGGCACTGGTAGTTTCCCTGTTCGGCCTGTTTCGTACCAGTGGGGTGACTCAAACCCGTGTGAACGATCTTCAGATATCGTGGCAAACATTGATGGAGGATGGTGTTGATGGTGCCGAAGTTGTAGCCACTAACCGGCTCATGCAGGGGGTTGTGCGACCGGTGCCTGCAGTTTACTCGGCGGCTGGCTGGAGTCTTGCTCTTGGTGCCTTGAGTCTGGTTTTTTTCGGCTGGCTTCTGCTAACGGTCAGATCTGTCCAACGCAAGCGGGCGTCAGGGGGAGAACTCGAGGCGCGCAACGATCAGGCTGCCACAGCAAGGTTACTCGACGAGATGGCACCACTTGCCAGCGGTGATCTTAGAGTCAGGGCCACGGCGAGTGATGGTACCGCAGGTGCTCTTGCCGATGCCTTTAACCACGCTGTCAGCGAACTGCAAAGATTGGCTGGAATCCAGTTGTCGACATCGCGAACGCTTGGTGAATCGGTAAGCAAGTCGCAAGAACTAGCGACTGCCATTGAGCGTCAATGCACGCAGCAGACGGGACACATCCATCAATCATCCAATGTCCTTCTGGGCATGAGTAGCTCCACTGGCGCATTGTCAGCCAATGCGGCGGAAACTTCAGTTACGACGCAGGTGATCTTGGACAAGGTCGATCATGTTCACGCTGCCCTGAAAGCGAGTTCAAAACAGATCGATAGCATGCGCCGGGATTCCGACTTGTCTGTCAGCCTCGTGCAGTCGCTCAGCCAGTACGTCCATCCCATCGAAGATTCCTTTGCCGTGCTAGAGGATCTGGCACGTCATACCGAACTTCTGGCTGTGAACACCACCATTCGTGCATCGTCCGTATCGGCAACGGCGGATTTAGGGTCGGACGATGTTAGTCGCCTGACGGACGAAGTGGCAAGGCTTGGCGATGCCCTTGGTCGCGCAACTGATGATGTTCGTTCACTGATACGGAGCATTAGCGTAGACTCTACCGAGGCAATAACATGCATGCGAAGAGTCTATTCAGGCTGCGATAAGCAATTTGTACAGATGGATTCTCTGGCGGATGCACTTGCACAGATTCGCACACATACTAGTTCAGTTCATACTCATGCTGTGCATGTGGCGGAAGAGGCGGTTGTGCATGCCGGTGTGGTGAGAAATTTAAGCGAAAATATGAATCTGATTAATCAGATCACTGAGCAGACAGGGCAGGATGCCCGAACGAATGCCGCCTCAATGGATGGGCTGAAAAGGCTGGCAAATGACCTGCGGCAGAGTACATCCGACTTCATACTCACCGATAGTGATGTTAATGCAGCTGATACTCAGCCGACTAAGAGCGTTGCCAGGCGCGCGGCCGAACGAGCGGCCATCAATGGCTAAGGATCAGGATGATGACGGCTCAGATCGACCACATGCCATGGATTCGTCCTCAAGCCTGAACAGCGAAGCCGTTGCCCATCTGCTGGTCGCTTGGGAGCAGTTTTCCACGCATGTCGGCTTTTTTGTTCAAAGTGAAGATCTGAGCGATCGTCAACCGGTTATCGATGATCTAAAGCGGATTCGCAATACGCTGGTTGTGTTGGATAAAACTGCCACGCAGTTCGTTATTGAAGAGCTCTTGGCCGTGCTCCTGTTCGATGCCACAGACGAATCCAATACTAGTGAACTTGCAAGAGTGTTACTCAGTGCGGTTCAGAATCTGGACCAGCACTTTCATCAGATGCACGATGATATCGACGCTGACAATGCTCTTGCATTAGTTGCCATGGTTAACGACTGTCGTGCATACCGGGACGAGATGCTGCTATCTGATGCCCTTATGCTGGCTGCGGGTGTCGAAATTCCAGAAGGGCCATCAGTTTCGGTATCAGAGAAAATCTGGTCCGATCAGCGCAACTTGTGGGTTGCATATGCATCCTCTGCGCACATGAGCCTGGTTCAGCGACTGCTGCATTGGTGGCGAAGCCAGCGTGCCGGTGCAGTAGGCCCTTTGATACGTCAATTAGATCGAATTGCGCTGTTAAGTGAAGAGCATCATTATCTGAGTCCGCTCACGCCATTGTTCCAGGCTGCGTCACTGGTCGCAAAGGCCGTAAAAGACGGGCAGATTGACGATGGCCCCGCGTTGCGCAGTCTTTATGCGCAGTTGGAACGCAATGTTCATCGTTGTGCACTTGTTGCTGTGCCAGATGATCTTGTGCCAGATGATCTACTGCGAAATTTTCTCTACTACGCGGCACAAATCGAATCAGACGTAAGCACTGCGATCAGTCTAAGGCGTCGCTTTCGCCTTGACAGGGTTCGGCAAATTGCCCAATCAACGCGCTGTCCGGATACCCCGACAATTGGTGTCGGTTACCATCTGACCAACGCCATTCGCAACGGTGTGATGCGCGAAACAGAGTATTTACGGGAATGGCTTGACGATGCTGACGCTCATCATGCCTCAGATGCCTATTTGAAGGTTGTCCGATCAAGGGTTCGCTTGGGTCAGCTTGAGCCGGTTCTAACGATAATGGGCGTGCCGAAACCACTGGCGTGCCTGAAGTCAATCAACACGGCATTGGGCATGCTCAAAAAAGGTAGGCTCGCTGATGAGGCGACGCGCGTGCAATTGTCCCAGTCACTCTCGCAACTGGATACCTTACTGGAGCAAAGTGCGCGACAGAGTATTTTGCAGAGCCGGGGCGACCGATCTGTGCGTCTATCGGCGCGTGATGTGTACGTTGATATAGCCACTGACGCTTGCCTGCGAGAGGCTCGTAATGAGATACAGTTGCTTGCCAATCAGTTGTTGCCAATGGTTGTTGAAAACAGACTTGACAGGCCGAGTTGCAGACAGCTTATCATCCGGCTGAACAAGGTGAATAACGCACTGCAAATTCTGCCTTTGCCTGAGCTTTGTCCCTTGTTTGGATCTTTGGGGCTGGTTTTCAGGCAACTGTCAACTTACCATGGGGCGCGTTCACTCACTGACGCGGTTTCCATGCGGGATTTGCTTAGTCGAATGCTTACCTCTCTTGACGATTATCTGGGATGTGTCTTGCTGCCACAGCCCGAGGCGGGTCAGTTTCTAATCAGCGCTAGTGAAACACTCGAAACAATAATGGAAATACTGGGAATCAGTCCCGATGTTTCGAGTGGAGAAGTCGCTGATGAATTACCTTCAGAATTGGCCGAGCGTCTACTTGATGTATTTGCATCAATAGGACAGGCGACAGCAGACTATAAGTTACAACCTAATCGTAGCATCGTCGAGCGTTTGAGAAATTCTTTGATAGATCTGCATGAAATAATCAATGCCGATGTCGTACCCCAAGGGCTTGGCCTTTTAGTGAGTTCTGCACGCGTCTGGTTTGCGCAGATTGTAAGTGATGAAAATCCGGTACTTTCCCATGAAAATCTGAACTGTCTGGACGAAATTCAAGCCTTTTTTCCCATACTGCTTGATACGCCAATCAATGACGCCGGCGCCGTCAATGGTCTTGACGAGCTGTTGCAACAACTCGAACAGGAAGCGATGGATGCTCCTGAGGACATTGTCGCTGATTCAGAGCCCTCGCTTGATGATTTGTCATTGGCAGATATCGGAAGCCTGACTCTAAACGTTGATGATGATTTGATACTCGAAGCAATCTCGGGCGAAGAAAGCAACGATCTGGATGAAACCTTGCAGCTTGTCTTTCAGCATGAATGTATCGGACATCTCGAAATCCTTGATGAATCGGTGAGTCTTGCACTAAGACCTCATGGAGATGGCAAAGCACGATTGCCGAATGAGAAAATGCTGCGCGCTTTGCACACGCTCACTGGAAGCGCGCAAACGATTAACGCAGAGGAGGTTGTTGCCATAGTCTTGCCGCTGCAGCGTGCTTCCTTGTCGCTTCATCGCGAAGGGCGTTATTTTGATGCTGGTCAAACTCGCTATATAGGGGAGCTTGTAGTTGCATTGCGCTCAAGATTAGGCACTATCAACACAGATAAGCCAGTACCAGATGCCATCAAGTCTGTAGAGGCGAGAATAGGAGAGTTTTTATCTCAGACTGTGCCTGGAATCAGCGAGTCCGGGCAAGATCAAACGGTTTCACTGAGTATGGGCTCGCAAATAAAATCGCTGGAGGATGTTTTTTCGGACGAATCGTCAGAGATCCTTGACAAGTTGCGCCATGTCATTCGTCGAATACCCTTTGATCAAAGCTCGTTACGTGATGCACAGAGCCTGCTACACACTTTGAAAGGTAGTGCACGTATGGTTGGCAGGCTATCCATTAGCGAATGTACCCATGAAATTGAGTCTGAGTTGCAGGCGCTCGATTCGTTGTCATTGCAACTTGAAGTGCTCAAAACAGGTTATCGCTCGTTGCATGGTTATCTACTGCAGAGTTCTGCTCGGCGAATGACTAAATTGTCCGCGGAGGATGAAACGCGTGGTGTTTCACCTCGCGTAGCTGGTGAGCGAAACGGCTTTGACTACGGCATGGATGCAGACAATCTTCTGGATCTGGCAACCGATCTGACCGTTAATCAGGTGCGTTTGAGTGATGAGTTGAGGCGCTTGCGTAACGTCTGTCAGGATGTCGATTCCACCAGCTTCCGCTGGCGTAAACTGCTTGAGCAAAGCGATTTGTCCGGATTGCCGGCAACTATGGAAATACTGGCCGATATGGAAGCGGTATGTCTGGAGATGCGCAGTGCACTGCGTCACGCAGAGCGGGAGCAACAGCAAGCCTCTCGAGTTAGCGCGAATCTGCAGCAGACTTTGGTCCGTTCACGTTTGTGTCGCTTGGACGGATTACGCAACAGACTGAGCGATACCATTAGCGACATGGCGAAAGTGTGCGGAGTTGCGGCGCGATTTGAGCTGGCAGGTGGCGACCTCATGATCGACAGGGATCTATACAAGCAACTTGCAGCACCGCTCGAGCATCTGGTACGCAATTCGGTTGTGCATGGCATTGAACCTGCGGAACAGCGCCTGGCGCGTGGTAAACCCAGCACAGGGCTTATCCGCGTGAGCGCGTCAGTTGATGGTGCCGATCTTGTATTGCAGATCGGTGATGATGGCAGGGGTATCAATCGCGAATCGCTTAATTCGATTCTGCTAGCGCGTGGCGAGCCTGGAATAAACAGTGATGAGCAGATGCAGAATGTCCTGTTTGCATCAGGGTTCAGCACTATTGAAAATGCTGATTCAATAGCAGGGCATGGCCTTGGTTTATCCGCAGTGCAAACGGCAGTCGAGCAATTGAAAGGGCGTTTGCTAATTCAATCCCCGGAAGATGCAGGCATGCAGATTACAATGCGTATTCCCCAGCCAATGGTAGTAAAACAAGTGGTGCTGGTTCGGGACGGTGGTCGCTTTTATGGTATTCCGGTTGTCCATGTAAAGTCGGTGCGGCTGGCAGAGCCGGACCTAATGTCCGGTTCAGTCAAGTGCTTAGAAGAAACGCAAAGGGTATCGATTCGGCAACTGTTGGGTGAGGCTGAACGCAGGGCCTCCCGCAACGGAATAACATCGTGTGTGGTAGTGAGTGTGCTAGAGCGATCATTGCAAATTGAAATAGATGAAATTATTGGGTACAGGGAGCTTGTCACCCAACCGTTGGGTGCACAGCTTGCTTCACTGAAACGTTTCAGCGACGGTAGTGTTCTGCCCGCCGGGCAACGGGTACTCATACTTGACCTTCAAGCGTTGCTGGAAAGCCCACCCGGTGAGAAGCTGGTTTCGGCTTCTTCGACCACAGATTTATACAGTCCCGTTGCACTCATTGTTGATGATTCTCATACAACACGCAACAGGACCCAACAGATCTTGAGTCAGTGGGGAATTATGGTTCGTTCGACTAAGGATGGGCTTGAAGCGCTGGAGAGTCTGGCAACGGATTTGCCAGACATCATGATCGTCGATCTTGAAATGCCGCGACTTGACGGCTTTAACTTGTTGCGACGCATTGGGCAGACCTACGCGGGTAACTCTCCCTCTATTATTGTAGTGAGTCATCACGATCATGAGCAGGATAGACAGACAGCGATCGAACTGGGTGCTGTCAGGTTTCTGGTAAAGCCCTACACCGAGTCTCAGTTGCAAGAAGCTATTGGTGCGGCCGGACTGTGCCTTCCCGATCTGACGATCGCATAAAAATCCGTCAACACCTGCATCTTTTGCGGTCTGGAAAACCGGTTATGTAGCTTCGATACCGATCGAAGCTGCTGTTTTCCTGAATATAGAGCAGCCTTCACATACGTTCGATTTTTGCACTGTCTGTAACCATTCACGGGTTAATTCAGCTTGTAAACTGCCGCAAAATGATTATAATTGGGAAAAACGTCCCAAACATATGGAGAGATGATGAAACTATTGCCTTTTGCCCTGAGCGTATTCGCCACCCTGCTGCTAAGCGCCTGTTCTGATACCTCGATTGATCCGGGCTCGACATCAACGACGATCGGCACCCCTGACGTTCAAGCACGCCTTGTTACTCTGGACGATTCCGAGGCCTTCTATTCAGCACTTAGAGGCGCCCTTATCAATCAGGCTGTTGATTATTATGGATTTGATGAAGATGATTCTCTGGAGATTCCGGTAGCAGCTCCGGCTCCGGACGTTCCGGCCGAGAGTGCGCCAACGGCGTCACAGGAACCTTCTGGTGATTCTGCCGCTAGTGATTCTTCTGCCAGTGTGGATGGTGGAGGCAATGAAGTAACCTCCACGAATGTTCAGGAGCTGGGTGTTGATGAGCAGGATCGAGTGAAAATCAATGCTGCCGGTACTCAGCTATTCGTTCTACACACTGACTACGGCTTCTTTAACGGAGACACCGATTTGCCGGTAGATGTGGGTTTTCCCCCGATAGCGGTCTCCCCACCGATTGATTCGGATGAGCTACCTGTCGACGAGAATGAACCACCTGTTGAGCCGGGATTGATAGATCCGGCAGGGACATCATTACCAGCTCCACAAACGTCAGTCACCACGTTGCGTATTCTCTCACTGGATGCTGAAACACCCGATGCGACGAGCATCATTGACCTGGAAATTGACCTCAATGGCCGTAACGCAGATGGCTTCTACCTTTACGAGACTGGCGAAGAAAGCAGCGCGGTTATTACTGCTTCGGGCGGTGGCTTTTGGGGTTATTGGGATCAACCAGCAGCATTCTCAGATCTACAAAGTCTGATAGCCAAGGTTGATGTGGCAGATGCCGCCAACGCTTCACTGACCGAAACTTTTACGATTGACGGTCAGATTATTTCCAGTCGACGCATTGGTAATTCGTTGTTTTTCGCCTCGCGTTTCTATCCGGCGATTCCTGGCCTACAGCCTTGGGAGCAAGATGAAGATCAATGGCGGGACGCCGTTGAGTCTGCCGATCTCTCTGAGCTATTACCTGAATACACCAGAAGCGGCTCCGAGGAGAGGACGCCACTGGTGAATGCCGCAGCCTGTTTCGTTGCTCCGCTGGCGACTGATCAACCCTATTACTCGCCTGATATCATTACGTTGGGTGTGATTGATCTTGGTTCCATGGAGCTGCTTGATTCCGAGTGTTTCCTTGGGGCAACTGAAACCCTTTATGCAAATACCGAATCGGTATTTCTGGCGACGACGCAATACTCTTACGACGAAGGTCCAATGACCACTGATGGTGTACCGGTAAACACCGAGGTTGACGTCTTCGAAGAAGACATCAGGTGGTTTGACCCACGTACCAGTACTGAAATTCACCAGTTCGACATTCAGAGTAATCAGCTTAGCTACGCTGGCTCGGGGTCTGTCCGTGGTCACCTTGGCTGGAATCCTTTGCAAATGCCATTTCGCATGAGTGAGCGCGATGGTTATTTGCGTGTTGCGACGATGAATGACCAGCAAGGCCCTGATCACAGTCCCATTTTGCTGAACATTCTGCAAGCCGATAGTCAGGGTAATTTGCAGACAGTTAGTACGTTGCCTAATAATGCGCGACCGCAACACATTGGAGAGCCGGGCGAACAGCTCTATGCGTCGCGCTTCCTCGGTGATCGTGCATATCTGGTGACCTTTCGCCAGACGGATCCGCTGTACGTAGTAGATCTTGCTGATCCTACCGATCCGGAAGTCACTGGTGAGTTGAAAATTGACGGTTACAGTGATTATCTGCAACCTATCGGCGAAAATTTTCTGCTGGGAATCGGTAAGGATGCGGTGCCTTCCAATGACAATTTTGGTGATGGACGTGGTGCGTGGGTACAAGGCATAAAGTTGACACTGTTCGACGTGTCTGATGCTGGTGCTCCCGCGGAGATTCAGTCAGCGCTTGTTGGCGAGCGGGGTACAGACTCTGTGGCATTGCGCAATCATCGTGCGATAACGATTCAGCCAGCAACTGATCTTCACCCAACGCGGGTCAGTTTTGGTATTGATGTCTACGGAGCCGCAGATCCGATTTCGCAACCAACAGAGGATCGGGCATTTGAGTTCAATGAATGGAATTACACCGGACTTCACGGCTTTGATGTGACGATCGGTGCCAATGCTGGTATTAGTCCACGTGGAGCTCTAATTGTCGAACGCTCGAACGGGTCTGATCGTTTTTATCCAAGTTACGGAGATGATCGATCCGTTATGGTCAATGACGCCGTTTTCTACATTCATGGAGAATGGGTATATCCGGCGCTTTGGGACAATCTTGATGTGGTGCCAACTGCACGTTAGGACAATTAGTGGTTTGATGTAGTTACTCTGAGTACGTCTCGCCAGGTCCTGTTGTCAGGGTCTGGCGTCTTTCCTTGATGATGTTGTTATGGATCATTACGTTTCAAGACAGGTCAAGCCGGCACTGCCGCAACTGAGGCTCGCATGTAATAATGGGACACCACCATCAAAGGACGGTGGCTTCTCACCAGCGACAGAGTTGTAGTGCATGCGAATCGGAATTATCGGTGGCTCCGGGTACACAGGGGTCGAGTTGCTCAGGTTATTGTCGGTCAGAGACGATGTAGAAGTCGTATTCATTAGCTCTAGAGCACAGGCAGGTAATCCGGTATGTGAGCTCTTTCCCAGTTTGCGTGGGTACGTCGACTTGAATTTTTCAGATCCTGACGATGTCAGTGATACATCGTGTGATTTGGTGTTTTTTGCTACCCCGAATGGCACTGCGATGAAACAGGCCCCTGCATTGTTGGACAAAGGGGTAAAAGTGGTTGACTTGTCAGCTGACTATCGCCTGAAAGATGTATGGACATGGGAACAGTGGTACGGAATGTCCCACAGCAGTGCGCATTTGATAGATGAAGCAGTTTATGGCTTGCCCGAAGTGTTCCGGAAGAGCATTGTAAATGCTCGGCTGGTTGCTAACCCCGGTTGTTACCCAACGGCCGTACAGCTCGGATTTTTACCGCTGCTCGAAGCTGGCATTGTCGACACCCAATCGCTCATAGCCGATGCTAAATCAGGAATTACCGGAGCCGGCCGAGGAGCATCTGTCCCCAACTTGCTGGCAGAAGCTTCTGATAGCTTCAAAGCCTATGCAGCATCGGGCCACAGGCATTTACCTGAGATTGAACAAGGCTTGAACCGAATGGCGGCTGATCCAGTGAGCCTGACATTTACACCACATTTATTACCCATAATCCGAGGTATTCATGCAACGCTTTATGCTCGGCTAACGACAGAGGTCGATCTTCAGGCACTCTTTGAAGCGCGCTTTGAAAACGAACCTTTCGTGGATGTGATGCCTGCTGGGTCGCATCCTGAAACCCGCTCGGTACGCAGTACCAATATGTGCCGTCTGGCTGTTCATCAGCCGCAGGGCAGGGGCACAGCGGTCGTGTTGGCAGTGGAGGACAATCTGGTAAAAGGAGCAGCAGGACAGGCAATCCAGAATATGAACCTGATGCTGGGATTGCCAGAAACATCGGGTTTGTTGCAGCCAGCGATCATGCCGTGACAAGGATCGATATGTGGTGTTCCATCGTCGTTTTGCCGATGGCGCGCTGGCGCCCAGGCCATTCGTGACTGACAAATTACTCAACAGAACTCTTCTTGTGTTAATTGTTGCCGCGGCGCTGTCTTGTGCCTGGTTATTGGGTCAGCGAGAAGGGGCGCGTAGCGCCTTTGAACTAGCTTCGAGTCAGCAAAGTAGCGAGGAAGCGCAAATGGCTATCAAACAGCTACAGGCATCGCTGAGTGATGCGGAGTTGAGCCTGGCGGAGTCAATTGGAATTGTTGAGTCCACTGCTGCAAGAACCCTTAGGCTGCAGCGACTTCTGGAAGAGCAGATGCGCATTAATGAATCTGCCACCGCTGACCTTGCCTTGTACCGAAAACTGGAAATAAGCGATAAACCGCGTGCTATAGAGGTCGAATCATTAAAGCAGGACTCAACCCGGACGTCTGCCCTTGAACTGACCCTTATTCAGTGGCAGGGACGGGCGCGCGTGGAAGGACAGGCCGAAGTCAGTATCACGTATGGCACTGTGGCAAGCTCTGTGAACCCAGAAAGTAGCGATAGTCACTCAAATCCGGGCGACCTCTCAGGCAACCTGAAAGTTGATCTGGAGCCAGTCAACTTCGACTTCAGGTTTTTCGAGACACTCACATTCTCCATGTTACCCATGGAATTAATCAGTTCAGGGGCTGGAAATGATCAGATATCGGTCCCACAATACGTTGACGTTAGAATCAATCTTGCCGACGAGCGTCTGAAAACGGTGGATACACGCTTTAAGTGGGCGGATGTTGCACAATAGTTGACTAATTTACTAGGTCAAGTACACTGTGCGTAATGCGAATGAGAGGAATTCCCAATGAGTGCTGAAGTCAGTATTGACGACTTCGAAATGCCCGACCCTTTGGTATTTACTGAAGCTGCGGCATTGAAGGTTAAAGAGCTAATTGTTGAAGAAGGCAATCCGGACTTGATGTTGCGGGTGTTCGTTTCGGGCGGGGGCTGCAGCGGCTTCCAATATGGCTTCACGTTCGACGAAGTTGTCAACGAGGGCGATACGGAGGTCAAGAAGGAGGGTGTCAAACTTTTGATCGATCCCATGAGCTTCCAGTATCTTACTGGTGCTGAAATTGACTACACGGAGGGCCTTGAGGGTTCTCAGTTCGTGATCAGGAATCCTAATGCCACCACAACATGTGGCTGCGGTTCATCTTTCAGCGTGTAAGAAAAGGCGGTTGTGATCACAACTCAGGGTCTGCCGATGTGGCGGACCCCTGCGCGCGACGTTCATTTAGCCTGTCAGCGGCAATTTCAATTTTGCTACCGCTCACCCAGAGCAGTTTGCGTTCTCAGCGCTGACTTTCTGCTGTTAGTGGGCCAAGGTTAGGCCCGGACGCTACTCGTTCGTCTGACTCTTCCAGAGATTGGGCCATGAGTAATGACATTTCCTGAGTGAGAGCCTCTAGTCGGCCGAGATACTTGTTGTCGATAGGTTCAGCGGCTGGCAACTCAACTTTCAAGGGGTCTATCTGTTTTCCATGCACGCGAAATTCGTAGTGCAAGTGAGTTCCCGTCACTCGCCCGGTTTTTCCCACGTAGCCGATGACATCGCCTTGATTTACACGTTCGCCGACCTTGCTCTTGCCTGAAATACGCGACATGTGAGCGTATAGTGTGCTGAATTTATCACCGTGTTTAAGGATGACCGTCTTTCCGTAAGCGTTTTTGTTGCCGGAAAAAATAACTCGTCCATCCGCCGTTGCGTAAATAGGAGAGCCGTGCGGCGATCCATAGTCAACCCCGCGATGAGCGCGAATCTTGTGTAGGACAGGATGTAAGCGATTTGGGTCGAATTTTGACGTAATGCGAACAACATCCACCGGGTGGCGCATGAAAGTGCGACGCATAGATTGACCTTCGGGAGAGTAATAACCCGAAACGCCATCATCCGTCGTAACACGGATTGCCTTGTATGATTTGCCGCCACGTACAAATTCGGCGGCCAGAATATCTCCATCGCCAATATACTCTCCCTCGCGATGCAGTCGATCGTAGACTAGGCTAAAGCGATCTCCCTGGCGAATTTCTCGAGCGAAATCCAGCTCCCATTGAAATATATTGGCTAGTTCCATTATGGTCGATTGTTTAAGATTTGCTTGTTCAGCTGCCAGGTAAAGTGATTGGTCAATCTCACCTGATGTGGCCACACGTTGTCGTTCTATCGAAAGCTCTTCGGTAGAAACGTCGAAGCCGAAATCGGTGCGAGTGATATTTACCCGTCGGTCATAGCCGACTCGTGTTGTCAGACTCTGAAATTTTCCGGCGTCATCTCGCACTATGTCGAATACCTGTCCAATATCGATATTGGACAAATTCTCCTTGACGATCGCGTTGGTCAGAAGCCCGCGCATCTGATCGGTTTTTAATCCATGTCTATTCAGAATTTCGGACAGGGTATCGCCCAGGGCAACGGTAACCCTTTCCGGGCCTGTCGGATTTGCAGCGTCTTCAAACGCAGGGGGTTGCGTATCGTCAGAGTCTGTCAAAAGGGCAGTTTCCGGCGCTCTTTTTACGAGTTCTGCATCGGCTTTCAGTGTTGAGGTAGCGCCAGGTGCACTAACGTCCAGTGACTCACCAATATCCTGAGCGGCTGGGATTGCAATAGCGTTAGCGTTTATGTCACCGGGTGATGTCTCGATGTGAATAACGCTGTTGGGTAGCATTTGCGCAGCATTGCGATTTAGTGCATCGGCATCATCATCGAAAAAAAACGCAGGTGATGTAAGAGCTGCGTGTACTGTTTCCGGCTTGAGGTCCGTGAAAGGTGCAAATGTCTCGGACGCGCCAGAGTTCCAGATGACGGCTCCGACAACAACGACAGCGGCAGTTGCCAGCTTGCCAAGGTGCGCCGGGCGTTTTTCTTCGTTCTCGACAGATCGGCGAACCGCGCCTGCATGCATGTCTGCGTAGCGATAGGATTTGCCATGCGGCGTTGAAGCGCCGAGGCCCTGGGCTGCTCGTGAGCCCTTGCTATTAACGGTAACAGACGAAGCGTTGAGCAGCTTGCGAAATACGCCGCTTCGTTTTGACGTCATTTTGACCGGTTTTTTTTCTGTTGCACTACCAGTTCGTCGGCTGTTGTTTCGGGAGCGCTGACGGTTGCTCTGGGTAGCATAGGCTGAAGGTGTAAGGTCCACGCAATGCGGACGTGATTTTCCGGGTCTAGTTGCCAACGCAGAAGTCCGATCGATGAGTTACATGATAGTGGTAGGAGCGCATCTCTTTATTAAAATCGCCGTCGCGTTAA
This sequence comes from Granulosicoccus sp., assembly GCA_045106195.1. Lineage (GTDB taxonomy): Bacteria > Pseudomonadota > Gammaproteobacteria > Granulosicoccales > Granulosicoccaceae > Granulosicoccus. Next base: position 172,884 of record JBGCEH010000003.1, read on the forward strand.
TTGCGCAAGTAAAGTGTAGAACATTAATTATGTATTTGGCTAATCCCAGTAACGCATGTTTACACTTTTAGCTGTGGTGTCGTTGCCTACGTGTTGCGATAAAGTCACAAAAAGGCAGTGGTTGTCCTTCAGTTGAGTGTTTTGTGTTGTTCTGCACAATTGTAAAACCTAAGTGACTGGTCACTCATAAAGTGTCAAAACAAGTGTTAAAGCGCATCTTTTATTCAATCATTGAAAAGGCTATGGGCCTGCGGTGTGCTGCTTGAATAATTTGCTATTGCCTTAACATCATGTATCCGGTTTGATGTTACTGCGTTGGAGGTTGCTTACTCGGATTGTCGGTGTAATGAACATTGGCCGTTACGTCTGCCAGTCACGGCGTTAAAAAAACCAGGATTCAGAAATAGATTTTTGGTCATCATTTTTCGGGCATTTGATAATCGGTTACTTGTGAGAAATCGTGGTCTTCTGCGTAAATTTCGATGTTTATCTGAAGGCAGATTTGCCGAACGTCCGAACGTCCGAACACAGTGTTGCCAGCCCTGTCAAACGTGGTGAGGTTGGAGTCTATCTCGGTCGCCCTTACCAGATCTTTGAACAAATCGCTAAACTTGCCTGCACATTGGACGTTAATACTGCTCTGCATCGGGGCGCTGGACCCTGGGCGTGCACTATGCCGGTAGGAGGCCTGGTATGCGGCAGACTTGTACTTACCGTTGATTGTCAGTGATTTGTGCCAGATCGTCCGGAAACCTGTTTGATAGTTCCTGAATATTTATTGCCATTACCAGTTGCATATTTCTGCTGAATACATACAATGCTCCTCCCTGCAGCGATGCGGCAAAATGCTTTCAACAGCTTGCGGCTGACCTAACGGTTAAATGAAAACTTTCTGTCACAGGAGGTTGCAATTTAAAAAGGGTCTAGGTACACTCCTCGGACTCGGCAGACAAGAAGTAGCCCAACGGGTTGCGAGATGATTTGCCCGCTCTTTTACAATTGGGATCAAGT
>JBGCEH010000004.1:0-11322 GCA_045106195.1 Granulosicoccus sp.
AAAAGAAGGCCCACAAACTGAGCCAGCTGTTTTTGAAAATTAGCCATCCCTCGTCACCTTGTCTTCGATATTGCCATTGACTGTATCTTCTTTGCATTAAATTCGCAATTGACTGATCGTGAGCTGATCAGCACGTTCTGCTAGTTGTGTCATAAAGAACACATAGCCATTTGCTGGAAGCACGTTACCGATACTATTTTGGTAAAAGAGATGGCTGAGTATTGGTCTGATTCTTTGTACTCTCGCGGCTTTTCTAGCGATGAGTTGCGAGACTTCCTGAATCACGGCCAAAAATGTTTCCGATGCTCAGTATTCAGATGCGCTTTCTCAGCGCGAAGCTGTAATACAAACAATAGGAACATCACTTGAAACGCGGGACATAGTCGTTGCTCCATTAGTTACCGGCATGGCGCCGTGGTAAATAAATGGAACCGGATTGCGTGACCCACAGCGGGTATGACATTGGCCGGTATGCCAGCCCTGAGTATTCCTATTGGTCGTTACCAAGGCTTGCCGCTGGCAGTTCATCTTATTGCGAAACAAGGTGAGGACGCTACATTGATCGGTGCTGCGCATTCCGCGGAGAACGTGTGGTGCGGCTAGCGTTTACATCATTGTGACGGAGTCACGTAGAGTTCAGCGGCTTTGTCTCTATTGATTAAAGAGTCAGGCATACGCGACATCACAGATTCAGGCACGCGTACCATACGGGCGATTAACTCTGTAGAAAACAAGGTACAGGCAGTGTCGGAGATCACTCAGAAGGCCGCCGAAGGATTACAATCTGCAGCCGATGCCGCAAAATCCCTACAAGAAGATGCCGCCCAAACACAGAACGAGGCATCACATTTTTTTAATACTGACAATAAGCTAATTCGCAAGGTTGCTTAGCTCAAGAGTCTAATAGTTCGAGACTTTCACGGAATTTTCTGTGGAACTGCAATCATATCGTGAAGCTACTCGGACACACGACAATGATATTTTCAATGCATTGATGGCCGCGTACTTTTAGATTTGTCCGGACGCCACTATTGATCAGGCTTTCAAGTCGGAGAGAGATCGCTCGGCAGCAAACAGGCAATACGCGCTGAGTGCACTTCCTCACGTCGCTTGGGTTGTTCGCGAGAGCACCGATCAAATGCCAGGCTACAGCGAGCATGAAAACTGCAGCCGCCCGGTACGTTGACCGGACTGGGGACTTCGCCAGACAATGGCAAACGATTCCTGTTGGGATTGTCCATGTCAGGAATGGTTTCCAGCAGCAGTTGTGTATAGGGATGCATGGGGCGAGAGGTGGGCAGGGCGCACCGCTGGCACCGATCTATCATCAGGCATTGCTGCAACATGGCGCTACCCATGAAAAGTTAGGTAACAATACGGCAGTTCTTAATTTGGGTGGTGTTGCCAATCTTACCTGGTGGGATGGCGAGGCAGAGCTGATTGCATTTGACACCGGTCCGGCAAATGCGCCTGTTAATGATTGGATAGCTCAGTACACGTCAGAGGTCATGGATATTGATGGCAAACAGGCTGCCGCTGGCAGAGTGGATGAACAACGACTGGCAGAGTTACTTCAGCATCCTTACTTGTCAGCTGCTTTTCCAAAATCACTTGATCGATTCGATTTCGCATCATCGATGGCTGATGGTTTGAATCTGCAGGATGGAGCGGCGCTTCTAACCGCTTTTTCTGCGGCTGTGGTGAGCAAAGTCTGGATCTGCTTCCCAATCGACCCGACACCGTAGTGCTTTGTGGCGATGGTCGACGTAACCCATCATTAGTCAAAGCGATACAGCAACGCGCGTCTTTAAATACTATTGATGCTGATGAGCTCGCTTAGCGGGGGGACGCGATAGAGGCGGAGTGTTTCGTCTACCTTGCCGTCAGGGTATTACGCAACTTGCCCTTGAGTTTTCCATCTACCACAGGGGTTGGTGCACCTTGTTGTGGTGGAAAGTTGAGCAGTTTAGATCATGGCAACAGCTAGCAGATTATTCACTAAACTGCCCCAGTATGATGGGGATGGCTATAGATCATCGTCTCCGAATTTGTCCAGGTGGTTGATTTCAAAGACTCAAGGGTAATTCGCTGTGCTGGCCCTAGGCAACTGGGGTAGTTTGGATTGATCACAGCGAATTTCGACGCAAGCTTGAGCTTTTTGGGGGAGGTGATCGCCGTTCCAGGTTGCAACAGCAGCTCGCTGACTAATAATCTCACTATCACCGGCACCACGCATCTGGCTCTTTTGCATCGCTTTAACATAAGGTGCTAAAAGGGCAATTTCACGTGGCTACGCTTCGTACCACCAGAATTTGAGTTAGTATACTATACTGACGCAAGCTTGTTTAAGCGCAAAGCAACTAAGCATGAGTCAGAAAAATATTCTCAGGTTCTTCGATGGATTTTCAACCTTTGAAAAACTGGCTGCTGGGCTCGTGCTACTCACCGGTTTGCTCTTAACCACACTTGCCTATGTTCTCGTAAGCAACTCACAACAACAACGATTCAGTGACGCTTTCGAACAAACAGCGTCAGACACAGCCACCTCCCTGTCAAACACGCTCACTCGGCATACAAATTTGCTCGTAGGTCTTCAAGCCCTGTTTCATTCAACACAAAGCACGTCAAGACGACAGTTCAGCGACTACGTAACCTCGATTGACAGGGAACGAAGTCATCCTGAAGCGGCAGCAATTTCCTGGAATGCACTGGTGCCATTTAATGACTTGGAAGCATTCGAAACAGGCGTTAGAGAGGACACCTCTCTGGATAGCCGAGGCTATCCAGATTTTGCAATCAAACCGCCGCTTAAACGGGGAGAACAAGGTATTGTTGTTACCTATATGGAACCTTTCGAAGGCAATGAAAACGCCTTTGGATTCGATATTGGTAGCAATCCAGCGCGTCGCGCTGCAGCGCTTGAAGCTCGCGATACAGGAAATGTGATTATCACCGAACCAATAGTATTAACACAAGATTCCGGTAGTTCGCAAAAAGCCTTCCTGATGCTGCTGCCTACCTATTCAAGCTTGGACCTGGAAAGCAAGCAAGCGAGGAGGCTCGCTTATAACGGGCAGGTTGTTGTGGTCACAAGGGCAGCGCAGCTCATAGAAAACACTGGCTCACCCGATGTTGATTTTTTTCAGGTTGTCGACAATACCGAAGGCCAAAGTACTCCTTTGGAAGAAAGGCTTCTCTACAGAATTGGCAATTCGATAACGCACCAGGACATCCTGCAAACCGAGCGCGAACTAAGTATTGGTGGCAGGTCTTGGCAACTCTCTTTTCAACTAAGTCTCTCCCGGCAACCTATGGCTGACCGGGCTATTGGGTTCATGGTGCTGGGTTTGGGAGGTCTGGCAAGTGTGCTAGCTAGCATGTTATTTGGCTCTTTGGCTTCATCAAGACATTCGGCCGAGTTGCACGCCGAGAAACTCACTGAGGAGCTGAAACTGGCGAACGATGAATTGACACGATCTAATGCTGATCTGAGCCAGTTCGCACATGTAGCCTCGCACGATTTGCAAACGCCCGTGCGTAATGTCATATCGACTGTTACGCTTCTTGAAGACCACTTGGGAGAATCCACAGATCCAGAAGTCGTAGAGTTGTTTGGCTATCTAAAAAAATCATCGGTTAGGATGCGAACACTGGTTTCAGACTTGCTTAATTACGCACGCCTTGGTAGAGACGCGATAACCTTCGCGCCTGTAGAATTGAACAGTGTAGTGGAAGAGGTGCTAGAAGCCACAAGTGAGCTTTTGGAAGATTCAGGCACGCAACTTAGTGTGTCCCCACTGCCCGCCATTGTCGGGGATGCGAGACAACTGATTAGGGTATTCGAAAACGTGATAGTTAATGCCATCAAGTACGCACACCCTGAACGTCTGCCTAAAATTGAGATAAGTGCGCGCAAAGTTCAGGTTAAATGGGCTCACATTATAGTTTCGGACAACGGCCAGGGAATTAAAGAAGAGCATTGGGAAATCGTGTTTCTTCCATTCAAGCGATTGCATCGCCACGACGTAATTCCAGGCACCGGCCTTGGTCTTGGCATCTGCAAACAGATTGTAGAACGCCATGGAGGTAAAATCACGATTGAAAATTCTTCAAGTGCCGGTACTACATTTCTATTGGTCTTACCCGTTAGCGAGTAGATGAGCCACACAGAATGAAAAAATCTATAAAAATTCTTCTTGTTGAAGATAACGAACTCGATGTTCGCATGATTCAGAACAGTGCGAAAAAGACAAAGCTACGCAATAGTATTCATGTAGTGTACGACGCAGGCGCTGCGTTGGAACAGCTTCAAAACAGCACGAGAGAAGACTTACCCGATCTCATCTTGCTCGATCTAAGCTTACCCGGTATAAGTGGCCTTGAATTTCTCAGCTTGATCAAAGATGACAAGGCCCTACGTTTTATACCTGTTGTTGTTTTAACCAGTTCTGCAGCAGAACAGGATGTAAAACGAGCCTATGAGAATCAAGCCGCGGCTTTCATAACTAAACCTATCGAAGTTGAAGGATTCAAGGAAATCGTTTTAACCATAGATGAGTTTTTTTTCGATATAGTTACCTTGGCCTAGCATCGCTGACATTCAAAACTGAATTTGATACTACTGGGCAATGACTATTAGCCTGAAACTGACCGATAACGTTTCGCACAGGGACAAAGCGTCCATCCTGAACCCGCTCATTGATTTCAACAAAGCGCATGTAGGGACATCAGACTACCGGCCCTTGAATGTCATCATTCAGGATGATGCCATGCAACCTGCCGGGGGCCTTTGGGGACATTCAGCCTATGGCTGGTTTACCATCGACTTGTTTTTCGTGCCCACATCACTCAGACATCAGGGCCTTGGCACAAGAATAATATTAACCGGTGAATCTGAAGCCATTGCCCGCGCTTGCCACAGTGCATGGGTTGATACCCATGAATTTCAAGCACTTGAATTCTACGAAAAGCAAGGTTACGAGCTATTTGCTGAACTTCCTGATTATCCCTCTGGGCACAAGCGCTTTTTTCTGAAGAAGGCCTTGCTGATAGATTCATAGTGCTATCAGTTGATTAACAATCAGATTCATGGTCAAGATGCGCCTGTGGCAGACATGCTGCTGCCAGAGAGCGTCGCGACTGAGAGTATGCAATTCGGGCGCCGGAGAGGTTTTGGTCTGCATGAGGTGCAAATCAATTTACCGCTCAGAATTTCTTTCTGCAAGCGATAATGCCATTCTGAAGGTAATAATTTGAAGCTAAAAGATTTTTGGGGCTGCTTGTGATTCGATGTCACCTGTCACTGCGCCTTCTTCAATGATGTTTGTTTCTGTCCTCGATTATGCTCTTGTATATGAGCGTTGGGCCCTTCGTTCTACCCAACAGCAGCCGCAAACTCCCTATACAGATCCCCCGGCAGTTTATTCGCCAACCGCCACGTAATAGCCATTGGCTTCTCGCCTTCATGAGATAAATAACGCGCCGGCCCGAGAAACCAGAACGCACGATTATCCTTGCGCTCACGCGCGAATATTAGGATTGAATTGCCCATTCTTTCGTGATTTTGATAGCGAAGTCCAGTATCGCTATCTGCTCTAGTCACGTTTTGACTTTCCCAGTGAATCAGCTCATGACTAATAGCATAGTCACGATAGCGGGTAGTGGGGGAGAACCCGCCGTCTTTCTTATCTAGTGTGAAGGCAAGTAGATCAGCACCAATAACACCGGCGCGTTAAACGCCAGTTTGCCAAGCGGGAACCCGTGCGCAGTCACCAACACCACACGCTGCAAGAATTTCTATTCGCGTATAGCGGGCGTTAACCTGCAGAGGCGGGTTTTCTGGTTTATCGAGATGCTGGTGTAAATGAGTCTGTTGGTTGCGCAGTACAGTAAAAAGCTCTATTAGCTCCTTTCGAACCTGCGGTTATTGAGTAATAAGGTGCCAGCCCTCGGCAAGGCTTGTGTCTTTATTGCAGGCTTGGTCTACTACGCTACCCACAAGCATTCTTAGTAAACGACTATCGGACAGTGTTAGTGCTTTGAGTTCTATGTTTTCTGGTTCAGCTAGCCAGGTCGACCATTGTTCCAAACGAATGTCGTCATCGACATGAAGTGGCCGGCCTATTGCACGGCGTATTACCACCTCGATTTTATCTGGCACATGGTCACTCAGGCCTGCTGCTTCTTTAAGCTCTGACCAGCATCTATTGCTGCTATATACGTCATCGAGCTCAAGCCCAGTCTCCGCCAGATAAACCGCTAACGTAACATCGGCATTTTTCATCGCCTTGAGTTCTTCAGCTCGCGCACGCCAAGTCGCGGGAAGAGCCTATTTTAAACTTTGCAATACTATTGTCGACGCAACAGGGTCTAACGATAAATGACACTCTGCAGGAAGAAACGGAAATCGGTTTTCAACGTGTTTTTGAACTTGACGCCGAGTACCCCCTAGTAAGGCTGAATACCGCATGTCAAATCTAAACTCTCGCCTATGCTGGCCAACAAAATCTAATACTGTACATACCCGCTTGCCTGAATAGTGGCGAAGACCTCTACCTAACTGTTGCAGAAACAACGTGCCACTTTCACTAGGGCGAAGCATTAACAAGGTGTCTACGCTAGGTACGTCCACACCCTGATTGAACAGATCAACAGAAAACAAAACACGAAGATTGCTGCTGGCCAGATTCTGCAACGCCGCTTTACGTTCTTCATCGGGGGTATCTGACCAGACCGCAAGAGACTCACGCCCAGCCTCATTGAATACCCTGGCCATGAATTGAGTGCGGCTTATGCTGACACAAAACCCAAGAGCCCGAATGGCCTGAACATTTTATACATGATCATTAAGCTGCGTTAGCACCTTACGGGCATTGGCGTCATCAGCTGTCAAGACGTTGCTCAGTCCATCAACGTTATAACCTCTACCGCGTTTCCTTTCTAAAGGTTGATGAGTCCAATTATCTTGTCATACTCTAATTCGGCCTTATCCTAGTCGCGATTAGTGAAATATTATAGACTGGTCGGAATTACTAATTTAACGTTGGCGTCCCGTGCGCTTGATGAAATAGAATTGATAAGCACGAATTCTGATATCATCTCTCGCAGTGCGCCAATGAAGCGCCTCCCGTCCGCGGCAAGGGACTATCCCATTCTGATTTTCCCCAGCTGAATTCAACCTCTTTTCAGCCTGTTATCGCGGACTCGGGCATTGATGAAAGGAGGTCGCCATGACCCGTACTCTGCCCGCTAATCCTAGTTTGTCCTTGTTGAAGAAGCAGGCGAAGAAACTGTTGAAACAGTTCCGTGAGGGCAATGTTCTTGCTGTTGCATCGGTAAACACGCACCATCCAAGGCCTGATGCGTTTACAGGTCTGAGGGATGCTCAGTTGGTGATTGCCCGCAGCTACACCTATGCAAATTGGTCAGAACTATGCGAAGCCGTTCAGATAGCTCAGGATGGTCAGAACACGCTGGCTGACAACGCCTCACTCTTCATTCGATTAGGGTGTGTGCAGTATAGTGGCAATGATTCGTTGCGGAATTATCAGCGTGCTCGCAGGCTAGTCACAGCTTTTCCAGATATTGCCGAGTTTGATGTTTATTCGGCTCTGGTCGCCAACAACGCAACTGCAGTATCAAACTTTCTCGAATCTGACCCCACATTGGCCGTAACCACAGGGGGGCCGTTGTCATGGCCGCCATTATTGTATGTCACTTATAGCCGTGTTGGTGAGCAAGTTGATTCGAGAAGTTCGTTGTCGATTGCCAGGCAGTTGATCGAGTATGGAGCAAGCCCGAACTCGCACATTATATTGAACGAGCAATACCGGTTTACTGCGCTTACTGGCGCCATGGGTGAAGGGGAGAACGGTGTTAATCAGCCTGCCCATCCGCAAGCGGATGAAATGGTGGAGCTGTTGCTGGATGCCGGTGCCAACCCTAACGATGGTCAGGGCTTGTACAACACCATGTTCACTAATAGCGTGGACAAATGGTTGACTGTGCTGTTAGGGAAGGGTTTACGGGCCGACGACATGCTTAACTGGAATGCAACGGGTGATGATGCAAAAGTCACCACATTGAATTTTCAGCTCGCTAGTGCAGTTGCTGGCAACTGCCTGCCTAGAGTTCAAACTTTGTTGTCGGCTGGGGCCAGCGCTGGCACGCGCAATACATACAACGGTCGACTGGTGCACACCAACGCTTTATTAGCAGGGTGTGAAGACATTGCCCAACTTCTGGAAAACCATGGTGCCATACCCGAAAAACTCGGTACTGAAGAGCAGTTTGTGCTGGCCTGCGTTCAGGAGAATGACGAGCTCATTGGCGCTTTGCTGGACGATAATCCGGAATTAACAGGCAAGGCATCCTTGTTGCATGCTGCTGCGGATAACGCAAGTTTGCGAATGGTTAAATTGCTAGTGTCTTACGGTTTTGATATCAATGCTCAGGCGCAGTATGGTCGAACACTTCTGCATCAATATGCACTGAAAAACGATTGTGTGTCGATTAAACAATTGCTGTCACTAGGGGCACGCGCCGACATTCGGGATTCTTCGCATAATGCCATAGCCGCTGTGTTTGCTGCCTACAGTGTGTCGTTTGAGGCCATGCGCCTATTACTGGATGCGTCTGACTCTCTGCTTGATGCTGCCAGCGGTGCCTATCTGGAAAAAGTACAGTCGCTGGTAGACAATGATTCTGCCTTGTTGAAAAGTCGGACAGAGCAGGGAAACACCGTGTTGCATGTTATAGGTTACTGGTTGCAACAAGAGCCTGAATATGAGGTTTATCAATCGCTGGTGCAGTGGCTGGTTAGCGCCGGTGCTGATGTTCATGCAAAAAACAGGCGTGGCCAGACTCCTTATCAGTTTCATCTCGCTAATGGCTTTGATACGCTAGCAGACTTGTTTGAAGAGTATGGTTAGTTAAGCAATGAGCAGAAACCTACTGGAATACTCAGGTGTGCTGGATATCCGGGAGCATTCCTCCGGTGGTAAACACAACCGTTTCGGCATAACCAAACAAGGCAACCGGTTTTTTCGAACCGCATTCATTGAAGCCAATCAGCGTGGATACCGCACTACTCAACTCTCAAGTCAATTAAGGGCTAGAAGAAGAAAAACAGATCCTGACATGATTGCCATCGCCGATCGTTGTTTACAGCGGTTGAACAAAAAGGGCAATCGTTTGCTAATAGCAGGCAAGCATCCAAACAAAGTCAAAGTGGCTTGTGCCAGTGAAATGGTGCACTATAGGAAAAATAAACCGCCTATTACCTCCGAGCCGCCACACAAAAAATACCGACAATCACGATACGTTAACAGTGAAACGGCTACCCATTTGCCGCAACCTACTGTTTGACGCACCGGCTGCGACCCGTCAGTCCACTCCATCACACATCTGGCACCTGATCAATATCCACCGCGCAGCCATTACCCTGGCCGGGCGCCCCTAGCCGGGCGCCCGTGGCTCTTCAGCTATTTAGCAAACCGCTGGCGGCGGCGCGCGTGCTCCTTCGGCGACGAGTCGCTGACTCCTGTGAACCCCCTCTGCCCTGTCAGTTTTCACCCTAATGAGGCCACCCGTTTTCGGGTTAATGAGGCCACTTAAAACCGTCTTTTTTACACCTCAGACGGGGTCATTATTTCGTGCTTTTTAACGTTTGTCCAACTCAGCTTTCTGAGCTCTGTTCGACCGGCCTTGGAGAGCGATAACTTTTACCGTCCAGGACGACCTGATAGGCGCGATGACGAAGCCTGTCCAGAGTGGCCGCACCGAGCAATTTATTCGGGAATGCATCACCCCATTCGCTGAAGTCAAGGTTGCTCGTAACGATGGTAGAAGTGCGCTCGTATCGTTCGGCGACCAGATCATGTAAGTCTTCATCCTGGCCTTGCTTAAGCGGCTTGAGTCCAAAGTCATCGATGATTAACAATGGCACTCGTGCAAGAGTTTGCATCTTGCGTTCAAAGCCACCAGTGGCTCGTGCTGCGTTGATCTGTGCAAGCAATTGGGTCTGGCTGGTGAACATGACATCTGTCCCCTGACGAACTGCACAGTGACCGATAGCTTGTGCCACATGACTCTTGCCAGTGCCGCAGGGGCCTGCGATCAATATGCTCACTTTCTCATCAAGAAATCGGCACGCAGCCAGGTCATTGATCAAAGCCCGGTTGATCCCCGGGTTGAAGTCAAAGTCGAACCCTTCGAGCGTCTTGTCACCGCGGAACCCCGCTCGACGAAGACGGGTACCGTACTTCTTCTGATCACGCCGTGCAGCCTCATCCTGTATGACAAGAGCGAGGAATTCCGGGTAAGTCATCTTGTGTTCAATGGCTTCCCGATTACGCCTCTCGAGGCTCTCCAGAACGCCAGATAGTCGGAGTTGTTTTAGTACCGGCGCCAGTTCCGGCATCGGGTTATGTACTGATGTGTTGCTCATTACAATACTCTCTGGTTCTGCCTTGGTTGAAGATGTATGTGATTGAGATGTGCTCATGGGTTTTGTTTTCCTCTATGTGTGAACCACTGCAGTTGACAGCGGTGTTGGTGATGCCGATGATGAGTTTGCATCGACGAGTTTCCCGACGGATGTCGAGAGAATTAATGCGTATCAAACAGATCGCGAGTGTCACGGCAGAAGCGGGATTTGCCGGTATAGGTATCGCACAGTTGATCGAAGGCGCCAGTGGGGTCTGCCACTTGATCAAGCCCTTTTTCAAGTATCGTTTTGACGCTGCCATAGCCGATGTTTTCGAACGCAAGCGCTCGTTTACAAGCGGCATTCAAACGCGCATCGCCATAGCGCTTACTCAGTGAGATAAGCCCTTGTGCTGCTCGCAGCCGTTCGACAATACCGTCAGCAAACAATCGTTCGACCAAGGCATGACAATACTCACCGATCTGTTCTGCCTGCTTTAGACACCACTGGGGATCACGCATTTTGAACGCCACATGCTCTGGTGGCATATGCTCATCGATCGTGCTGCGCTGGCCCGGATGCTGCAGCCGTGGATGGGTGGCAAACAGTTTATGTTGATGATAGAGCCGGACAGTGGTCTCGGACAAACGCACATCCAGTTGCTTGCCCACAAGCGTGTACGGAGCCGAGTAGCGACGCTTGTGAACTTGTATATGGCAGTCACCGTGCACTTTGGCCTGCGCCCACGTGGCCACCTCTGGAGGCTTTGCCGGCAATAGCTTGAGCAGTGCCTTTTCGGTTTGTGCAAATCGTGTCAGTGGTGCAACGCGTGTGGTGCCATGCTCACGTGTGCCCGCCACCGACATGACCCATTGCATTAGCTGCGCATTGGCATC
>JBGCEH010000005.1:0-151231 GCA_045106195.1 Granulosicoccus sp.
TGTTAAAGATCATTCTGTTTGCTTATTCTCGTGGTATCACCTCCAGCCGCCAGATTCAATGGTGCTGTCAGAGCAATATCCTGTTCAAAGCATTATCGTGTGATACCACACCAGACTTCACCACCATCGCTGCTTTTGTCAGCGGACGTGCAACAGCCATTGCTGAGCTGTTTGAAAAGGTGGTACTGGTGTGTCATGGGCATAAGGGAATTGACAAACAGTTCACCGATTTAACGGTATCCTGAAACCCTGTGGTTTTGCAGTGGGTTTTTCTAAATCCTCGTTAAGTTTACCCTCACTTTTCACTTTGTAAGTCTAAGAACCCTATATGGGTGAGCCATGTTGACTGAAACCTTGGGGTTCCGAATACAGTTATAGAGCTGGCAGAATACGGTGCATAAAAATCTCTTTGGTGAAAAATTTTACAGCCGGTACAAAATTTAATTAAACATATGAACAGAATGATAATAGTCTGTGGCCGGACGGGTGCAGGAAAGACGACATACTCAGTATCACTATCTAGAGAAATTAATGCTGTTCGCTTCTCAATTGATCCATGGATGCAAACGCTTTTTGCAGATGATATGAAATCACTCGACTACTCGTGGATGATTGATCGGGTGTATAGATGCTACGAACAAATATGGGATACCTGTGAAAAAATTTTTTCGACAGGTGGAAGTGTAGTGCTCGATCTTGGATTTACTGAAAAAAAACAACGAAAACTATTTGCAGATCGTGCTAACGCGCTAAATATTGTGCCTGAAGTTCACTTCATTGATGCTCCCAAAGATATCCGAAAGGCGCGAATAGATAAAAGGAACGCAGAGAAAAATCCTGAAGTATATGCTTTTGATGTCACTGATACGATGTTCAGTTTTATGGAGCCAAGGTTTGAAGAGCCTGATGATATTGAACTGAAAAACGGGTTAATCGTAAATACTGGATGATGAGGAAAGCTGGCCGATTTAAGCGTTCTGTCTTGAAATTTCATGCCAGAGCGCGAATCTATAAAGCATAAACTTAATCGGTTAGCTGGGGGTATCTATGCCCATAGCCCACAACATCCTGCATGCGGGTCCGCAAAGGTCGTTTCACACTGAATGATGAAGTGAATCCACCTTTGAATTTGCGAGAACAAGCTTTCAGCAAGGCATTAGACAGCGCTTGTTGAATGCCCGTAGTCTTGTAACTACGAGAAGGGCTTTTACGCGTGCGGCCACGCGCAACGGCTGATTCAATAGCAACACCCATCTTTATCAGGCTTCCTCTTTTAGTGCGTACCAGTCACCCCTGGCGCCAACAAACCATTCGTAAACGGCATCGAATCCTATGATCCAGTTCGACGCACCGGTTATAGCAGTGGGCAATACCAAAAATGTATCTCAACCGGCTCTGGTCGATGAGCAGCGGAATTCACTTTCGGAGAGTGCTGAACTTTTGCTGAGGTCCGGCGAATTAGAAAATATATTGGCGAAGCGAGTAGCTGAGTATGAGGCAAATCCGGAAGATATTTATTCCCTAGACAAAGTGGTGGAAACGCTTTGGAGGGATTTAGGAAATTGATCGAAAAGATCGAGTTCATATCTGGTGCAAGTGAGTGGTCCAAGATGAAATTTGTCCATTACCCCGAATCATGATCAATAAATATATGCATGTTACATATCGTACCGATAATGAATATTACACTCGTCTGACGAACTAACTCAGAGCCAGATCCAGCGGCTCATCGACCTAAGGTGCACGACAGGTATTCCGCCGCCCTCAACCAAATACCGGGCAACAACCCTTGCGCCTTGCTGACCTACAAAGGCACTGTGGCAAGTCCTTGCCTGTAAACGCGGGAATACCCGGAAGGCGCGACGCAGAAACAGAACTGACGCACATGCTGCACGACAGGGCGCAACAGCAGATTTCCCGGCAAATCACCGACTCATCGTCACCGGCACGGTCGCTGAACCATTCCGCGAGGCACTACCAGCAAACTCATCACAAGCGAGCGCGATCTAATTAACGTAACAAATGTTAACTGGGGTAACACGCCTGTTAATACTCCGAGTATCAGCATTTTTTTCGTCAATGCGGTTACACTCCGTGTTCGACAAATACCTTCCATAACCGGTCTGTCCCTCCCATGTCGACGATCAAATGCAGAACGTGTAGCTCTCCAATGGTGACTGACCGTTGCGAGTCCAGCGGCCACGCCACAACGTGCTGGCATCAATGCCCCGTGTGTAAGCAAGTCAGACTCACCAGTGAGGTTGATTCAGCACACAGCAAACGCTCCACGACATCGCAGCCAGATGACGACGGTGGCATTGCAGGCGACTATGACATCGCATACGGATCCAGCTACACGCTATGAGTGAACTTCAACTGTCAGCCAAACTGGTTGCCGACATACAGCAACTTCTCCAAGAGCACGATCCAGCCTCGGCAGATCCGGGAGTGACCTCCCAGTATCTCTGCGCCGTCGTTGGCTTCCTGTTAGGCCAGCAAGACATGCCGGCTGATCAGAAGGATGAGGTCATGGAGCAGTTGGGAGCATTCATGAAACATGTGGCAGATGATGTCGGTAGCCAGAAAAAACAGGCTGCCGCACCTCCCCCCCCTCCACAACAACAAGCCTTTGGCATCTGGAAACCAAAATCATGACTCAAGCAACGGCCCGTCACATACTGGTAGATAGCGAAGAAAAGTGTCAGACGCTAATCGACGAAATCAAGGCTGGCGCTGATTTCGCTGCGGTTGCGCAAGCCAACTCAAGCTGCCCATCCAAGCGTGATGGCGGCAACCTCGGTACATTTGGCAAAGGCCAGATGGTTCCGGAATTCGAAACAGCCTGCTTCGAGGGCGAGATCGGCGATGTCCAAGGGCCCATCAAGACCCAATTCGGCTATCACGCTGTCGAGGTCACTGCCCGCACCTGAGTAACAGCCCCTCCCGTAATGCTGGCATGAAACCGGTTGCGATTCAGACAACAAGTGTAAAAAATACACGCTTGAAACGGTTCTGCCATTTACACGGCGATTCAATCTGCTACTTTACGTGATGTAGTTCAGACTTTCCGCTTTGGAGGGTGGCGAATCTGATTCCCTGTTAAATGTGCGTGGAAAAGCCTGTTTCAACGGCCGGCACCATTTCGATGGTGCCTGGTCGCTCAGAGGCTTTCGGAATCGATGGCTAAAATATTCGGCATACCCGATTACATTTTTAAAGGTCTGGAATTTCATCATGCTAATCCTATCGATTGGCAGGGAAAGGCGTGGGCCATACTGACGTCAGCTCAATCCGCTATCGACTCCATCAGGATAGCGCTAGCAGACTCCCCTCTCTGGCCAGCCATCGTGATGCTTGGGCTCGTGGGCAGCTTGATCTGGCTGATCCGGCGCACGAAAGCCCCCACCCGGGAACTAGCTGGTGTTCAACGCACGCTCGACGCGCTCCCTGATGCTGTTGCCTTGTTCGGTACCGACGGAAAACTGTTTGCCGTCAACCAGAAACTGGCTGAACTTATGCCACTAAAACTCGAACCCTCAGTATATCAGCGCACTCGAACAGACGATTTATACGAACATATTTCTCCCGACAGCCTGGCGATCAAGAACGCCCGCAGCAAGGCTCGTGAAGCAGCCACTGATCTTGATTCGACGATCAGTTTCGAAGTTCCCAGCTATGGCCAGCGATCACTCACTGTAAAAGAGCGACCCACGCAGGATGGAGGTATTGCGGTATCGGTCTACGGCTCGGTTAATTCGAACGGCAGACGTCTGGTTGACGCACTGACACAGCTCCCTAATCGCGCCAATCTTGTCCATGAGCTGGCTCAGCGGTGCAGTCGTGCCAGAAATGAGCTGTCCTTGATTATCGTGGATTTGCGTAGCTTTCGCCAGATAAACGACACCTACGGACGTGAGGCGGGTGACGAACTGCTAAAGCAAACCGCCATCTGCCTGCAAGAAAGCATGCCTGACAACGCATTGATTGCGAGAACGGCGGGTGATGAGTTCGCTGTACTATTTGAATCCGACACCGGTCGGGTGGCCGTCGAGAATAGCGTCTCGGAGCTTCTCAAAACACTACGAAAAGGCCTTAACGTCAGTGATATGAATGTACCCGTCAGAGCCAGCGTCGGCATCGCCTATGCACCGGAGCACGGCAACACGGTATCCAAATTGCTCAAGTGCGCGGATAGCGCCTGTGCTCACGCCAAACACCTGAGTGACAATACACTGGTGGTGTACAACTCCATTCAGCAGCAACAGGCCAAACACCGACACCAACTGGAAGTCGGCCTGCAAAAAGCGATCGAGAACAAGGAACTGGCGCTTCAGTATCAGCCTCAAGTGGACATCAAAAGCAAGATGACCTGCGGAATGGAGGCGCTTATCCGTTGGCAGAGTGCCGAATTTGGCACCGTGTCTCCCGCCGAATTCATACCCGTGGCTGAAGAGACTGGCATTATTCATCAACTCGGCAATTGGGTGCTTAACCAGGCGGTAAGCGACTACCAGCGACTGGCAACATTTGGCATGTCACCCGCCGTCCTGTCGGTGAATCTGTCACGAAAACAATTTGAAGGCGGGCAAATCGTCTCTGATGTAAAGAAACTGTTGGACAAAACCGGGTTTGATCCGGCCAAACTATGCTTCGAGATCACCGAAACTGCCTTGTCAAGTGATGCTGAGCGGCTGCACAACCAGTTGCTGGACCTGACCTCACTGGGTGTTCGTCTGGCAATAGACGATTTTGGTGTCGGTTATTCCTCCTTGCTCGAACTGCGGGATTTTCCGATTTCCGAAGTCAAGATAGATCGCGCGTTTGTCACCGACATTGCTTTTGATCAGCACAGTCAGGATATCGTGGCTGCGGTGGTGGATATTTCGCGAAGTATAGGTGCAGAAGTGGTCGCGGAAGGTATTGAAAATCAGCAACAGTTTGACAAGATTGCCGAGCTTGGGTGTGATCGGGCACAAGGGTACTACCTGTGCGAACCCATGGCAGCCACCACCTTTCCTGACGTCGTACTGAGTTCCTGAGCTCACGCTGCGAACGATACGTTCGTTTTAAAACTCTCAGACGTCAATTTCAAGCTGCTGCGGCTCATCGTCTGCCTGCTCACTGAGCGTGCTGAATGCGACCCCCAGTAATCTGACACCCGGTTTACTATTCCTGTAAGCACGGAATGGGGAATCAACCCGGGCCGCAAGCGCTCGATCCAATAGAAACGGCAACACCCTGTCAAACACTCGCTTATTGATAGAACCCGACGCATGAGTGTAGGCCCGGGTGAGTGTCTCGAAGTCACCAAAACGCACCTTGATGTTGATCGTGGCACTTGCCAGCTTTCGTTCAGCCAGTGACTGCAGTAACTCATCTCCAAGCCCCTTCATCACTTTCAGCATCTCCTCCCGATCCTGGATATTGTTTGAAAATGTGCGCTCACTGCCCATTGATCGCCGCGTCCGTGAGGTGCTTACTGGTCGATGATCGATGCCTCGGGCAGCCCGATAGTAATAGCCGGCACTTTTTCCAAACTCACGTTCCAGTTCATCCAGCGGCCAGGCCTTGAGATCAGCCCCCGTGTGAATACCCAGCTCAAACATGCGAGCTTGAGTGACCTTGCCAACACCATGAAACTTACCGACCGGCAACTGCGCCACAAATTCCTCGCCCTGTTCGGGTCGAATGCAGTACAGGCCGTCCGGTTTGTCATAGTCAGAGGCAATCTTTGCCAGAAACTTGTTGTATGACACGCCTGCCGAGGCTACCAGCTGCGTACGCTCCAGAATCATTGATCGGATCTCCCTGGCCAGAAGTACCGCCGAACCCTTGAACAAGGTGTTACTGGTCACATCCAAATAGGCCTCGTCCAGCGACAAGGGCTCAATAACATGGGTAAAGTGCTGGAATACCTCGTGAATTTGCCGGGACGCTACCTGGTAGTCGCTAAATCGAGGTTTGACAAAGACTGCATGCGGACATCGCCTGCCCGCCTCGGCACTGGGCATGGCCGAATGAATGCCGAACTCGCGTGCCTCATAACTGCAAGCAGCGACTACGCCACGACCATTGGGCTTTCCACCCACAATGACTGGCCTACCACGCAATTCGGGGTTATCCCGCTGTTCCACCGAAGCGTAAAACGCATCCATGTCGACATGGATGATTTTTCTTTCGATTTCTTTATCAGAGGATGTCGATGACATCGGCATGTCAGAGGCTATTTGCTTTAGAATCTAGCACTTATCAGCTACATATTTAAGGGGCTAAATAGTGTCGAGCAATCCTGGCGTCGAATTCAAAGGTGGCATGTACACCTTTATGTCGCTCAAGCTCCACACCAGTGATACGGACATCATTGATCAGAAGCTGGCAGACAAGGTGCAGCAAGCACCCGCTTTTTTCAAAGATACACCGGTCGTCATTGATCTGAGTGTGCTTGAACAACTTACGGATGGCGAGCTGGACGCCAGCGCACTGCTTAAATGCGTGAAACGGCACAAACTTATACCTATTGTTGCCAGCATAAGTAACAAATCTTCACAGTTAGCACAGTCAATCGAGTTACCATTGATTGAAGCCAGTCCTCGCTCTCCTGCACCTAAAAAAGACGCTGGCAGTGCCGTTGAAAGTGGCTCGACTGAAACAGCAGGGTCTACGCAGGATACCGCTGACGGTGCTGAAAGAAAAACCGACGATTCATCAGCAGAAATAGAGCTGGCCGTATCGCGGGAAGTAGAATATGTTGTGAAAGCACCAATACTCGTGGATAAACCGGTGCGTTCAGGACAACAGATTTACGCACGCGATACAGACCTGATCATCATGGGTCAGGTCGGTCCGGGTGCGGAGGTCATCGCAGACAACAACATTCATATTTACGGCCCATTAAGAGGCCGGGCGCTATGTGGAGTTTCAGGCAACACATCAACGCGAATTTTCTGTTCCTCGCTAGAGGCAGAGCTGGTATCAGTAGCGGGTAATTTTCGCATGCTGGAGACAATACCAGAGGAGCTGCGCGGCAAGCCCGCTCAGATCTGGCTGGACAAGGACAGGCTCAATATAGAGCCGTTGTAGATAACTAAGTTTTCCGAGCAGTTCTTTTGGGAGTGGCAGCTTGACCAAGACAATCGTCGTAACTTCGGGCAAGGGTGGAGTCGGTAAGACCACCACCAGTGCATCCATTGCAACAGGACTAGCCAAACGTGGCTTCAAGACAGTCGTCATTGACTTCGACGTCGGTTTACGCAACCTTGACCTTGTCATGGGCTGTGAACGACGCGTGGTCTACGATCTCGTCAATCTGGTAAACCAGGAATCCAGCCTGCACCAGACGCTCATCAAGGATAAACGCATAGAAAACCTGTACATCCTGCCAGCCTCCCAAACGCGCGATAAAGACGCTCTGACCATCGAAGGCATCGCACGCGTCATGCACAAGCTCAAAAAAAGCGAGTTTGACTACATCATTTGCGACTCACCGGCAGGCATCGAGAAAGGCGCCAGAATGGCACTTTATTTTGCCGATGAAGCCATTGTCACTACCAATCCGGAAGTATCGTCTGTAAGAGATTCCGACAGAATCCTGGGTATCCTGCAGAGCGAGTCAAGGCGCTCCAAGATGAACGAGGATCCGGTCAAGGAACACTTACTGATTACCCGGTACAACCCGGGTCGTGTCAAAGATGGACAGATGCTCAGTGTCGACGACATCGTCGATCTTCTCGCCATTCCTCTGCTCGGCATCATCCCCGAGTCGCCGACAGTACTGGATTGCTCCAATGCCGGTAAACCCGTCATCCTGGATGAGGAGAGCGAAGCCGGGCAGGCCTATTCGGATGCCATCGATCGTCTTCTGGGTGAATCCAAGCCACATCGCTTCATGGAGGCCCCGAAAAAAGGGTTCCTGTCGCGCCTATTCGGGTAGATCAACATGGGCTTTTTCAAATTTTTCAGATCCAGTGGTAAAGAAGAGCAAACAGCCAAACTGGCAAAAGACCGGCTGCAGGTCCTCATTGCACACCAGCGCACCGACAGAACAGGTCCCGACTACCTGCCCATGCTCCGGCAGGACATCCTGGATGTCATCAAAAAGTATGTATCCGTAGGGGACGATGCACTGTCTGTGCAGATTGATCAGCAGGAAGATTGTGATGTACTCGAGCTGAACATTACCTTGCCTGAGGATGCAGAATCCAACGCCAAGGCCTCAAATGTGGCAAAACGCCGAGCACTGGAGCGACAGCAGGAAGCTGCCAAGGTCACCTGACATTGCAGTTCGGTAAACGTTTTACTCTGGATTATTCATGAAACCCTGAGAATCTCCCCACGGGAGCTGTTTCATGAATAATCCTTTTTCATTGCTGCAACACGAGTGCAGCCCCGCGCTCCGCCTACTTTCGCGCGTTGAGCCAGCCGTAATCGTTACACACCAGCCAGTTGATGGCATATTTTTGGTTATTTAAGCGACCGATTTTGTTGCAAAAAAACCACGGCGAACGAAATCTCGGTTATTCTTGGTAATATCACTGGCGCACTGTTGTATCTGTTCTACACTCATCTTCGTGCGGCGCCGCTGGTTCTGTCACTGTCTGGCAAAAACGCAATATGTTGTTGCATTATTCAGACACGCTGACTAGAGTTGCATCGCTGAAACACAAATGTAGTTTTAAAGCTTTTACAGCACATATCTGATTGGAGATAACACGTATGAAATTCACTAAGACATTCGTCGCAGTAGCAATCGCAGGTATCGCTGCCGCCCCCATGGTTGCTTCTGCGGATACAACCCTGTCTGGCGCAGTACAGATTCAGCTCAACGGCGACGATTCTGAAGGCGATTCCGGCGATGCTGCATTCAACGCAGATGACGTTCTTTTCGGTATCGCAACAGAACACGAAATGAACAGTGGCCTGACAGGCTACGGTAGCCTGCGTGTTGATATGAACCGACTGTCCAACGCTGGAAGCGTGACTGTCGATCCAGGCACACCTGGTAACGATGAAGATGACACTGAAATCAGCTCTGTTGGCTCAGCTGACTCGGTCTACGTTGGTTTCAAAGGTGGTTTCGGCGACATTCGTTTCGGTGAAATCCCTAATGCTGTTGAGTATGGCCAGGTCGCTAACGACATTTTCGACGTCACCGGCGAAATCAATGGTGGTGTTAGCTACGTTGGCTCTTTCGGACCTGTTGGCATTATCGGTAACTTCTCGCCTGAGCCAAATTCTGACGTTATCGGTATCGGTGCAAAATTCTCAGTGGGTGGATTCAGCATCGGCCTTGGTGCGGAAGACAAAGCTGAAAACCAGAACTTTGCTGCTGGTGTAACATTTGCTTTCGCAGGCGCGTCAATTGCAGCTCATTACTGGTCACAAGAGAATGGTGATGCGGCCATTGCAGCCGTTGCTGCTGACGCAACGGCCACTCCACCGGTTGAAGCGGTTGCTGCTGCAGCAGCTGGCGATGCTGAATCTGTATCTGTCAAGATTGGTTACGGCTTCGGCGGTGTAAGCGCTGACCTGACTTTCTCAACGCTATCTGGCGATCGTGCTGATCGGGCAGCTGACAAGGAAGCTATCCGACTCGACGCTGTTTATGACCTCGGCGGCGGCATGGACGTCAGCACTCGAATCACATCTGAGACCAACAACCTGGCTGATACAGACCTGGTTTCATGGCGCTTGAAGCTCAGCAAGACTTTCTAAGACCGACTACGCTGTAGAGAAAAGCCCTTCTTTAGAAGGGCTTTTTTTTGTCCTGAAAAAAGTACACACGGCATGCGATAATCAGACATCGCAAGCGTTTTGCCAATCGCGATCTATTAGTGGTGCATCCAGATGGAAGACGGCCTATTTGCCTATATTCTGAGGTACAGCAAGCGGCAGCAGATTGTACTGACGTTAATGACAATCCTGTCCTTTCCGTTCTACTACCTCAGTCTGGACCTGCCTAAAACGATCATAAATGACGCCATCAGTGGGGTCGGCTTTCCGGTCATTGCATCCATTGACCTTCTGGGCTTTACCTTCAACTTCGGTACGTTCGAGCAAATCCCTTACCTGCTTCTGCTTTGCCTGGCATTTTTGATGCTGGTCTTGATCAACAGCGGGTTCAAGCTGTTCATCAACATCTATCGTGGTGTATTGGGTGAACGCATGTTACGACGCATGCGACTGCAACTCATTGATCGTATTATGAAATTCCCTCTCAATCGGTTTCGCCGAACAAGTCAGGGTGAGCTGGTGTCGATGGTCAATCAGGAGACCGAACCACTGGGTGGTTTCATCGGCGAGGCCATTTCCCTGCCTCTGTATCAAGGTGGGCTACTTCTTACTATTCTGGTTTTCATGTTTGTTCAGGACTGGAAACTGGGCCTTGCCGCTATCGCCCTTTACCCGGTTCAGGCCTGGCTGATTCCCAAACTTCAGAAACAGGTCAATCTACTCAATCAGCGCAGAACCATTCGCATGCGCAACCTTGCAGAAAATCTGGGTGAGGTTGTCGCCGGAATCAATGAAGTCCATATTAACGACAACAGCACCTTCTTCAGGGATCATTTCTCGAAGTTGCTGGGTGGTATCTTCAACATCCGGGTACAGATCTACAAAAAGAAGTTCCTGATCAAGTTTCTGAATAATTCATTTGCGCAGTTAACTCCGTTTTTGTTTTTCCTGATCGGAGGACTGCTGGTCATTCGAGGCGAATTGTCAGTCGGTGCACTGGTTGCGGCACTCGCCGCCTATAAAGACCTGTCGCCCCCCTGGAAAGAACTACTGAGTTGGTATCAGGGCCAGGCTGATGCCAGATTAAAGTATTCCATACTGACGGATCAATTCCAGATAGAGGAGCCCGCCCTGCCCGCTAGTGGTTCATCGGCACCTCCATGGGATAACAGCGTCCAGAGCCTGCCTCTCATTGCCAACAACGTTAGCCTGAAGAGAATCGATGGCATTCTTGAAATCGACAACGTTTCACTGGATATTGACCCCGGTGATTGGGTCAGTCTGGTGGGAACAGGCACCAGCGGCAAAAACGGCCTGGCTCAGGTATTTGCCCGTTTGATGAACCCCACTACCGGCAAAGTCCTGATTGCAGATCACGATGCCAGGTACATACCGCGTACAGCAACCGGACGCGCCATCGCCTACGCCGGACACGACTCCTACCTCTTTGCCGGAACCATACGCGACAACCTGTTACTGAGCCTGAAACACAGGCCGCAAAAAACCATCATCAAGGACATCCTGACTGACGAGACTATTCAATTCAAGAACTGGCAGGATGAGGCACGCCTTTCTGGCAACAGCGATGTTGATCTGAATGCTGATTGGGTGGACTACCAGAGCGCCGGGGTTGCCGATGCAGACCAGATGACAACGCGAATAGGAAACGTTCTTGCCACAGTGGGTGTTGCAGACGATTTGGTACGTAACGCACTAGCCCGTACCATCAATCCTGAAGAACACCCTGAACTAACAGCCGGCATCGTGGCTGCAAGAGATTTGTTCAAAGAGCAGGTTCTATTGCAGGGGCTCGACACGATCGTGGAGTTTCTCGATCCGTACCAATACAACGAGAATGCATCGTTAGCTGAGAACATTCTGTTTGGTGCTTCAGATTTGCAGGAATTTTCCGCAAAAGGGCTAACTGAAAACCCCGTCTTGCGGCAATTGCTCGACGAGTACAAGCTGTCAGGAACACTTGACGAAACAGCAGTCAGCACAGCAACCACTATGGTTGAGCTGTTTTCGGATCTTCCGTCAGGCCATGAGTTCTTCGGACGATATAATTTTATCGATGCCGATGATCTGGTTCAGCTCAACAAGATTCTGGGTCTGCTTCAAAAATCAACGACCATTGATCAACTGGATATCGACGACAGAGTGTTGATCCGTTCTATCCCGTTCAGACTCATCGGCGGCCGACATCGCGTCGGCATACTTGAGGATAATGATAAAGAGAGTGTGGTGCAAATTCGCAAAGCATTTGCAAAAAATCTTGATTCCGATTCGCTCAAGCAGATAGATTTTTTCTCGCCCAAGCGATACAACGCTTTCACATCCATCAGTGAAAATATTATTTTCGGAAGAATCGTTTACGGACGACTCGGCGCAGAAGAGAAAGTCTACACCGTACTACTGGACGTCCTCCAGCGTCTTGACTTGATGTCGACCATTCTGGAAATAGGATTGGCAGCGCCAACGGGCCTTGCCGGAAGCTTGCTATCGGTACCTCAGCGTCAGAAGCTGGTACTTGCGCGGGGATTGATGAAACAACCAAAAGTCCTTGTCGTCAATGATGGTCTTAGCGCAATGGACGACACAGAAACTGCGACGATCCTGTCTAGCATTAAGCAGGATTTTCCACAAATGAGCCTTCTGTGGACTGACAATCAAAGCAGATTTGACGATCTGTTTGATCGCTATGCCTACTTGCAAGCAGGAAAACTGACGAAGCTTGAAGAGTCCAGACGTGACGACTCTGAAGGGCCAGCGCTTGTCTCAAAAAAGAAACCATCGCTTACCAGACCCACGATATCGGTAGACGACGATAAAAAGCTGGCACTGCTTGGCAGTATTCCCTTGTTTGGAATGATGGACGATCATCACTTACGCTTACTGGCCAGCAGCTGCAACCCGATCAATTACTCTCAAGGTGAACGACTGTTCAGCCAGGGTGATGCCGGAGATGCACTGTACATCGTGGTCGATGGAAGAGCTGGCATATTTGTATCTGATGAGGGTGTTGAAGAGAAAGTACGTGAATATGGCGTTAATGAGGTGATTGGTGAACTGGCCCTTTTGTCAAACAATCCACGATCGGCCTCTGTTGAAGCCGTAACCGATCTTGCGGTATTGCGATTGAACAGAGAAGTGTTCATTGATATGGTCAGAACTAATGGCGAGGTTGGATACCAGATTTTGCAAGTCGTCATCAATCGTTTTGTGGATACTAACAACAACAATAGCAACAAGAGTGAAGAGCCCATTGATGAACGTGTTGAATCCTGAACTGTGGACTATGCATGAGTTCATCCAATTATCCCGGAACGCCCACATTGCTTTCACCAGTGGCTTAGTAAGGAGAAAATGATGTCCATCGGGCTTCATCGACAGCCGTGAAACTACACTATATGGAAAGTACCTATGTCTATTGACGATGAATATAAACTTCTCAGTCGGCTTGAGTTGTTTGAGTATCTTGATCCCGTTCATTTGAAACGCCTGATCTTTGTCAGTCAGCGTTATCAGTTGCAACCACAAGAATACCTGTTTAAACAAGGTGATCCTATGGGCAATGTTTTTGGCATTGTCGCTGGAGAATTTTCTGTATTGCTGGAATCAGCCAATGGCGAGATGGTGGTAGCCCAGCAGGGCCCGGGCGACCTTGTGGGAGAGATGGCCGTGATTTCCGGAGAACCGCGCAGTGCATCCATTCGGGCGAACACGGTCTGTGAAGTCATAGGCTTTGAAAAGGATTTGTTTATCAAGACCGTGACCAATGATCCGCCCACAGCCTTGAAGATGATGCAGCTTTTATCCGAGCGGCTTTTAAACCAGAACAAGCAACTGGCAAAATTCTCGAATGGCCAGTTCAATGTGTGAATAGTGGAACGGGACACCGTTACACAGGATTACACTATTGCGGGAGCTGCGGCCGAGGTGATAGACAAAATACCCGAGCTTGTAACCGACCCTGACAAGCGGTAGGCGCACCACTCTTGAGTGCCGAGTTACACTTGAGTGCCGAGTTACACGGGAGCAAACCGCCAGACACGGGCAATCGAGGTACCCGTGTGAATTCATCACGACGGCCTGTCAACCACCGTGAAAAAAAAATAGCGCGCAACCCTCGTTGATCGGTGAGAGGTATGCGATTATGTCGGTTGTAAATCTTGCAGTAGTGGCATGATATCACCGGCTGAGCGCCATACGGGCAGGTCAGGTCCAATTGTCCTCGGCGCATCCAAGGTGCAAGACACGTAAGTTGCCGCCCGTGCGGGAGCGACATATTTTGCATGTTTTCTGGCTTGAGTCAGTACCAGACTACTTGAGCATAAATACTGAGGTTCGGGGTATGACACTCAATCAGTCGACAAGAGACGAACACTCAACCTTGAAAATTCAAGGCAGTAGTTACAGAATGCGGCCTATTGAAGTATCGGACGCCGATGTGGTGGCCGCCTGGTATCAGCAACTTGATGACGTCTCCATATTCGACCGGCAGATTCCATTACCCATCAATCCGGCTGAGGTCCTGACACTGATCACATCGCTGGTCAACGACCAGAAGAAAGACAAATGTCGTTGGTTTATCACTGAAAATGCACAGGGCGATGCCGTCGGTATGGCTGGGCTCGAGAATATAAACATGCTGCACGGCCATGCCATTTTGCCGGTTTTCATTGCAGAACCATGGCGACGGACTGGTGTTGGAATTCGGATGGCCTGCATGATGATCGATCTGGCATTCAGACAACTACGGCTGAATCGGGTTGCCACCATCCATCGCTCTGATAACACCGCATCCGAGGTGCTTCTCGACCGCCTTGGATTCAAGAAGGAGGGCATCTCCAGACAATGCTGGTTCAGCCACGGACGCTACTTCGATTTAATGAACGTCTCCATACTTGTTGATGAATGGAATCAGATCAGGGTCAAACTGCTTGCCGAGCTTAGCACTGACATCATCGTCGAATTGGGCCCCCGCCCTTCCACCGATTGGTGCTGGCCTGAACGCAACTGATACGCTTTATGTATAACTTTCTTTTCAACAGTACTTCTAGCCAGCCATATGTTGTGGCAACGCGGATGTCACGATCATGACAGAGCTATCTGACGAGCTCATGGAACATCCACGCCGACTTCGCGCAATTCTGTTTGCCGATGTGGTGGGGTATTCGCGCATGATGGCAGTCGACGAGGATCGCACGTCAGGACGTGTTGCCGTTCTTATCAAAAAGTGCGAAGAGCTGGCAATTAATCACAACGGAAAACTGGTTCAGACAAGGGGCGATGGACTGTACTTCCTATTCGACAGTGTAATAGATGCTGTCCGACTCGCCAACAAGGTGCAGAAGGCTGCAGACGAGCTAAACAAGCCGCTACCAGAGCAACAGAAAATCATGTTGCGTGTCGGTGTGCACATGGGTGATGTCATGCAGGTCACCGATCAATACGTCGGGGACAGCGTTAACGTTGCTGCCAGAATAGAGACCATAGCCCCGGTTGGAAGCGTGTGCATTTCCGCATCGGTTTACGAACAGGTAAAACACAAGCTTAATCTGGGTTTTGAGTATGTCGGTCGTGTCGATCTGAAAAACATTCCAGACCCCGTAGACATCTATCGAATCTCACACAATACCCAAGTGGCCATGATGTCAGCCAGTCCGCGGCCAAAAGACAGTGCGCCGATCAGAGCTGCTAACGATACCAGTTTCGCTAACAAACCGACCGTTGCCGTTCTACCCTTCGCCAATCTTGATCGCAGCGATCAGGATGATTTTTTTGCAGACGGCATTACCGAAGACCTGATCACTAATCTTTCACGTTTTCATGCCCTGGCAGTCATCTCCCGCAGTTCCACGTTCGTTTACAAGAAGCGTGATGTGCCGTTAAAGCAAGTAGGTGAAGAGCTGGGTGTTCAATACGTTGTCACTGGATCGATAAGGAAATCGTCTAGACACTTGAGACTCACTGTAGAGCTTTTCAATTGTAATACCGGTATCCCTCTCTGGCGTGAGCGATACCAGAGAGAGGTAGATGACATATTCGATCTTCAGGATGAAATTACCGATCTCATTTCCTCAGCAGTCGCTGTCAAGACCCAATCTGCTGACAAGTCGGTTACACATATTCAGGTACCAGCACTTATAGAGACGTACTCGCTAGTTCTGAAAGGACAGCAAAAGATATTCAAATACGATCGTGAGCAAAACCTGCAGGCCCGACAATTGTATGAGTCAGCACTGGATAACCAGTCTGATTACAGCCGAGCTATGGCAGCTCTGTCACGTACGCACAATCTGGATTGGCGATATTCATGGACCGACAAACCTGAGTATGCATTGGAAAAGGCGTTTGAACTTGCACAGGAGTCCGTGCTGGTCGATCCCGCTGATGCTCGAGGTTACGGTGAGCTTGGCTTTGTCAATCTTTACCGCAAGGACCACGACGGAAGCTTGTCAGCCTTTGAGACAGCGTTACGGCTTAACCCGAACGACACCGACATAATGTCTAATATGGGGGATGCACTGGCCCATTGCGGTAGATCAGAAGAAGCAATCGTCCTGTTGAATAGGGCACTGCTGCTTAACCCGTTTTACCCGGATCAATACTTGTGGTATCTGGGTGGCGCATACTTCAACCTCAAGCAATATGACAAAGCCATTAAAACACTCAAGCGAATGAACAGCCCCACCGAGGGCCGACGATTGCTGGCGGCCTCTTATGCGTACATTGGCGAACTGCGCGAGGCTAAGCTTCAAGCGGCAAAGGTCATGGAGGCCTACCCGAATTTCAATCTGACTCATTGGGAAAACGTGCAACCCGATGTCAATCCGGACGATACGCAGCACTTTGTGCATGGATTGAGGCTGGCAGGTTTGAAGTAGATTTCAGGACGAATGTGCTATCTGGCATCATTGCCGCGAAAGCGGGGATCTTGGTGCGACTTGCGTGATCGGCCGGTATGTATCCCCGCCTGCACGAGGATGACGAATCAGGCACGGGGATGGCAGTTTATGCGTGGGGATGGCGGTTCAAACGGTACCCCGCCTGCTATGCCGACTTGAAGCTTGCTTCAAACACATCGATGGACGTACGCCGACCGCGTAGAACTTCACTGCCTTTATCCGTGAAAGTGAATCTGCTTTTGTCGCAAAGCTCCCGGGTTCTTGACGATATCAGGTTTGACGCAGCCCTTTGTTTGCTCAACTCCTGAAGTCGCGCTGCAATGTTCACATCATCACCATAGACGGTATAGCTCAGGCGATTGGGTGTGCCGACAAAGCCTCCTACCACTTTGCCGGTATTGACACCGGCACGCGTTGACAAGAGAACACCATCATTGAACTTGTGGGTGCGAAGTATTTCCTGAATTTCAAGGGCCGCTGCCACTGCACTACTGGCGTGATCTGCATCTCTTGTTGGCAGATTGAAACTGGCAAGAATGGCATCACCCTGAAACTGATTGATCACTCCGTGATGTCGTTCAATCGGTTCTGATATCACACTGAAATACTCATTGAGAGTAATAATCAGCTTCTCCGGTGTAAGCCGTTCAGCCAAAGTTGTGAACGAGGTCAGGTCAACAAAGAGAATACTGGCTTCTCGGGTCTCTGTCTGGGTATCAATGAGCGGGCCATCAGCATGGGCGATCTGGGCCGCGACACTTTCAGGAACAAAGTGAGAAAGATTTTCGGCCGTTGTGCCCTCCACTATTGATCTTATGAGTAGACGCCTGCCTCTGGCAATGGCCAGAGTCAGAATGACCGCAACCAGAACAATCGAAATAATCTTGTCGACTTCCGCCCCCACAAGGACCTTGTTCGATGTCAGGTACAGCACATAATCGCGTGTAATAACAGACGTATCAGCCTCGGCTGCAATGGCAAACCAGACAAGGAACAACCAGCCTGCTGCTCCCACCAACCCGGAAAAAAGCACAAAGCCCGGCTCAAAACGCAACGCCCGCAACGAAATGAAGATGAAGATGTACAGCAACGTGGGAGATTTAAGATAAAACGCTGGCGGCTGCATGTACTGAATGTGAAACGACCATATCAGACCGATCAACAGCGCCATATCGACGAATACCGACAATACAGGCATCCAGAAACCCAGTCGGGTTTTGTAGGCCAGGTACAGACGTGCGCAAGTAAACAGGAAATAGACCCCCAGAAAAAAGGGTACGGGCTCAAACTGAGCACTGATGGGTGAGGTCTTTGGTGCTGCAAAGTACAGTAGCGAAAACACCAGTAGGATGGTGATCTGTATCCATCCGATCAAGCGCTCACTGCTATCCTGCTGATCGCTGATCGCATCACGGATTTTTTCGGGCAGTAAGGCCTGCTCCTTTGCGCTGGACATCCAGATTCTCGATGATCTGAGATAGCGACGCAGTGTTAGTCGTGATGATTCAAACAAGTCCCGTTGTCCCGGTTAGAGAAGTTTTCCCTGTCTGCAGTGGTATAGCTGCTGCCATAGGGTACGTCAAACACTCAAACGGTTAGGTAACATGAGTGGCCGACTAGACACCAGCAAAAGACCACCCGTACACGACTCAGGCACATCTCGCTCCATCAGTCACTTTTCGCGCCACTCACCCTGCCACCACTCACCCTGCCACCACTCACTCGACCGCCACTCACTCGACCGCCACTGACACGTCCACCACTGACGCGCCCACCGCTCACACGCCCGCCACTGACACGACCACCCATGTCACCACCACCGAGCTCTACTTCCAGCAGAATGTCTTCTACGGTGCCAGTTAATTCGTCCAGGCGAACGGTACGGTCTGACTTGTCAATCGTCCACTGCTTGACGTCACCTGACAGGGAGTCTCTGAAATCCTGCGGTGTGGAATCACCGGTTTCGGAACCGGTGCCTTCCAGCAGCATGAGCACCGGTGCATCGAGAACATAATAGCCGCCCTCGAAACCGAAGCCGTAGATGCGAACAAGATTTCGTGCGGGAGCGCCCGTGGGGGGCTTGTACGTCATATCGCTGACTTTCTCCCCATACAACAGGACCTCTGAAATACTCAACAATGTTTCAACCATGGTCTTACAGCCTCTGATTTTTGATGTTTTAAATACGGTTTACTCTTGCGATAATAGCCGCTTATTGATCTCGGCTCTGGCATTTCGATAGCGCCTGGCGTAGGGCACTTTAACTCGTCCCCTGCGATGAGAACAGGCATGATCGTGAAAACCTTCCTCGTCCAGTGGACAGGTAAGTGTCTCATTCAGTCCATTAAGCTTATGTTTTTTGTCCTTGTGCCCTACGTGGCTGGGCTCATCATCCTTGTCTTTGGGCAGTTGAGGTCCCACTGTCGCTTTACCAATGTCGCGCCACTGAAAGTTCACATCGACTATCTTTCGATAGCGCCCGTTGAAAAGCACTCTGTCGGTCTGCAACATTGCCTCATAGACGTCCGTGTAATGAAAATAATTCGGGGTCAGTCGCGCCCACGTTTCGATCATGAACGCTGCCAATGTGTCACGAGAGAATACCAGAGCTTCACGGAATAATTCTGGTGCGAAAGCATAGGCACGTTCAAAGTCATCCTGCAACTCGGCCTCATATTCTGATGTTCCTTCCAGCCTGTCGGACACCTCCTCCAGACCGATGGAGATAGCACCAAGGCGCACAAGTTCCTCATGGAAGATATCAACGAAAATATCAAATACCGCACCTGTTAATGGTTGTCCCAGACGATGTGAGCTCTTCCAGCCAGCGCTGAAGTCTGACAGTTTGGATGAATTGCAGGCCATTCTTATCTGTTCAACCGGTGATAGCTCGGCAAAGCGGTTCAAGTGATTTGCCAGATACAAGTTTCCAGAGGTGGAATCAAGCACCTCGTCAATCACCGAGTCAAAATGCAGAATAGCAATCATCGACACAATATCAGCACTGGATTCCTGAAAACCCAGATACTCTCCGGTCTCCTTGTCCATATCAGGCTCACCAACTTCGGAGAAGAGAATGCCGTGCCCGATTTCATGAGCTATAACGTCAAAATTCAATGAGAACGGAGAAACTGACCCGTCTTTCTTGTTAACGTTGGATCCAATTTCGATAAACCCTCGACCAATCTGGGCATTTTCAAATTCGGGAATGATGACGACTTCGGCTGTTTCAGCATATGCTCGGAAGTACCAGGGTATCTCACGTCCGTAGTATCTTTCCCAGACATCCAGCGTAAAACGAATGGATCCGTAAGTATGCGCTGTGTGAAAACGGGGATCTTCCGTATCATCGTATTGAAGAAAATTACCGTCGGCATCAGGTGTAGCCAGTGGGTAGACCGGGCCATCCCAAGGGGGCAAGTAGACGTAGGCATCACCATTATCGTCTTCATGCATGCCATATTCCATGGCCTTGTATACAGGGAAAATCACCGACATACGATCATCGCTTGGACCGGGACCGACACTACCTTGTGGCGATGATACTTCCACGATTTCCGCAGGCATACTGTCATCGCCGGTGGGTACTTGAGGAAATAGTCTGAACAGAGTTCCCACGATGTCGATATCTCCCTGAGCATCCCGAGAATTCGAGACCAAACAGACAACAATGTGTCTATTCCGATTGCAGCCAGTATAAATACTCTTGGGTAATTAATCGATAGAAGTCTTCAGAATCGGCAATATCTATCCTACTGAGATAAGTGTGGAGATCTACCGGAATATCCACACCCTGCCGCTGCTGAAAATACCAGGAAATCACCTGCGAAAACCAAGCCCTGTCATCAGTACAAGCGTCGACAGCAACATCCAGTGCCCTCTCCTTGCAGCTGGCGACCTCCAGAAGCCCGACATACGCACCGTCAACCTTGAGCTGATCAATGATGCCTGACTGCAAATCGCCTACAGCCTGTCGCACAAGGTCAACTCTTGATGCGTCGGTAAGCAGTGCGCTCAACGTTGACTCATTCAGATCAGCCTTGCTCATGTATTCCATAAGTTGAGATCGTGAGTCAAGTTTGTTGTTTGCTCTTAGCGTTTTCAGTGACAGTTTCAACGTCTGCTCGTCAACGTGCTGATCCATCGGGTACTTGCAAACACGGCTAAGTAATGCCCTCTCGCGATAACGTATATACACATCAGGATCCAGACGCAATTGAGCAAGCACCTTCTGGTCGTTGTCGTCCGGTAAACGATTATCAAACTGTGAATGCTGATGCTCTCGATACGCTGTATCCCATACGCTTGTCCATTGGAAATAAAACATCTTTTCAGATTCAGCAGATACACGTGCCGGTTCTTCATTCATCAATTGCAACATCTGTATGGCATCGTCTCGCTTTTGATCCACCTTGTTATCAGAAAGCCAGACATCCAGTCTGTCACGTAAAGACGCCTCTGGAAACAACTCGCTGCAGGCATCCAGCAAGCTGTTCCAGCTTCGCTTTTTGTAGAACGTGTTTTTGCCGTGTTCCTGCAGTGCCTCTTTCTGGGATCTGCTGATAACATCTTGTTTATGTGCCACATCGAGCGTTGCGCGAATATTCACCATGGGCACTGAAGCCACTATATACCCGGCCTCTTCCGGCCCATGCAGTACGGCAACCTCATCGTCGTCCTCCCATTGCAAATCCCGGTACCCTTCGAACACCTTACCGACGCCGATCATTCCAAATGCACACAACTCAGCGGCACGGAGTGCACCCATGCTTGCGCTACCATAGACGCTGACACCCTGATCCATCGCGTAGAGAATTTCCTTATGCCATACCGATGGGGCACCTTCGAAGTAGCCATCAATGATACCGATGGCTTGGGGAGACTGGCGAAGCACATTCAGGATGTCACCATGAGCGACCGGTGGCAAGCACACACAATTCAGATACTGTCTGACATCTGCGTGACTTAGGGTTGGGCCTGCGAAGATGATATTCATTAACGAATACCCTGACGTATCCTTAGAGCCCTCGGACCTGGCAGGTAATTGTCCTCATCATGAGGTGTCTCAAGACCGGGTATCACGATTCTTACCACAGGAATGTTGAATTCCGGTTTGCTTAAGTCAACGCTTAGCACGCTGGTAATTCCGATACCCTGCAAACGCGCTAATAGCGTCTCACAATCACTATCAACGCTGTTTGAGTCCAGATCTGCCGTTTGTGAATAATCAGAGGAAAACGTACAGCGATGAACGATATCTTCAAAAAAGGATCTTTTTGCATAGATACCCTCAACGGTGTATTCATCTGGCCGTATGTCATCCCTGGCACCGACGATATAGGTGGTTCTTACCTGAACCGCTTCGTGCAAGGCACGTAACAGCGCAACTTCCTTTGACAGATGAGTACCCGACCCGACCCCTATGTGTTGTGCATGCGACGTCTGATCAATGATCACACTGAAATAGGTCGGGATAAGGGAATCAGACGTAATATCCCAGATGTAAGTCGTCTGACCCGCACGCTTCAGTTTGCTCAAGGTTTCAAGAACCCGCGTATTTTCTATGGTATCCGGGTTAATGGATGTACGATCAACAGCGGATTTACCCAACTGGTGCCACAGAGAGATGGCATCGCGTTCAATAACCTCACAGATACCGTGGACGGTTGCCTCACCCAGTGTATTTCCAGAAGCAAGTCCATTGCTACTGGCCGGAAAACAGCCACTACCTGACGGCCGGGGGTAGGTATAGTTGGTATGTACCATCTCATAGGGCAGCCATGCAGAACACCCACTTGCAAGATCATCAGCCTCGATCCAGCTAATAGGGTAATCATCATGAAACAGGGAATCCTTGATAGCAGGCAGCTGCTCGGGTTCGATAATGTGAGTAAATTTCTGCATGTCATGTCGGGACGCTATGTGCAGCGGCCGAGTCATGTGCTCGGCATGAAAACCCTCAACGCTTTCCATTAACCCTGACACTTTGGCGGCAGCGACTGTATACCCCTTGCCTTGAGATACTGATACCGAACGCGCATTGGGTCGGCATACCATCACCACCGGGATACCGACGGTATCAAGGCCCGTGACGTCTGCAATACGTGTGATGCCCATTGCAGCCATATGAGGTGTCACAAGAGCGAGTGTCTCCTCAGGGGTCCTGATTCGGTGAGTGCCAATTCGATAGGTGACAGAGTCGTTGATATCCTCCATGGTCAATACCTCACGATGACTATTCCAATGTTCAGCGGCGCAATATGCACACGCTCAAAGCGGCTGATTCCGGGACGTCAGATGTGATTTCAATCCTCTGGATGCTGACCAGAAGCCACCATCATCGCCATCGATAAAATGTAGATGCTCACTGGAATCAAGATCGAACAAAAGACAGGTCATCAAGGCTTGTCGGGTTTCAAAAATTCCAAAATCAATACTACCCTGTTCATGCATCTCGTTCAGGATTACTCGAATCTGCTCAACTTGTGCAGATGAGCAATCAAGAACCATTCTAAGAACGTCGTCGAATCTGCAAAAGTCGGTATTACTGCGCAGCTCGGCACGATAGGCTTTGGCATCATAACCACCGCCACTGAGATCAAATCGTTCAAGTACCCATTGAAACAGGCTTTCAAAGGTGATTTTTGCCAGACGAGCAATAAAGCTGGCGTCCGCGCGGGTTGCTTTCGCTTCTGCTACCAGCCCGGATGGAGGCCAGCTCAATCGCATCGACTCAGAGCTTACCGGACTTGCCTGATTGAACTCTTCGCCAATGATGATGGCAAGCTTTGATAGAAATTCGGACAAGACTCCTTGCCGGAGATGAAAATCCTTGGCCTGAGGTTTTACAAGAAGGCACAGTATCGTGCCTTTCTGACTCGACAGCGGCTCCCAGCGACAGGATAATCCCGTCAGGTCAGGCAAGCCGGGAAGTGAATAGTCGGATACACAGAACTCTGCGGCGGTGGCAGGCGACTTGACCAGCTCATCGGCCAACTCCACACCACCACCCCCGAACATGGCGATATTGTTTCCCGGCGCAACCTCATGACGTGCAACCAAAATATCAACGCCTGCTCCACGTACAACGCTTACCGGTACAAACCCTATCCTGAGTTCAAGGTCGAAGTCGTCTCTGGCAAGCGAGCGTGTTCGCACAAGCGCAGCTTCTACTGCGGGCAACACAGTTGGGGGAATGAGCACGGTGGCACCATCACCGCCGAATACAAACGGCCAGTCACGCGTACCCGTTGCATTCTGAACGGCACAAATGACGGCACCACCGATCATGTTCACATCCTTGTATTTTCCCGCAGCGACTGCGGCCGTAGAGCTCGTGATATCGGCAACCACGATGATCCAGTTATCCGGTACCGGATAAAAATTACTATCGTCAACCACCCCCATGAACCGGGTGACTTCAGGAATGTCCTTGAAAAAATTGTGAGCCACGTGTCTTGTTGTCAATCAGTCGAGTTTCAGGTCCAGCAGCTGCAACTCGCTATACAGATTATCAAGCTCATGGGGTGCAACACTTTCGCTGATGAAATACCGCGCTACCGGCAAGGGCTCGACAACCGTGCCGGCGGGTGGATGTCGAACAAAGCGACCATCAGAGGCGAGCACGGCTGGCGTGTCAGGCAACAATGCGTTGGCCAGAGCCTGGGCACACTCCACAAACAGATCCTGGTCACTGGCGTGCATCAAGTCGAACCAGGTGACATCAGCACCTTTGGATTTTATTGAGAAAAACAGTAGAGCCTGCTTCTCACGGTATTGCAGGAGCATCGGCACAAGCGGCAAATTGCGCATATCATCCAGCATTTGAACCTGATGAGACTCTACGCCTGAACGTATGACAAGCGGATCGTCAGTAATCGACACAGCAGAATCTGCAGCGCCTGCCTTGCGCCAGACGTAGCGATGATCTTCCAATGCTCGAAATCCGAGTGCTTCCACGATACCCAAGGGTTTTCGTGAGTTGGTCAGTGTTGCGTAGGTCAGTGAACGATCTTCTATAGCTGATAAAAGCATGTCTCGTCCGAGGCCCTGACCGCGCAGGGATTTATCCAGATACCAGGAGCTCATACTCACGATGCGTTCAGTTCGCAGACCCTGCGCTGTGTCGCCGATGACACGGTCGGCATACACCATGCCACAGAAGCCCAGAACCTTGCCATCGGACTCGACCACACGCCCGAAGTCCGGTTTGTCTTCAAGCCATGTATAGCTCATCAGCTGGCGCCAACGACTGACCGGAATTCTGCTGTTCATTTTCTCGTGCAGCAAGCTACAGATTGATTCTGTATCACTGAGTAGCGCTGGACGAATCCGTGTGCTCATGATGGCTTTCCAAAGACAGTAGCAGGAGAGATCCATTGCCCACCCGGGTGGGAATCGATAACAGCTGCCAGCCGGGCGCAAAACGCCCAACCTGCATCATCAAGGTCAATATGGTGAGTCAGGAAACCGGTGTGCTCTGAGACAGGAACCTGCCCCGTACGACGCGCATCAAGATGTGCGACAAGCTGCAACAGTGTTTTGCTCTCTCCCGCAAATACCGCACCGGACTTCCAGCGAATCGGATCGCAATGTGCATTGGCGACAACCAGGCCTGCAGGTTCATTGTGTGGCTCACGGGGACCAAACGCTGACACCCCGAGATAGCCCTGCGCCGCAACAGGTGTTAACAACTCCGGCGCAATCCGATTCCATGGTGGAACAACAACCGGAAGAAAGCATGATCCAAAAAGCGCTTCAAGTCGATGACGGCCCTCCTCCAGATCTTTCAGAACCGCAGCCATCCCACGATGCAAACCCAACTCCCAGGCGCCCAGCCCTTGCCCTCTGGGCGCATGATTAATGTGCGCGTAGCCGTGCTGGGCAACGTGCACATGGGGCGAATGATTCAGCAAGGATGCAAGACTTGTTGCAGCCCTTGCCGGTATGACAGCCAGCAGCAACCCGGCAACCCGGGTCAGCTCGACAAGCTGCGCAAGCTTCGGCCCCGGTAACACGGCATCGTCGTCACGCCACCATACAGTGGCGACTTGCCCGGCCTCCACCCATGCCTCAAGCTCTGCATGAAGTTGCGACCAGGGATCATTGCTGTTCAAATCAGAATCGGTCATGGAGACGTACTTTCAGGCCACCGGAAGCTTGCGCGGTAGACAATCCCGGGTAGGAGCCGTTCCATTTTGAGCCGTTTTTTTCGTTCATCTGGGGAGTCTAGTCGGCTTGATGACGAGAATGAACGAAAAAAAGCGGCCACAAGGGGATGGCTTACGGCGGGATTTGAAGCACCTAGCACCTTTCACTGGCAAGCTCTCTCAGCAGCCTTGCCGTGTTGGCGGCACCATCAGCGTTGATTGCAATCGGTTGGGCAGATGGCGTTTGCCGCATTGCACGGGTAATCGCTAAAGCAAGGTTCGGGGCCGACAATTGCTCTTCTGGTACAACGGCAGCCAATCCCAGTTCTTCCAATCGTTGTGCTCTGGCACTTTGTTCAGTCTCGGTACCCGAGCTAAAGGGCACCAGCACACAGCGGCACCTCGCTTGCAGAATGTCGCTAACGGTATTGTATCCAGCTTGCGAAACAGAGAGTTGTGCACCTGCCAGTACACTGGTGAAGTCCTCGCAAAACCTCTCCACGGTAACGTTCGACGGTACGTTGTCAACGATTTGCAGAAAATCCTCCTCCGGAAAATTGGGGCCGGTAATCACGCACCAGGAATCAACATCCGGCAATTGGCGAGACGCCTCAACTGAGGCACGCACCAGCTCTGCTCCCACGGCTCCGCCGCCAGCCGATACAACAACCGTGAATTGACGAGAGCCGATGACAGGCTGTGGTCCGCAAACCAGACCGGTGTACAGTATTTGCTCAGCGATATCCGCGCTAAGGGAGAAGCTTGATGCCAGCTCCGCAAATTCAGGATCACCGTGTACCAGCACGTTATCAAAATGCTTGAGTATCAGGTTAACCGTCTCAGCATCGCGGCCGGGTTTCACACGCTTTTGCAGAATGTCGCGTATTGAGGCCAGCAGAAGCGGTTTTGACGAAGAATATTCAATCGCCTCTATCAACGGTAGAAGCTCGAATCGAACCTGTCGTCGCCCAAAGGGAAAAGCCTCAAGGATAACAATGTCGGGTTGAATCTTCTGATAGGTTTCAAGCAACAAGGCGCAGCGTTTGCGCTTGAAGGCATCGTCTATCGGGTCCCCTTGCGCATCGACCAGAGTGTTGAAATCTTCACTCGAAACAGCCATTGAAGGCAGGTTAATGTGTTCTACACCAGACACTTCAAAACCCGGCAAGGACCTGCCTCCCGTCACTAAAGTGACTTCAAAGTCATCGTCCCGAAGCGCCAGCACAATGCGTCGTGCTCGCATGAGATGTCCGATTCCAAGCAGGTGCTGGACATAGAACAGTACACGCAAAGGTGGGCGTGAAGCCATCAGCTTTCCTGATTCCATTGATCTTCAAACAGACTGACCAGCTGCTTTACGCTTGTATTATAGTCAAATGTGCTTCTCACTTGACTCTGTGCCGCCCTGCCCAGTCTCAGCCGTAGCTCTGGAATACAGATAGCTTGCCGCAGTGCTTCTGCCATTGCCTGTGGGTTTTCAGGTTCCACCAATAGTCCGTTGTGATTATCGACAAACAACTCCGGAATTCCGGAAATTGTAGTTGAAATACAGGTCAGACCCTGACTTGCAGCCTCCACGAGAACGTTAGGCAAACCATCGCGATCACCATCAGCCGTAATTCTGCAGGCAAGCGCAAATATATCCGCTTTGCGATATTGCTCAAGGACCGCACTTTGATTGATAGCACCTAGCCAGCTTGTTTTGTGATCAATGTTCAGTGTCCTGCCCAGTTCGGTAAGCATAGTCAGTTCGGTACCGCCGCCAATGTGTACAAATCGCCAGTTAAGCTCTTCGGGCAATTCAGCGAGCGCCTTGAGCAAAACATCGTACCCTTTCTTCTTAACAGCTCGCCCCACACTTACTATGGTCACAGGCGTTTTTTGCTGCTGACCATCAAGCGCGGAAAGTTCACGCTCAAAATGCGGAAAGCGCTCGAGATCCAAGCCGTGGTAACTGAGATGAACACGGGACGCATCAGCAGCCAGAGATTGCAGATGTTTATGACCAAAGCCTGTACAGGTCACGGCCCATCTGGCACTGGACAGCTTGCCTGCCAGCTCCCAGTCCGGCGATGTCCAGATATCCTTGGCATGTGCTGATACCGTCCACGGAATACTGATAATGCGACTGGCATAGTTAGCAACAGAGGCTGGGGTATGAATGAAATGCGCATGCAACCACATACCCCCTTCCGGCCACTCGGATGCCAGTACCACGGCCTGTCCGAACCGTCGAATTCGGTTCCGTGTCAAGTCACGTCGAAGGTCCGGGAAGAAGGCTTTGAACGCGCCATAGAAACCCGAAATTTTCACGCAAGCAAACAACGATCGAATAACCCGCACAGGCTCATGGTGCAGGTACTCCGGCAAATACAACACAGGTGCTTTTATTTCATCGTGCACGGCGTGACGGCTGGTGTCTGTGGGATGCCGAAGCGACACGATGACAAGCTCGATACCAACCTTCTCCAGACCAAGCAGCTCCTGTGCAATAAAGGTTTCCGAGAGCCTCGGATAACCCTTTAGAACGACTACTAGTTTACGCTGCAAAGGGCTTCATACCTTGGCAAGAGTGCGTTCCTCGTTCGCACACCGTGCGCGAAGGATATCGCCAATGAAGCGGGACACGTTGGTGAGTCCATCCAGTTCGAAATCTGAATCACGTTCCGAAGGCTTCGGACGATCAGGCAACAACTTTAAAGCCATGGCCATTTTTTCAGGCTCGTCAGCGTCCATGGGTAAAATCATATCCACCATACCAAGCTCTGCAGCTCGCGTTGTTCTGATCAGTTGTTCTTCACGAGGGACGGTGCGAGGAACAATAAGAGCGGGTTTATCAAACGACAGAATTTCACAGAACGTATTGTAGCCACCCATGGATACCACCGCCTTGGCACTGGAGATGAGCTCTTCCATGCGTGAGTCGAAATCGATGACCTTAACACCAGACAGTATTTCTCCACGCTGCATGAACTCGCTGCGCTCCTTACCGGGCATATAGGGTCCAAGCACAATCAACGCCTTGTGGACCAGATCTGGATGTTGCTCATAGGCTGCCAATACAGCTCTGATCAGAGCTACACCATCTCCCCCCCCACCCGTAGTCACCAGAATGTAGTCACCTTTCTGCTTGTGGGTGGAAAGCTCTTTGTGCAATGCCTGTCGCTTCAGAAACCCGACAAAGGTCGTTCTGTCAAGAATGCTCTGCGGTACATCCAGTCCAACCAGTGGATTGTAGAAATTTTCCGGGCCATACACCCAGACATGATCATAGGCATCGTCAATCTTGCGAACCAGATCTTTTCGCTTCCACTCAACCTTAAGCAGACGAGGCGCATCCATCACATCACGCAGCCCTAGAATGAGCTTTGTCTTCTGGGTTTTCAGATAGGCCAGCGTGTCGGTTATTTCCCCTTGCAGGCCCATAGGTTCTTTGTCGACGATAAATACATCAGGCTTGAAGGACTCTGCCGTATGTCGAATAATCGATTCGCGCATTCTGACGGTGTCGCTCAGATCAATGTGCTGATCAAGAGAGGTGTACTCGCCATTACGCAGTTTGATAACACTGGGAATTTTTACAAAATCGACACGCGCACGAAAATCAAAGGCACCGGCAATGGCAGAGCCCGAGATGATCAGGATACTTAGACCGCTATGATTCTCGACAAGCGAATGAGCGATGGTTCGGCATCGGCGTAGATGTCCCAGCCCGAATGTGTCATGGCTGTACATCAGTATTCTCGCGCCGTTTAAGTTACTCACCGTGCCAGACCTATAGTGATACTGAATTTGCAGATTTCATCACAATTGATTGATCAACTATGAGAAATCCAATCTTGTCGTCAAGTTTACTTGTAAGGGTCGGCAGCATCACGTAAACCATCGCCCAGAAAGTTGAATGCCAATATAACCAGAATAACAGGAACAACCGGGAACAACAGCCAAGGGTAGAGAGCAATGATGTTGATGCTCCGCGCCTCGGTTAAGAGAATACCCCAACTGGTGATCGGCGGCCGTAGACCAATGCCCAGAAAACTCAAGGCCGTCTCACCCAGAATCATGCTGGGTACCGTCAGCGTGGCACTGGCAATCAGGTGGGACATAAATCCTGGAATCAAATGGCGACGGATGACTCTGCCGCTCTTTGCGCCCAGTAACTGAGCGGCCACAACATAGTCTTCCTCACGCAATGACAAGAGCTTTGATCTGACCGCTCTTGCCAGTCCGGTCCAGTCAAGCAGACCCAAAATGACAGTAATACCCATATAGACCAGAAGCGGGCTCCATGTCAGGGGAATTATCGTCGCCAACGCCATCCATAAAGGAATACTGGGAATCGATTGCAGTACTTCGGTAAGTCGTTGTACCAGCATGTCGAACACACCACCGCGATAACCGGCAATTCCGCCAATGACAATGCCCAGAATAAAACTCATTGCCACGCCTAATATACCAATGGTCAACGATATTCTTGCACCGTAGATGGTGCGGGAGAGAACATCACGTCCGAGCCTGTCAGTACCGAGAAGAAACAGCTGCCCGCCTTCAGCAGGACAGACCAGATGCACATCGGACTCGAACAGATTCCAGAACTTGTAGGAGTCCCCTCGGCAGAAAAACCGCAGCGGCTGTATGTCGTTCAGGTCGTCGGTGTAGTTTCGCCGCAGGGTATTCATATCCAGCGTCATGGTCTGACCATAGGCGAACGGCCGGACTAACTCGCCATCACGAAATATGTGAATGGATGTAGGCGCGGCGTAAATATATTCCGTATGCCTTGTGTGTAGATTATACGGCGCGAGAAACTCGACTATTAAAATGGCCAGATAGATCAGTACCAGAAATATCCCTGACGCCAGCGCAAGCCTGTGTTGCCGGAAGTACAACCACATCAAGCGCATCTGTGAGGCATGGGCGGTAGGGCCTGCCAGATCGTTATCGCTTTCTACATCATTCGGATCGTAAGGAGCATCCGACACATAGTGCCCAAGAGGTGCGCCTGGTTTGGGTAATGGCGACTTCACCGGTGCTTCCCCTTGCCAAAGCGAATCCGCGGATCGAGTATTGCCAGTGCAATATCAGACACCA
Source organism: Granulosicoccus sp. (assembly GCA_045106195.1). GTDB lineage: Bacteria > Pseudomonadota > Gammaproteobacteria > Granulosicoccales > Granulosicoccaceae > Granulosicoccus. The sequence continues at coordinate 30,881 of JBGCEH010000005.1, forward strand.
GTACGCCAACCACCGTCAGAAAAGCCAGAAACATCAGAAAGGATCCGGCCAAATACATGTCCTGACTTTGCAGGGCCTTTATGAGCATGGGGCCAGTCGTTTCCAGCGAGAGCACGATGGCGGTGACTTCAGCACCTGATATGACTGCCGGCAGGATTGAACCGATATCAGAGATAAAGAAATTCAAGGCCATACGCAAGGGATACTTCACCAGAACCTTCAGAGGATGCAAACCCTTGGCACGCGCGGTAATGACATATTGTTTACGCAGCTCGTCCAGTAGATTGGCACGCAAACGACGAATCATGGCAGCCGTGCCAGCGGTACCGATGATCAGCACAGGAATCCATAAATGCTCCAATATGGATTTGAATTTATCCCACGACATCGGTTGATTGAAATACTCTCGGTCCATCAGGTGTCCGATGGATGTACCAAACCAGATGTTTGCAAAGTACATCATGACCAGAGCCAGAATGAAATTGGGTACGGCGATGCCGATCATGCCGACAAACGTCAACCCATAATCACCCCAGCTATATTGGTGAGTTGCCGAATAGATACCAATGGGAAAGGCAATTAACCAGGTAAACGCAATAGTGACAACCGAGACCAGAATAGTCAGCCACAGTCGATCTCCTACCACCTCGTTAACAGGGAGCCGGTATTCAAAAGAATAACCAAAGTCACCCACCAGCATCCCGGTTAGCCAATGGTAATAACGCACCACCATCGGCTGATCAAAACCATAGCGCTCTTTAAGAATCTCGATCTCTGCCAGATCTGCCGATTCCCCCTGAGCACGAAGTTCAGCGACATAACTTTCGAAGTAATCCCCGGGTGGTAATTCTATGATGGTAAAGACCAGCGCAGAGATAATAAGCAGCGTGGGGATCATCGTTATGATCCGCCAGAGGATGTAACGCAGCATGGCTATCTCTTTCCCTCGTACCAGAACGTATCAGGCATATAGACTCCTAGATAACTGGTGGGCGAAAAACCCAGCAACGCACGTTCAGGGACGTTGCGTAGTCGCGCTGATCTGACCACTGGTTGCAAGGACCCATTTACCGTACCGATGGAAAATACCTGATCGGCGTGTATCGCGAGCATACGACCCCAGATCTCTTCGCGTTGCTCTGTCGTGGTTGTCACCAGCCAGTCATCCAACAATTGCCTGAGCATTTGTACTTCGGGTAGATCGGGCGGCCGGCCTTGCGTCTTTGCAGACAGATAATGCAAGCCCCATACGGGCCAATGCAGCTGATCGTTAGAGCTCGGGGCGAGTTGCGTTGGTGGCATTTCAGCTGACGGCAGAGCATTGTCAAGGCCCGGCCAGACTGACATCAGAACATCGCCACCTGTTACACGACTGCGAAAGATATCGCGTTGTGAGGCGCGTATGAAAAGTGCAATGCCAATTTGCCGAAAGTGATCAGTGATAAGCTCCAGAACATCGGTTTCAAGCGTACTTTCACCGGCTGATTCCACGGTGATGTTGGCCAGGCGTCCATCGGGCAGCAACCTTGTTCCATTTTTGGCCCGCTCGATCATTCCCAGCTCATCGAGCAAGCTGTTGGCCTGCGCTGGATCATGGCTTGTCCAGGCTGAGGCATATTCGGGTTTGAACAACGGACTTTCCGGCAGAATGGTGTCAGCACTTTCATGCGCAAGGCCATAATAAATAACCTGATTGATTTCACGACGGTTTATGGCGAGTGACAACGCGCGACGCAGCCGCACATCCTGAAACAGTTTTCTCCACACCTTGTCCTTGCAATTGAGGTTGGGGAACAGCGCCACACTTGAACCACGGGTTCGGCGCCACAGTGATACCTTCAACGGAAACCGGTTTTCAGCTTCCTTGATTAATGTGTAATCGGGAAGCGTGATCCCTGTTACCTGCAAGTCGCTTTCGCCAGTTGCAACCTTTGCCCCGATGATTTCCGCAGAGCTGACGTTCATCACCACCTGGTCGACATAGGGCAACTGTCTGCCATTTTCATCAACCCGATGAAAATACGGATTACGCTCAAAAATGAATTGTTCCGATGGCGGCGATGTCGTTGCTCGCCACGCCTCCAGTGTAGGCAAATCAGGATTCTCAGGTCTGTTTTGCCTTGACATCTTGCGATGCAATCCCACCCAATCATCTACACGGTAGCGCTCTATCGATGCGGCCAGATTCTCCGCAGTCTGGTATTTGGCATGAAACTGACGCATGTAAGCCGCCGGAAGCATCAGTGTCTGCGGGATGGGCGACGCGAGCATGCTGAGGAATTCAGGCATGGGTGAGTCCCAGGAATATCGGACGGTAAATCGATCCAGTACTTCAAAACGCGCCAGTGTGCCATTGACCTTCAATCTGGCCGGCGGCCCACCCCTGAGGATCTCGCGGTTAAGAATGACATCATTCCAGTAATAGTCAAAATCATCCGCCGTCAACTCACTTCCATCAGACCACTTATGACCTTCTCGAAGATGAAAGGTAAATATGCGACCTTCATCAATATCGTAGGATTCGAGGATATCGGGGACAAGATCGAGGTTTTCACTATAACCAATGAGCCTTGAATAGCTATTGATGGGTATATACCGGATATCTTTTTGTCGCCCGATCAGCATCCTGACCCTGCCACCGTGCTGACCCGCTTCGCGCCCCATTGATGCAAGGTTGATGACACGAGGATTCTTTGGCAGACGCTGATCAAGCCCGGGCAACGCACCGGACTCCAGACGTCTGGCAAAAAAAGGTGAATCAAGCGACTCAGCCGAATTGGCTAACAGCCGGGTCGGAATAGCCGTGGAGGCGAGTATAGCCAGCAAGTGACGTCGAGAAATCATTGCCTTAACTCCCGGACATCCACCGCGTTGCGTGCTAGTACGAAATGATCTTCACCGAGATCAATGGTGGACAGCTCTCCGGGTTTATCCGCACGAAAGGCTGCGTTCCATGACTGGGATGAGGCAGAACTGGACTTGGCAGCGGTTGCAAAATCCAGCGGTCGATCAAGATCAGGAAACGGCACCGCGTTCATCAGTGATCGTGTGTAAGGATGTACAGGGTCGTTCATGATGATTTCCCGAGGCGCAATTTCCACAATCTTGCCAGCCCACATCACGGCGACTCTATCGGCCATGTAGTCAATGACAGCCAGGTTATGCGACACGAAAAGATAGGTCAGCCCCATTCCATGTTGCAGATCTTTCAGCAGATTGAGGATCTGCGCCTGCACTGACACGTCAAGTGCGGAAACCGGTTCATCACAAATGATCAGACTGGGAGCCACAGCCAGTGAGCGTGCGATTCCAATACGCTGACGTTGCCCACCGGAGAAACTGTGTGGATAGCGTTGCAGGGCATTACTGCCAAGACCCACAGCCTTGAGCAAGGCCACAGTTGCTCTGTTACGCTCCTCCTTACTGCCACGCTGATGAATATCAAACGGTTCGCGCAGAATATTGCCAACGGTCATACGGGGCGACAGTGAGGAAATAGGATCCTGAAAAACCATCTGGATTCTGGTTCGTAGCTCTTTTAGTTCAGGTCCGGTTGCGGCAAGTACATCGACAGGACCTGACCCATCGTTAAATTCGACACTGCCGGTATCAGGTGCCACAGCATGCATGAGTATCTTGGACAGCGTAGTTTTGCCACATCCACTCTCGCCGACAAGACCCAGGCATTCGCCACGGCGAATGTCAAAGTTTACGCCATCGACAACTCGCACCGCGGAATCGCCATCATTCACCTGCCAGTCCTGTTTTCGGGTAATGAAGGTTTTACTGACGTTACGAACTGAAAGCAGTATCTCCGGGCCTTTTGCCATTTGCTTTTCTGGAGCTGACAGTTCCTCCAACAGATGATCGACGTTGGTATCGATGTCTCTTAGCGGTGTCAGTCGTGTGGAACGGTCCATACCAAAGTGAGGTATCGCCCCCATGAGCCCCTTCAGGTAGGGATGCTCCGGGGATCTGAAGATGGTATCTACGGGCCCCGCCTCCATGATTTGCCCGCGATAGATAACGGATACCTCATCGGCCATGTTCGCAACGACGCCCAAATCGTGTGTTATCAACAGGATCGCCATCTGTAGCCGCGACTGAAGATCTCGCAACAGCTCCAGAATCTGGGCCTGGATGGTGACATCCAGAGCGGTCGTCGGCTCATCGGCAATCAACAACGCAGGCTCACACACAAGCGCCATGGCAATCATGGCACGTTGACGCATCCCGCCAGATAATTCGAATGAATACATATCGAAAACCTTGCCGGGATTGGCAAAGCCGACCAGTCCCAACATCTCCTCGCAACGCTCTCGCTGTTCGCTCGGGGACAGGACTGAATGCTGGCGCAGCAGTTCGGAAATCTGGTTACCGACTGTATGCAAAGGTGAAAACGAGGTCATAGGTTCTTGAAATATCATGCCTATGCGACTGCCACGAATGGATCTGATTTTTCGCCCGTCATGGGGTAGCTGCACCATATCGTGCTCAACCCCGGGCTGCAGTGGGTCATTGAACAGCACCTTGCCCTGCACAGTGGCGATTTCGGGCTGTAAACCCATGACAACCTGGCTGATTACAGATTTGCCCGAGCCGGACTCACCAACCAGCGCTGTAACCTTGCCCGGCAGCACCCGCAGGCTGGCACCTTTGACCGCCTTGATCTGACCGCCCGGTAAGGGGAACGACACATGTAGGTCTTCAATCCGAAGCAGATCTGCATCGGCTGTATCTGAACTCAACGGATCCGGCATAATCAGTTAACTTTTTATCTTGTCAGCAGGCAGTATCTAAAGCAATTGATGCCCGAGATCTGTGAATCGCAAGCTGCATAAGCCTGCGTGCACCGCTCACTGGCACTTGGAGCGCATCTCCAAGCTCAGCACTGGATCCGCTGATCGTCACGATAACATGACCCCGAAAACATCGTCCGGCTAAATCTGCGTAATTCCAATGCCATCAAAAATCAGACTCAAACAGTGCCTCGACGACGCCGCTTCGCTGCGCACATCAGGGCGATTTGCAGAAGCCCATGAAGTACTGACAGCCCTGGCCTCGGATCCGGATGTAGCGCTGTTGGGCCATACGACATCTATTGGGCTGCCCAGAAAATTACATTCGGCGTTTCTGAAGCTGGCCAAGGCGCAAAAGGACACGCTTCGCAGCGTTGGCTATCAATACCACCTTGTCCCGCCAACAGACGTCTTGAACAAGTATGCAACGTTCTCCATCGCTGAGCGCAAGTGCATAACCGAGGCAAACCGTCATCCCGTATCACAATTGATTCACCAGATCTGGATCGGTCCCAAGCCCGCCCCGGCCAGTGCCGAGGCCTGGCAAGTCCATGCAATGCGCCACGGCTATCAGTATCAATTGTGGCGCGAGGATGATTTGCACGATCTTGGCGTAACGGAAAATGCCGCTTATGTGACCATGCTTGCAAAAGGGGACTTGCCAGGGGCTGTCGATGTCGCCCGTTACTTCATTCTCGACAAATTCGGCGGGGTATACCTTGACTGTGACTGGTACCCGGTCCGTGATGACATCAGCTTTCATGATGTACTTCCGATGACCGGGTTAATTGCAATGGCAGAAGACACGCCAAGAAAGACCGGCAAAGGGAGTATGTTGCTAGCTAATTCATTTATTGCCGCTCCGAAGCATCACCCCGTCTTCTCACGTCTCATCAATGCGTTGAGCGATGTCACTACCGAACTGCCCAAAGCACCGGCATGGTGGTCTACAGGCCCCTTGCTGTTTACGTTGATGTCTCGCGGTGGCTCCTTGACACTTGCCGATGCGGATATTGTGGCGGGACAGTTAAGTCAAGACACACCCTTATCTCAAGTGAAAGACTGGTGCCGGCAAACACGCTCGCAAGACAGCGGAATCTTGCTGGCATGGCGCTCGTGGGAGCGATAGTGAGCACACGTGACGGGATGGGTACGTCACCGGGGGAACATGTCTATACTCGGTTACGCTTGCGCGGACGGTGATTAAAGGGGGGCCGATCTGTTTAACACTCAAGCAGCTCTGATACAGACAACCACCGGGCGTCTGAATGCTCCGCAATCACATCAAACAGTTTCTCCAGAAAATACCAGGCAGGCTCATCATGTACCAGTTGATGGGTGAGTATACCGATTGTCGATCTGCCTGTTTGAACGCACGCGGTAATTTCAGAGATAAGAGCAGCGAGGGAACGACCGCCTCGCGTGCCCTTCCAGTCGATAATATCCACCTGCGTGTTGATCGACATCACAGCCGTTGGCTTCTCCTCACCAAACGTGGATAAACCTGTAAAACCAAGCTCACCGAGATGGTCGACAATAACAGCAGATATACGATTCCAGGGAGGCACCAGTAACGGGACAAACTGCGACGGATGCAGTTCTGCCAGTCGAGTAAAACCGCGTTGCAATTCAGTGAGTACATCGCTCTGTGGCCGATGATTTCCCAACTCCTGCTTTTTCTCATCAGCACCTGCGTAATTGGTATGCGACCAGCCATGCACAGCGACAGACACATGCTCACAGGCATGCAGCCGTCGCGCAAGCGCCTCACCGGTATAAGCGGGAATGACGGCAAGTGTCAGCGGCACCGAAAACTGCTCAGTCAATGCCAGCAAGCGATTTAGAGAATCACACGGTTCAACCGCATCATCATCCCGTAGCCAGAAAGTTACCGGACAGCCGGCCATTGCCCTGTCACGTAAGGCGGTGACTAATGGGGCAAATGCGCTATGCGAACTTTCAGTCATAAATCAATATGCCTTTGCAAAATATCCTGCAAAGCCATGCTGGCAGGCTCTAGCGAATGATGACGCTGCACATGGGACACAGCATTGACTGACATCTGATTTAGCTTCCCGGGGTTGCCTAATAATGACGCAATTGCAGCAGCATAGGACTCAACGTTACCATCGGGCGTCAGAATTCCGGTACTGCCATGATCTACAACCTCGGGCACACCCGCCGTCTCGAAGCCTACAACAGGAACACCGGCTGCTTGCGCTTCCAGATAGGCAAGGCCATAGGCCTCTCCACATCCGGGCCATACGTACAAGATGCTCCTGGCCAGCAGCGTGGCAATTTCCGGTGGTCCGAGCAATCCATGCCATTGCACACGCTCCGGTGGAATCTCACTGAACAGGTTTTTAACCTCAGGGAGCAACACGCCCTCACCCACCACAGATAATGTCCATGGAAGATGCAACAACCGCTTAAGCGCATCTGCAAGCCTTGTGTAGCTGCTCATTTTGTCCCCCGGGCGCATCATTGCCACCGTAACCAGACGCGTGGCGTCACGCGTCACTTTCCCGGGCAGAAAAATCGAGGTATCGATAAACGGCTTTAGTCTGGCAAGGGCTGCGCTTGGCGATGCATCGCGCAATCCGGCTCTGTCTCTTTCGGTGAAACAGATGTTAACAGCCGCCACATTGACAGAGGCCAGCACAGCATCCTGAGTTGATGCCCAAATCCCTTGACGACGCCGCTTTGAATAGCTGGCTTCGGCGGTCACATAAGGGACATCGAAACGCTTGCACATCTCCGGCCCGATAAGATCCGGAGCCTTGTAGTAAGGGTGATAACAGAACCACAGCAGTGGGGCACCGTATTGTGTCCATTTTATCGTCAGGCGATCGATGTCCTGATCGGCTTGCTGCTGCAGGGCCGCCTTGTCCGATCGACTTTCCGGATCTGGCAGGAACGAACGCAGCTGCGTGGCAATGTCGACATAAAAACCTGAGCGCTCCAGGCAACTGACCAGCAGACGTGCCATTAACCGGTCGCCCGAAGGCGTCGGGTGTCCGACAGGTTTCAACGGCGAATGGAATGCGATATTTTTCTGAGTCATATCGAATACCGTAGACTTGGCCGTTCTCGTTTTGTTGGGCGTACATCGATTGAATAATCTTACACGAGTTGCCTTGGGGTATCGCCATTGGTGGCATTTCACGAATGGGTGGTGCTAGATGGATAAAGCAGACTTGCCGGCGGTTGCGGTGATTGCCGACGCACATTTTCACGATATGGACAGTGACTACGGTTGGGATGGTCTAAGCCTTGGCGGTCGTCATGTCTGCTTGCGAAGCTGGAAGGATACACGCAGATCTTCACGTGTCTTCAACGAAAGCAAGGCTGCGCTGGAACTGGCATTGCGCGACATTCGCAAACGGGGTATCACGTACGTTGTGCTGCTGGGCGACTACTCGGATGATGGGCAAATAGAGGCCACGGACAGACTGATTGAACTCCTTCATCAGCACCGGGATCGCTACGGAACACGTTTTTTCGCCATCACCGGGAATCATGATGCTTATGGACCTCTGGGTAAACACCAGTCAACACGATTTGCGAGTGGTAACGGAGACACCGTACTTGTCACAAGTGATCCGACGGTGGCTGCAACCGAACCTGAATCGGCGGTTCTGACCCAGAGAATGTACTGCGAAGGGGTGCCTTCAGCGATATCGAAGATGTCGGAATTCGGGTTGTTCAAGCAACCGGACTATCTGCACTGGGAAACACCCTTCGGCCTGGATGATGCTCTGGAGACCCGCCTTTACGATGCCTGTTCGGCAGATCAATTATCGTCGCACCAGCTCGTTGATGCATCCTATCTTGTGGAACCGGAAGACGGGCTTTGGCTGTTAATGATTGATGCCAATGTATTCGAGCCGCGTAACGGGCAGAGAAAACCATCGCAAAAAAAGGCGTTTCTGGACAGTTCGGACGCAGGCTGGAACTCCGTACTCAAAAACCGGCCACATCTACTGGACTGGATTACCGATGTGAGCACTCGCGCTGACCAGAAAGGAAAGAGGTTGGTTGCCTTTTCTCACTACCCCACTATTGATCACTTTGCCGATACAAACAACAACGCGCAGCACCTGTTTGGCGATAACGAAATGCTCAGACGAAAGCCAGACGAATCAGTATCAGAAAAACTTCTCGCTGCGGGAATTCAACTGCACTTCAGCGGCCATTTACATGTGAGTGCACTGTCACAACGTTCCATGGGTTCTCAGTCAATAGAAGACTGCGCTGTACCTTCTCTGGCTGCATTCCCTGCTGGCTACAAGATTGTTCACAACGCGACCGATAAGCATGGCATTGATACGATTCTGTTATCTTCAATGCCACTTGATCCTTTACTGATAGCACACTATCAGGAAGAAAATGCCAAGGGCTGCGACACTGACAATGCTGTGTTGGAGGCATCAGATTACGGAGAGTTTCTTTACAGGAGAATGCACTCCAGAGTGATTCATCACTATCTGCACAAAGAGTGGCCCACAGACATAGCCCTGTCAGTAATGGGGACATCGGCTGCGGATCTTGCCATGTTCATGCTGTCGGACGCAGAAGCGTCTGATGATAACTCCAGCGCGAATTTGACAAGTGCAGACTCTTCCAGTTTCACTGCATCGATGGCGATATCGGCCTCTGCGTACGGTATATCCGTGAGGATGCTTGAGGAATGTTCCATGATACGTCTGGTCTCAGACTGGTATTGCCTCAGACACGCAGGCTGCCTGGCCAGGCCGTTCATTAGCCCAGCCAATGTCAGGATCTATCAGTTCCTTGCTGAATCTTTCGGAAATTTAACACTCACTGAAGAGGCTACGCCAAAGACATTTTTTACCGTGTTTCTCGGCATGTTGAACACGGCCATCGAACGCTCTAACCCGACAGCCACAAGAGAACGTGTCTTGTCAGCCTAGTTTCGTATAGACAAATTGTTGACAACAAACCGGACACCATCAACCTGATAAGCCACCCGTTCAGCTTCGTGCCTAATCGCATCATCGTTGACGTAACCGGTCAGTTTCACGGTGTCCTCACTATCCTGACTCACCCTGATTCGGGAGACAGCCGTCTGCCCGTTGTTTCGAAGCGCCTGACGTACCTGAACCGACAAGAACTTGGAATCCTCAGTTGCGGTGAGAACGTTAACTTTATGATCGGTATCGGTAATAATGGTGGGGCCATTGGCAGCACATCCGACCACTAACGTCATGGCGCACGCCATTAAAACCAAGGATGTCCGCTGTATTAAATATTTCAACACTTTTTCCTCTGAATTGACTAGATACTAAGGGTAGCTGTATTCGATGAAAATTCAGCGTTTCCTGACGAGGATTCTACCTTGTACAAACATCGGCAAAACCAGTAATACCTGATTTCATGTATACCTGTATCACAGTGCACCACATTAGGAGCGGTTATGTCTCGTTGACAGCCAGTGTTCGCTGCACAATTCACAGCGTTGTCGATTCTAGTCGACAACAAACAAGCCCTCCAGGCCCTATCCTGAGCCATCAATCACGTACTAGTCATCGGAATCATGAAATTTCCTTTCCCTGAATTACGGCGATGTCGACCGATGAATCGGTGCTGGATATTTCTTGGTGCATTGGCGACCGGATCATGCGCCATACCGCTGGACGCTGAGAAACAGATTGTGAATATCGTGGAACCGGGCCAATGTGTCATCTTGCTGCACGGTTTGGCCAGAGACAGCTCGTCGATGAAACCAATGCAGCTTGCGCTGGCAAGACAAGGGTATCTGGTTGTCAACGAGACATACCCCTCAAGGCATCTGACTATCCAGAAACTCAGTAGTTCAGCTGTTCCTGCCGCTGTACAGGTATGCAGAAATCAAGGTGCAAAACGCATACACTTTGTAACGCATTCGCTGGGTGGCATTCTCGTCCGTTTCTATCTGCAGACAAACGACATACCGGACGTTGGACGCGTTGTCATGTTGGCGCCGCCCAATCAAGGCAGTGAAGTTACCGACACATACCGTGACGTTCCTGGTTTTTCATTTATCTTTGGCCCCGCAGGCTCACAGCTGGGCACGGATGAAAACAGTGTGCCGAGCAAGCTCGGGCCTGTCACTATTGACACAGCCGTTATCGCTGGCACTTCAAGTATTAATCTACTACTTTCCCTGTCGTTACCCAACCCGGATGATGGCAAGGTATCTGTCAGCAGCACGCGGGTAGATGGTATGTGTGCACATCTGGTTTTTCCCATTGCACATCCGTTTATCATGAAGGATGCGCGCGTAGTATCTGAAGTAATGACCTATCTGGCCAAAGGTCGATTTTTATCACCTGACGCCGAGTACTCTGATTGCAGTACTCGGCGTCAATACTGACAAGCCGGAAAAACCTCAGAGGTCTGCTTTTGCAACTAGTACCCCGTGCACCACAGCAACAGAAGACGCAACGACTGACAAATTGACAAGGCTGGTGCGTTAAGCATATCCAATCGCCGTTGAATGGGGACATTCAACACTATCGCTGACATGTCACGAAACCCCAACGAGGCGTTGGATCAATCGACAGTGATTCGTTATACTTTTGTTGCGAATGAGGACACCCATCGAGGCACAGAAACCTGGGGCAGCTCACATTCGTGTATGACATCAATACGACACTGATTCAGAATCAACAGCAATCCGATGGATAAGGTACGAACTTTGTCCTCCCATTGAAGTCAAAAAAGACACGTCACACGGTATTGACCCATTATCCGCAAGCCAGTTGCGTAGAAACTTTGAGAAAACAGTGAGAATACTACGCACATGCATAATCGGAATCGTGTCGATAGCTATGCTTGCCTGCGTACTGGTACTTGCCCTGCCAGACAAGCAGATCAAATCGCTTGCCATCAGCATTACGCATCTGCTTACCGATCGCCAACTGCATATCGGCACACTGAAACTCGAGCGCAGTTTCAACCCTTCCTTGACACTCACTGAAGTAAGGTTCAGTAACGCAGACTGGGCAAGTGAGGAGTCTCTGTTCAGTGCAGAAAACATTAGTGCTACGGTAAACCTGCCTGAGTTATTTAAAGGCCAACTGGTTATTCAGGACGTCACTTCCACGGCAATCAAGGTGCATCTGGAAGTCGATGAAGCCGGCGAGAAAAACTGGCAACTTTCATCCGAACCCATGACCCTGCCACCGTTTTCCAGACTGACTATCGTCAGCGCTGATGCCAACGACACGCTTGTCACTTTTCTCGATCGGCGGACATCGGGACACCAGCTATTGATAATAGACAAGGTGGCACTGAACAACGACGCCAACGACACCAGTGCTCAAGTGCAGCTTAACGGCAAAATCAATGCTCTACCGGTATCCGCTACGCTGGCTCTGCAAGCCGACGAGTTCGCCAGCCTGTCAATCTCTGATGCGCTACGCTTGCCGTACAGTCTAGACATGAGCGCCGGAGAGCTTCAGATCACAGCCAATGGACAATTGAATGACATTGGAGAAGCACTAAGCATAGACACTGATATGTCCATGGACATCAACTCTCTCGCCGACCTGGGGGACATCATCAATCAACCGTTACCTGACATCGGCCCAGTGAACGTCAACGCAAGACTCTCGGCCAATCCGGAAACCATTGCCGAGACAGGATTACAGATTCCCGACCTTCGCCTTACTATTTCCGACCCACTGTTACAACTACAAGCACAAGGCCAGTTCTCCGACGTGCCTGCTACGAACAGCGGCTCAGTCAATCTGTCACTGGAAATACCCGATACCGACAAGATCCTTTCCATGCTTAACGTTAGTCGAAGAATACCCGGTACGTTGAACCTCAAAGCATCATTAACTGGCTCAGAACGCGAGTTTGACGCACAACTGCAAAGTGTCAATTTCAAATCCAGGTACATCGATGCTGAGCTTAACGGCACGGTATCCGATATTCTGGGAACAGCAAGCGTGGATGCATCACTCAAGCTCGATACACCCGACCTGTCATTGGTAACGCAATTGTTTGGCACAGAAATGCCCTCTGAATGGGGTCCCATTACCGCACAGGCTTCACTTCAGGGTGAAACCGGCAACTACGCGTTGAATAATATTGATGCCACGCTAAACGGTAACTCGACAGCCAGCGTGACCGGGTCGATAAAGAGCCTGATACCGTTTGACAGTATGCATCTGGATGTCGACGTAAGCCTCTCGACACTTGATGAGGTTTCCACGTTCACTCGCAATCCACTTCCCGATATAGGCCCGATGACTGGCACTGGCATCGTTGGCTGGAAAGAGGGGAAACTATTCTTGCAAAATGCAAACGTAAAGCATGACAGTCAGTACGGCGTAGCCGTCGTTACCGGAAATATCGGTGACCTGATACATTTTGACAGGGTTCGCTTGCGTGCCGACGCTGACTTGCCAGACTTTGCAGCACTGGACCTGTTCACAGGCTTCGAATTACCAGCCGTTGATCGTGTTACGGCAAGTACCAACCTGATCAGTGCCAATGCTCTGGATCTTTCAGCCAGACAGCTTACCGTAACGACCACAATTGATGGCCTCACCGTCGTTGCCAACGGTGCTGTGGAGTCTTTCATAAAACCTTATATCAGTGTAGATCTGGATCTGGAATCCAGCATTGAGTCAATAAGCCAGTTAAATGAAATATCCGGCAAGCAACTGCCCGGGTTGGGACCAATAACTGCCACCGCACGACTCAAGGGTGTCGGCAAGGATTTCGTTCTCGAAGACATCAACGCCATTCTGAGTGACAGCAAGCTGGCAGGGACGCTCACCAGCCAGCTTGATGACCTGACGGCCTTCGACAAGCTGGCGTTCGATGTCACCCTTCAGACTGATAATGTCGCCACGGTCGCGTCCGAATTCGGCTTCGACAGTTCCATCAGTGCACCGGCCACACTCACCAGCAAGATTCGCATTGATGGAAAAGACCTGCAATTGGAAAACACGGATGTTGCCGTTGCGAGCAATCGTGCCAATGCCAATGTTTCATTGCTCAACGTGTTTGATGCCCAACAGAAAACCATGATCCGAGGCGACGTGTCGCTATTGGACGTGGATACGAGCACACTGTTCAAACAAGCCGAGGAAGATCAGGAAAAAACCAAAGAACCAGACGAGCACACCGGACAGTCGCCACAGCCCCCCGGAAAAGACCGGTTGTTATCAACCCAGCGCCTACCCATCAATTTCATGCGTGACGACGACATAGACATAGATGTCCAGATACAAAGCCTCAGCTCTGAACTGCTGGAAATTGAAAATACGAACTTTCTCGTCACCGCGCGCAATGGGGTCTTTAGCATCAAACCTTTCACCGGCACTGTGAATGGAGGAAAGGTCGAACTCACCGCCATTCTCGATACAAGAAGTGCGCTCCCTGTGGTCAACATCAATCTGGCACTGAACGAAATCGATCTGGCGCGTGCCATGGTATTCGATGGAACCGAGCTTATCGAAAGCACCGGCAGTACGTGGGCTGAACTCGCTTTTACAGGTGAAGGTAGTTCCATTGCCCAAATTCTGGCCAGCGCAACGGGGGAAGGGGGGTTTTACATCGAAAATCTGTTGTTTAACGAAAAAATACTCTCCCTGTTTTCATCCGACCTTCTGGACCAACTCACCGACGCACTCAATCCCTTTGCCGATAGAGACATGATGGGAACGCAGCTGCTTTGCTCAGCAATAACATTTCAGATACACGACGGGGTACTACAAACACCTTTTGGTTTTGCTGTGGAGGCCAGTGACTATTCCGTCGTCGGCGATGGACAGGTTGACTTCAACGATGAGACGCTGGAAATCATGTTCAATTCCAAACCGAAAACAGGACTGGGAATAGGCCTGAACAGACTCGCCAATCTTGTCAAACTGGATGGCGCACTGGCATCCCCGTCGTTGACTCTGAGCGAGGTTGGATTGTTGCAGTTCGGCGCATCAGTAGCGGCGGCCGTCGCCAGTGGTGGAGTGACACTCATTGCCGAGGGCTTGTATAACAAACATGCTGCCATGTCTGATGTCTGTGCCCAGGCTTTGGGTAATTAAACCACGTGTAGCGGAACATACAATAGGTTCACATCAAGAGTACAGGATCTTTCCGGACGCAAGGCCTGATCGTTTCATCATCTCGCACATGATCAACGAACATTGGTCGTCACCCAGCTCAGGGCACGCTCTTCGATATAGCTATAGAACGGGTTGTAGCGCAAGCGCATCAGCCAGCTTGCAGGAAACACCAGCATGCCGGTCTCTCCCACAAAATCGGAAGTACCCAGAAACAGGTCTGTGCTGTTGGCAGGCTTTGTCTGCCCATAGAGTGGATCGTCTGTGGCAATGGGTAATGCGACATGTGACAGGGAAAATACGCCGTCAGGCCAGGCGAGGTTCAAGGGTGTGATGTC
This sequence comes from Granulosicoccus sp., assembly GCA_045106195.1. Taxonomy (GTDB): domain Bacteria; phylum Pseudomonadota; class Gammaproteobacteria; order Granulosicoccales; family Granulosicoccaceae; genus Granulosicoccus. Next base: position 46,100 of record JBGCEH010000005.1, read on the forward strand.
TCCAACGCTTGCGGTATTAGGCGACTTGCGGCGGACCTCTACATCTACCGACTCTGGTGTTGTATTAGTCACTAGCGATAGCGTGAATGGCAGGTCTGCTCGCGCCATGGTTTGTGCTGTAAAAGGGCCGGGATTAGACACCAGCAACTCTGAGGTAGCGGCCACACGATTGATATCAAAAAGTACAAACTCGTGTTTGCCCACAGAGTTCTCACCTGCCGACAACATCGACAACAATCGATCAATCAAGGATTGAGTGGACACAGTAGCGTCAACGGTAGAACTGAACACCAATGTCGGCGGTAAAACGTTATCAGGATTGAGCTTGCGCCGCTTCTCGATACGTCGAGCCAGGCGTCTGGTCAGCTTGTGAACCTGCGAACCTGCATTGAACGTAAACGAGTTGTACTTATAGGGGTCGAATTCAGGGATAACCCGATTCCAGCGTCGACTCCGCAAACCGGGAAAGGACAGTACAGTATCCACGACACCTGCAAATCTCGCAGCGCCGGTAACACCGATTGCAGGAGACAGTAAAACGATGCTGGCAGGCACAGGCAAGTCGTCGTGTTCCATGGCATCCAATGCTGCATTGACAGCGAGTGGTGCGCCGAACGAATAGCCGAATAAATGTATGGGTTTCTCGCCGACCGTATTTTTCAGATGTCGCAAGGCAAGTCTGGCTGCTGCTGCAGCGTCTTGCCAGTGAAATGTGTTGAGTCCAGAAGGCGCAGTGCCGTGCCCGGGCAAACGCAAGCCGATAACGTGGTAGCCATTACTTACCAGCGACTGGGCCAAAGAGCGGAACGAATACGGCGAGTCGGTCAGGCCGTGCAACATCAGCACGCCACCACGAACTGATTCAGGTTCAAACTCGAACGTACGGTTCCAGTTTGGTTGCCGGCTCAGGGGGTCAGACATACTGCCATCGCTGAATCGGGACATGCCAAACTCACCGCCGGTGTCTACCTTGCCATTGACCTTGCTGGCAAGTTCTTCGAACAACTCGTCTTCGAGTCGAAGATAATCATCCAGTGATTGAAAATCCTGTTCTCTGTTGGCTGTGAATTCTGATTCGAGCGAGACGGAATGCCATGGGCCGAGCTGTGGTGTGCTACATGACGTCAGCAACAGGGCAAACAGGCAAGATGCAAGTAGTTTTTTCACAGCTGAACAGTCCGGTTATAGCGAGGAGTAGCGAAGTATCAGACGCTCTGCGCGATTTAAATGCACTCATTGGTAGCGCAGAATATTATCAGGCTCATCCGCACGACCCATTAGCCCTCAACCTCCTCGACTGGATAGGCTACTACTGGACAGTGACAACAAGCCTATCGGTGTCTACCGCAACCTTCTCAAGCGTCACGCCAAGATTCTCGCCGACTACGAGCTGACGTGGAATGTAGCGGATTTCATAGTCGCCCGGAGATTCCATCCTGTACAGCTCTGCAATATTGACTGTCTGCTCCAGTTTTTCATCAGGATCGAGCATCAGAATATCATCATGGGTTACTGCCAATCGACTCGCAATAATCCCCAGATACGGTTGCAGCTCGCCGTTATATCGGACTTCAAAAATGTCAGCTTGGATCTGCGGTTCGAAGGCGGTGTTGATGGGCAAGAACGGACGCGACTGATCACCACTGTTATGCAGTGTCATGTTCACCGGAACGGCCTCACCGAGTAGCACTGTGCTGGAAGGCGTTTCGAAACTAACACGCAAGGAGGTTTTCTCTATAAATGCCGGATCACTTTTCTCAGTGCCTGTATGACCTGTCATCGCACATCCGGTTATTGATATAACGAAAAACAACGATGTTAGAGCATTACGGATCCAGCGCCTCTGAGGCGCAACCCTCACACGGCTGCTCACCTGACTTTACCCGTTGTGATTGCCGGCCAGTACGGCCGCCTGACCAGGACAAGGCCTGTCATGGCCAACAGCGCCAGAAGACTCAGAGAGCCGCCACCCGAATTGCTGGTAAGAATGCCTGCAGTGCCACCTTCATTCGGTGGCGTTTCAGGATCTGTCGACTCCGGCGTTGTAGGCGTTGTAGGCGTTGTAGGCGGAGGTGCGTCCAACGATTCAACCACAAGCTCATAACTGCTGCCATCGGTAAAACCGTAGGCTACGATGTGAACACGACCCGTGCCAGGTAGCTCGCAAAAATCCTGCGGTGTCGTCAATCGTGACCGGCAGACTTCACTTTCCTCGGAGATGGTGGAGTTGCGGAATATATACAGATCAGTATCACCTGATCGCGTGGTCAGAACAACGCGGCCCGGCATTATGGCCGTGTAGATTCTCGCCTGTTGACGGTTCAGTGAACCGGTGACCCGCTCTCCGATTTCGAGAGGAATGGCACCCTCTGCAATGGTTGAGCCTGTTTCGGAACGCACAATAGCCCTCAACTCATAGCTTGTCTCGACAAAGCCATATACAAGTACAAAGTGATCACTGTCGTTGGTAATCTGACAACTGTCCAGCGTTGAACTTTCACTGTTAAACGTTGATGTGCAGACGAGCGACTCGTCGGAAAGACTCGCAGAATCCCACACGTAGAGATCCGCATCACCAGAGAGCGATGTCAGCTCCAGGGCAGCGACATTGGACACGCGAAAAGCATTGACTCTGTCCATGGGCAGGTTTTCGTTACGCGCAATCTGTCCGCCTTGCAGCGGCGTGAATTCAATGGCAGCAGGGCTATCGTTAGCGGGTGGCTCAGGCACCGGGGCCACCTCAGTGCCGTCGCTGATCATCGGCAAAGGAGGCTGGTTGTTCATCGCAAACAAGGTGTGGTTGTCTGCATTGGTCAACGCCTCGGCAGCCGAGTTCCGCGCCAGCGCTGCAGAAGCAGGTGCTCCGTAAGCCAGATCATCGGTGTTTCCAATACGCACCAGGTGCGAAAGCTCATGAATAACGGTTCCTGTCCTGAAATCGTCGTCCAGTCTGCTGTCGAAAAACAAGGGACACAGGTTAATGTCTTCACGGAAGAAAGGCTGTACGTACGCAACAGTCGAACTGCTGGAGCAAAGCTCAGGACTGCAACGATAAGTGATTACTTCATCGGTCAATACCGACGAAATTCGTTGCATGATCGTTGTTGCAGTATCGTAGTTGGCTGCCGAATAGAGGCCAAACCAGGTGGTATAGCGAGGTGATGTCGGCCGCCTGTCTTCTGGCGTGTTCTGCAGATCCTGAACCGATTCATTTGCTCTGGTCTCTGCCCGAAGTGTGGCCGCTACTATCGTTTGCTGTTCTTGTACGGTGCAGTTGTCAAACTGGGGCGGTTGTGCCCGGGGCAGTAACGGCAATGGCACCACTGTCAGATCAAGCTCTATGGCGTTGACCTCCGGTGACCACAAGGTCGTATTGTCCGGCATTCTGGAACGAGACTGCAACGAGTCGGTTCTGGCATAGACCATATCTCCCCGGTACATGATTCGGAACCGTCCTTCTGAAGGCACTTGATAATTGGAGGCAATGTCGATTTCAGCGCGCACTGAGCCCGAAGGTGGGACATCAATGAAACGGCTTGCATCGGGGGCGAGTCGTCGATAGACAGGCCCCACATAAAGCGCCTGCGGTGGATCAATACCTCGTTGGTCTGCAGAGATGATACGCAAGACATCGCCAGCGGGCACATCGTCAAACGGTGTGCCATCACGCAGCAGTTGAATGGTCTGGTCGCTATCGTTGAAGAGTTCGAACACCACGGACGAAGGGGTTGATCCGGGTGACATTTGCATTCTTAGCGGTTCAGCCGCCTGTGGGGCCTGGGCGCCCGGTTTGTCTGCAGGAACGACGCCACTGGGCAGAATTGAAATACTGCCTTCAGCTGCCATCGACTGGCCAAGCGATGTAAAAACAACAAGCGCAGACGATAGGACAACGCCTGCAGCAGCCATTGAAAAGCGTGTTTTAGCACGCTGGGTTTGTATTTGATCAGCAAGCGCTGGTTCGAGCATCCTTACCATGTTTAATCTCCATAACAGCGAATTTTCTCCGACCCCTGAATAGTACATCAGCTCCCGGGAACAATTGCAGACACACTAGCGTGGTCGGTACTTTTCCCGCAAACCCAAACCCGAAAATATCCATAAAACTCGACTTACTGGTAGGGATGCGATTAACAAAACATCTATTCCCGCGCCTTCCCACCCATGCACGGGGGAGATTGCGGCACTTCACCACCCCGCTCTTTCCACTCTGCCGGTGTGTACGTGTGCATGCTCAGCGCATGCACACCACCCTTCAGTTGATCAGCCAGAAGCTTGTTGACAGTGCGGTGACGGGCGACCAGATTCTTGTCAGCAAACGTATCACTGACAATCACCAACTTGAAGTGGCTTTCGGAATTCGGTGGCACATTGTGCATATGACTTTCGTTCACGACATCAAGCCTTATCGGTTTAAGCTGTTCGACAACAAGGTCGTTGATTTGTTCAGCAGTAGTCACAATGACATCCAATGGTTCGGTAAGTGCAGACAGGATAACACTGCATTAGGACATATTAGGCGCTCGGTGCTGCAGGCACTGTCGTCAGCTTCCGGGAAAGTGGCTGTGCCTCGCCAGTCAGGTGGTACTCGTAAATTGCAGAGTAGGCCATGACGGCACGAACATAGCGACGAGTCTCTGTAAAGACAATCGTGTCAATCCATACGTCAGCGTCGATTTCTTTATCCAAAAGCCACTGGTCCACACGATGCGGACCAGCGTTATAACTTGCGGTTGCCAGCACCTGATGATCATCAAATCGATTCATGACATAGCGCAGGTAATGCGTTCCGAAATCGATATTGGTTGCGGCATCCGTCAGATCGCCACGCCAGTTTTTCTTACCCTGTAAATCAGCCACATACCTGGCAGTACGCGGCATCAATTGCATGAGTCCGACAGCCCCTGCGCCTGATTGAACATCTTCGATGTAGGCACTTTCACGTCGCATGACACCGAATATCCATGACGGTTCAATCCCGTGTTCAGAAGATGACCTGGCGACCTCCGAACGATAGAGTATGGGAAAACGTATTTTTATGGCCCGACGATTTTCCTCACCACTACGGCCGGCAGAATAAATCGCGCGATCGTACAATCCCCATTCACTGGCTAATACTGCTGAGACCGCCAGCTCGTCAGGCGCACGCCCGGCAAGCCAGTTGTTCCATTCGCGCCGGCTCTCGTGATCAATACCGACCCTGTCGAATTCGCGGGCTCTGACAAGATCTGGGTTATTGCGCAAGCGACTTATCAGACTGGCTGCGGGGACAATAGGCTCGTCATAGATCGCGTAGTCCCTACCCAGTTTGTCCGCTGACAGAAAACCGTGATAGGACTGCAGCGTGGCTAATTCGGCATAAATCTGATCAGCCTGTTCCTGCCGCCCCAGTTGCTCATTCGCCCGCGCTACCCAATAAGCCCAATGATCCTCTTCCTGTTCCTCGCGTGGCAGCCGTGCAATATTGGAAAGAACAGCAGGCCAGTCTTCAGCAAGCAATGCGGTTCTTACTCTCCACTCGGCCAGCTCCAGATCATCAGCGCGTCCATTGGTTGCTTCAAGAAAGCCCTGAGCTTCCGGCAAGCGTCGATAGGCTGCACGCATGACAAGCGCCCGATGAATATCGTAGTATCGATCCTCATAGAAAGTGTAGTTGTCACGAATCTTGAACCAGTGTGCAATTGCTGACAGGGTGTCCTTGCGCGACCAATCCACCAGAAGATCAGCAATAATCCGGCGATTGAGCACATCGTTGGCATCCAGCTCATTGCTCTGCAAGAGTGCGCTGGGCGAGTCGCCAGCATCAATCCAGCGCTGCACACGTTTTCTGTCGACCGACGCCAGATACGTAAGCATTGATGTTGCGTATTCAGGCTTGTTGGCGTCCATCGCCTGATAGATTCGTTCCCAGATCGACGTCACAGGCGGGGTGTGGGCAGCTTCCACCTGATTAATGACATCAGCGCACAAGTTCGGAAGTTTTTCTGGTTTAACCCACAATTGCAACACAGCGTTATCAAACCCCTTGATGCGGCCACGTTCATATCTGGCGCGCAGGGTTGTACAAGGCATCTCGGCTGCCAAACGGGACTTGCTTACCCCGAGAAACAACCCCCACTGCTCTGTATCTGCAAGGCGTCGCTGCAAGTGTCGGGTTAGCCTTCTGGTCATCGATGCATGACCTGTGCGTTTCTCGAAAGCATTCAGCTGCCCGACGGCAGCACGCGTCGGTTTTTCATCCGACCAGGCCTTGCGCAGCTGCTCGAATAACAGATAGTCGTGCAAGGGATAGTCCCTGAGCTCTTGAACCGACTGCTCGAACCTTGTCATCTCGCCAGAAGCCAGCTGCGCGCGCGCCAGCACGAACAGCTCGCGCTGCTTGTCGAGAGCTTGCCCAGCACTGTTAGCGGTACTCTCAGCGACCAAAACAGGTGATGTCAGTGCCCATCCAAGAAGGAAGAGCCTTCGCGCACGAGCATTCCACCGTGAACGGTCGGAAGGAACGGAATCGGTCATGTCTCACACCCAGTAACAGCAGGTATACAAGATACGCAGCAAAGACGGATAGAATTCTTGTTATGGCCATTACTTTAGTACAATTCGCGACTAATTCGAGCCGCCGTGTCACCCTTTGCCCACTATTGTGAATACTTCCTCAACGCCTATCGTCAACATTTCTGGATACCGGTTTGGCAAACTGGAATTCTTACCCGTTTTACAGGCAGATATGCATGCCGCTCTTTCCACAACCGGCGTGCTTGGCACGATACTTCTAGCGGACGAAGGCATTAATATCGCCCTTTCCGGGCATCGAAACCAGATTGACGATGCCATCGCCTATTTCCAGAGCGATGATCGGTTTCGCGATATCTGGTTGAAGGAGAGCTTGTCTTCAGAGGTACCGTTCTCAAAGCTGAAAGTGCGTATACGTCACGAAATCATTGTTTTTGATGGCGCAGACGCATCAGACAAACACCTTTACCGTCCTGTGGCACCGTCAATATCACCCGAGACTGTCGAAAAGTGGCTCGATGAGGGAAGGGACATGACACTGCTGGACACGCGTAATGCCTACGAAGTAGGTTCAGGGACGTTCAAAATGGCTGAACACCTGGATATTTCCCACTTTCGCAATTTTCAGGAAGCGGTAAGCAAAGCGCTGCAAGAGGGGCGACTGCAACTCGACAAACCCACAGTGACTTTCTGTACCGGCGGCATCCGCTGCGAAAAAGCAGCGCCTTGGATGCTGGAACAAGGCTTCAAGGAGGTCTATCAGATAGAAGGCGGCATTCTCAACTATTTTGAAAAAACCGCTGGCAAGCACTGGCAGGGTGACTGTTTTGTATTCGATGATCGGGTGGAGGTAGACAAGCAACTGAGCCCGACCGGGGCAAGCTGGTGCACTGAATGCCAGCTAACCATAGCGCCGGGGCAGATTTGCACGTGTCAGGACTCCCGCACAGCCATGGATATGGTGTAAGACTTTCCCTGCTTCACCTTGTCATAGTTGCCGAATACATCATTGAAGGATCGCTTGATAAAGCCCCGCAGCCCGTTAATCGTAACCACCACAATGCGCGCACCTGGCTGCATTCGATGGTAAGCATCATCGAACATTACCTGGAAAAACTCATTGCCAACCTTGGCTGGCAGATTCGACACCACCAGAGATAACGGTAAGGCCGGATCCACGTGGCTGAAACCGTTACTTAAATAGGCGTTGGCATTACCCACGGCGTTACGCTCGGCATTGGCATTAGCGTATTCCACGGCCAGAAAGTCCTTGTCGACCATATGGACCTGGCCGTGCGGTGCTCTTTGCGCTATCGACAGCCCCAATGGCCCATAACCACAGCCCATATCCAGAGCGACATCGTCTTTCCTGACGTCCAGATGATCCAGTAGCAACAGGCTTCCCTCGTCGATGGCTCGAGGAGAAAACAAACCCCAGGTGCTGTGCAGACGCATGGGATGGCCTGCAAGGGAGGTATCGATAACGAGATCTTTTCTCAAGTGGTCGAGCGACATGCCGCAAGTATGGCATCGAAACGGGTCGATTCGTGCAAAAGGGCTCGCAATTCGATACTCTTACGCGTTCCGGTCATAGATTGACCATCTAGTTGAAGGAGTTCTTCATGCGGTTGATCTTGTTGGGCGGGCCTGGCGCCGGCAAAGGTACTCAGGCTGGCTACCTTACACAGCGTTATGACATACCCCAGATCTCTACCGGTGACATGCTCAGAGCCGCGGTAAAAGCGCAGACCCCTCTGGGTATCGAGGCCAAGAAAGTGATGGACGCTGGCGACTTGGTATCAGACGACATCATCATTGGCCTGGTCAAGGAACGCATCAAGCAGGACGACTGTGCAAAGGGCTTTCTGTTTGATGGCTTTCCGCGCACCATCGCGCAAGCCGATGCTATGAAAGAGGCAGATGTCAATCTGGATGCAGTCGTCGAGATTGATGTCGATCACGAAGAAATCATCAAACGCATGAGCGGTCGACGCATTCATGAAGCCTCGGGCCGAAGCTACCATGTGCAATACAATCCGCCCAAGGTCGCCGACACAGACGATGAAACCGGCGAACCACTCATCCAACGCGAAGACGATAAGGAAGAGACGGTCCGCTATCGCCTCAGCGTTTACGAAGAACAGACTGCTCCGCTAAAATCGTACTACAGCCAATGGGCTGAAACCGGCGATTCAAATGCACCTGCCTACGTGAAAATTCATGGCGTTGGCAGCGTGGAAAGTATCCGGGATACCATTTTCAGTCAGCTCGATTCTGCGACGACTGCATAAGGTTTCCGCTACCAGGCAACAAGCATTGTCTTGCGGCCTGCAATGTGGCTTCAGGCTGCTCACTCATCATCATGTGCCCGCACTTGTCTATCATGGTTAATTGCGCCTGTAGAATCCCTGCCAGCTTCCCGGCTGCTCTAACCGGTGTCATTCGATCGTTGCGGCCGACAATGAGTGTGCAGGGTTTCCCCTTCACTGCCTGTGCGGCCGCCTCGCCACCCTGGTAGTCGTTACAGGCTTTGAGATCGGTGTACAACACCCCGGGAGCGGCTCTCTCCAACAACGCCATGGCCATGTTCTGCACACTGATGCCAGCCATATGATTGTGTCCAAGCTGCGATCCGTAGCTGTGGCTAAAGATGGCAATCATGTCCACGGCGGTTTGACTGTTTGCTTGCGCCGCATCCAGCAGGGGTGCGCCTACCGGCATAGGATAACCTGCTCCGAACAGGATCAGCTGCTCGACGCGGTCAGCTTGTTGAGAGGCGGCGTCCAGAACCATCAGGGAGCCCATGCTGTGCCCACCGAGTATGACTTGCGCATCTGGAAGTTCATGACTTGCCTGAAGCACATCCAGCAAGCGCCAGAGGTACTCTGCCTGTGCCTGGATTGACTCCAGCGCTTCGCCTTTCGACGCACCATGCCCCGGCAAGTCAGCAGCAACGACATTGAATCCATGACGTGCAAAGTAACGTGCCAGCAGCACCCACACCGTGCGGTCCATGCCCGCACCATGCTGCAGAACCAGCGTACGCTGATCTGCCTTCCAGGGCATCCCGCCCTGCCCCACGAAAATCGATACGCCATCGACGGAGATATTCATAATGCAGCTCTCTTCAGTGCCTGTCGCAGATCAGCAAGCAAATCATCCAGGGACTCTAGGCCAACTGACAGGCGAACCAGACCCGGCGATATTCCTGCACTGGCGAGCGCCTCGTCATCCATTCGCGAATGCGTAGTACTGGCCGGATGAATCACTAATGACTTCGCATCTCCAACATTCGCAAGATGCGAGAACAGCTGCAGGGTTTCGATGAATTTGCTACCGGCCTTGCGCCCGCCTTCGAGCTCGAAACTGAATACGGCACCCGACCCCATGGGTAACAGCTGTTTGGCCAACTCATGATCTGAATGCGACTGGAGCGATGGATGGTGCACGACAGACACGGCATCGTGACTGTCCAGAAAATCCACGATACCCTGAGTGTTACTCACATGCCTGTCCATACGCATTGGCAAGGTTTCAAGACCCTGCAGGAGATGAAACGCATTGCCCGGTGACAAAGCCGCGCCAAAATCTCTCAAGCCTTCTTTACGTGCTCGCATGATGTAGGCCGCCGGGCCAAACTCTTCCACGAAATCCATGCCATGAAAACCATCATAGGGTTCCGACAGTTCCGGAAAACGACCAGAGGCCTCCCAGTCAAATCGACCACAGTCCACCAGCACACCACCCACCGCAACACCGTGACCGCCCATGAACTTTGTCAGAGAGTGCATGATGATGTCAGCACCCAGAGCCCTTGCCTGCATAAGATACGGGGTAGTCAATGTTGCATCAAGCATCAACGGTATGCCTGCATCGTGGGCAATTGCGGACACCTTGGGAATGTCCAGCACTTCGCAACGCGGATTAGCCACCGTTTCTGCGAAAATCAGTTTTGTCTCTGGCCGGACTGCGGCAGCAAATGCAGCCGGGTCCTGAGGGTCTACAAATGTGGTCTCTATTCCAAAGCGACGCAACGTATAGCTGAGCAGATTATGTGTGCCGCCGTACAATGCGCGAGACGCAACAATGTGACTGCCAGCACCGGCAATAGTGGTCAGACCAAGATGAATGGCCGCCATACCGCTGGCCGTACACACCGCCCCCACACCACCCTCCAGAGCGGCTACACGCTCTTCCAGAACAGCAACCGTCGGGTTGGAAATACGTGAATAGACATGACCCGCACGGGCGGTATCGAACAGAGACGATGCCTTGTCACTATCATCAAACACATACGATGTCGTTTGATAGATAGGTGTTGCACGGGCACGTGTCTCACTATCGGGTTGCTGGCCGGCATGCAGCGCCAGAGTGTCAAAACCAAGAAAACCTGCGCCTGCCATAAATTGAATTCCTGAAAGTTAGATCCTGCGCAGCTTATGCACGGTGGCTTTTTCTGCTTGCGGGTAAATGATGATCGGCACCGATAGATCAAGTGATACCGAACTCGTCCTCACGTGCACGTTTTACCACATCATAGTGCTCACTGAGTAGATCACTCTTGGTCACAACACCCAGAAGCTGTGGCCTCTTCTTGTCGGAGCGGTTAACAACCGGAATATACTCGTGCTGCTGCTCAGCCATAGTCTGTACGGCGGTAACGATATTCGTCATTGACACAATGGCATAGTCTGCGTCCAACGCTGAATCGATAGCAGGCTTGTCCCGTCCATGTTCAATGGCATGAGTTATAAGCATCGACAGAGAAGCGCTGCCTTTGAAAATGCCATTCTCATCAACAAAAACCGCAACGCGCCGACGTTGTGAACCCATCCTGGAACTCAAATCACCCAGCGTAATCGACTCATCCGTCAACAGGTAATCATCGGTGACAAGGTCTTCCACACGATGTGTCATCAGTAAACTGATATCACGCCCGCTTGATAGATTGACATTGCGACGCGCAAGCTGCCAGCGAAAAAACGAACCGTGTTTGCCAGACTGCATAACCGTACTGGCAAAGGCTGCTGCGGTCATGACACCCAAAGTGATGCCGTAGTCGCGTGTCAGTTCGAACACAATGAGTATTGTTGATATGGGTGCGCCCAATAGTGCCGAACCCATTGCCGCCATTCCTATCGTTGCATAGACACCCTGATCACTCAGTTGCAGGCCAGTTATCGATGCCACCGCCCAAAAAAGCCCTCCGAGCATGGCCCCCAGAAAGATAGCAGGCCCAAACACACCACCTGCAAAACCGCTACTCAGCGCAAGGCAGACAACCGCCAGCTTTGCAACGAGAAGATAGAACAACACGTCACTATCAAACACACCACGTAGCGCAAGCAAGGTGCCCTCGAAGCCGATTCCCAGAACTTGCGGTAATTGGGTAGCGACCAATCCCATCAGAATGCCGGCCAATGCAGGCTGTATCCATCGAGGCACGCGCGACTCTTTCCACAACTGCTCGATTCCGCCTGTCAGCACTAACAGGCTTTTGGCTAACAAGGCACCCAGAACACCCAGAACAGCAAACAGCAACAACTCCCAGTTGGATTCGATGGCATGTGGCAAAACCGGAAACAACGCATGGTTACCCATGAAATAATCACGCACCAACATCGCCGCCATGGTTGCAATAACGATGGGTGCGAACACCCGCAGGGTGTAGTAACCGACGATAACCTCAAGTGCAAAAATGACGGCGGCGAGCGGAGTGTTGAATGATACGGCCACGGCCGCTGCTGCCCCACAACCCAGAAGCGCAAGCGACTGCTTGTGATCGAGGTTGAATCGTTCAGCAATGAAGGCGCTGATGGATGCGCCTATATGCACCGCCGGACCCTCACGCCCAAGCGGCGCACCAACACCCAGAGACACACTTGCGGCAAGTGCTGCACCAATGCCTGATCGAACGGGCATGCGCGCACTGTTCATGGCACAGGCTTCCATGACATCAGCGATACCGTGATAACGCCGCCCCGGCAGGAAATGCATGACGATACCGATAATCAGGCCACCAACAGCAGGCACCAGCACAACCTGCCAGTCGGGACGCGCACTAATTATCTGGCTGTAGCGAATTTCCGAAGCGGCCCCGTACCCTATCCACTGGACGAGCAAGACAAGCTTGATCAGCAACAGAGTCGACAGCCCCACCGCAGCACCAATGACTGCCGCCAACAGGAAAAAAATCAACCGGTGACCCAGACTTACTCCAGAAGCAAAATTCCTGGCAGACGGTGGGACGAGGGCCACAGGGCCTAAACCGGGCTCGTCATGGAAACTGCAGTGTGCCTTCTGGTGATATTGAATAGTTTCATGAATCGTCCCGGCTATGACAGGCCCATGGTTCGTCTGGCAAATCGTTGCCTTAGTGGCGTAAACGTGTCCAGTGTAACAAGGCCTAATGCCCGTACGTGAGCAGGCAGCGCGGCCTTGCCGCGAAAACCGCGGGCCAATAGATCGGTAAACTGCACTACCTGACCTTGATCATCCTGACGTGCATGTACAAACTGTGTAAGCACATCGGCGTTACCTGGGTCAGCATCACAGTACTGCTGCAGAACTCTACTCAGATGTGCGGCATCACGCATGGCCAGATTGTACCCCTGACCACCCACAGGATGGAGCAGCCGCGCAGCATTACCCAGCAACACGGTGCGCTGGGCAACTTGCTCGGTCGCCTCGATGCGAACCAGCGGCGTGACAAAACGAGGCCCGACCGCTTTGAACCGACCCAGGCGATAACCGAAGCGCGTTTGCAGACGCTTCAGATAGTCCATATCGCTCATTGATGCAATCTGTTCACGATCATCAGAATCAACGCAATCAACAAAGCTCATGTACGGACCGGGTCTTGGCAACAATGCCAGTGGCCCACAATCAGTGAATCGTTCATAGGCAATATTGCCATGCTGGTGTTGCAGTTGAACAGTTCCCAGAAAGGCGCACTGGTCATAGTCGACCTGTCGCGTATCAATACCTGCACATTGACGCACCACTGACGATACACCATCTGCGGCAATCAGCAATCGTGCGCTGAGCGTATTGTCAGCGTATTGAATGTTCACCACGTTGTCAGTGTATTCAACGGCGCTGACTTTTGCCCCTGTCATATGCTGAACAGAACTGTCAGCGAGTTGCTTGAGAAAAACTCTGTTTAATGTCTCATTACTGACAACATAGCCCACAGCATCGACATTCAATTCATCTGCCTGCAATCGCGTTGAACCAAAATACCCTTTGTGCGATACATGGACCTGCTTGATCGGACAGGCATCGTCGGCAACCTCGGCCCACAGCTCCTGAGATTCGAACCACTGACGCGTCCCCATACTCAAAGCCGTGCATCGCTGCATCAAGGCCCGTGACGCTTGGATATCCGGACTTGTATTGTTTTTTTCTCTCGGACCGGCGGCATCTATCAGCGCAACAGACCAGCCCTGCCGGGAAAGCACGTTAGCCAGAGGTGTACCCACAAGCCCTGCACCTACAATGGCTATGTCGACACTGTTGTTCATCCCGCTAGCGGTCCATCCAGGCTTCGATGTCGTCAACCGTTTTAGGCACTCCATCAGAGATGATTTCACAACCGGTCCTGGTCACAACCACATCGTCTTCTATACGAATACCCGTGTTACGAAACTCTTTGGGAATTTTTCTGGAGTTACCCAGATACAAACCCGGCTCAACGGTAATGACCATACCCGGTTCCAGAACACGCCAATCTCCATTAATTCGGTACTCACCCACATCATGCACGTCCATGCCCAGCCAGTGCCCGGTGCGGTGCATATAATATGGCTTATAGGCCTCATCCTTGACGAGCTGCGGAAGCTTGCCTTTGAGCACGCCGATGTCGCGCAGTCCGCGCGTGAGTATTTTTACAGCAGCCTCGTGCGGCTCATTCCAGTGATTACCCGGGCGTGTCTTGTCAATAGCCACCAATTGCGCTTCAAGCACAATGTTGTACAGCGTTTTCTGTGCTTTGGTAAACCTGCCGTTGGCAGGAAAGGTTCGTGTGATGTCGCCGGCGTAATAACCAAGCTCTGCACCCGAATCTACCAGCACCAGTTCGCTGTCATTGATGGTGTCGTTGTTCTCGGTATAGTGCAGTATGCATCCGTTTGCACCACTACCGACAATGGGCAGGAATGCATGCTCTGCACCATGGGATTTGTATTGTGATACGAGTATTGCCTCAAGCTCGTACTCGAGCATGCCTGGCTTGACAGCCTTCATGACCTGCGAATGCGCTGCGGCACTCAGCTTGGCGGCTTGCTTCATCTGCTGGATTTCAGAGCGGCTCTTGAACAGACGCATCTCATGCAAGTGATAGTCAAGTGAAATGAAAGAATCCGGATCACCACCATCTCGACTGCGACTGGAGCGCGCTTTATTCAACCAGCCAAGCAACTGCGCATCGAACACCTGATCTTTTCCCAGCGTGTGATAAACCGACTGTTTGTTTTCAAGCAAGCCCGGCAGAATGTCGTCGATATCACCGATGGGAAAGGCATCATCGGCCCCCAGCGCTTGCGGCGCATCTTCAACGCCCAGCCGCCGCCCTTGCCATGTTTCCTTGAGCTCATCGCGTTCACGACAAAACATAATGTACTGACCAGCCTTGCGGTTGGGGATCAGCACCATGAGTGCATCCGGCTCATCAAAACCGCTGAGGTACAGCAGGTTGTTGTCGGCCCGGTAACGATATTCGGTGTCGCGGCTGCGAGTGCACTCTCGCGAGGCAGGGATAAGCGCGATGGAATTATCGCCCATGATTCGCATCAAGGCCCGGCGCCTGCGCTTGAATTCTGCAGCCTGAGTCTTCGAGAATCGTTGAGTTCTGCTGCTGCCTTTTTTCACGAAAGCTTTTCCTGTCTGGCCGGGCTGATGGGGCGTAACTCCTCGAGCACCAGTAGCACGCCAACACGCACGTACTCGAGGAGTTCCACGTACATGCCTTCCTGATGATCAATGCTCGGGGTTTCACCATCGTCATCGGCCTGATCAGCTGGGTCAGCGGCATCGATTGCCTGAAAATCCTCGATTATCTCCCGGGTATCTTCTGGCAGAGGTCTATTGCCCCGTTGCGCCATTGTCAATCCGATACCGTAGGTGAACCCTGCGCAGAAATCCCCCAGCGCTCGTAGCCGTTCAGGCACAGGTACGTCGTCTTCCGGCAAGGTTGGGGTGAATTCCAGATCAGCGTCGTTCATTGAGGAGAGAGTCTGTCCGAACCACTCATCGAGCAATTTCAACGGCGTTGCATTGCCTGCGACTTCCGCGGGCGACAATGAGGCCGAGTCAAGCACTTCGGTAAACCAGCGGGTTTTTGCCGCACTGCTGGGTTGAGCGCATAACAGGCCACAACACAATCCATGCACTTCTGAGGTCGGCAATGGGACATTGAGCAAGGCCAGCGAGCTGGCAATATTTTGATGGGAGTGGTTCAAAAAGTCGAGTTCCCCGAGATTGGTCATGAAGTATACAATGCGTCAAAGTATGTGCACACGGCAAAGATACATTTGCGCTGGCATCGAGGAAATTGATCATGAGCAGTACATCGCTACACGACGAATTCAACCGTCTGGAGACTCGTATGAGCGACCTGATAGGCTTGTGTTCAAAATTGCATCTGGAAAACCAGTCGCTTAAAAACCAGCAAGGCACACTGGTGGAAGAACGAGCACGTCTCATCGAGAAAAACGAACTGGCCAGAAGCAAAGTCGAGCAGATGATCCAGCGGTTAAAATCTCTGGAGGCCAGCCAATGAGCAGCAATGATGGTACTGGAGAGCGAATAACCTCGATTAATGCAGGACGCAATGCCAACGATCCGGCGAGTAGCCGGCCTGCCAGACTCCGTATCCTCGACAAGGAGGTGCAGATAGGTTGCAAACCTGGCGAGGAAGACGACCTGATGCAGGCGGCTGCCTACGTTGACAAGTCCATGCGTGACTTACGTAAACGCAACACCACATCGAGTATAGAAAAAATTGCCATTGTAACCGCCATCAATACTGCCCACGCACTGCTCAAATCGCGCTCACAGGAAAGTGTTGATGAGACCGTACTGGATCGGGTGACAGCGATTAATGACAAACTGGATCAGATACTGAGCAATACATCGAGTGAAGCACAAAACAAGTCTGATTAATCACATAATGATCACAAATAGCCTGATTGCTTGCAACAAGTTATCGCTTACAACAAGAACGTAACGCGCCAGCTCTATCGTCCACCTGCATGATCATGCTAATCTGATATCCGTATCTTCTGCGGTGTTTGTTATTCGGTTGGGTATATCCCTTGAGCCTAATTTCTCACCCCGGGGTTGGTCTGGTCGCTGTTGTTGTGCATGTCCGTTACGGCGGAAAGCCTGATACGGTTCCAGCCGTCCCCACCTGAACCGATTGGTTCAAGGTAGCACACCAGAAACGGCATCCGTGGTTGATACACTCACTCCATCGCACACAGACCAACTGCCATGAGTGAGCAACCCAGAGACCTGCTGAGAAAAGAACTACGTCAATCGCGAAACGCGCTCAGCACCTTGCATATATCGATATGTTCGCGCGCTATCTGTGCCAATGCCGCAACGCTTCTAGCGGATGCCCAACATATCGCCGGGTACTATGCGTTTGGTGCCGAGGTTGATCTGTCCACCTTGATGTCAACCCTTGAGTCAGGAAACAAGACAACCTACGTTCCAGTGGTGTTGCCAGAATTTCTCATGCAGTTTGCTCCGGTTGACAAAAAAACACCGGTTGTACTTAACCGCTACGGCATCAAGGAGCCGCAGGTTGATAGCACACTTTATGCAAGCGCCAGTCTACTCGATGCTGTCCTGGTGCCATTGGTAGGCTTCGACGAACGCTGTAACCGTATGGGGATGGGTGGAGGCTACTACGATCGCTGTTTTGCGCACCGGCTTGGCAATGACCAACTACCCTTGTTGATTGGTGTTGCTTATGAAATGCAATGTGTAGAAACAGTTCATTCCGAAAGCTGGGATGTGCCGCTGGATTATGTTGTTACTGAATCGCGCGTACTTAAACGCTCCAGTCAATAGACGTACTACTTCTCGTCATTCCCGCGCAGGCGGTAGTCCATGCTTATTCCAGGATGGATGCCCGCCTACGCGAGTATGACGGATCGTGTTATGCTTTTTAGCTTATCGCAGAAACATTGAATACGCAGCGTTGCCAGACTCATCATCAACCTTGTACCCAAGCTCATTGATGAAGTCTTCCATCTGCTGCTCCTCACCTTCGGGCAGAGTCATACCTACCAGCACACGCCCATAGGCTGCCCCATGATTACGATAGTGGAACAAGGTAATGTTCCATCGGCGCCCCATGGCCGCAAGGAATTTTGCCAGTGCACCGGGCCTTTCCGGAAAAGCAAACCGGTACAGCTTTTCATGCGGCAGGTTGGCATGCCCACCAATCATATGCCGTAGATGCAGCTTGGCCGTATCATTGTGAGACATATCAAGCACGTGATAACCGCCGCGTTCCAGTGTCGCGATCAACTCCTGACGCTCACCTTTACCACCGTTGACTTCAACGCCTGCAAAAACCTGTGCATTCGTATCATCGCTGTAGCGATAGTTGAACTCGGTAATCCCGCGCTTGCCCAGCGTGTTGCAAAACCTTAGAAAACTGCCCGGCTCCTCCGGTATGGTTACTGCCAGCAACGCTTCACGACTCTCGCCGATTTCCACACGTTCCGCCACATGACGCAGCCTGTCAAAGTTGATGTTAGCGCCGGAGTTTATGGCAATCATGGCTTGTCCACTGATACCACGCTCCTTCACATAGCGTTTCATGCCAGCGACGGCCAAGGCACCGGCAGGCTCTGTGAGGGTTCGGGTTTCGTTAAAGATATCCTTGATAGCGGCTGACATCTCATCAACACTGACAAGGATCACCTCGTCCAGACACTCTTTGCAAACTTCAAAGCAATGCAGACCCACCTGCTTGACAGCAACACCGTCGGCAAACAATCCTACCTCCGGCAGGGTAATTCTCTCGTTAGCCTTCAAGGCATCGTGCATGGAGGCTGCATCAACAGGCTCAACACCGACGATTTTGACTTCGGGGCGCAAATACTTCATGTAAGCGCTGACGCCAGAGGCGAGACCACCACCACCGACCGGCACGAAGACAACGTCCAGATCTCCCGGGTGCTGACGACATAATTCTACCCCCACTGTTCCTTGTCCTGCGATGGTGTCGGGATGGTCAAACGGATGAATGAACGGATATTCTCTCTCCTCGCTCAACGCAAGCGCGTGCCCCAGCGCGGTATCAAAATCATCACCGTGCAGAATGACCTCGCCGCCCAGTCCCCGGACGGAGTCCACCTTGATTCCAGGGGTAGTCTGCGGCATGACAATGATTGCGTTGATTCCCAGCGTTCTGGCAGCCAGGGCAACACCTTGAGCATGGTTACCGGCAGATGCGGCGACAATGCCTGTAACGGGCTGTTCCTGCGCGAGCTTATAGACCCGATTAAACGCGCCGCGACTCTTGAACGAGAAAATACTTTGCTCATCTTCTCGTTTCAGCCAGATATGGTTACCCAGACGCTGCGACAGCTGCGGTGCCGCATGCAGGCGAGTTTCAACGGAGACGTCATAGACGCGGGCCGAAAGGATGCGTTTGATATACTCATCGTGCAGTGGACTCATCAAGCGTTTTTCAGATTGAGTTGGTGACAAAGGCGCTCAATGTACCCCGTTTACCCAGCTTTTGCTTGAAGCCATCTCATGCCATAGCCTTCATTCAATTCGAGAATTTCAAATTTCATGCACCCGGGAAAACACGCGGCAGCTTTGGCAGCACTCCAGTACGTCGAAAATGACTCTCTATTGGGGGTGGGCACGGGATCAACCGTAAACGTATTTATCGACGTGCTGGCAAAATCCGGCATTCGCATCGCCGGCTGTGTCGCAAGCTCAGTGGCCACTGCCAATTTGCTGGAACAGCACCACTTCAAGGTTATGGACCTGAACATGGCAGGCCAGCTCGAGATGTACATTGATGGCGCTGATGAAGCCAACCCTGCCCTGCAGCTGATCAAAGGCGGTGGAGGAGCACTCACTCGCGAAAAAATCATTGCCGGCGCCAGCAACCGGTTCGTGTGCATTGCCGATAGCAGTAAAGCGGTTGATGTGCTCGGTCAGTTCCCACTGCCGATTGAAATCATTCCCATGGCTCGCAGCTTCGTCTCACGCGAAATCGTCAGACTGGGGGCTGATCCGGAGTACCGCGAAGGTCCGCCTACCGACAACGGCAACGTCATCGTGGACTGTTACGGCTTTAGCATTACCGACCCCACAGCATTGGAGGCCGAACTCAATGCAATTCCCGGTGTTGTGACCAATGGGTTGTTCGCACGCCGAGCTGCTGATGCACTGATTCTTGGGCATGACGATGGAGGTGTTGAGACTCGAACCGCTGCCAATGGCTGAACTTGCAGGCCCTGACCGGATAGTCTGATCGGGCCTGAGCTACGTCTGTAACGTGTGATCCAGCACAGCGATCTGCCGTTCCGGGAACAGGCTTTCGCCCTCAAGCGGTAAGTCCAGGGTTATGCGGGTACCGATACTAAGATTACTGGCTTTAACCAACCCTCCGTGCAAATTAACGACTTGTGCGACCAGCGCCAGACCCAGACCGATACCCTTGTGATCACTGGCCGATGTCGCATCCCGCTTGAAGCGGGCAAATAGCTGATCAAGCATACCCGGATCAATGCCAACGCCCTGATCGTCCACGGTCAGTGTTGCACTAACACGGGTGGCGGTCAGCGTGACAGTAACCGTTGTTTCTTCTGGCGAGTACTTTATGGCGTTACCCACAATATTGGTAAACGCCCGTTCCAGTGACGCCGCATCGCCGACAACCCAGAGCTCATCGTCTGCAGTCTCAATGTTAAATCGGATATTCTGTGCTCTTGCCTGCGGCAACAGGTGATCCAGCGTATTGTCCAATACGGCGTTCAGCAACAACGGTTCAAAAACCGCCTCGGACAAACTATCTGCGCGCGCAATATGCAGAAGATCGTCCATCATCGACAGGCTGTTGTTGATGTTCTGCATGATTCTCGGGTCAGCATCGGTTTCCAGCAAGTACATTGCAGAAATCAATGGAGATCTGAGATCATGCGACAGGTAATCGACCATTTCGGCGCGCGCTTTTTCAGCTGTGCGAATATCGGTAACATCAACCACGCTGACAATAATCAATCGCTCTGACAGCTCTTCCCCTACCGCACGAAAGCTGACGATCAGCTCGCGATCCTCTTCATGAACCGATATTTGCCAGGGTATTCGATTGAACGTCAAATCACCAAAATGACGAGCATCCTCACCAACTTGTGGAGAACGTCCCAGACACATGACAAAGTCCAGAAGATCGCCCCGATGTGTGTACCCTGAGACCAACTGATAAATAAGTCTGTTGGCTCGAATACACTCGCCGGCAGGATTCCATACCGCAAATCCCGATGGTGCAGCCGCCAGCACAGTATCCGAAAACACCTTGATACTCCGTAACCATTCAAGTTGCTCAGTCAAGGTCAGCACATTCGTTTGCAGTCGTTCAATTGATCCCGCAAGAATGTTGGTCTGCTCTTTCGCCCGGACTCTTGCCAGCGAATCAACGTAATCCGTAATCTGCCCGCCAATAGATTCATCAGCTATAAGCATTTCGATCAACAAGCCTTTCGGCGCCGGATAACGACGTAGGTATACCCTGCCGTGCTCGGTCCAACGATCGTCTACTCCGGTGGGCAGGATAACTGGCAAGGGTTCGCCACCAGTAAAGCTCTCCTTACCGATGGTGAATCGCCAACCGTCGATAGGTAGATGCCGAGATGCAGTCGTAAAAAATTTTACGAGGGCAACATTATCGTTGACCAGGCGTTTCGGCACATGCTTCGATGAACGTTTCTGTTCGCGCTCCAGAAAAGCGTTGACATACTGTAGCCGATGACGGCTCCAGAAAAGATAACTCACCAGTACAGGCACACTGGCGGCAAACGGCGCAAACCACAAATGCAGGAATTTGTACAACAGTAGACTGATGAGAACCGGTATGACAGAACCAATGGCCGCACAAATCAAACCCGACTCGGGTGGCGCTCTGGAATACACCAGTAACATGACGGGGAGCAGGAAAAAAGCGACCACCAATGCCAAATAGGGATGTGCCTTCGTCACCATCAATTCATCGCGTAGTGCAGCAAAGATGTTGGCATGAATCTCTACACCGGCAACAGGTTGACTCAGTGCCGACACAGGTGTAGGCACGACGTCACCCAGCCCGGTTGTCGTCATTCCGACAAATACAATACGATCCTTGAGAAACTCGTGCGGCACATCACCGCGAATGATATCTGCTGCAGAAAGACGTGAAAACGCACCTGCAGCACCATAAAACGGAATAAAAACTTCGTTGTTACGCGCCCACTGGTTGTGTGTTTGTGTGAACGGGGTAACCGTGCCGGGTATCGGATCCGGCATGTGCCCGAGCAATTCCAGTGCAGCAAGGGAAAGCGATGGCCAATGCGCACGATTAAGGCCCGACTTGAGATAGACACGCCGTACAATCCCGTCTTCGTCGATAGGCAAAGAGATGTGCCCCAGGTTGTCGACGTTGCGTGTGATATCAGGTACAGGCAATGATTCTATGGAAATACGCCCACTGCCACGCTCAGTCAACACCGGCAACACAGACAATGGCAAGCGGCCTATTGCTTGCCCAAGGCGCACATCATCAGCATGACTCTCTGATTTTTCGGTATACAGAATATCAATTATCGCAACTCTGACCCCATAATCAGCGAGACTCTCAAACAACTGCACCTGAATGTCTCGTGGCCATGGCCAGCGACCAATTTCGTTAAGGCTCTCCGAATCGATAGCGGCGATGACAATATCCGAGGGTACTTCTCTCTGGTCATAGCGTACCCAACTGTCATGCAGAAGCAGGTCTACCTTGCGTGTTGCATCACTCCAGATCAAACCTGCGGTGAGTAATAACAGCACACAAAAAAAGACGAACAAACCGAGCAAGGTGACCCTTCTTGATCGTCTGATATTGTTAAGTCTCGCCTTGACCATCAGTCAATGGCCTAGTTTCGTATAGGCCAAAAGGCATAGGCAGAATGGCATGGACCGACACAAGAGCTAATGCCACTGCATATTTCACGCACCGTTATTGGTGTGCTCTTCCAGTCTATATCCGTGCTGATAGATAGACGTCAACTTCCAACGTTCGGACGCCAGCAAGTTTAGCTTTTTCCGCAGCCTGCTGGCATGCGTATCCACGGTGCGCGTGTTGAGCTCGGCCGATGTGCCCCAGACAGTGGTCAGAAGATGTTGACGCGAAAGCACACGGCCACGATTACGGAACAGGAACAAGGCAAGCTCGTATTCTTTTTCGGTGAGCTTGATGACTTCGTCATTCAGAAGAACCTGCCGGTTTGACGTATCAAAGATGTATGGCGGACACTCCAGAACCTCTGTTTCCGGTTGAGCACGCCGGGCAAGTGCATAGAGACGCGCAAGCAGCTCGTGCTGCCTGACAGGTTTTGCCAGATAGTCGTCCGCACCCGCTCGCAACGCGGTCACGATATCTTCTTCTGATTGCCTGGAGGTTGCGAAAATCACGGGGATGTCGCTGGTGAGCGTTTTTCTTATCCATTGCAATACATCAAGCCCGGTACTACCACATTCCAGCATCCAATCGAGTACGACAACATCGTAACTGTTTTTGCGGAATCCTCTCTGGAAGTCTTCGGCTGTGTGGAAGACACCGCAGTGATACCCACTGCTCTCTATCCACCTGCTCACTTTAGCGGCCTGCTCGTGGTTGTCTTCCAGCAAAGCTATACGCAGGTTTTGCTTATCGCTCATATACAGCACTATTCCTTTTCATAACAATATGTTGTATCGACCGCGGCTACCGGTGCTGACGCCGTGAAACATGATAGCGGATTCAGCGGGAGGCAAACAGTTTATCCATAAAAGAACGACTCTGGTGTGGGTTAAATGCTTTTGGGCATCAAGAACCATGCAACATTAGTCAAGAACTACTCCAGACTCGGCACCATGGGATTGAAATAATGCCGCCCACCGTCCAACTCCCTGATTACCTTACACAATCTTTCGACTTCGGACGCATCGTCCGCCAAATTTATGTCGGTCGTGTTGATAATCAGCAGAGGTGTCTCGCTGTACCCATGAAAATACCGTTCGTACAGTGAGCTGAGCTGCTGCAGGTAGTTGCTGTCAATTCGCTGCTCATGAGTGACTCCGCGACGCTCTATACGCTCAATGAGCCTCTCCAATGGGGCTTGCAGATAGATCACCAGATCAGGACGGGGCACATCCATTACCTGCTTGTCATATAACCGGGAATACATCCACCACTCGGTGTGATCAAGCGTAAGTTCTGCAAATATCCGGTCCTTGTCCAGTAGAAAATCGGCAACAATTGGCTGAACAGGTTTGACCACTGCCGGGTTGTTCAGAACGTCCAGCCGGGCAAGGAGAAAATGCAATTGTGTATGCAGTGCACTTGCCCGCGGATCTTTGTAGAAGGATTTTAGATAAGGATTGCTGGTTTCAGTATCGCTGAGAAAGTGCGCCTTGAAAGCCGTTGCCAGCTGTCTGGCGAGCGTGGATTTACCGACACCTATAGGGCCTTCGATGGCAATAAACTGATATTTCATATAGTAGATTGTAGCTGCAATTTGGCAACTTTGCAGAGTCGATCCACTGGGAAAAACAAGGCCTGCCTTGAGCCTGCACCCTTGATGAAGCGTGCAGTTTTTTCCACGCAGGCAAGGTCCCGATGCGACCCACATGGATTCCTGCATCCGCAGGAATGAGGTGTGGCGATGCTTTGCGTCATGACAACGCTGGTGCCTGCCCAGCTTTCAATCCCTAACGCTTCGATAGGACTTGATACCAAAACGCTGACAACGTTCCATAAGCTCACTGACCGAGCCCAGACCCGGTACCTGCAGCGTTTCATCGAGCTCGGCAAGCGGCCAGAGGACGAATGATCTCTGGGCAATACCGATGTGCGGAATCGTCAGGGACTGCGTGTCGATTTGCCGGTCTCCAAACAACAGTATGTCAAGATCCAGCGGTCTGGCCGTCCATCTCTGCGTAGATTGTGTCCGTCCGTGTTGCCGCTCAATCTGCTTCAGCTCTGCCAGCAATTTCATGGGTTCCAGGTCGCACTGAAACGAACATACACTGTTCAGATAGTCAGGCTGATCCTGCGGCCCCATCGGGTTTGTTTCATAGATTGATGAGCTCACAGTGCCAGAGCAATCGACGATTTGTTCTATATCCTGCACACCCTGAAGCAGATGGGCTTCCCGATCACCCAGATTGCTTCCCAGAGCAACAAATACTTTGCTCATGACGACTTTGGAGCGGTCCCTTTATCACCAGCGGGCTTGCGTCTACGGCGTCTGCGGCGCTTCTTCTTGGACGCTGCCGGGCCCGCCGCCCTGGGCGCGATATCGTCGATGTTACTATCAAGTTCCTCGCCTGATGCAGAAGACCAGATATTCTCTGCGACCGGCCGGTTTGCGGCCTCGTCCACACGATCCTCTTCCCGCAATGTCTGCACATGCGTCCACCACGCTGCGCTGCTCTCAAGCCGATCATCCACCGTGGCTCGCAGACACAGAAAATCATATGCCGCACGGAATCGCCTGTCCTCCATAAGCTTCAGCGCCCGACCACCGCGCAGCCTTTCCAGCCTCGGCTGCATCTGCCAGATCTCTTTCATAGGACCTGAAAACCGTTTGGGAATCGAGATGATTCGCAGCTGCGTGGAGAGTACTGAATCCGCAGCACCGTGCAAGGCATCCGATACAGGTGCGCCTCGGCGGGTGTCCTGCAAGGCATATTCTTCAACGTCAGGCCAAAGCATGAACGCCAACAGGTAGGCAGGCGTTATGGGCTTGCCCACCGCTACACGTTTATCAGTATTGATGAGCGCCGCGTCCAGCATGCTTTCAAGAGCAGGCGCTGATGCCTTGAGGCGTTTGTCCAGCAATGGAAACAGATAGCGCAGCAAATCATGCTCACGTATCGAATGGAAACTGCGCAATGCGTAACCGCCCTGAAACAACTTAAGCACCTCTTCAAAAAGGCGCGCAGGTGGTGTTGACTTGAGCTCTTTGGCAATTGCCTCCATGGCATTGAGCGTTTGCGTATCGATACCAAACTCGAGCTTGGCCGCTAGCCTGACCGCTCTGAGAACACGCACTGGATCCTCTGCGCAACGCGTCAGCGGATCGCCAATAAGGCGAAAAACACCCGCGTCCAGGTCTGCCAGACCACCAACGTAGTCCACGACAGAATCGTCGGCAATGTTGTAGTACAGAGCATTTACGGTAAAGTCCCGCCGGTAGGCATCCTCTTCTATTGATCCGAAGACATTGTCACGCACGATACGTCCCGCGGCACCTATCTCTCCACCTTCCCCGGTATTGTGAGCAGCGCGAAACGTGGCAACCTCGATAATTTCACGGCCATAAACCACATGCACAAGGCGGAACCGACGACCGATGATGCGTGAGTTGCGAAAAAGCGAGCGAATGGTCTCTGGACTGGCGTCGGTTGCGACGTCAAAATCCTTCGGCTTGAGCCCAACCAGTGCATCGCGGACACCACCTCCCACCAGATAGGCAGAGTGTCCTGCCTCATGCAGTTTATCCAGTACTTTTAAGGCTGAGCGCCCGATGGCCTTGCGGGTAACACCATGCTCGCCCGCTGGCACGATAACTGGTTTGTCATGCTTTTTGGACTTGCGCACTTTCTGGCCTGGCACACCTTCGCCCGACTGCTTGCCAGCCAGTAGCGAACGCCCCTTGCTCATCGCCGTTCGTGAGAGTCCACCCAGTTTTTTTAGCAATCCGTTCTCCGTGCATCAATCATCTGATGCAGTCTCTGGTGCGTCATTCTGGTTCTGAAACCGGATAATCTGACGCCGTTGTTTCTTGGATGGCCGACCATCCCCGGCCAACCCTGCACGCGCTATTGAATCGCCACGCAACCGATCGCGCAACGCTTGCCGCGCTTGCACACTGTGAGCTGATTCTTCGTACAGAGTCTGCGCCTCAATTGCCGGTCTTCGCTGATCATTCAGTGCCAATACCGTCACATGGAACTCATAAGGTACTTTTTCGATAGTAATTTCATCACCAACCACTACGAGCCGCGATGGCTTGATACGCTGCCCACCTATACGCACATGATTTTTGGCAATCGCTTCAGTGGCCATTGACCGGGTCTTGAAAAACCGGGCTGCCCATAACCATTTATCTATACGTACCTTGTCTATCATTTACATGAACCTGGATGAGTTCTCGATTCATAGAATTCCGCTACAAGCGCATGCATTGTGTGGCTTATGTCGTGCTTATTCCAGATTAAACGCAGGAATCAACCATGCAGTGCTACATCTATCGAAGTTCCGTCAAAGACGGCCTGTACGTCTATCTTGCTGAAGAGGATGGTTTGGAAAAACTGCCCGCTCCGGTTATGAAGCAACTCGGCATACCGGAGTATGCCATGAGCCTTGAGCTGAGCGCTGATAGAAAACTCGGCCAGGAGGACGCAACCACTGTAATGGAAAATCTCACCAGGCAAGGCTTTCATGTCCAAATGCCGCGCGAGATCGAAAAGCAACTGGAATCCATTGCACTTTCTGCCACCTTGAACGTGCAAGCTAAAACCTGATTCTGGATCAAGCCAGCCGATCCGGACTGATGCGTGGTGTCAGTCGGGCTCGGCAAACCCTTAAGGAATCGGGGCTGTCTGTAAAGGTCCCGGTAATGATGAGAACCAGGCAGCAAGATCTGCGATGTCTTCATCCGATAATTGTGAAGCAAACCCTGCCATGATCGCGTTTTGCCGTGATCCATCCCGGTAACTTTTAAGGGAGTGCTCCAGATAACTGGCATATTGGCCTGCAAGGACCGGATAAGTCAACACTTGCTGCGACAGGCCATCCTCACCGTGACAGGCAGAACAGGTAGCCGCTTTTTCTGCACCAGCGGCGGGATCACCAGCCACAACGTTGGTGGCCGGTAGAACACAGGCAAGCAGCAGACTCGCTGCAATATTCTTGTTTTTCATTAGTTTGATGTACCTTGCGCTGCAAACCAGGCTGCAATATCTTCAATATCCTGATCACTCAACAGAGCCGCGTTGGCCTGCATGGTAGGGTGAGAGCGGGTTTTAGCCCGGTAGGCCTGCAACGCGGCTACCAGATACTCGGCATGCTGACCGGCAATCCGCGGGACATGATACGAAGGATAAGTATTCACGTAGTGCTTAACGCCGTGACACCCAAGGCAGGTATGTGCCTTACCTCCGCCAGCTGCTGCGTCGCCAGCGGCCATAGCCCCTGACGCACCGCCCATCAAGGCCAGAGAAGCCGCCAGAAGCCCCACCCTGACCACACGATATACGCCGGTTGTGCCCGCTGATTCGCTGGCTGACTTCGAAATCCTGGATATCATTGAGTAATCTGCACCAATTCGCTATTGACGACGGCATCGTCATGATCGACTAGCCGTAATTCTCCAATTCTAGCGGCTGAAACCGATAGCGCCAACCGCTGAATGGTTTTATTCACTTTTCTTAAGGCTGTGCCGTGAGATAGCGATCGATGAAACCACCCTATCCTTTCAACGCAATGAACATATCGTTCATGCGTTTGACGAAGCCTGCACTGTCCTCAAGTTGACCACCATCAGCCAACAAGGCCTGATCAAGTAGCAGATGGGCCCAGTCCTTGAAGCGATCGTCGTCCTGCTCCTTGTCCATCAGATCGAGAATAGGATGCGTCGGATTGACTTCCAGAACCGGTTTGGTATTGGGAAGATCATGGCCAGCCTGCTTGAGTAATTGCTGCATGTGCAGTGCCATATCATGTTCACCCATCACCACACAGGCTGGTGATGAGGTTAACCGCGTGGATACCTTTACATCGCTGGTGCTTTCAGTCAGCACTTCTTTGATTCGCTCAATCGTCGGTGCAACGGCTGCTGCCTTGGTCTCTTTTTCGGTTTTCTGCTCTTCTGTTTCCTGCTCTACGCCCTCGATGGCAGACAGATCCAGGTCTCCCTTGGCAATAGAGACGAACGACTTGCCTTCGTATTCAGACAGATAGGACATCATCCATTCATCTACACGGTCGTGCATCAGAAGCACTTCGATTCCCTTGTCGCGGAAAACCTCAAGATGCGGACTATTCTTGCCTGCCGCATAACTGTCAGCCGTGATGTAGTAAATCTTATCCTGACCGACTTTCATGCGCGCCAGATAATCGTCCAGACCCGTTAACTGACCTTTTGCCTCGGCATTAGTGGTGTCGAACCGGTACAGCTTCGCCACCTGTTCGCGATTGCCAAAATCCTCACCCGGCGCCTCTTTCAGGCAGTTTCCGAATTCGGACCAGAAGCTTTCATATTTCTCAGGCTCTTTCTCGGCCAGTTTTTCCAGCATGCTCAGCACCCTTTTTACCGAGGCACTGCGGATGGATTCGATGATCTTGTTGTTCTGCAGAATTTCACGCGAGACATTCAACGGCAAATCATTGCTGTCCACCAGGCCCCTGACGAAACGCAGGTAGCGAGGCATGAGCTTTTCAGCCTCATCCATGATGAAAACACGCTGTACAAAAAGTTTTATACCGTTTCGCTGATGATTACCATCGTAGAGATCAAACGGTGCTTTTTTCGGAATATACAGTAATGAGGTGTATTCCTGATTGCCTTCCACCCGGTTATGGGCCCACAGTAGGGGGTCCTCAAAGTCGTTACATACCGACTTGTAGAAGCTATGGTATTCCTCATCGGAAATATCGGATTTAGGGCGAGTCCACAACGCTGATGCGTCGTTAACCTGTTCAAGTTTGGCGGGTTCAGGGATCGCCGCTTCTTCGCCTTCTTCAGGCTCAGGCACTGGCGGCACTTCACCGAGCATCATGATAGGAAAGGTAATGTGATCCGAATACTTCTTGATCACGTTACGCAAGCGGTAAGCATTCAGGAATTCACTGGATTCGTCTTTGATATGAAGGGTGATCTGGGTTCCACGCTCAGCCTGCTCGATTTCAGATAACGTGTAACCACCGCTGGCGTCGGATTCCCAACGAATGCCTGCAGAAGCAGGCTCTCCAGCCTTGCGCGTGGTCAACACCACTTTGTCAGCAACGACGAATGCCGAGTAGAAGCCAACGCCAAACTGACCAATAAGCTTGGCATCGGTTTTCTGGTCACCAGTCAGTGACTCCAGAAACTGTTTGGTGCCCGATTTGGCGATGGTTCCGATGTTGGCAATGACCTCATCACGGTTCATGCCGATACCATTGTCGCTGACGGTCACCGTCTTTGCTTCCTCATCGAAGCTGATGACGAGACGTAGCTCGGTATCCTCCTCCAGTAATGCTGAGTCGGCAATTGATTCAAACCGAAGCTTGTCACAGGCATCAGATCCGTTCGAGATAAGCTCGCGGAGAAATATCTCCTGATTGCTGTACAAGGAGTGGATCATCAGCTGAAGCAGCTGATTGACCTCGGCCTGGAAAACCATCTTTTCGCCAGTGGCTTCGATAGGTGCTTGTTCCTGGGATGTGTCGCTCATGCGCAATGTCTCCGACTACGTATCAACCTGACCTTTAACAGGCCAGTATTGGGGTTGTTAGCGATTGTCCGGCTCTGAGATTCAGAACCATCAAGGGCAGTGTCTGCTGCAGTTGGAAAGATCGGGATAGGTCTTGGCAAAATCAAGGGCAGCTGAGCGTCCAGCCTCAAACTGATGTGCCTGCAACGTTACGTTTTAACGATGGACCCGGAAGTTGACTACCGAATGCAGACACACAAAAGCACCAGCTGTGTTAGCTGGTGCTTTGGAATCGAAGTCATTCTGCCCAACAAAAAGTGACAACAAACTGTCCGGCAAAGAAGAGGGACTTAGAGTTTTTCCTTGATTCTCGCTGCACGTCCAGTCAGGCCACGCAGATAGTACAACTTGGCGCGTCGGACATCGCCGCGTCGCTTGACCTCGATACCGGCAACCAATGGGCTGTATGTTTGAAATACACGTTCAACACCTTCTCCGTGCGATACCTTACGAACGGTAAAGGCAGAATGAAGCCCTCTGTTGCGCTTGGCAATGCAGACGCCTTCAAAAGCCTGCAAACGCTCACGATCACCTTCCCGAACGCGAACCTGTACGACCAACGTGTCACCGGCGGCGAACGCAGGCACCTCTTTGCCCATTTGTTCGGCATTGATTTCGTCGATGATATTACTCATGTTATTGCTCTTCTCTATCGCCAGAAACTGCATATCAGACACCTTTCAAGGTGTTTCCAGATTTAAGGCTTGTTAAAAAAATAGTGTCTTCTTCCGTCAGAACAGCTTTTTCAAGCAACTCAGGACGGCATTTCCATGTCTTTGCCAGAGCTTGATGACGACGCCAGCGAGCAATGGCCTTGTGATCACCCGATAACAAAACCTGCGGCACCTTGAGACCCTCATGATCCTCAGGCCGCGTGTAATGCGGACAATCCAGCAATCCCGAGTTTCCGAAAGAGTCCTCTTCCGCTGACAAGGGATCACCTAATACATCTGGCACCAGTCGGGTAATTGCATCAATTACCGCCAGAGCCGCAAATTCCCCACCACTGAGCACAAAATTTCCCAGTGACACCTCAACGTCAACAACGCTTCGAATAACACGCTCATCAACGCCTTCGTACCTTCCTGACACCAGCACCAGCGAACCTCTCTGCTGCCATGTTCGCGCCAGAGCCTGGTCGAACACCCGCCCTTGGGGGGATAGGTACACGACCTGTGAATCTTGGCCGACCGCTGATTTTGCAGCACCTATTGCCTTTGTCAATGGCGCAGGCTTCATGACCATTCCGGGGCCACCCCCGAAGGGCCTGTCATCAACCGTTCTGTGTCTGTCCGATGTCCAGTCTCTCGGATTCTCCAGGTGCAATTTTAGCTGGCCACTTTGCTTCGCCCGTCCGATGACGCCATAACCCAGTGCGTCGTCGATCATTTGCGGAAACAACGTGACAACACCGATGTGCACGCCTAAAAATCCGGATCCCAGTCTACTGTAATCATTCGATTATCCATATCGACCTGCTTTATGACGTCTGGCACCAACCATGGCACCAGCACTTCCCTGACGGTTTTCCCTTTCTGTCCCTTGTCTGCCGTTTGCACGGCAGTGTCGCTCTCTGGCTGTTCTCTTTCGTCCGTAACGACCATGACGTCGTTGGCCCCTGTCTCAAACAACCGACTGACAGGACCAATAAGTACATCTTCACTGGTGCGAACCTGCATTCCCGTCAGATCAGTCCAGTAGTACTCTCCGGATGACAACTCCGGCATGGACGTCCTGTCCACTGCAATTTTGGCCCCGACCAGTTCACTCGCTTGCTCAGGACTGGTTACACCTTCGACCTGGACCACAATAGTCTTGCCTTGCGGTCGGCCGTCAACAACCTTTACCTGCTTCCAACTACCGCCCTGCTTCAACCACCAGCTGGCGTAGGTGAAAATATTTTCCCGGGGATGGGTGTCTGAGTGGACCTTGATCCAGCCTTTCAGACCCGACACACCCGTGATGTGTCCAAGCAGGATACGCTCGCAGGCCTTTTCCAAAGCAACAGTACCTCAACCCGAATAAACGCCATCATCCCGCCTGGACGGAGCCAGCTCAGGAATGAGGTCGTGTCAAGCAGTGATAAATAGAGTCAGGCAGCAGCTGCTGAGGACTTTCGATAATCCTTGACGACCTTCTTGACGCTGTCGCTCATTTGAGCACCAACACTGATCCAGTAGTCGATTCGTTCCAGATTCAGTTGAACCTCGGTGGAACCTCCGCGAGCGACAGGATTGTAGTAACCGATACGTTCAATGTAGCGACCATCGCGGCGCGCACGGCTATCAGTTGCAACAACGTGATAGAACGGTTGTTTCTTGGCACCACCGCGTGACAGGCGAATTGTGACCATGGGGCTTGTATTCCAGAAATAAGTTGTACATCGCTGATGCGCGAGCGCTCAGCCGGAGGGTAACTCCCAATGATACGCAATTTTGCACACCACGCCAACTACCGGAGCACAAAAATTACCCTCACACCGAAATCAGGCTCTCAGAGCCTGCCTTGCACACGTTTGACTACTGATAGGCCAGGGAACTGGCCAACCAACGTTCCGACTCCTCTATCGGCTCATCACGACGGCTTACGTAGTCTTCTACCTGATCCCTTGTCAGCTTGCCGAGCCCAAAGTAGCGACTCTGCGGGTTGGCGAAGTAGAATCCACTGACCGACGAGGCTGGCAGCATCGCCAGACTTTCCGTCACTTCGATTCCAGCGTTAGCAACCGGGTCGAGCATCTTCCAGATGACCTCTTTCTGGCGATGATCAGGGTTGGCAGGGTAACCCGGCGCTGGACGGATTCCCTGATAACGCTCTTTTATCAGCTCATCGTTCTGTAGAGACTCATCCGTCGAATAGCCCCAGTAGTGCTTTCGGACCTGCAGATGCAGATACTCGGCAAAGGCTTCAGCCAGACGATCAGCCAGCGCTTTGGCCATGATGCTGCTGTAGACATCATTCTGGCGATCGAACTCTTCAACAATAGGGTCCAGACCCAGACCAGCTGTCACCGCAAACATGCCGATATAATCCTTGACTCCCAGATCTCGTGGTGCCGTGAAGTCGGCGAGACACAAATTCGGCCTGCCATCCGGGAACGCACGCTGCTGACGCAAACAGTGGATGATCTCGGCAGGCTCTTCGTCCGACTCGTTGGCATACACCGCAATGTCGTCAATATTGATAGTGTTGGCTTCAAACAGGCCAATAACCCCTTTCGCCGACACAACCCCACTATCGACGAAGTGCTTGAGCATATCCTGCGCATCACGGAATAGTGATTTTGCCTCCTCACCCACAGTTGGGTCTTTGAGAATACGCGGGTACTTGCCGCGCAGTTCCCAGGCATGGAAAAATGGTGTCCAATCAATATATTCCACCAGTGTCTCAAGCTGAATATCGTCAATTACCGTCACACCCATATGTGCAGGCCGGACAACGGGTGATGTCTGCCAGTCAATCTGAAGACCGTTATCACGGGCCTTACCGATATCCATAAGCTCAAGCGCGTTGGTTTTGTTGGCAAAGCGTGTTCGGTACCGGTCGTAGTCTTCCTCAAGCTCTGCCTCGAAGCGTGATCGTTGATCTTCACTGAGCAAAGAGCTTGCAACCTGCACACAGCGAGAAGCGTCTACGACATGCACGACGGGATACTGATAGCTGTCACTGATTTTCACTGCTGTGTGCATACGCGATGTCGTCGCACCTCCGATAAGCAGCGGCACATCGAATGATTCACGCTGCAACTCTTTAGCGACATGCACCATCTCCTCCAGAGACGGTGTAATCAGACCCGACAAACCGATAAGATCTACCTTGTGATCTTTAGCTTCTTGCAATATCCGGCTGGCAGACACCATGACACCGAGATCAATAATCTCGTAACCGTTGCACTGAAGAACCACGCCAACGATGTTCTTGCCGATGTCGTGCACATCGCCCTTGACCGTTGCCATGAGCACCTTGCCGGCACTTCTTGATCCATCCGCATCCTTTTCCATATAGGGCAATAGATGAGCTACTGCCTTCTTCATGACGCGTGCCGACTTTACCACTTGCGGCAGAAACATCTTGCCAGCACCAAAGAGATCACCTACGTGGTTCATGCCATCCATTAGAGGACCTTCGATGACATCCAAAGGCTTGTCCATGGCGAGCCGTGCCTCTTCAACATCCAGTTCTATGTGACTATCTATGCCTTTGACAAGCGCATGCTCGAGTCGTTGCGAGACAGGAAGCTCACGCCACAGATCAACCTGTTTTTCTGCAACCTGTTGTGTGTCCCGATAGCGTTCAGCAAGATCTATAAGGTTGTCTGTTGCCTGATCTGTACGCGCAAATACAGCGTCGGTTACCGCCTCACGAAGCTCCTCAGGCAACTCCTCCATAACAGCAAGCTGTCCAGCATTGACAATACCCATTGTCATGCCTGCCTGAATTGCGTGATAGAGAAATACAGCGTGAATCGCCTCACGCACAGTGTTGTTACCTCTGAAAGAGAACGAGACGTTGGAAACGCCACCACTGATCTGCACTTCGGGCATCGCGGCGTGGATTTGCCGGGTGGCTTCTATAAAGGCAATGCCATACTCGTTATGCTCATCAATACCGGTGGCAATAGCAAAGATATTGGGATCGAAGATTATGTCGCGAGGATCAAAATCCAACTCTTTACGGAGCAGATCATAAGCTCTCTGGCAAATCGACACCTTTCTATCAATAGTGTCTGCCTGCCCTTCTTCATCAAACGCCATGACGACAATCGCAGCACCATAGCGTTGTGCAAGCTTTGCCTGTCGCAAGAATTCCTCTTCACCTTCTTTCATACTGATAGAGTTGATAACGCACTTGCCTTGCAGACAATGCAAGCCTGCCTCAATGACCGACCACTTTGATGAATCGATCATCACCGGGACTCTGGAGATATCAGGCTCAGATGCGATGAGATGTAAAAAACGTTGCATGACAGCCGCTGAATCCAGCAAACCCTCATCCATATTGACATCGATAACCTGAGCACCATCGTCCACCTGCTGCCGGGCCACATCGAGCGCTTCTTCATATTGCTGCTCTTTGACCAGTCGCAGGAATTTTGCAGAACCCGTAACGTTGGTTCGTTCACCAACGTTGACAAAGAGTGAATCCTTATTGATATTGAATGGCTCAAGACCTGACAAACGGCAGGCGCCGTCAAGTTCCGGGACACCACGAGGACTAGCCTGCTCAACAATTGCTGCAAACGCTGCAATATGCTCAGGTGTGGTCCCACAGCAACCACCAATCATATTAATGTAACCACCCTGAACCCAGTCGGCAATTTCTTCTGCCATCTGGTCAGGTGTTTCATCGTAGCCGCCAAAGGCGTTGGGCAGGCCCGCATTTGGATGTACGCTGACAAAGGTGTCAGCGATGGTTGCAAGCTCTTGCACATGCTCACGAAGCTGAGCCGGCCCAAGCGCACAATTAAGCCCTATGAACAAGGGCTTGGCATGTCGCACAGAATTCCAGAATGCTTCGAGAGTCTGGCCCGACAGCGTCCGGCCGGATGCGTCGGTAATCGTTCCTGAAATGGCTATCGGCAAGCGCATTCCACGCTCCTCAAACACACGCTCCACCGCAAAGATGGCAGCCTTGGCATTCAGTGTATCGAAAATGGTTTCAATCAAAATGATATCCACCCCACCTTCAATCAACGCGTCACAGGCCTCGTAATAGCAGGCGTCCAGATCACTGAAGGTTACGTTACGAAAACCCGGATCCTCCACATCCGGAGACAGGGAAGCCGTGCGATTGGTCGGACCAATAACGCCTGCAACAAAACGCGGCTTGTCCGGTGTTTGCAGGCTGGCCTTGTCCGCTGCCTGCCGCGCAAGCTTTGCGCTGCTGACATTAAGCTCTCGAACCAGTTCCTCCATCTCATAATCAGCCATCGAGATGCTGTTTGAATTAAACGTATTGGTTTCAATGACGTCAGCACCAGCAGCCAGAAAGCTCTCATGGATACCCTCAATCAGCTCAGGACGGGTAAGGGAAAGCAGATCGTTGTTACCCTTTAAATCAACCGACCAGTTCTCGAAGCGCTGGCCGCGAAAGTCTGACTCTGTCAGAGGATGGCCCTGAATCATTGTGCCCATCGCACCATCCAGTACCAGTATCCGTTCAGCCAAAAGCGAGCGCAATTGGTGCTCAACTTCACTGTTTTTCGACAAACTCATACCGTTGACACTCTAAATTAGACAATGTGCTTATATAAACATATATTTATATAAGCATGGAATATTCCATATTTTACGCTATGTCTGTTTGTCTGGGTAGACAAATATTTGGCTCGACACGAAAGCTTGCTGACAAAGGCTTCAGGGTTGCTGCGGCGATAAAATTGACGCCTGGCATCCGGTTATGTCAAATAAACAGGCACACTGGATGTTCTCAGGGTACTGACCAGATTACGTGGCACGACACGGTAAGTTGGATGCTTCAATTAAGTGCACCAACAACTCATCGGAAGCTAATTAACCGTCAAATAACGCCAGCAAACTGACGTTGCGAGAGTCAATAAGAATTCTTGTGCCAGATAACCCGCTTACTGGCAAAAAATATTCCCGAAGTCCATATTAGTTCACATTTGAGGCACGATACCTGCGAAGCATGTATCACCGTCTGTGGCCAATACGCGTCGACTCAACGACTTGTGCTGTCCCGATTAAAATGGAAGTATTTCATGGGAATTCGAAACAAGCTTGTGCTCTGCTTACTTGCAGTGCTGTTTCCTCTAGTTGCGGTGGCACTGTTTGCGACCCATTTGTTTGAACAACAAATGGCCGAACGGACAATGGCCGCATTGGCTAACACCCAACGCCTGGAAGCTGCGCGCATCGGGCAAATCCTCGAAGGCTATGCCAACAATGCCCGTAGCCTTGCCGCAGGGCCACATGTTCGTGAGTTCTTTTCGAATTTACACGATCATCACAACCCACAGGATACCCGTAACGCAGGCGGGCAAAACCCTCCCGCCGTGATTGGCGGCCTGGACGGATTTGCCATCATTGATCCGGAAACACAGTGGCCTCTTCAACAACTGGCCCTGGCTCTGCAACGCAAAGCCGGCAGCATTGGCTCATCGGTGGTCGAACTGCAATTGGTCGACAGAACAGGCACAACACTTGGCGAGACGATGGGATTCACATGGATCCCGGCAGATACGAAACTGATCGAACGCTCGATGCGCACCGTCAAGACGCATTTCGGCGATGCCTTCATCAATCTGGAGGACCAGCAGCGACTGGGAATGGTCTCTCCAGTCATAAGTCCAAGAGGTGAAGTGGTTGGTGCCCTGGTCATGGAAACAAGGCTGGCTCCGATCATCAACTTGATCTCCAAGCATGAAGACATGGGGAAAAGTATCGAAGCCCATATAGCCCAACCCACTCCCGAGGGAAATGCGCAGTTCATCACCCCTTTACGCTTTGATCGTACGGCAGCGTTTAACAAGATTGTACCCTCCAGTCGCGGCCTGGCTGTCAATCTGGCACTGCGATCCCCAGACAGCCAGATCATCAAGGCGCGGGATTATCGGGGCGTGGAATCGTACCTTGCCTTTCAGACAATCGTGGACACCGGATGGGGCCTTATCGTAAAGGTAGACGTTGACGAAACAAACGCGCCGGTGGTCAAGTTGCGTAACCTGCTGGGCTGGGCAACGGCTGCCTCCATCGGGTTTGTCGCACTCATCTACCTGTTTTTCCTTGTACCCGTAGCAAGACGTTTGAACAAAGCCGCAGCGGCCGCCAGACAGATCATGGACGGCAATCTCTCCGCCCGTCTGATCGATAACAGCAACGACGAAATAACGGAGATTGCGTCCAGCATAAATCTATTGGCACACGATCTGGGGGATGACCAGAAAAAACGAGAGGAGGTTGAAGCTCGCTTGCGTCATCAGGCATTGCATGATGAATTGACCGACCTGCTGAACCGGAAACATGCCAACAAGGTTATTGACCAACTGACCAATGATCATGAACGGGAGCACTCCGTGATGTTTCTTGATCTAAATGGTTTCAAGGATGTCAATGACTTTTATGGCCACGCCGCAGGGGACGATGTACTCAAGTGTATTGCCCGGCGACTGGCTGCACAGGTACCTCCGGGCAGTACGCTGGCACGCTGGGGTGGCGATGAATTTGTCGTGATTCTGCCGGGTACCAGTGAACAGAGCGCGACCGATTTTGCACTGACTCTGCATAACGTATTCGACGAGCCGGTAGACAGTCGCGAAGGGCGCCACTCCATCAGCTGCAGCATCGGGCTTGCCACATCCAACAAGGAAGTATCATTGGCCGATGCTCTGGTAGAAGCTGATGCGCTCATGTACGAACAAAAGAAACGCCAGAGATTTCATCGTACCAAAGGCGGATTGGCGACCCGTGCCGTTGAGCGTGCTGTAATAGAGAATCGCATGGAGATGTGGTTCCAGCCCATTGTGCAACTGGAAAGACCCGGCAATTACACACTCGTGGGCGCGGATACCAACATGCGTATGCGCAGTGGTCAGGGTGCCTATGTGCTATACGACGAATTCATAAGGGATCTGAAAGACACAGAGACAATTAGTGAACTGGACAACCGTGCCGTTGAGATGTCACTACAAGCACTACGTCGTTGGAATATGGCGGGCATAGTAGATCAAAAATTTCAGGTTTCGATAAAACTTGCCGAACAAACCTTGAGCGATTCGGCTTTTCCCATCCTGCTTGAGAGCAGGCTCACTAATCTGGAGGTACGACCAACGCAAATCCAGCTCGAGATACCAGCCACTGCATGCTCGAAGAACGATACGACAATTGCCCAATTGCGTGATCTGGGGATTTCTCTGGCCCTCAATGGTGTTGATACGGAACCCAACCTTATCAAGCATGTATCGACAACCCGTCCTTCAGTAGCCATCATCGGCACGTCATGTCTGGACGACAATGTGGTTCTTCAGCACCTCATGGATATCGGCAATACACTTAATACAGAGATACTGGCACGTTACGTCGACAACAAGGACCAGCTTGCAATGTTGCATTCACTTGGCGTGAAGCGGTTTCAAGGCAATCTGTTCGAGCAGCATGCGCGAGCTGTCGATTTCGTAAGCCGATGGGGACAGACAAGACTCACCGGACTGGGACAGGCAATGACACAAAAAGCGGGACTGCGATTGGCGGGCTAAAGCTAACGACTTGTTAAACGTCAGGTCCGCGTTAGCTCAAGCTCGTCATGAAACGCCATTTTCTTACACCGAACCCTTGACGAATCGCCTTGACTAAACGCTACCCCGTTTCCACGCCTCATAATAATATCGAGATCCGTCAAAAGGCGTAAAGCCAGGCTGGTAGCGGAAACGATTACCACTAATGGCAGAAGCGGGGATAGAAAATCGTACCTTGATGACACCCTGCTCTTCGACTATCTGTCCACGGAAAACGGGATCAACTCCAGCAGCCAATCGCGTTGATGCAGCGCCTATACGTATGATGTATTGCTCTGGCAAATCGATATTCGTAACGTCTTGCTCCTCGTCCTGTGGATCTGACAATGCATCTGTTGCAGTGCCTGACGCGGTGTAGGGTGCGAGCGTTGCCAGGATAACAATTTGATCTGACCTCTCATCACGATTGAAAACCACGTCGGTGTAGACAGGAAACCGCACTTGCTCAACCGATCCATGAAGCTCTTCCATCTGCAGACGCCACCGCTCGTTGACAGTGTCCAGATCGCAGCCAATATGACTTGCCGTGTCTCTCCAGAATATGGCAGCAGGGAGATTCCGCACTGCATCTGGCCGGCCAGCCGCCCGAAGAAAGTCACCCAGCGCTTGCTCCCCACAAGTACTCACAAATGCAAGTGTCCACAGGTCACCAAGACTATAATGCAACTCCGGATCGAATCGTTCGCTAAATCCCGCCTCATCGATCAAGTCATCAAACTCGATGTTCTGGCGCTTCCAGGAAATAGCTGCCAACTGCCAGTTGCTATCCCGGCGCGCCATTTCCGGTACAACTTCAAAGGATGTATATTGCGCCATACCTTCGATAAAAAACTTCACTGCCGCATAGTTACGCGTCAGGGCACGATCAGATTCGACCGCCTGGAGCACATGTGTGGTCTCGTGGCTGAGCACACGTCTCTGGGAAATATCGGCCTCAAACGCGTCGAGATCCATTCGTATTTTTTTCCAGGTCGCAAGCCCGGCAGCATGCTCGCTCTGTGCAGAGAGATCAACCCGAATACTCGGCAATTCCTCCACTCCCAACAGTTCACCCAATGCGGCATAGTCATTGTCTGCATGCCTCAGAATATATTGCACCGTGTCCTCACGACTAACAGGGTATACAAATCGGTAGTGATCAGTAGCAGCAACTTTCAGATTTTCCGAACCGGTGCTGCCGGTTTCTACACCCACCCTGTAGGCAAGAATGGTCGCCAACATCAGAAAACCGACAATCGTCAGCAAACCTTGAAACAGTTTCAAACCACGCGTTCGCTGCTTGCCACCAGAGACACTGGACTCGGTGCGGCTCCACAACAGATAGGCAATGAAGAGCATCGCAATGGCTATTCCCGA
Source organism: Granulosicoccus sp. (assembly GCA_045106195.1). Lineage (GTDB taxonomy): Bacteria > Pseudomonadota > Gammaproteobacteria > Granulosicoccales > Granulosicoccaceae > Granulosicoccus. Next base: position 86,958 of record JBGCEH010000005.1, read on the forward strand.
ATGAATTAGCAAAGCGCGAGAATTAACGATCAGATTCGAACCGTCATATTCGTTAGCCAATAACGTGAAAATACTCCACACACCCGAGCTACCCAGCGCGCTTTCTGCCCACATAAGCAAGGCCAGATACACAGCGTAGATGACGAGCCCTATCGTTCGAAACCAGGACAACAGAATGCCATGCGACAAAATAATGAAGGCGACCACGCAATCTCGCCATAATAGCGTTGTCCAGACTTGTGAATAGAACCGCCCACCAATGGATTCAGGGTTAGTGGCAAGCATGGCGGCATCAATGCCATAGCTCAGCAGGTTGATTAGACACAACAATCCGAATGCTGCGAGCAATTTTGCCACAAACACTGAGCTCCGTGAAACGGGTAAAGCTCGTAGAAAATCGATAGTAGCGTCGTCGTGCTCTCTCGGGAACAGGCTGTAGGCGGTGACCAATGCAATCAAGGCACTAAAGATGATAATGGTGGCGCTGCTATTGTAGTCACAATACCCTTCGCACCAGCTTGTGAAAGTCTGCTCATCAAAGCGTTCAGTGACAAACTGCATGACATAGTTAAGCAGCAGTACCGCCATCCAGAGACACGCAATGGGAAACAGCTGACGACTTTCCTTCATGAAAAGCCTTAACATACGCCACAAACCCCTTTACCCTTTGCTTGCATCAATTTCTCACGGAATGTACAAACGCTGCGCATGCAATCTGACAGGCTGATGAAAAAGTCCACCCTCATATTCCAATGCCAGAAAAATACGATCCCCTGATGCATAAACGCTGCTGATGCTGTGTGCCACGCTATCTATCTGACACACTGCAATATCCTCGAAATCATCCGTGACGTTAAACTCGGTGTCAAACGGACCAACGTAGTCATGCTTCATAACACAACGACCTTCCAGTCCGGTCAGGTTATCGCGCTCCCCTGAGACTTGTGGGGCAAGTTGATATGCTGCCTGGACAGACCTCACACCTGATGCATCGGTTTGTGTCGTCACAACACCTTCCAGTGCAGGCACCGACTCCAGGTAACGCTGAACACCGGGATTATCGCGTTGCTCTTCAAGCCAGGTTTGCCAACCAGCGTGAAACTCGGCCAAAGGCATACCCACTATGGACTCGATACGTGCATGCACTTTTGCAGGCCAATCATTGAACGATGCCAACGCGCTGGAGCCAACCGGTTTTGTCAAAAATTCGGTTGCCAGCACGATGACCGTCTCCCGCCCTGCCTTGTCTTCCAGATAGTTCATCGCAGCCCAAGCAAGCGCCTCCGCGCTGGGGTAGGAAAACCGGTCAGCGGTCAACTGCCAACGCTCAACCAATTGCACCGCTTCGGGGTCACGCTCCAGCGTCAACAATGCGCGCGCCACCAGTTCATTGCGATGCTCTGGTTCAAGTGGAATTACCCCCTGCTCGACCCACCATCGTGTAAAACCATCAAGTATCCAGTGATAGGGTTCGAAAACGCTGCGTCCATTGGTTTGTGCACTGAGCACACCATGCATGATCACTGAGTCGAATATGGCATCATCGTATGTTTCGTGCTCCAGCCAGTTGGCTGTAATGAATACGCCATCACGTGTTGCATAGTCAATATCATGAATCTCACGGCTGGGAGACAAGACAAGTCGCACGGTTGGAACGGCTGGCAAGGCAAGTGTTGCCTGCAGCGTGGTCAAGGAGGCAGAAATTCTTTCTGCGAGTGCCGTGGCAGATTCTTTGTATTGCTCTTCCAGGTACAACACAGCGACCTCCGGATCACTCAGTTTGACAACATTGTCATTGGCAAAACTGATGGGGTCGCGCTGGTTTTTATCCATAAGCGTCGATGCCAGTGCAAGCCCGGAAGCGGCAAGCACACCCAGCGCGACATAGTCGCGTCGTGTCATCGGTTTGGCAAGACGCTCGATGACCGACCCCTCACCCAATCTTGTCAACACGAAGCCAGCTATAGTGAATGCCAGCGACAATAGCAAGGTAAAGCCCATCTGCTTCCATGGAATGATGTCACGCTCGTAGACAAAAAGCTGATCGTCCATCAAGGCCATCGGTGCGAACCGAGAGGCATCAAGACCAGGGTAGTAGGCTAATACGGCAACGATGACTGCGCTGACCAGATACAAGGCTATGCGCAAGTATCCACAAAGGCTGAAACAGAACACTACGCTCCAGTAGAGGGATACCATGATCCAGGTCTTGGCGAGGATCAGCGCCAGGTATTCAGGCGTTACGTCGTCTGCGATGCCGGCTCGTTGTCCTGCCAGAAGCACCATGACGGTGGCAATCAGAGCAATATAACCAAAGCCCAACAGGTATTTCAAGACAAGAGGAACAACCATACCCACGGGTAAGGCTTCTACAAACAGACGCGTGCCACTAAGGTATTCGTTGACGATAAGCCGATTACCGACAATCAAGGAAATCAGTGGAAGAAAGGTGATAAGCGAAAAGCGCACAATCTCGAATGCGCTCATACTGAAGGCGGCGACTGAATTCTGCGCCAGCAACAGCAGCACTACGATAAGACATCCCGCCGCAAGCAGCAGGGCCGCTGCACGGTGCTCGCGCATGTCTTTGGCCAGCAGTGAGTAGATGGCCATGACTATGACTGCGATACGATGGCGATGAACACATCCTCGAGTGACATGGCGTCATGCCGCCAACCGGGATTGAGAATAATTTCGTGAGAGGCAAGCGACTCTTCTGCAAATTGCAGCGTCATGATCCTACGCCCGCGACGTTCGCCATCGTGGAGCACGCGTAGCCGTTGCCTGGCAAATTCACCGGGTATGCTACCCGGTGTGTATTGACGATTATCGATGGACCAGGTGCCGATGCTGTTGCGTAGAGGATCCAGTTCTCCCTCATACATCGTCAGTCCAGCTTCCACGATTCCAATCCGGTCAGCGACAGCTTCAATCTCATCGATAAGATGGGTGGAGAAGAACGTAGTCGCTCCATCCTTGGCCGTCTGATCACGGACCAGATCCAGAAACTCCCGCCGGGCGACAGGATCCATACCTGCCGTGGGCTCATCAAGAATCAACAGCTCTGGACGCGTTGCCAGGGCAAGTGTTAACGCAAGCTTGGCCTTCATGCCTCCCGAAAATGTGCCAATGCGACGCTTGGGTGGCAAACTGAAATCATCAAGAAGTTGCCGGTAACGATGCTCGTCCCAGCGCGGATAGAAGCCCTTTACAAAACGTGAGATGACTCTGGGAGACATCCAGGGGTACATATTCTGATCTTGCGCCACATAGCCAATTCGCTGACGCATGCTGATCAGATTAGAATGCAAGGGTTGCCCAAAGACCTCAATGACGCCTGCATCAGCCCGGGTGATACCCATGATCATGCGAATGGCTGTTGATTTGCCAGCACCATTACGCCCGAGAAAACCGAATACTTCGCCACGCTTGACCGACAGGCCCAGACCATCAAGCACTTTCAGCGAACCGTAGGATTTCCTGAGCGATTGCAGGCTGAGAACGTCAGGCGCAGCGAGAGTGCCGGCGAATGGATCAAGAAGGATGCTGCGCGAGTCGGTCATTTAACGCAATTCTGGCAATTTTCCAAGTCCCAGTATATTACGTAAATTCGGCACATTCGTACTTTGCCTGTTCTAAATCAAGGTAGAAAGTTCAGTGGACAGGCTTTCTCTCCAGACGGCATCCGAAAATCCACGCACGGTTCAAGCCTACTTTTGTCCTCGCATCGCCTGCTCCAGCTCCGCCTGAATTTCGAGTGCAAGCCTGATGTATTCGGGATTCCTCGACGGCGGCACATCCGGATCGTATACAGCCGCAAGCTTCCGGATACCTTCAACGTCCTTATCGGCATAAACCGCAGCCGCATCCAGAGCCTGCTGCTCTGTAAAGCCCAGCGCCTGCAAGGCATATCGTCCTGAACGCAACGCACTGTCAAAAGTCTCTCTCACGATATCGTCGGTACCTGACTGATACAGCTCGTAGACGTGTCGACGATCGTATGCTCGCGCAACGATATGAATATCAGGCCTCTCGCGTCGTGCGTGATCAATAAGCTTGAGCGCTTGATCCTTGTCATCGATAGCGACGACCAGAAGTTGGGCGTTATGAAGTCCTGCGGCATGCAGCAAATCAGGTCGCGCTGCGTCGCCGTAGAAGCTCTTTACATTGAACACACGCATGGAGTCGACTAGCTCTGCATGTCTGTCGAGTACCACTGTCTTGAAACCATTGGATATCAACAAGCGATTGATCACCTGGCCAAAGCGTCCATGACCGGCAATGATGGCAATGCCCTGCTCAGTAATCTCGTCATCCTCACGACTTTGTGCCTGTATAAACAGCGGCTGTATCAATTTTTCAAAGACAATGAAAAGTACAGGCGTCAGCAACATGGACAATGCGACCACAAGCAGTAGCGTGCGCGATAACTCTTCGGTAATTGCGAAAGACTGGAGCGAAAGCGAGATGAGTACAAAACCGAACTCCCCCACCTGGGCCAGTGACAGAAACAGAAGCCAACGATCGGCGCCTTTCAGACGGAATACCATCGCCAGTAAAAAGAGCACCAGGGCTTTTGCTCCCATGACAGCAAGCGTCAATCCGATCACCTGCAACCATTGCTCGGCTAGCGTTGCGAAGTCAACGCCTGCGCCCACAGTGATAAAGAACAGCCCGAGCAACAAACCCTTGAAGGGTTCGATATCACTTTCCAGCTCATGCCTGTATTCGCTGGTAGCAAGCACAACACCAGCCAGAAACGTTCCCAATGCCGGTGATAATCCTACCGCCGTCATGAGAAGTGCAATGCCTATCACCAGCAACAAAGCAGTTGCGGTAAACATCTCCCGCAACCCCGATGCAGCGATAAAACGAAAAATCGGTGTAGACAGGAAATGACCAGCACCCACAACAAGCGCTACGGCTCCCAGTGTCATCAACGCGCTTTGCCAACCTGCAAGATCAGCCGTGTAGCCGGCGTGCGCAGTTTCTGTGGCCGCTCCGTGCACAAGCTCGCCTGCACCGCCAGCTGATGCAGTGAATTCTGGCAATGCCAACAGGGGAATTATCGCCAGCATTGGAATCACGGCAATGTCCTGCGCCAGCAGCACGGAAAAACCGGCCTGCCCTCCAGGACTTTTCAGCAAACCCTTTTCACCCAGGCTCTGCAGCACTATGGCGGTTGAAGACAGGGCGAATATAAACGACACAGCCAACGCTGTTGGCCAGGCAAGTCCGAACGCAACGCCTCCACCGGTTATGAGCGCAACTGTCAGCAAAACCTGCATACCGCCCAAGCCAAGCAACTGACCGCGCATGGACCACAGCGAGCGTGGCTCAAGTTCAAGCCCGACGATGAACAGCATCATGACAACACCGAATTCGGCGAAGTGCTGTACGTCTGCAGTTTCGCTACCGACGATCCCCATTACCGGCCCGATAATAACCCCTGCCAATAGATAGCCCAGAACCGACCCCAGACCCAGACGCTTGGCAAAGGGCACCATGATTACCGCCGCCAGCAAGTAGACAAAGCTATCGAAAAGCAGTGTTCCCATTGACTAACCTCTAGTGCAACAAACCTTAAATCCCTGCCACAAAGCGCGGGACGATAGCAGTCCGGTACGAACTACAAGCAGGCCTCAAGTAACGCACGGGTGTTCTCTTCGGTCATAACAACCGGGTTACCACCCGTACTCGGGTCAGCCAAAGCACTTTTTGTCAAAGCATCCAGGTCCGGATCGACAACACCAAGTTGTGTCAGGTTTTCCGGAATCGAGAACATTCGGTTAAGCTCACCAACCCTGGCATGAAAACCCTCATAGCCACCCTTTATCCCGAGGTAGTCAGCCGCACGCCCCAGCCTCTCATGCACAGCTTGCTTGTTGAACTCGAGCACACGTTGCATGACCACCGCGTTGGTCGTGCCATGGTGTGTATTAAACACGGCACCAATCGGGTGTGACAACGCATGTATGGCACCAAGCCCTTTCTGGAAGGCCGTTGCTCCCATCGCAGCAGCACTCATCATGTGACTTCGCGCCTGTATATCACTGCCGTTTTCATAGGCAACAGGAAGGTACTCGTTAACCAGGCGCATACCTTCCAGTGCAATGCCCTGACTCATGGGATGGTAATGCGGAGAGCAATATGCCTCCAGACAATGTGCAAACGCATCCATACCCGTTCCGGCAGTGATAGACGCTGGCATACCAACACTTAGCTCCGGGTCGCAAATAACCAGTGATGGCAGTATCTTCGGATGGAAGATGATTTTCTTTTCATGCGTATCGGCATTCGTGATTACACTGGCTCGCCCTACTTCCGAGCCAGTACCTGCCGTAGTCGGCACAGCGACAATCGGATCAATGCCTGTAGGGTTTGCACGCGTCCACCAGTCATCGACATCTTCGAAGTCCCACACGGGTCGACTTTGGCCCGACATGAATGCCAGCGTCTTGCCAAGATCCAGCGCCGAGCCACCGCCGAAGGCAACCACACCATCATGGGCCCCTTCGCGATAGACTTGCAGACCTGCGTCCACGTTCTCTCCGGTCGGATTCATATCGACCTCTGCAAACATGGCAACACCCAACCCTCCCACTTGCAGCAAAGTAAGTGCAGACTGCGTAATCGGCAGATCCCGCAGCCCGCGATCAGTAACAAGCAGTGGACGCTTGATACCGACACTATTGCAGGCGTCGGCAATTTCGGTAATACGTCCGGCACCAAAACGAATCGGTGTCGGGTAATGCCAGTTTCCAGTTAGTTGCATGGCTTAAGTTCCGGTGTTAAGTAGAATCCCGTCAAGAGAGAATTCCGATATTGATGACGTTCATTTAAAACAGGTCACGCCTGTACTTACCTGCTTCTCACAACCTTACTTGATACATGCCACTTTCGCACTTGACACACGTCATGCGCGCGCAGGTGGGGAATCTACCCCTGCTACCACACGAATTGCCGCCGTCGCGGGGCTGACAATCCCGGACACTCCATAACAGGCAAGATCTATTTGTTCACGCACTACTTTTTCAAGTGAAACGACTTCGGTCGCGTCACACTGTGATAACCCAGCGTAGACAGGCCTGCACCTCGCCCAGTGTCCTTGCAACCCGTCCAGCACAGCGACGGATCAAGATAGTCACAACGATTCATGAATACTGTTCCTGTGTCGATTCTGCGACCCAGCGCAGCAGCACGATCTATGTTTTGAGTCCATAAAGAGGCCGTCAAGCCATAATGGCTGTCATTCATCAACGACAGGGCTTCTTCATCGTTACGCACTTTCATAATGCCAACCACCGGACCAAAAGATTCCTCACGCATAACGCTCATATCGTGATCTACGTTAATCAGAATCTGCGGTGCAAGGTAGGCGCCGTTGTCGTCCTGCGGGAACAGGGATGCATCGATGAGCGGAGTTGCACCAGCACTGATGGCGTCGCGGGTTTGCGCTCTTACGTGTGACGCAAAACGAGCGTGCGCCATGGGCCCCAGGGTTACCTCTTTATCCAGAGGATTACCCAACTTGTAACCTGACACAATCTCGACAGCTTTTTCAACAAAGTCGTCGAACAAAGATTCAACCACATAGATACGCTCGATTCCACAGCAGCACTGACCGGAATTAAACATCGCCCCGTCAATCAACGTATCGACAGCAGCAGGCAGATCGGCATCCTCCATGACATACCCGGGATCCTTACCGCCCAACTCCAGCCCAAGCTGTGTAAAGGTGCCGGCGGCAGCCTGCTCCATCGCTCGACCACCGTTGACAGAACCTGTAAAATTCACGAAATCAAATGAACGTTGACTGATCAGCTGACTGGTCAAGGCATGATCCAGAAAGAGATTCTGGAAGACATCCTCGGGAACACCCGCTTCGTGGAAAGCATTGGCAATATGCTCACCGGCAAGCAGAGTCTGGGTTGCGTGTTTAAGCAACACGGCATTGCCTGCAATCAACGCAGGCACAACCGTATTGATAGCTGTCATATAAGGGTAGTTCCAGGGAGCAACAACCAGTACAACCCCCTGAGGCTGTCTTTCTATCCGCCGTTCAAATGCGTCGCTCTCTTCTATCACCACTGGCGCCAGTGACTCTTCGGCAAGCTCTGACATGCATGTTGCACGTTCCAGCACTCCGCCATGCTCTCCTCCAAAGCGCACTGGGCGTCCCATCTGCCACGCCAGCTGAGGCACGATGGACTCAGCTTGCGATCCGAGTATGTCAACACCACATCGAACCAGTGAGATTCTCTCTATCAGCGGCATTTGCGCCCAGTGTGCTTGTGCCTTTTTTGCACGCGACACACACGCCATCGCCTCATCGGGCGAGAGCACAGGGCGACTGACAAACACCTGTCCATCTATTGGGGAAATACACTCAAGGGTAGGCATGCAATCAGTTTCTCTAATTCAGGAATTCACGGTGCTGCACCGTACTCTACCGGCATGGAAAAATCAGGCGCGTTCAAAGCCACGCTGAACTTCATACTGAGTGACCACACGATCAAACTCTTCCTGCTCCCATCTGGCAGCACGCACATAATGATCAACCACTTCGTCGCCCATGGCCTCGCGCAACAGCGTACTGCCGTCTAGTGCCTCGGTTGCATCACGCAAATTGCCGGGTATCCGGGTAACAGCTGAGGCAGTCCCTTCGGCGTTGTAGGCATCACCTGTAAACGCATCGTCCAATTCCAGCTGTTGCTCGATTCCTGCTATACCTGCCGCAATTTGTGCAGCTAATGCCAGATACGGATTAAGATCGGCACCACCAATACGACATTCGATGCGGACATTGGTTGAGTCAGGTCCAACAATTCGATAACCCGCCGTTCGGTTGTCTATTGACCAGACTACGTTCGTCGGTGCGAAGGTTCCAGCAGCAAAGCGCTTATAGGAATTAATATAAGGTGCCAGAAACACCGTAGTGTCACGTGCGTAGGCCAACTGTCCCGCCAGATACTGCCTCATGAGATCGGACATACCGTGTTTGGCCGACTTCTCAAAAAATACCGCCTGTCCGTCCAGAGAACGTAATGACTGATGAATATGACTGGAAGAGCCTGTGCTGTCTTCGTGGGTCTTGGCAAGGAAGCTGACACTGCATTGTGCTGCCAGTGCAATTTCCTTCGTCGCATGTTTTGCAACGCTATGGTTATCGGCCATATCCAGGGCATCCGAATAGCGGATGTTTAGCTCGGCCTGGCCAGCCTCAGCCTCGCCCTTGGTACATTCAACAGGAATTCCAGCCTCATACAACTGGTTACGCAGCGGCCTCATCAGACTCTCTTCCTTGGCGGTCTGGAAGATATGGTAGTCCTCGTTGTAAGGAGCAACAGGAGTCAATTGCTGGTAATTTTTCTCCCGAGCCTGCTCAAACGTTTCGCGATAGACAAAGAATTCAAGTTCGGTGGCTGCCACGCATCTTAGCCCCATTGACTCCAGCCTTTTAAGTTGCGCCTTCAATACTGCACGTGGCGAGTGCGGGACATCGCTATGCGTTTCGTGGTCAACAATGTCGCACAACACCATGGCAGCTCCCTGCGCCCATGGCGTCAACCTTAAAGTGCTCATATCCGGCTTCATAATGTAATCGCCATAACCGCTTGACCAGCTAGTGGAGGCGTAACCATCGGGTGTTGCCATCTCGAAATCGGTGGCCAGCAGATAGTTGCAACAGTGAGTCTCTTGGAACGCACTGTCGATGAAATGACGCACATGAAAGCGTTTACCCATCAAGCGACCTTGCATATCGACCAGCACGGCAACAACGGTATCGATACTTCCATTGGCAGCGGCTTCTTTCAATGAATCAAAACTTAAGTTACCCGGCATGATATTCCTGACATTACTTGAGAGGATCAATCATCCCCGCATGTGCAAAAGATGACTGACCACGATATGACAAACCAACTGACGCGTACTGCGTTAGTCAAGAGTACTAACCGTAGCGATACGGACGCCCGGCCTTTTCCATCACTTCATTATATTGCTTGAAGATGGCAACAACCTTTGCTTTGGTTTCCGACTCGGCCGCAATTTCATCCCAGAATTTCAGCGCAGCCGTTTCCACCGTTGCCCACTCTTCATCAGGGATGGTGGTCAGTTCCATCTTCGGACCATTTACCCGCAGATCGGCCTCACCGCCCCAGTACCACCATTGTCGGTAATAATGCGAGCTATCCATGGTCAGCTTGAGAAGCTCTTGAAGATGCGGTGGCAACTCCTGGTACTTGTCCATGTTGGCAAAGAACGATCCTGCCCAGGCACCTGATATATTGTTAGTCAGGAAGTAGTTGGTGACATCAGCCCAACCGACCGTGTAGTCCTCTGTAATACCAGACCAGGCAATGCCATCAAGCTCACCGGTTTGCACGGCAACTTCGATATCTTCCCACGGCAGACTGACAGGTACAACGCCAAACTGGCTCATGAACCGTCCGGCTGTCGGGAAGGTAAAAACACGCTTGCCCTTCAGATCGTCAAGACTTCTTATGGGGTCTTTAGTAGCAAAATGGCAAGGATCCCATGCGCCTGCTGACAGCCACTTGACACCCACTTTTGAATATTCTTCATCCCAGATTTTGTCCAGGCCGTACTGATTGAACAGCACTGGAACATCCAGTGAATAACGGCTGGCAAACGGAAAGTAACCGCCAAACACCGTGACTTCAGTGGGTGATGCCATGGAGTCATCGTCTGACTGTACGGCATCGATAGTGCCTTTCTGCAGGGCACGGAAAAGCTCGCCCGTGGGTACCAGCTGATCGGCAAAATACAGCTCGATCTCCATCTCGTCACCAGCAATCTTATTGAATGAATCAATAGCAGGCTTGATGACATGTTCTGCCAGAGCCGGACCTGCATAGGTCTGCAGTCGCCACTTGATCTTTGACTGGGCGTGGATAGCAGGTGCACCGAGGATAGTGCCGGTACCCACCGCAGCACCGGCAGCAGCGTTACTCAGAAACTTACGACGTGTACTCATTTTTCTCTCCCTTCTAATAGATTGATTGAACGATATGCGTTCTCTTGGTAGATCCTCACTTCCCGATGTAGTACGACTTTACTGTTGACTATGTTGACAGTAATCACTCTTATCTGGCGTACACATACTCTGGCAACCACAGCGCAATTTGTGGAAATCGCATGATAATGGCAAGACCGATAATCATAACGATGACAAACGGTACGATAGATCGGTAGATATCGCCGAGAGTCACCTCAGGTGGCGCCATGGCTCGCATGAGGAAAAGGTTGTAGCCAAAGGGTGGTGTCATATACGCGATTTGCGTTGTCATCGTGTACAAGACACCGTACCAGATAAGATCAAATCCTAGCGAATGTACCAGTGGAACATACAAAGGGGCGACGATAACCAGCATGGCCGTGTCATCCAAAAACGTTCCCATCACGATAAATGACAACTGCATGAGTATCAGAATCGTCCACGGATTCAACCCCAATTGTTCGGTAAACAAATCCTCGATAGCACGTACAGCGCCCAGGCCATCAAATACTGCTCCAAAGCAAAGCGCCGCCATGATGATCCACATGAACATGCAACTGATGGCCAGCGTCTGCCGTACCGATGTTTCCAGCACCTCTTTGTTCATGCGGCCTTTGACAGTCGCGGCAAACAACGCCGCCAGCGCCCCAATCGCAGAGCTCTCTACCAGGCTGGTCCAGCCATTGATAAACGGCACCATCATCGCGGCAAAGATGCCAAGTGGCAAAAGCCCGGCACCCAGCAATCGAACTTTTTCTGATGTGGATACCTGTCGCTCCTCTTCTGGTAATGCCGGTCCGAGGTGCGGCTGAAATTTGCATCTGATAACGATGTAGATGACGAACATGGCCGCCATCATCAATCCGGGTAGCACACCGGCCAGCCATAATTGTCCCACTGGCTGCCGCGCTATCATGGCGTACAGAACGAGCACAACGGAAGGTGGAACCAGTATCCCCAGTGAAGAGCCTGCCTGGACCACACCAGTCACCATCTGTTTGTCATAGCCTCGCCGCAACAATTCGGGAAGCGCAATGGTGGCACCGATTGCCATGCCTGCAACCGACAGTCCGTTCATGGCAGACACCAGCACCATAAGCCCGATAGTACCAATGGCCAGCCCGCCATTCAGGGAGCCCATCCAAACATGAAACATGCGATAAAGGTCGTCAGCCAGCCCCGACTCAGAAAGCACATACCCCATGAAAATAAACATGGGCAACGTCAGCAGGGGGTACCACTTCATCAGTTTCATGGCAGCGGAAAACGCAAAATCCGACCCGCCAGTGCCATAGAGCGCTAAAGCTGCGATAACACCAACTGCACCGATAGCCGCAAATACCCGTTGCCCCGTCAGCAACATCAGCATCATGGACGAAAACATGGTGAGGGCGATAAGTTCGTACGACATCTAGCAACCCACCCGTGTAATAGTTGAATACAGCACTACAGAGTGACCTTGCGAATGCGGGCTATGTCCTTGATCAACTCTGCGAGTGCCTGCATAAGCATCAGAAAGACACCAATGCACATCAGGGATTTAACCGGCCACATGTAAGGGCGCCACGCACTGGGGCTACGCTCCTTGTACTCAAGAGAATAAGCCAGACTCTCAATCCCGCCATACAGAAGGACGCCGAGGTAGATGAGCAGAAAAATAACGGTAAAGGCGTCCACCCAGGCCTTTTGCAGATCTGACCAGCTTCCGTACAGCAGATCCATCCGCACGTTGGACCCCATTTGCATGGCATAGGGGCCGCCTAACAGAAAATAGGCGACCATCGAAAACTGGGCAAGCTCCAGTGTCCACAACGAGGGTAGAAAGAACGTCTTGGATACGGAAGACCAAAGCAAGATGCCAATCATCACGAAGATGAAATACATCATGACCCGCCCAAGACGATAGTTGATGGCTTCAACCACCCTGACAAATCTGGAAAAGAATACTGGCATAAGGCTCGCGAACATGATCCGTGACCGGATAGTGTGACGAGTAGGCTTACTGTGTCAAGTTTTCATCACTCACATCCTGCCTGAAGGCGTCTCGGTAGTGGCCAGAAACCAGGTCATGGCGCACGCCAGAGTATACACAACCCAGAACAGTAGAAAGCCTGCCGTATAGACAGATTCCGGGCTGTCGAGCAAGTCGTTATGCGCCCAGTCGATCTGCATGGGATCGATCATTGAAAAGACAAAACCTACGGTAAGCGCTGCCCCGAGAAAAGCGGGCCAAAGCACTTGCATGAGACAACGTACCCACAGCTTTCGACCAGGATCCGGTACTGCACGCAAGCCAATGGTTACATTCCGATCAGCGGTATCGACTATCGGCTTCTCTTCCAGCTCACCCTTCATTGAATCGGACTCCTCCCAACGCGTGTGTGCCTTCGCCTGCACCGTGTGATGCGGACGGTATTGCTACAGCCCCGCTCATTGAAACAGATCACGACTAAATACCTTATGGGGTTCAGGTGCGCGGATGTTGATGGCCTGCCTGCTCTCGAAACCGACAAGTTTGCTGGTTAACCGCCAATCTCCTTCTGACAACATCGCTTGCCCTTCATTCTCAAGTATTGTCCGCATAGGCTCTATATGCAAACGGAACTTGCCCTGAACAGGCAGGGTGACCCCCGGTGCGATATAGCGACTAGCGCCAATGAACTGCAGAGTGGTGTCACCATCGCGTGTCTCTTGTGTCACATGCACCCAGCGTAGTCTGAGTGAGTCGGGCATTTCAAACGCCAGCTCAGCTGAAAGTGCATCGGATTCAAGCCCTTCCGGCAACTCCTTGGGCGTATCCTGACCCAGCTCCAGTACAAGCCCTTCTGAACTTTGTGTAACAACCGCATCAAGCCCCAGCACGCTAGCGAGCCGGTCACGTTCGATACGCACGTTGTACGCTTTGCCCTCCTTGTAGTAGTCATCAACCACCAGCGAGTTATTGGCATTGAGAGCCAGATACAGCATGCCACTGCCAAGACAGACGGAGACAAGCGGTATGCTGATCAGGAACCAGGGCCATCCGTAGCGATACCACGGAAGACTCTGTTCGCAGAGCTCGTTTTGACTAGCGATAATTGTACTCATCATTTATCCAGGCCGGGAAACAGGTTCGGTAGAAAGAAAGAGGCTTTGGCACGCTGAACGATAGTTGGATCATCTTCCGCAGTTACCAGGAATTCGATACGATTGCTACCCGCCGGCCCTGAGTGAGGCTCGGCTCTTACCCTGACGGCAATCAATCTATTTGATGCGGGCGCGACCACCATCCGGGTTTCAGAATCAATGCGCAACGTTGGCAAGCCTTCGACGCTGATGTCAAAGCTGCGTTCCTTTTCCACACTATTGATAAGCATGACACGATAAACGTTTTCGATGACGCCATTCTTGACCTCTCGAGACAAGGCTCCTCGATCACGCATGACATCAACTTTCAATGGCGCGCGCGTCAGTATATGTCCGAACAGCAACGCGGTAACACTCAACAGGATAACCGAGTATACAAGCACGCGTGGACGAAAAACCCGCCGCCACAACTGAGCACGCGTCCACCCGTTTTCCATCCCGTTGAGCGTGTCGTAGCGTATCAGCCCGACAGGATTACCAACCTTCGCCATAACCTGATCACAGGCATCGATACAGGCAGCACAACCGATGCACTCATACTGCTGACCGTCCCGAATGTCGATACCGGTAGGACACACCTGCACACATAAACTGCAGTCCACACAATCACCCTTGCCGTCGGCGCCACGCTTTTTCGATTTCGCTCCACGAGGCTCGCCTCGTGTCGGATTGTAGGTAATAACCCAGGTATCCTTGTCAAACATGACGCCCTGGAAGCGGGCATAGGGACACATGTACTTGCAGACCTGCTCGCGCAGAATTCCGGCATTGCCATAGGTGGCAAAACCGTAGAACACGATCCAGAACGTCTGCCAGGGCCCCAGTGAAAAGGAAGCAATCTGACCTATCTGGTCGCGGATTGGCGTGAAATAACCAACAAAGGTAAACCCTGTCCAAAGAGCAACCAGAATCCACAACCCCTGCTTGGTTGCTTTCAGCCGAAACTTCCGACCCGACATTCCCGCCGCATCAAGTTTCATCTGGCGCGCACGATCTCCCTCAACCTGCCGTTCGATCCACATGAAAATTTCTGTGTAGACCGTTTGAGGGCAAGCGTAACCGCACCATAGACGTCCTGCCACTGTGGTAAATAAAAACAGCGACATGGCTGAAATGATCAGCAATGCAGTCAGGTAGATGAAATCCTGTGGGTAAAGTACAAGCCCGAAGATATGGAATTTTCGGGCTGCCAGATCAAACAATACAGCTTGCCTGCCATTCCATAAAAACCATGGCAATCCATAAAAAAGAACCTGGGTAAACCAGACCAGTATCCAGCGCCACCGGGCAAACACTCCGGTCACTGATCGCATGTACACCTTGCGGCGCACCTCAAGCAGCATATGCTCCTGCTTCATGCCCGTTGGCGCGTTAGAACCAGCCATTGTAAACCGTTACTCCAGTGACCATTTCCCAGCTCAAGACAATACAAGCCGGGAACATGAAGCTCTCTATCCTAGTTAGCTGTGGATGCCTGCTCAGGCGTGTTTGAAAGGCTCCAGATGTAGGCAGCCAGAACATGCGCCTTACCTTCACCAAGTAACTCACCAAATGCTGGCATCTTGTTATTGAAGCCATTATTGATAGCGTACCTGACCGAGTTCAGCGATCCACCATACAACCAGATATCGTCAGTCAGGTTTGGTGCACCGATAGCTGCCAATCCTTGCCCATCGGCACCATGGCAGGCAGCACACACTGCATACTTGGTTTTGCCGATAGCCGCCAGGTCAGCATCATGATTACTGCCCGACAGTGACAGTATGTAGTTGGCAACGGCATCGACATCCGCCTCTGTGTTACCGATAGCTGCTGCCATCGCAGGCATGATGGCATTTCGGCCATTGAGAATCGTATGCTTGATATAGGTAGGGTCACCCGCACCTAACCAGTCGTTATCTGACAAATTGGGGAATGAGGGCCCGCCACGCGCATCCGAGCCGTGACATTGGCTGCAATAGTTAAGATACAGCCGTTCACCCATCTCGTGCGCCTCTACCGTGGCTGCTACCAGTGGTATTTCCTGCGATAGGTAACCTGCAAACAAAGGCTCTGCAACCGCATCTATTCTGGCCACTTCCTCCACATACTGACCCGCCGAAGACCACTTGAGTGACCCTTTGAAATCACCCAGACCAGGATACAGAATGACGTATATCATGCCGAAAATACAGGTGATAAAGAACAGATACAACCACCAGCGCGGCAATGGATTATTCAGCTCTTCAAGATCATCATCCCAGATGTGCCCAGTAGTACCCACTTCGCCATCGACAGGATCTGGCAGTTTGGCGCGCGACACCTTCCAGGCAAGCCAGTAACACAGAATGATGGAGATAATGGTACCAAGCGCCACAAAAAGCGCCCAGCCATCACTGACAAAATCAGCCATAAGACTTCTCCGGGGACAACGACCTTACAATATGAACAAGTAGGTTTCTCACTGCACATGATCTGCGTGTTTGACCGTTCTCTGCTGTATGTCATCATCAGCAAAGGGAAGATTGGCAGCCTCATCAAAACGCTCTTTCTGTCGTGCGCTATATGCCCAGAACACAATGCCGAGAAAAGCAAAAAACAGAACAACCGTTATGATGACGCGTAGATCGTTAGCATCCATTATTGTGCTCCTCTACCGGCTGTACCCAATACCTGCAAATAGGCAATGATTGCATCCAGCTCATTTTTGCCCTCAAGCATGGCAGGACCGCCGTCGACCTGTTCATCCGTGTACGGATGTCCCAGCATGCGTAAAGCATTCATCTTGCTCGTCACTTTGTCCGGATTAAGCTCAGATTTGGCAAGCCATGGATAGGACGGCATGATCGACTCCGGCACTACATCACGTGGGTTGTTCATATGAACCTTGTGCCACTCATCGCTATATCGACCACCTACCCGGGCAAGGTCGGGACCGGTACGCTTGCTTCCCCACTGAAAGGGTCGATCGTAAACAAACTCGCCGGCGACCGAGTACGGTCCGTAACGTTCAGTCTCTGCACGAAAGGGACGAATCATCTGCGAATGACAGTTGTAGCAACCTTCACGCACATAGATATCACGCCCCGTCAACTGAAGCGCATCATAGGGTTCGAGCCCTGCGACGGGTTCAGTTGTGGACTTCTGATAGAACAACGGTACAATCTCGACAAGACCACCAACTGATACTGTCAGGATAATCAGAACCATCATGACACCGATGTTCTTCTCGACTAGCTCGTGTGTACATTTCATGTTTTCTTATATCTCCGGCTGATCAAGGCTGTGCAACAGGCTGGGCCGTTGAAACATAGCCTTTACCGATACCGGGAATTTTTGCCTCAACCTGAGCACCGCCCCGGATAGTCATGAACATGTTGTAGCTCATCACCAGCATGCCACCCAGATACAACAAACCGCCAAAAAAGCGCATGACGTAGTAGGGGTGAGTTGCCTTTACCGCTTCGATAAAGGCATAGACAAGCGTGCCGTCAGGGTTGGTTGCACGCCACATCAGACCCTGCATGACGCCGGCAATCCACATGGACGCTATGTACAACACGATTCCCAAAGTCGAAATCCAGAAGTGGATTTCAATCAGTTTGACACTGTGCATCTGCGAGCGTCCAAACAGCCGCGGTAGCAAGTAGTAGATCGATCCCATCGAGATCATGCCTACCCAGCCCAGCGCACCAGAATGTACATGACCGATAGTCCAGTCCGTGTAGTGAGACAGTGCATTCACCGTCTTGATAGACATCATCGGCCCTTCAAACGTTGACATGCCATAGAACGAGAGAGAGACAATCAGGAATTTCAGGATCGGATCGGTGCGCAGCTTATGCCAGGCTCCTGACAACGTCATGATGCCGTTGATCATGCCACCCCAACTGGGAGCAAGCAGGATCAATGAGAACACCATGCCCACTGACTGAGTCCAGTCTGGTAAAGCGGTGTAGTGAAGGTGATGCGGACCTGCCCACATATAGGTAAAAATCAGCGCCCAGAAATGCACAATGGACAACCGGTACGAATAGATAGGACGACCTGCCTGTTTGGGAATGAAGTAGTACATCATTCCGAGAAAACCTGCTGTCAGGAAGAAACCCACAGCGTTGTGCCCGTACCACCACTGAATCATGGCATCCTGTACCCCTGCATAGGCTGAATAACTCTTGCCTATGGACACTGGAATGGCAGCACTATTGACGATGTGCAGAATGGCAACAGTAAGAATGAAAGCGCCATAGCACCAGTTGGCCACATAGATATGCGGCACTTTGCGCTTGATGATGGTGCCAAAAAACACTAGCGCATAAGACACCCAAACGGCAGCAATCAGCAGATCAATGGGCCACTCAAGCTCTGCGTACTCCTTGCCCTGTGTCATGCCCAAAGGCAGCGTTATTGCAGCAGCAAGAATGACCACTTGCCAGCCCCAGAAGGTGAACGGCACTAGCACACCACCCCATAGCCTCGCCTGACAAGTCCGTTGCACTACGTAGTATGAGGTGGCAAACAGGGCGCTACCGCCAAAGGCGAAGATAACCGCATTGGTGTGGAGCGGACGCAGACGTCCAAAGCTGAACCAGGGCACGCCACCGTTGAGCGAAGGCCAGGTAAGCTGAGCGGCGATGATCACGCCAACCAGCATGCCTACCACACCCCAGATAACAGTCATGACGGAAAACTGCCTGACTACTTTGTAGTTGTAGGTTTCATCAAACCCGACTGCCTCAGAGGATCCTGCCTCTGCAGCCACTTCATTCATTGTCGTACTCATACAACGCCCTCAAGCGAGAAATTCAAGAAAGCCTTAGGTTCGTTTACACCTGCAATCAAAATACTAGCCGGCCTCAAAACTCTTAATCAGATGGTACTGGCGGTAATCAAGGCGCTTGTTGATATTTATCAACGTTGTGTCAGAACATGAAACGCTACCGATAGCCACAACGCCCAAAAGAGCGCTATCCGAACTTTCATGGCCAATGCTTGTGATTGTTGAGCACAAACGAAAACGCGATTGATTCATCCAATAGCAAAGTTATGGGCTTTTAGGCCCAGCGTCAGGCTGGAAAATCAGCCTGAGTTCACCCCATCCTCAATCCGCACTATCCGTAGGCTTCTGAACGGCTTGAGGTGGTCGGTCATCATCCAGCAGAATGCTCATTGCCGGACCCTGGTCATCCTCGAATTGCCCGGTAGAGTTCATCCTGAAAAAGATCAGCACGGCAACGAGAACAGCGAGTAAAGATAGAGGTATGAGAATAAAAAGTGATTCCATCGTTTCATCAGCCAGGACTGACAACTGCGTCAGTAGCCATTGAATAATCTTTTTCGCGAGACCATAAGCGCTGTGCATTACCAGCAACGAGAAGCGAGCTTAATGCCATACCGATAGCAGCGGCCCAGGGTGGTACATATCCCAGAGCTGCCATCGGAATGGCCAATGCATTGTAGGTCGCCGCCCAGGCCAGGTTCTGACGAACTATCCGGGTAGTCTGCGCTGATTTACCGAGCAGCAACGGTAAACCATCCAGCCCTGGCAGCATTGAAATGACATCGGCCGCCGTCCGGGCGAGTGCCGTAGCATCACCGACTGCCATCGACACATCAGCCGCAGCCAGTACCGGTGCGTCATTGATGCCATCGCCTATCATCAGCACTACGGAGCCTGTGTCCTGCAACTGACGGACATAGGATTGCTTGTCTTCCGGTGTCGCTGAAGCTGCATACCGCGTGATGTCCAGCACACGTGCTACCGACTGCACGGCTGGGAGACGATCGCCAGAAAGCAGGTGCACCTTCATACCCTGTAGTCTCAACGCATCTACCATAGAGGCTACATTGTGTCTCAAGGCATCCGCGAGCAGAAAACGGGCAAGCACAAGCACCTCACCATCAGCGTCCTGATGTGACAGGAAAACTTCACTGGATTCTGACGCCAACGTTGTTTCATCGCGACACCACAGCATAATCGAATCCGGGGACACCTTGCACCAACGCGCCGAACCCAGAAACAGACAATCACCATCATCCAAATGTGCGCTGACGCCGTGCCCCGCCTGATGCGAGATCTCCACCATCTGGTAGCCCATGGTATCCAGGGCCACCCTCGCGTCGGCCCGGTCATCATTCAACTGTTCACTTTCGCGCCCTTGAGTGAGTTGTTGATAGTCGCGCAAGGCGTTGGCATAAGGGTGTGTTGACCCGATTTCCATGGCGACGGCGATATTCAGAATCGTGTCTTCATTCATCCCGTCTGCACAGACAAACGAGACAAGCGATGGTTTACCTTGTGTCAGCGTACCCGTTTTATCAAATACAACATCAGTGACCCGCGACAAAGTTTCAAGTGCATGGCCGCGGGTAATCAACAGGCGGCGCTTGAGCAGCTCACCGGTTGCTGCAGCCAGCGCAGCAGGTGTCGCCAGTGACAGAGCGCAGGGACACGACACCACTAAGACGGCAATGGCTGTTGTGGCTGCACGCGTCGAATCAACCATCATCCACAGCCCCCATACAAGCAGGGAAAAACAAAGCAATACAGTAACAAACACCGTGGCAATACGATCTGCAATCATAACGGCACGAGGTTTTTCAGCAGAACCTCGATCAACAAGACGATCAATCACCGACAAGGTACTGGCTGCCTGATGTCGAAGCACTTTTAGTCGAACCGGTGCACCGGTCAGCAAAGCGCCACCTGCAATGATGTCACCGGGCCCCACTGCCACAGGCACTGACTCGCCTGTTACCAGCGCGTTGTTCACTGAACTGCTCCCAGTATGTATCGTTGCATCAACCGGCACTCTGTCGCCATTGTTAACCACGATGATGTCCCCGACTGCAAGGCGAATGGCAGGTATCACTTCAACTGAATCGGCATTGACCCGCTGGGCCGTTTCAGGTGCTGCGCAGCTTATGTCATCAACAGCACGCATGGCTCGCCGCCGCACTGACCACTCAAGATATCGAGCTCCCAGCAGTAGAAACACAAACATGGCCACTGAATCAAAATAAATCTCACCACTGGCTGTCACAGTGGCCCAGACACTAGCGATAAACGCAGCCAGTATTCCGATACTGACAGGAACATCCATTCCAGGCTGACGATGTCGGAGATCATTAAACGCTCCTTTGAGAAACGGCTGCGCAGAATACAGAAGCACAGGACTCGTTAATACAAGCCCGGACCATCTGAAAAGCTGCTCGTACTCACGTTCAATATCACCTGCATCAGTAATATACGCAGGCAGGGCGTACATCATGACCTGCATGGCGGCAATACCCGCGATAAAAAGCCGCTGCATGAAGGCTCTGGATTCTCTCCTGAGTGACAACTCACGTTCTCGCACATCAAACGGCGTGGTACGGTAGCCAACCTGTGTAATTCGACCCAGTAGGCTGGACAACGTCAGACGGTTCGGGTTGAATCGAACCGTAGCGCGTGCACTGGAGAAATTGACTCGCGCCATGTCAACACCCGGAAGCGCAGCGACGCTGCGCTCGAGCACCCAGACACAGGCACCACAACGAAGACCTTGCACCGAAAGATTGACCTCGACAAGTCCTTCGGAATCACCCTCATTGGTAACGCGTAAATAGCGGTCGCTGATCTCTGGCTCGTCGAACACTGCCAGCTCATCAAGGCGCGCACTCAGATCATCCGGGATGACCCCAAACTGCGCAGGCTCGGTTCTGAAGCGGTAATAGTCACCCAGATTAGTATCAACGATCGCCTGCATGACAGCTTGACAACCGGCACAGCACACATCCCGCTCAACATCATCAAACCGGACCTGCCAGCGCCCAGATTCGGGCACCGGTTCAGCACAGTGATAACACCTCATTGGGATAGCATCATGCAAAGGTGCAATAGCCCCATGCCGCCGAAGGCCATAATCATGCTCCCTGCGAACAAACGCACCGCTCGGTTACGGCTGAATCTGGCAAGCCATTGGCCGGATAAACCCAGCAGCATAAGGTTAGGTAGTGTGCCTAAACCAAACACCAGCATGAGCAGCGCACCCTTGCCGGCACCGCCCGAAACAAGGGCAGCGCTGAGCACCGCGTACACCATGCCGCAGGGGACCATACCCCACAATGCTCCGGCTAATACCGAATTCAGTACTCCGGCACCTGCGAGACGACGGGTAGCCGCTGGACGTACCCATTCCCATAGCCTTGCACCAAGAGCTTCAACGATCACCGCGATCTTCTTGATACCGAGAATGTAGAGTCCCATCAGGATGCTGAGAATATTACTTATCAGGTAGGCAATCTGCTGAACTGGCAGCATCGAATCCATCAGCCAGACCACCGAGCCGACACCGCCGGCCAGCGATCCGAGAAATGTGTACATGGATATGCGACCAAAATTATAAAGGCTTATCGAAGCGATAGCTGAAGGTTGCGTAACCGTGTGCGCAGATGTCGGCGATGACCCATTGAAGACGCCTACAGGTATATCACCGATATTGCTGACAGGCCTCTGCCGTAGCATGCCCAGTGCGCTCACAATGCCACCACACATTCCTGCGCAATGCACACCACCCAGAAACCCGGTAAGGAATACAGCAAAGAGAGCGAGGTCGGAAGAAGCCATGGCACTTCAAGGTTTAGCTGAAAAATGAGGTTGCCAGTCAGGTGGAACAGACAAGCAACAAACGCGGTTACAATTCAGATGTCCAGAATCTTTTCAATAATGGTTTTGGCAAAGAATCCCAACATGCCGAACCCGAGAACGAAAAACAGGACAAAGGTGCCCATGCGCCCGGCATTCGAGTCTTTGGCAAGATTCCATACGATAAACAACATATACAACATGAACCCGCCAATACCGAAGGTCATGCCAAAGGAGGCTATCTGTGATTCGGTAAATCCGAACATTATGATGAGCTAACCTGGATTGTCCATTGCAGCGAAAGCGGGTCTAGCCCGGACTCGGTTTGATCTCACACTGGCCTGCCTCAAGGTTCCCGGGCCACAAGATCGCGGTAGGCGTGCCATGTCGCGTGGCCTATCAACGGTGCCGTGACTAGTAGCGGAATAAAACCCGCTAAAAGACTCAACCCGATAATGACGACCACCAGAACCGCCCACAGATACAACACTTTGGGATTGGCATGCACGCTACGGACGCTGCTGAACACCGCCGCCAGGGTATCGGATTTACGATCGAGCATCATGGGAGCCGATATGACACCGATAGCAAAAACGATGGAGGCAAAAACACACCCGACGCCTACCCACAACAACAGGAACTGAGGGTTCTGAATGGAAAATATTTGCTGTAAGGCTCCCTGCAATGTCGGAAAGCTGGTGTTGGATGACAAGGCAAACAGTATTAATGACACCCTCGCCCAGACAATCATGGCGAACGTGAGAATAATGGCGAAGAACGCAAGGCTGCCAGCATTTCGAGACCAGCAACTTAGCGAAGAGGCAAGACTTGCCTTGCCGTTCAGCTCGTTCTGTCTTGACAGGTCGTAAATACCCGAACACAAGAACGGACCCATGAGAAAAAAACCACCGATAAGCCCCATGGTGAGCTGCCACTTAGTGGCATATACCCACACGATGGCATAGCCCATCAATACGAATACAAGCCCATAGAATGCACCTTGAAACCGAGTGTTGACGAAATCTTTCCAGCCGCGCTTTAACCAGCTGATGGGAGCGCTACCGGTTATCTGATGAATGGCTGGCAACGCGGGCGCGGGATTGCCGGATTCGGATGCAGACCGGTCTAGTCGTCGTGTGTTTGACTCTGGTACCTCATCTTTCACTGGATCTGTCACTTTCGCCATGCCTAGCTTGTCCAAGACGGCTTATTTGTGGAAGGTGACCATACCGCCGGCGCTCCGGCAAGTTATTGACAAATGTCAAAGTGTTATCAATTACTGTGAATGGCAGCGCTGCTTGCCGTTGGGACATATAATGTTTATATGAAAGGATATGCACGCATTGCCGCCGCTATACCCACTGCCGCGGTCGCCGACGTCGACGCTAATCGCGAACGCCTGTTGTCTCTATGGCGCGAGGCTGACTCTGCCAGCGTCAACGTCGTGGTGTTCCCCGAGCTGGGGCTCAGCGGCTACAGCATTCGTGATCTTTGCATGAACACCACTCTGCTGGATGCTTGCGAAACCTCACTCACCGCGCTTATCGAAGCGGGTAAGGCATTTGAGCCTGTGGCCATTGTGGGGCTACCGGTACGCTTCAATCATGGCCTTTACAATGTGGCAGCCGTTATCCATCAGGGCAAGCTTCTGGGTGTGGTACCAAAAGCCTACCTACCCAACTATCGGGAATTCGAAGAGGCTCGATGGTTTCGCACAGGCTTTGATGTACCCGCAAATGCGCTCATTCATATTGGCAGGCATCAAGCGCCCTTCGGGCTCGATCTGCTATTCAACAGCAGTCTGCCAGGGCTCAGCGTTGGTGTTGAAATCTGCGAAGATACCTGGGTGCAGGTGCCACCGAGCAGTTATCAGGTATCAAACGGCGCTACGCTCATATGCAACCTCTCCGCTTCCAACTTTACGATCGGCAAGGCAGAGCTGCGCAGGCTTCTGGCCCGCTCAATGTCGGATAGAGGCAAGTGTGCTTATGTCTATGTCGCTGCAGGACCCGGTGAATCCTCTACCGATGTCAGCTTTGATGCAGACGCCTTTATTTGCGAAAACGGCAATCTACTGAGCGAATCAAAACGTTTCGCCAGACAAGGCCAGCTTATCGTTCAAGACATCGATCTTGATCTTCTGGCTTTTGAGAGACGCTCCACGACCACCTTCGGTGACTGTGCCCGTCAACATCACTCACAATCGCGTTTTATCGACTTTTTGTCAACGGCACCCGATGGACTGGTTCGGAATGTCTCACGCACGCCCTTTCTACCGCGTGATCCGGAAACCTTGTCCAATCGCTGCTGGGAGATGTTTGAAATTCAGAGCAATGCCCTGGCAACAAGAATGGTCGCCATTGGCAAGCCGAAACTGGTACTAGGGGTATCTGGCGGTCTCGACTCGACACAGGCTGCGCTGGTTGCCGCTGCCGCGCTGGATCTTTGCAATCAACCCCGAACAGATCTGCTGTGTATCACCATGCCAGGCTTTGGTACAAGCGATGGTACCCGTGACAACGCTGAAGCCTTATCCACAGCTCTGGGTGCAAGCTTCAGTCAGGTGAGCATCTCGGATGCGAGCCGTACAGTACTGGAGGCGATCAACCATCCTTCAACCGACAATGTCACAACTGTTGAGCAGCTGATTACACAACTACGCAGCCATCCCGAATTTGGCGACGTAACGCTTGAGAACGTGCAAGCTCGTTTAAGAACCCTGTTGTTGATGACGCTTGCCAACCAGAACGGCGGACTTGTCTTGGGCACGGGCGACCTGTCGGAAAAAGCCCTCGGCTGGTCAACCTACGCCGGAGATCATATCGCTATGTATGACGTGAATGCAGGGGTACCCAAAACACTCATCCAGTTTGTGATTCGCTGGGTGGCCAATGAACGCGCAAGCACCTGGAGCGACAGTGACAGTTTGCGCGAGACGTTGTTTGCAATTCTGGACACTCCCATATCACCTGAGCTGCTACCCGCTGACGCTGACGGCCAGATAGCCCAGCTTACCGAAGAACGGATAGGCCCATATGAGCTGCATGATTTTTTCCTCTACCACTTCGTTCGTCATGGGGCAAGGCCGTCACGTATTCTTGATCTGGCACGCGTAGCCTTCGACAACGCCCAGTATGACGACGAGACGCTAAAAAAATGGCTGACGCTCTTCATCAAGCGATTTTTCATGCATCAGTTTAAACGCTCCTGCACAGCAGACGGCCCGAAAGTGGGGAACGTTGCGCTCTCGCCCAGAGGCGACTGGCGCATGCCGTCCGATGCGCGCCCCGACAGCTGGCTCGCCGACATTGCTGCCTGGCGACCACCCGAAGTTGTCGCCAAGGATTCCGGAGGCAAAGCACTGTATTGACGACCATTGTCAATACAAATACTCCATACTTGAGGCAACAAACCTTGACGGCTGCCAAACCAATATGAAAAAACCTGATTCAACCAAACTCGACAAGCTGGTGGCAGCAGCACGAGCCAGCTACGCAACCCGAGAGAACGGCTACCGGCAGCGAGCACTGAAACTCTACCCATGGATTTGCGGCCGATGTATGCGTGAGTTTACTCAGGAAAATCTGCAGGAACTCACTGTTCATCATCGTGACCATAACCACGACAACAATCCCGCAGACGGTACTAACTGGGAACTGTTATGTGTTTATTGCCACGACAATGAACATCAGCGTTATATAGAGCAAGTGACGTTCGGTGAGCGAGAAACCGCTGAGGTAGCCACTCACAACCCGTTTGCCGATCTGAAATCGATGCTGGGTGGTAAGCCAAACGACAACTGAACACTGCGTGAACACAGTGCTTTCAGTGAGTTTGTTAAACGGTTGCGTCTTTACCCCAGATTTGCTTCAACCGTTTGTCCCGCCCGCACGAGAAGCGATAGGTGTTGTAACGGATCGGGCTCTTCTTGTAGAAATCCTGATGATAGATTTCATCCCCTTTGATCGGGTAAAAGGTCATTAACGGCAGAATGGGCGTGACTACTTCCTGATCAGCAAAGCGTTCTATCACCGCCTGTTTCGAACTTTCGGCAAGCGCACGTTGCTCATCGGTCTCGACAAATACCGCGGCCAGATACTCACCACCCTTATCGCAAAACTGACCTCTGGCATCAAACGGATCGTGGTTGACCCAGAAGTGATCAAGTAGCTCCTGATAGCTCACCACATCAGGATCGTAAGTGACTTCAACAGCCTCGTAGTGCCCGGTGTGGTCACCGTTATACGTCGGGTTTTCTGCAGTACCGCCGGTAAACCCAGATACGGCCTCTGTGACACCTTCGAGCTTTTCAAAATCTTTTTCTACACACCAGAAACAACCTGCAGCAAATACTGCCTTGGCTGCAAAGGCAGGAGCAGCCAAACTACAGGCTAGCAACAGAGACAGACTGATTAATGATTTTCTGACAACGGACTGATTCATTGCGTATCCCAGCAGATTTCCCATGACGATACTAGGACTGCGACCCGCTCACTAAGTTCTGTGCGAGAATCGTTGAATTCGATAATTCTGGCCTGGAACGCACGTGGCCCGACAACGCTGGAACACACTCATGAAGCTGTATTACGCCCCCGCCTCGCCGTTCGTCCGAAAAGTCCATGCCTCGATTATCGAATTAGGACTACAGGATCAGGTAACACTACAGTTTACCCCTGTACTGCCGGGCAAACCTAACGAGGCTTACGCAAAAGCCCACAATCCTTCGGGAAAGATTCCTGCGCTGCAAACCGACACTGGTGACGTACTGTTCGATTCCACTATTATTTGCGAGTATCTGGACAGTCTCAGTGATTGCGTACGATTACTCCCGACTAGTATTAGTGAACGCTACCTTACGCTAACCCGACAATCTCTGGCACACGGTATTTGCGAATCGGCCGTTGTCATTCGTTATGAGACATTCCTGCGCCCCGAAGCCATGCAGTGGGATGTCTGGATCAAGGATCAGTGGAGTAAGATTGACCGCTCCCTAAGCTGGTTTAACGCTAACCCAAAGCTCTGGCAAGGTGATATTGATCTTGCACAGATCACACTGGGATGCGCATTGGGCTATCTTGATTTCAGATCCTCGGAATATGACTGGCGCGGGCGCTATCCAGAACTCGGGCCGTGGTTTGAGATGTTTGTGACACGCGAGTCGTTCGAGTTGACTCGACCCGACGCTGAGCCTGTATAAAGCGTCAACGCGGGGCTATTCGTCAAGTTCTGTTAACAACTCTCAGTCTTCGTTTTTCCTCAAAATATCAATGGCCACGCCCATGGCACGGTCTATCTCCGGGGAAATCCCGGAGGTGGAAATAACACCCTGCTCAACCGCTGGCAGAATCGACTCATAATAAAGCTTGAATTCCCTCTGATTGGCTTCTCTGAATCTTGCGGTAGCAACGGGCACGTCACCAGTCTCACCAGCTGATGCAAGAAAAGGTGTAACAGTCACGTTCACCGTTCCGTCAGGCGTCTGCACCAGTTGCATTGCCACTAGTTCACCAGTGTCACATTCTGTACTGAGACCCGAACAGAACTCATAGTTACCTGAAGCCGTACCATTGGTGATTTCGGAGAACAGGAAATAATCAAGGCTACCTTCAGAGCTGCCACTAGTATCAACGCTGACACACAAGTAAGGCGTCTCCGGCCGATCTATAGCAACGCACGCCGTATTACCACCATCAACATCGCTAGCAACAAGGCCTGGAACCCCGCTATCCGATAATATAAAGTTGTCGGATGTGTATACAACCGTGTCCGAGAACATGTTAGCGTCAGGGTTGGTCAAAAACAGGTAACTGAAGTTGACCGTTCCCAGCAAAGGTCTTAACGGGGCAAACGTATCATCGCCAGCCATGACCGCGCCAGAACTGCTAGAACCGGAGCCGCCGACCAGACTTTCCACACCGCCAGAAAAAGTAAACGGGGCGTCGCCTCCACCACCTCCGCAACCGGTCAAAAACAGCAGACCCATACACAGTCCTTTTGTCGCCAATAATTTCATTGGAAGTTCTCCATTTGTAATGCTGATTAACATGCTCAAACTAGATGAATGGGCATAAAATCCTAAACTGGCAGATCCAATATAGGCAATCATATCCACCCTGTAAACCGGTATTAATACACCATTAAAGATGCAACGTAGCTGAAATATGTCAAAGATCGAGCATATTTAGCCAGTCGTATGGGATATATCGTGCTCTTGAATGAGAGGCACGATCGAATGGATACACATGACCACATCGCAGGTCAGTCATTCATCGATCTCGAGGTTCACCCTCAGGCGGACGTACAATCAACGTTTCAATCTCCAGCATGACGTTATCGGGCAACGGACCGTATTCAATGGCACCGGCATTTTCAATAGCTTGCTCAGGCGTACGTGCTCCAGGAACAGGGATATTGATATCTGATTTGGCCAGCAGCCAACCCAGAGCACCCTGTACCAGTGTACGACCATCACACATCAACAACTCGCGCAAAATTGCAAGCCGTGCCAAATAATCTTCCGAAGGCCGCCCATCCCTGAAGTACTCCATCCACGGAGCACCTGATCCACGAATATCGTCCGCGGACATGACAGTGTCGGGGCCATATTTTCCAGTTAATACTCCCATGGCCAACGGAGATCGAATAAACGCTGTGAGACCGTTCTCTTTGGCAGTTGACTGGATCGTAGGCACATCCATAAGGATATTCATTCCGTGCTCAATGAATTTAAATGACTCTCTACCAGCCATGTGTTGCACACTCGCAGGGTAGTCAGTACTCCAGCCTATCGCGGCAACCTTGCCGGCAGTCACGGCCTTCTCCATTGCATCAAACATTGCGTCTGCCTTATCAACAGCCAGTGAATTCAGATGCAATAGCAACACATCTATACGCTCTCTCTGCAATCGAGCAAGGCTTGCCTCGATAGCCGCGGAAACCTTGTCAGGATCGGTATCTTCACCAACAACCTGGCGGGTCTTCTCTTCAATTCCTACACCCAGTTTGGTAACGACAACCACATCATGCCTTCCTTTTAAGGCCTGCCCCAAAAGTCGTTCAGAATGTCCCGCTCCATAGGCAGGTGCAGTGTCAAACACCTGCACGCCCGCATCCAGCGCAGCCTGCAGGCATCTCTCTGATTGATCATCATTCGTATTGGTATACGCCCATGATTCATCACCCGAGCAAAAGGGACCACCAATCGCCCAGCAACCCATGCCAACACAGGCAACGTCGTTATTCAATAATTTCACTGTCTAAGCTCTCTTTACGGAAACGGATAGTGTGGGCAGGCACTATGAGTTTTTTCAACTTGAATTGGAACAATCAAAAATGTAATGATAATTTCATGAATGAAACAAATCTCAACTGGCAGGATCTGCATCTTTTCCTCAACGTTGCTCGCGCCAATGGACTTTCAGGCGCTGCTGAGAAAACCGGAAAAAGTGCTCCGACGCTTAGCAGGCGTATGCTTGCCCTGGAATCCTGTACAGGAAAGGAGCTGTTTGTGCGTCATTCGCATGGCTATGACCTCACCGAAGAGGGGGCAAACCTGCTTGAACTGGCCGAGAAACTCGACGCCCTGGTTGCGCCATTGGAAAACAATCCGCAGAACCAGGGCGGCAAGCTGGTAAAGATCTCAGCAGGTAGCTGGATGACAAAAGCGCTGTGCCACAATCTGCATCGCATACTTGAAGACCATGATCAAATTCGCTTGCGGTTCATCTCCTCAGAGCAACGGCTGGATATCAAACACCGAGAAGCGGTGATCGGTATCCGCAACCATCGTCCGGAGAACCCTGACTTTGCAATACGTAAGATAGGCCGGGTGAGGTTTGCTGCTTATGCAACCAAACCATCGGTCAGCCATTGGATCTGGGTTGATGCATCCACACCCTCGTCACAATGGCTGGCCAATCAGTCTTTTGCACGCGCCCGGGTTGAGGTCACATCACCGAACAATGCACTGGACCTGGCACTGGAAGGTGCAGGCAGAATCTTATTGCCTACGTTCATAGGCGATAAACAGTTTCAACTGAAACGCGTGTCCGGCACCATCCCAGCGCTGTCGCATGATCAATGGCTTGTCGTGCATCAAGAGGAAAGACATCATCCGGATGTCAGATTGATCATAGACAGAATCTTTCGTATCGCAAAGAAACTCCATGCAAGAAAGCAGACAATTGCACATTGATTTGTGCGTACACTTTGTATCAGACGACTCCCAAGAGAACACATGTGAGAAAATCCCATGGATATCCTTAGCTGGAACATTCAGGCCGCCAAAGGCGTCGATGACGTCGTCAGTGTCGAGCGCATTACACACGATATAAAACAGCTTGGTGATGCCGATGTCATATGCCTGCAAGAGGTGCTTGTGACTACCGATAATGATCAGGTAGAGCAACTGTGCCAGTACTTTCCACAACATAGGCCGGTTTTTGGAGCAGCAATTGACAGGCTCGATACCGTAGGACGTCTGCAATTTGGCAATCTTATCCTCTGTCGCCTGCCCTTGCTGCAAATCGTACTTCACAAGCTACCACAACCTGCGGAGCCGCTGGTAAAGCATATGCCGAGGCAGGCCATCGAGATCATTGTGGATTACGAGCAAACCCCACTTCGAGTAGTAACCACACACCTTGACTATTTTTCTGCACAGCAGCGTTCAGCCCAGATCGCCTATCTGGCAGCACATCACGAGGAATGTGTTGCGCGCCACCAGCAACCATCACCTGACGGTGGGGATGCACAATTCAAGTCATTACCAGAGACCAGTATGAGTATCTATTGCGGTGACTTCAACATGCCTGTCGACTCGCAGGACTACCATGCCATGCAGGCAAGCCCGAACACGGAAACTGACCATACATTGATAGACTGTTGGACGAAGCTCAATGGCTCCAGGCCACATTCACCCACCTGCGGCATTTATGATCATAAGCAATGGCAGGAGGGCCCTCATTGCCGCGACTTTTTTTTCGCTTCAAGGCAGATAGCGCCTCGAGTCACGGACATTGAGGTAGACACCCATACAGCAGCCTCTGACCATCAACCCTTGAAAATCACACTGAAATGATCAACGGCATTGTCTGGAGTGAACCCAGTAAAAAAAACTATTTGATACCCGCACGCATGAAACTCTGGACAAACTGACGTTGAAACAAAAGAAACGCTATTAACAGTGGCCCTGAGGTCATCAGCGTAGCAGCATTTATGACTGACCATTCAAGACCTGCATCAATAGCGGAGAAAACACTCAAGCCAACCGTTACGGGCCGGGTCTCCACCGAGTTCGTGATGATCAACGGCCACAGAAAGTTGTTCCAGTGATGGCTGACCGATACAAGACCATAGGCAAGATACGTTGGCTTGGCCAAGGGGATATACACTCGCCATAAGAGCCCGAAAAAAGACGACCCCTCGACGCGTGCTGCTTCATCCAACTCCTTGGGTATTGACATGAACGTCTGGCGCAGCAAAAAAATCCCAAACCCCGAAGCCATATAAGGCAAGCCTATGGCCACGATGGTATCCACCAGTCCCAACCATCGGATCGTCTTGTAGTTCTCCACTATCAGGATGTCAGGCATCACCAGAAGTTGCAGCAGTACGAGAGTAAATAGAATGTTCCGCCCCGGAAACCTGAACCGGGAGAATGCAAACGCCGCCAGCGTGCACAACACCAGCTGAGCAACCAGGATCAGAGTGACAAGCATGAACGTGTTGAGAAAATATCGGGCAAATGGTGCCGCCACCCAGGCTTTCTGGAAATTTTCGAATGTCAGAGGCGCTGTTAATACGAAGCGTGTTTCAAACTCTGCCGGATGAAATGCTGTCCATATCGCATACAGGAGCGGCAATGCCCACAGGCACGCCAGAAACCACATGGCAAACGTATTGAGCAGCGTATCGAATGAAGGCCAGTTATGTTGGCGTGCTACAACGGCGCTCATTGGTAATGCACTTTGCGATCAAACAGAAAGAACTGACCGATAGCGAGTATTGAAAGTAGCAATAGCATCACTACCGTCAAAGTCGCTGCATATCCGGTCTGCCAGTATTTGAAGGCCGTTTCATAAATGTAAAACAGCAATAGGCTGCTCGCATTATCCGGCCCACCATCAGTCATGACAAAGATGTGATCGATTAACCTGAATGAATTGATAACCGCATTGATGGACACAAACAGCGTCGTTGGCATTAGCAACGGGAAGAGCACTTTACGGAAAAAATAGAAACTGCCAGCACCCTCGATTGATGCCGCCTCTCGCAATACCGGCGGTATGGACTGTAAGGCCGCCAGATAGAAAATCATGAAAAACCCAGCCTCTTTCCAGATAGCGACGACAATCATTGCCGACAATGCCGTATCAGGACTACCCAGAAGATTGATGGCAGGAAGACCAAAAAGGCCCGAACGCAACTGATCAATAAGACCGAAGCCAGGCGTATAGAAAAACAGCCAGATATTGGCAACGGCGATCAAAGGTAATACGGTTGGTGCAAAGAATGCGACTCGTGACAATGTGCGTCCGTTCAGACGACTGTTAACCCACAAGGCCATTATCAGTGCCAGGCCAATGGAGATCGGGATAGTCCCCAGAGCGAACCAGAAGTTGTTGACCAACACCTTCCAGAACACCGGATCGTGGATCAGTGTCTGGTAGTTCTCCAGACCAATGAACTCAGCCGGCCGGCGGCCTCTCGGTGTGGAAAAAAAACTGCTGACGATAGTCTTGACTGCCGGAAAATGCGTGAAGGTAAACAGAAACAACAAGGCCGGACTTAAAAAAAGCCAGCCGTATACCCACTCACGCCTGTGTATCATTTGAAAAGTAACTCAATATAAACCACCAGTGGCAGTCCAGATATACGCGCTGAAGCAGCATTGCACCCGAACGGAATCGTAAGGGTGGAATACAGGCATACACACTGACTTGTCACTGGTGACATCATTGTTGAGAAACTACCATTCAACGGTAGGCTTTAAGAATTGCCTCAGCCTGCTGCTGGGCTTCTGCCAGTGCATCGGCGGGTGACTTACTACCAGTAATCGCTGAGGCTAGCGCATCGTTGAAGATACCCGTAACTCGCTGGTTCTCATAGGTGGAGAGCTCAGCTACGGCAAATTCCAGTTGATCACGGGCAACCAATGCAGGTGGAAAGTCCTTGGCATAGGCTTGCATAGCAGCTGTCTCCCACGCTGCCGGGCTGGGCGCGACATAGCCTGTGGCAATAGACCACTTCGCTGCCTGATCAGGTGCTGTTATCCATTTGACGAAATCGAAGGCTGCTTGCTTTTGTTCGTCTGACGATTCGCGAAAAATATAGAAATTGCCGCCACCGGTGGGTGCACCAAAACGTTCTTTGGCAGGTAGAAGGCCGACCCCAAAATCAAACGGGGCATTCTCCCGAACGTTAGTCAGGTTACCTGTGGATGTCCACATCATCGCTGTTTGCCCTTCAAAAAAGGCTTTCGGTGTGGCACCCCATTCAACAATACCCGGTGCCATGACTTCGTGCTCCGTACTCAACGCTACCAGATACTCCAGCGCCTCAACCACCTTGGGATCATCAAAATTGGTCTGGTTGCCGTCAGCATTGGCAAGGATGGCATCGTTCTGTGTTGTCAGCCCTTGAAAGAGCCAGTAAGGAAAACCGGACGACGGAATTCGAACACCCCAGCGTGTCACATTGCCATTATCGTCCTTGGTAACCAGCTTCTTGCCCATTTCGACAGTCTCTTCCCATGTGGCGGGAGGCATCTCTGGGTCGAGGCCGGCTTCTGCAAAGGCTTCCTTGTTCCAGTACAAGACAGGCGTTGAACGCTGAAACGGAATACCGTAGGTTTTGCCACCGGTTTGGCTGTTCGCCATAAACGCAGGATAGAAGGACTCCAGCCAGGCTTTGTCTTCCGGGGTTTGTACCAACTCGTCAAACGGCATGATGACGTCTTCATCGATCAGGGTGAACATGTCCACTGACAAGATGACTGACAATTGAGGTGGTTTGCCACCTCGGGATGCAGTAAGCGCTTTGGTCACAGTATCTGTATAGGAACCTGAATAGACGGCATCAATGTTAACGCCTTCATTGGCAGCAACGTATTCGTCAGTCAGTGCCTGAATTGTATCCGCCGCCTTGCCGCCAACGGCCACCGGAAAATAAAATTCCAGATCGACTGCCAATGCCGATGTGGCCATACCCATCAGCAACGTTGCTGCTGATAGTTTTAGTGAAAATTTCTGATGATGCTTCATGTTTTCCTCTCCAGTACTGTTTTTGGTTATAGCTGAGTAGTGACCGGTCCAAACCCTTCTGGCAGACCAGCTAACCGGGCACCTCTTTCATTGTCGAAGAAGTGCATTTGATCTGTATTCCAGATCAGTCTTACGTCGGAATGCGGCTGTACATTCGCATGGCCTTCTATGCGGGCCAATAGCTTTGATTGACCGATACGACAGTCAAGCAGTACGTCAGCACCAAGGTATTCAACATGTTCTACCTTTGCTTTGATGCCCATTGCCTCTGACAAGCGAACGTGCTCAGGCCTGACCCCGACAGTGATATCAGGTGCTACCACTCCCAGGTCCTCGGCGGCGACCAGATTCATTGGTGGTGTTCCAATAAAGCCTGCAACAAAGGCGGTGGCCGGTTTCTCATAGATTTCTCGTGGACTACCGCATTGTTCAATCCGCCCTTTTTTCATCAGTACCACCTGATCGGCCATGGTGATAGCCTCTGCCTGATCATGGGTGACATACACCATCGAGAACCCGATAGCTTGCTGCAGATCACGAATTTCAGTACGCATCGTGTTGCGCAGTTTTGCATCCAGATTAGACAATGGCTCATCCATCAGACACACAGGTTTTTCTGCAATGATGGCTCTGCCCAGCGCTACGCGTTGTTGCTGCCCTCCCGAGAGCTGTGAAGGCCTGCGATCTAGATAATCGGTTAGACCCAGAAGCTCAGCGGTCCGCAAGAGACGTTTTTTCTGCTCGGCTTTGGGCGTGCGCCTTACGCGCAAACCGAAAAGTATGTTGTCCGCAACTGTGATGTGCGGAAACAAGGCATAGGACTGAAACACCATAGCGATATCACGCTTCGCCGGGGGCAGTTGATTAACGATTCGATCACCAATCAGCACCTCACCCTGATCTGCAGCTTCCAGCCCCGCGATGATTCTCAGGGAAGTTGACTTGCCACACCCTGAGGGGCCGAGAAGTACCGTAAACGAGCCCGGTTCCACCTCAAGTTCAACGCGGTCTACGGCAGGCTCACCATCCCAGAATTTAGATACTTGCCTGAGGCTTATTGCCTGACCGTTGTTGTGCGAATCTGTCATGCGCATGACTATGACATACCCCTGTCCATCAGTGGTCGAAATCCTTGATGGAAACTATGCCATCCAACAAGCGTACCTCTCTCATGGAATGGTCAGTATCAAGATGCACACAGATGGCTTCAGAAAAAACCGTGCGGTAGGCATTGATATGGGATGGTTCGTTGTCAAACGCTGCCGCGATACTACCCGATGCCGATAACGCTCTAAGTTCATCAAGCTTGTAACGATCATCGGAGTCATCGGCACTTGGTTTCATGATGAGTTTGACTTCACCTTTTTCAGGATGCGGAAAACCCAGTGATGCAAGCGATGACGTGGTCCCGTCGCGCATCGTTTCATCTCGACCGGTGAGATAATTGACCACACCACCCGATCTCTGAACAGCATTGACAAACCTGACCGCACCCGCAATCTCCGTATCGTATCGACAATACTCGCTACTGAAAAAACGCACGGCCCAGAAATCCAGATAGTCGTCCAGTAGCCGGTCAGCGTCAGCTTCCGGCAACCCCATCAGCACCATACTGTCGCGCGCACTCCATGTCGGAAAGTGCTCTTTTGAGGCCTGCGACAACAACGGTATATCATGAACATCAGCGAATTCGCGCATAATGATGACATTTCGCATGCGATTGTCCAGCAAGGTTGAATCAAGATCAAAAAACAGGCGCTGTCCCTTGCAATCCTTGATGATGTTGTGCAATAACGCCGATGCCAGCTTTTGCGTAAGTGGAGTAGCTCCCGTAACAGGATCAGGCGCAAGGCCACGATGTTCGACAGACATATGAAATGGGTTGCAGGCGATTTGGAGACGCTGACATTACATCAGACGACCACCACGATTCAACTCTACTCACCCTTCAGCTGTATCGGCGACCATACAGATTGCGCCCGGTGCT
This sequence comes from Granulosicoccus sp., assembly GCA_045106195.1. Classification (GTDB taxonomy): domain Bacteria; phylum Pseudomonadota; class Gammaproteobacteria; order Granulosicoccales; family Granulosicoccaceae; genus Granulosicoccus. Next base: position 123,959 of record JBGCEH010000005.1, read on the forward strand.
CTTTGCGTCTTGCCTTGCAAATTCTCTTGAAACCTCAGCTTATACAGATGCTCTGTCGGTGAGCTGACGCAAGTCAAGAATGGCATGTCTTTCACGCTTCCACACAATGAGGCTCTCACGTTCAAGCTTTTTCAGCTCGCGCGTTACGCCTTCGCGATGCGCATTCACACGCGTGGCAATTTCTGCATGTGTCGGTGCGTTTTCTATTTCAATAGGTGGGACGGCGTTCGAACTCAAGGAAGCCATGCGAATGAGCTCCATGCATATTCGCTGGTTGACATCCATTGAGGAGAATTCATAAACCTTCTGCATGTTCTGCCGCACCAGCCTGGCCAGACGCTTCAGCAAAAACTGCATGGCCAAAGGATGCTCACTCATGACAACCGAAAAATTTTCTTTGGAAATGCTCATGAGGTGGGCGTCATCAACAACAATACAATCACTGCTTCTGGCTTCACCATCCAGAACCGCTAGTTCGCCAAACATTTTTCCCGCAGTAAGATCTTCAAAATGCACTTGCCTGCCAGAGTCGGAAAAGGCGCAAGCACGAACTCTTCCACTGACCAGAAAAAAGACATCATCGCCTTGATCTCCAGTCTTGACCACATATTGCCCTGGCGCATAATCTCGCAGCTCGCACATCTGACAAATGGCAGAGCGCTCTTCCACAGAGAGATCCTGAAACAACTCAAAGCCTGCCAGGGTGACGGCTTTCGGCTTTCTTGAAATATGCGCTAACTTCGCCAAACTGGAAGCTCCCCGATGGTCTTTTCATATTCTCACAGAATACGAAAATAACCTAACCGAAGAGCTAGTGGAATGTCTAGCCCAGCAGGCAGAGCCTGTGTTTCAGGAAACGAGCCCCCACCGAAATGCCACCATGGTGGCTTCAGCAATAGACTCTACTTCCAGCTTGCGATAGATATTGGCAACATGCTTTGCAGCGGTATTGCGACTGATATTCAGGGCCTCTGCAACCTCCGGTCGGGTGTAACCACTGGCAACAAGCGTGAGTACCTGGCTCTCTCGGGCAGTTAGCCTCTTCGTGTTCAACAACTCCTTTGCGGTATGCGTCGTCTTGATTTGCCCTGATGACGGCGCAGACAGACGCACTGTGATCATCTTGTGCAAGTCCATCAAATCATTCCCTGAAAGCCCCTGGAACCAGTCTTCCAGCGTCGTCTGGGTAGGGAGACTGTGTAGAGCTGAACGTTCTGAAGTTTTGTTCATAGTTAACTGAGTCATCATCCTAATCTCCATTGATCTGTTCGTCTAAGCAAAGATTCTCATTTGTTAACAATTTGTTATGTGGCATTCCGCACATTGAGCACGTTTTTGTACATCCCGTTGTTGGCACTCTTACCAAAAAGTGCTTGTTCACGCGATCTACAGAGCCGGTTTCACAGGCCGTCGATCACGGGCGATCTGGCAGGCTCACCACCCTGCCAAAGCAAGAAAAAATCAATTAAAGTTAATATAAACAGATATTTACAAGATTTTTAATAGTAAGAATCACCCGGTTCCAGCCATCAGAGTTGACCGGATTCCAGCATGCTTTCCAGATACCGGGCGACGCCATGCTCGGTATTAGGCAGGGTCACTGCTTGTGCCCGGTCTTTTACCACATTCAGCGCATTACCCATCGCTACAGCATGCCCTGCCCACCCGAACATGGGCAAATCATTATGGTTATCGCCAAAAACGATGGTATCGGCAGCGGTGAAATCGAGCATGGTCGCCGTTTTTTCCAATCCTGAACCCTTGTGCGACTCCTTGGCGGTGATCTCCACAAACGGTGCACCTGAGGTGGTGATCTCGCAGTCGCTGTCAGCCAGCAAGACAGCCAATTCATGTTGAAAATCGAGCAGCAACACCTTCGAGCGCCTGACATAAAGCTTATAGAGACATTGCGACCAGGGATCGCCTGCTGTACCCCCACTCTCCAGCTCGCCGGCACCACCCGCAAGTTGCAGAAAGCGATCCTCGAAACCGATGCCACTGCGGGTCTCCCATCCAAACGTGACATCCGGAAATACATGGCGCAACTGCGAAACAATCTCAGCGACAAGACGCGGCGTCATCTGCGTCTCCCAGACCAGCGCATCCTTACGCATATCCCAGGCATACGCACCGTTGGAACACACCACATGACGCATACCAGTGACCTCGGTAAGACGATCACAGGCGGTGAGTCTGCTGCGTCCGGTTACCGCCACAAGTTGGTGTCCGGATCCAATCACTCGCTGGACGACTTCACAGGTTGTTTGCGATGGGTACCCATTGCAATCAAACAGGGTGCCATCACAATCCACGGCGATCAGCTTGCGCCCGTGAGATTTTTTCATTCGTTGGTCTTAGCCCAGTTTTGCCACAGATTCTGCAAGTAGATCAAAAAAAACCCGTATCCGCTTACTGCTTTTCAGCTGCTGGTGAGGAACCAGCTATATCGGAATGGCACTTAAATAACGACCGACCAACAGAAAACGTCATTCCTGCGAAGGCGGGAATCTACGTCTTTTATGTCATCTACGGGGCACGCGCCGCTGCCGACAGAGAACTTTCTTCAGCGGTTACCAGAAAAATCCGTGTCCGATGCCAGTCAAATTGGACTGACATCCAGTCCATGCAAATTTGTATGTTGGAAGAACATATTCTGAGAATTCAATGTTTCTGATCGCATGGTTAAACTACAGCATCGCTATCTGCCAATTACACGTCGAATCTTCCACACCGAATCTGAAATCATGAAAATACCCGTAGCACTATTCCTGCTTATCTCACTCGCAGCGTGCGGCAATCTTGTCAAAAACGGCGGCATCGTCGAAGCCCAGAACGCATTGGAGAACTCCCGGTATCAAGAAGCACTTGAGTACACGGAAATAGCTGAATCGTCTGGTAATTTAACGCCTGAAAACAAAGCCAAACTCCATTACCTGAGGGCGCAGGCACAAGAAGGGCTTGGCCGGTATACAGACGCTCTGAACAATTACCGGTACGTGGCAAACCAGCATAGTGACAGCGCATACGCACAGCCATCACGGCGGAAAATCCGCGAACTTTCCGCCACCTCGGAACAATGACGCCAAAGCGACTAGAAGGTCTCGCTCGCCAAGCCTAACGCATCCCACCGGGACCCCCCATACCGCCCATACCCCCCATCCCAGGTGGCATCTTGCCCTGCATGGCACGCATCATTTTTGCCATACCACCCTTACTCATCTTCTTCATCGTACGCGCCATGGTCTGATGCTGCTTGACCAGTTTGTTCAGATCCTGGACTTGCAGGCCTGCCCCGGCAGCAATACGCTTTTTACGGCTACCTTTTAGCATGGCAGGGTACTTTCGCTCCTGCGGCGTCATGGAATTAACCAACGCAATCATGTGTACAAACTGCTTGTCGTCACCCATCTTGGCCTTGACCGCATCCGGCACGTCTCCCATGCCCGGCATCTTGTCCATGATGGAGGCCATACCACCCATATTGGCCATTTGCTCAAGCTGATCTTTCAGGTCATTGAAGTCAAAGTTCTTGCCCTTTTTCATCTTGTTGGCAAACTTCTCGGCCTTGGCATGATCAACCTTGGCTGTCACCTCCTCGACCAGACTGACAACATCACCCATTCCCAGAATGCGCGATGCAATACGTTCCGGATGGAAGGTCTCCAGCGCATCGGTCTTTTCGCCGGCACCGATGAACTTGATGGGCTTACCGGTAATAACACGTACCGACAATGCCGCTCCACCACGCGCATCTCCGTCGGTTTTGGTCAGTACCACACCCGTCAATGGCAGCGCCTCGCCAAACGCCTTGGCAGTATTGGCAGCATCCTGACCAGTCATGCTATCCACCACAAACAGCGTTTCTATAGGCTTGATGGCACTATGCAGCTGCTTGATCTCCGCCATCATTTCATCATCTATGGCTAATCTGCCTGCCGTATCGACAAGCAGGACATCCACGAACTGCTTGCGCGCCTCGGCAAGCGCGGCATTGGCAATATCCAAAGGTGACTGATCCACCGAGCTGTTGAAGAAAATCGCATCGACAGACCCAGCCAGGGTCTCCAGCTGCTTGATGGCAGCGGGTCGATAGACATCACAGCTTACGACCATGACTTTTTTCTTGTCCCGCTCTTTAAGCAGGCGCGCAAGCTTGGCAACCGTTGTGGTTTTACCTGCACCCTGCAGACCTGCCATCAACATGACCGCAGGCGGCTGGGTTGACAGATTTAGCGGTTCGGCATTCTCACCCATAACCGACACGAGCTCATCGTTGACGACTTTGACGAACGCCTGACCGGGGGACAAGCTGCCGATAACCTCCTGACCCATGGCTTTTTCGCGAACAGCATCCACCAGCTGCTTGACCACTGGTAGCGCAACGTCTGCCTCCAGCAAGGCCATGCGGACCTCTCGCAAGGTGTCTTTTACATTATCTTCTGTGAGGCGACCTTGCCCACGAAGGTTCTTGATAGTACTGCCAAGGCGTTCACTGAGTGAATCGAACATAAACAAGCTCGTTTTTTTTGTGTGCGTGACCCGCGGTACTCGGGCGCTCTCCCAGCGAGTAGTATATGGGAGTAGTGTCAGGTGTAAACCCTTCGCTTACATGAAGCTAGTTTGGCAGGACCGCACAACAGCTCACAATCCTGCCCCTGACGATACCCGTTGCCCGACACCGGCAACCATGCGTTTTCAATTACCTGTCGTGTAAACGCGCTACGGATTTTTCAAGGCTCATTGCCAGCCAGTCAGCCTTTGACGGCCTTGCGCTTCACGTTGCCCATCTGCTTGTCCAGAGAGACCCGCGAACCATCACTCGTGCCTGCCTCGTGGGCGCGGCCATTGCGATAACGCACACGTGCCGCTCTTCGTGTAACCAGCCCTTCCATGCAGGCATTACGCACAAGCTCGCGTTTTCTGACCACCAGACTTGACCCAGGCCCTGCCCTCTCGCGTCCGGCAGCAGCGGCGGCCTGCTCTTCATGACTCCGGCGTTCGGCATCCAGTTGGCGTGCACGTTGTAGCACGGCCAGCGAGAAACCAACCCGATAGTCGAAGCTTGCCGAACGACCCGGCTCAACGGTTCCGCGACGCTTGTGCTCTTTCAAGGAGCGCTCCATGGCATCAGACAGATAATCGTAAGTCAGTGATGCAACTTCGGCGTCGATGCTGAATCCACGAAACTCAATGGTGTCGCTGCGCACGCAGATGCAATCGTGGAGGAGCGCAACAGCCGAGCCCAGAACCCCCACATAACCGGGTATGGAGCGGAACGCCTTGCCAATCTTGCTGGCACCGAACTCGCTGGTCTCGAGATCTGACTCGGTAATGCCAAAACGACTCATCAAGGACTGGCACCGGCGCATGGCAATTTCCGCCTCGTGCGGGCTTGACTCGCTCTCGCGGCTCATTGCATACAACTTGCGAATGCGACTTAGCAGCTTCTCTCGGTTTGCTGAATCATCTGGTGCCGGAGCACCTGAATCATGTTTTTCCTGCCGCGTGCGATCGTTGGGATGCCGCGTATCCATACGCTGTTCCTCGGTACGGTTAAACTGGACGAGCAGCATAACCCGTTCTACAGGTACTTGACGATACGGATTTTCCCGCAGTTCGCCATATGCTGTACGCGTTGCCAGCGCCAACTTGCCTGACTGTGCCGACACGGTGGCATATCCAACCTGATTGGCGGATAATCACTCACACTCCCGCAGCCGCTAATCACAGGATCAGGCCATTGTGAGTTTTGTACTGTCACTTATTGCCGCAGCGTTCTACAGCGTATCCAGCGCCATGCTTTCGCACACACTGAAAAGCCGCAGAGCGGCGGCGGCCGCCAACGACGGCATGTCAGCTGCCAACCAGCCAACGCATGCCGCGCCCAATTCGTCCTTGCAAGGGATGGGCAACAGCCAGTCTGCTAATACGGCAGGCCGGATTCACCGACTGACGCTGGTATTTGCCACCATAGCCGTGCTTTTTCACGGGTGGGTCGTTATTCACCAGACGGGGTTGCCTCACGGACTTTCCCTGCCTTTGTTCACCTCATTTTCGGCGATGACCCTCACCATCGTTCTGCTTCACATCGTTCTTTGTTTGCGGCAGCCGGCAGATTATCTGGGTCTGGCAGTCTATCCGGGGGCAGCAGTGTCACTCCTTGTCAGTCATGCCTCCGGCGGTGGAACATCCATCGACGGTGATGCCATTCAGATTCATGTCCTGATCTCCCTGGTTGCCTACGGTGTGCTGTCACTGGCCGCTGCGCAGGCAGTTCTGGTTGCCATTCAACGCCACTATTTATCCATTCACAAGCCGGCAGGTTTTATTCGCGCTTTGCCGCCGCTGGATACCACTGAGAAACTGCTCTTCACACTGTTGTCGGTAGGCTTTGTGATGCTGTCACTGGCGCTGGTCAGCGGGTTTGCCTATCTGGACGACATGTTTGATCAGCAAATGGTCCACAAGACCGTATTATCCTGCGTGGGCTGGGCTATTTTCGGTGTACTTCTGTTCGGCCGTTGGCAATTTGGCTGGCGCGGCAAGAAAGCGGTCCATTGGACACTCGGCGGATTTGGCATTCTGGTTCTGGCCTATTTCGGGACCAAAATCGTCGTGGAACTCATGCTGGATTGATTTATTTAGGTCAAAGCGTCGGCTATCCACCATATAACGCGAAAAAAGGCCTGCTCGTTGCTATAGTGCGGGTACCAAAGGCAACAAAGGCCAGCTGTACTTGAATAGCATCCCCATCAGCGTACTGGGTTCGATCCTGGTGTTGCTGGTATTGATCTCCGGCTTTTTCTCAGGCTCAGAGACCGCACTCATGTCTGTGAACCGCTATCGGCTGCGGCATCAGGCCAACAATGGCAACAAAGCGGCCCAACGAACAGCGCGCCTGCTTGAAAATCGCGACAGACTTATCAGCCTGATTTTGCTGGGTAATAATTTTGTCAACATTCTGGCTTCGGCCATTGCAACCGTCATTGCACTGCGCCTTATGGGCGAGGCAGGCATCGCGGTTGCCACCGGATTGCTGACATTGATCATTCTGGTGTTTGCAGAAGTAACCCCGAAAACCTTCGCCACGCGGCGCACCGAGCAGTTCGCCTTCATCGCCTCTGCGGTGTACGTGCCCTTGATGTTTGTTACCTATCCGTTGGTGCTGGCAACCAACTGGTTGAGCAGCTTCCTGCTCAAGCTTCTCAAAGCTCACGAGGTGTCTGCGGATGAGGAGCATTTGTCCAGCGACGAGCTCCGCACCGTGCTTAACGAAGCCGCTGGCATGATTCCCATTCGTCACCGCGAGATGCTGGTCAATATCCTTGACCTTGGCACCGTATCAGTCGACGACATCATGGTGCCTCGTAACGAGATCATCGGCATCAACCTGGAAGATCCCTGGGACGATGTGCTTAAGGAGATCAGCGATAGCCCGCACAGCCGTTTACTGGTGTATCGCGAAAATGTCGACAATGTCGTCGGGTTTATCTATTTGCGCAAAATGATAGATGCCTTACGTTCAGGCAAGATCAACCGCACCTATCTTGAGTCGGTCATACGTGATCCCTATTTTATTCCTGAAGGGACAACGCTGACGGTCCAACTCCTGAACTTCCAGCGGGAAAAACGACGTGTAGCGCTGGTAGTTGACGAGTACGGCGATATTCAGGGCATGCTCACGCTCGAAGATATCCTTGAAGAGATCGTGGGTGAATTCGACAATGACCCTCGCGTATCTCCGGCAGAAATCCGACCACAACCAGACGGTAGTTTTATTGTTGACGGGACAGCTCAGGTGCGAAATTTGAACCGCTCACTGAACTGGTCTTTACCCTCTGAAGGCCCGAAGACACTCAATGGCATTGTCGTGGAGCACTTTGAGAGCTTCCCACCACAAGGCGCTGTATTTACCTTCAATGGACATCCTATTACGATTCTCGCGGTTGAGGACAACAAGGTGCAACAAGTGCGTATTGAGCCTGCCGTGTTCGATACCCAGGATGATGAATCCGCAGCGGTAAGCTGAAGAACCACCAGTCCCATGTCCAAAGTCAAACAGAGCTATCAGTGCACCGAGTGTGGTGCTGTGTCGTCAAAATGGAGCGGGCAGTGCGCGGACTGTGGCGAATGGAATTGTCTGGAAGAATCGACGGCGCCGGCTGCCAGTAAGATCCAATCCGCGACTGCGGCAGCAACTAATGCACGCTACGGTGGATATGCCGGGGGTAGCGGTATCACCAATGCCTCAGATGTTGAACTGGTAGAGCAGGCACGCATCAACACCGGACTAAGCGAGCTCGATCGGGTCTTGGGTGGAGGCCTGGTGGAAGGTTCCGTGACGCTGCTGGGGGGTGATCCGGGTATCGGCAAATCGACACTGCTGGTTCAAAGTCTGGCGTATCTCAGCCAACAACATCGTGTTCTATATATAACCGGAGAAGAATCCCTGCAGCAGGTTACGCTGCGTGCGCGACGATTGAATCTGCCGGAGGATAAACTGCGATTGCTGGCGGAGACGCAAGTTGAAGCGATTCTTGCCCATGCGAGCAAAGAAAAACCGGAAGTGATGGTCATTGATTCCATCCAGACAATGTACACCGAGCTTTTAAGCTCAGCACCGGGGGCAGTCGCACAGGTGCGCGAGAGCGCAGCCCGACTTGTGCGCTATGCCAAACAAACCGGAACATGCATCTTTCTGGTAGGCCACGTAACAAAAGAGGGGGCGCTGGCAGGCCCGCGTGTTCTCGAGCACATGGTCGACACCGTGCTGTATTTCGAAGGCGACCCGGGCAGCCGTTATCGTGTCATCAGAGCGGTGAAAAATCGCTTTGGTGCCGTGAACGAATTGGGTGTTTTTGCGATGGATGAAGGCGGACTGAAAGTGGTGAAAAACCCGTCGGCCATATTTCTGTCACGCCATCCGGAACCGGTCAGTGGCAGCGTTATCATGGTCACTCGCGAAGGCACACGACCGATGCTGGTAGAAGCTCAGGCACTGGTAGACACCAGCCATGCCAACAGCGCACGCCGTGTATGTCTCGGACTTGAGCAGAATCGTCTGTCCATGCTGCTGGCCGTTATGCATCGGCACGCCGGCATTGCCATGTTTGATCAGGATGTCTACGTCAACGTTGTGGGCGGCGTACGAATTTCAGAGACCGCAGCCGACCTTCCGGTCTTACTCGCGGCACTATCCTCATTCCGAACCCGACCGCTACCCAGCGATCTGGTCGTTTTCGGGGAAATCGGACTCGCGGGGGAAGTCCGTCCGGTGGCCAATGGTGAGGAGCGCTTGCAGGAGTCCGTCAAGCACGGCTTCAAACGCGCAATCGTACCGCATGGCAACCAACCTAAACAGGCGATAAAGGGCCTGCAAATCGATGGAATCCATCGTTTGCATGAAGCGCTGGATTTAATTAACTAGCGCTCCGTAGTAAACTACCCGCTATGCACGAGGTGGATGAGTCAACCGCTTCGATATCACAAAGATAAATCATCAGGATTGGCCACCGCCGGTGTCTCAGAAAGCTCGCAAGATTCCAAAATCAACCAAGTTCGAAGATGCATTGGCCGAGCTGGAAACAATCGTTCAGACCCTTGAAGGGGGTGAGCAATCGCTCGAGGCATCCCTGGAGCAGTTTGAACGCGGCGTCAGCCTCTCACGGTTCTGCCAGCAGAGTCTTACCGATGCAGAGCAGAAGGTGAAGATCTTGCTCGCAGATGATGATGGCGAAGACACATTGGATGCGTTCGATACGTCAGAGTCCAATTCATGACGACCGCCGAGGCCAGCACGGCAAACACCAAAATGATTGCGCATGATTTTGAACCTATCCTGACTGAATATCAGACCCGGGTCGATGCTGCCCTGCTGAAGCGACTCCCGAGCAGTGATGCACCGTCCACACAGTTGCCGGTTGCGATGAAATACGCCGTCACCAATGGTGGCAAGCGAGTTCGCCCAGTACTGGCCTATGCAACCGGTAAGGCCCTTGGCATTCCGCTGGTACGGGTCGACACACCCGCTTGTGCCCTGGAAATGTTGCATGCGTATTCTCTGGTACATGACGATCTCCCAGCCATGGATGACGACGACCTGCGTCGCGGCAAACCCACATGTCACAAGGCATTTGATGAAGCCATTGCCATTCTTGCCGGTGATGCCTTGCAAGCTCTGGCGTTTACACTGTTAGCGCTCAACCCCGACCCCGAATTATCTGACCGTGCAAAACTGTTGATGATTCAAGAACTTGGTAATGCCAGTGGTGCTGAGGGTATGGCTGCAGGCCAGGCAATAGATCTGGAGGCTGTGGGTCATACGCTCAATCTGGCCCAACTGGAAAACATGCACCGCCACAAGACCGGGGCCCTGATCAGAGCCAGTGTTCTCATACCTGCAATGATGGCTGTGCATCCCGATGACGCCGTACTGGAAAAACTCGACGGATACGCCTGCGCTGTAGGCCTGAGCTTTCAAATTGTGGACGACATTCTGGACGTCGTCAGCGATACTGAAACCCTGGGCAAGACACAAGGCGCGGACATAGCGCTCAACAAACCCACCTACCCCGCATTATTGGGCCTGGAAGGTGCACGCGCTCACGCAAATGACATGCATGACAAGGCGATTGCCTCGCTGGACGGCCTTGGCGCAGATTTTGATGAACTAAGAATGCTCTCAGCGTATATCGTCGAGCGAACTCACTGATAAACGCTTCTCAATAAGGATCCGGCACTTGCATTTATGTTCAAGGCAAGCGTTGGAAATAGGGTCAATTAGACCCACATGGACCCAGGCAGTGCCAATTCCGGTCAGCAGGGATAACAGTTAACTTGTCAACACATGGTTACAACAGTGATAATCAAAAGTGACACTTTTCGCGTAAAACCATGACTACAGCCCCAGAATTCCCTTTGCTGAACACCATTGATGTGCCCGCCGATTTGCGGAAACTCGATGAATCACAGCTGCCTGCCTTGTGCGCAGAACTTCGCAAGTATGTTGTCGATTCCGTATCGCGTACAGGCGGACATCTCGGTGCGAGCCTTGGAACCATCGAACTTACCGTGGCCATCCACTATGTGTTCGATACTCCCAGAGACAAACTAGTTTGGGATGTTGGCCACCAGACCTACGGACACAAGATTCTCACCGGGCGCCGCGACAAGATGGACACCATGCGTATGAGTGGGGGGCTGGCAGGCTTTCCCAATCGTTCCGAGAGCGAGTACGACACCTTCGGTGTTGGTCATTCAAGCACCTCCATCAGTGCCGCCTTAGGTATGTCACTGGCAGCGAGACTGAACTCTGGAGGCGACTTTGGGAGGGCAGAAAAGGCAATTGCCGTGATCGGCGACGGGGCGCTGACTGCGGGACTCGCCTACGAAGCTCTCAATCACGCAGGCGGCGTCAAGGCCGACATGCTGGTAATCCTGAACGATAACGATATGTCTATATCGCCAAACGTTGGCGCGATGAACAAATATCTGGCCAGAATGCTCACAGGTAAGACCTATTCCGGCGTCAGGGAAAGCAGCAAGCGGGTGCTCAGCACTGTACCGTCCATGCTGGAACTGGCCCGCCGCACCGAAGCGCATGTCAAAGGCATGGTGGTTCCCAGCTCTCTTTTTGAAGAGCTCGGTTTCAATTACTACGGACCCGTAGACGGGCATGACATCGAAAGCCTGGTGGTGGTCCTGAAAAACCTTAAAGAGCTGAAAGGCCCTGTGTTTCTTCACGCGGTCACCAAGAAAGGTCACGGGTATCGCTTTGCCGAAGAAGATCCATTGGCATTGCATGCCGTCACCCCTTTCGACCCCTCGACAGGCAAGGCGCATAAGAGCTCAAAATCCAACCGCCCAACCTATACCAAAGTATTTGGTACCTGGTTGTGTGATATGGCAGAAAACGATGAGCGAGTTGTCGCGATTACTCCTGCCATGCGCGAAGGCTCTGGGATGGTGGAGTTCGAGGAGCGCTTTCCTGCACGGTATTTTGATGTCGGTATCGCCGAACAACACAGCGTTACTGTTGCTGCCGGACTGGCGTGTGGCGGACTTCGCCCCGTTGTCGCTATCTATTCGACCTTCTTTCAAAGAGCCTACGATCAGCTGATTCACGATGTCGCACTGCAGAATCTGCCGGTGTTGTTCGCCATTGACCGGGCGGGCGTCGTCGGTCCCGATGGCCCCACGCACGCCGGCAGTTTCGACTTCTCGTTCATGCGCTGTCTACCCAATATGGTGATCATGGCCCCCGCCGATGAGAACGAGTGCCGCCAGATGCTGTACACCGGCATGCAGGTCGACGGCCCCAGCGCTGTCCGCTACCCGCGTGGAAATGGCCCGGGGGTCGATGTCGAGGATACGATGACGGCTCTACCCATTGGCAAGGCCGAGACCAAGCACGAAGGCAAGCGTGTTGCTCTTCTGGCATTTGGGACAATGGTAGCGCCTGCGATAACCATCGGCACAGAGTCCGGCTTTACAGTGATCAATATGCGCTTTGTAAAGCCGCTGGACACTGAGCTGATTGACAACATTGCCGCAACGCACGATCTGATTATCACACTGGAAGAGAACGCTGTTCCAGGTGGTGCCGGTGCCGGTATTGCAGAGCATCTTCTGGCTTCGGGCAGCACCACCGCCTTAAGGATCATCGGTTTGCCAGATGAGTTTGTCGATCATGGCTCACGTGAAGAACTGCTTCAATACTGCAGGCTTGACGAGGAAGGCCTGCGTGCTCAGATCAACGAGTTAATCGATGCGCAGGGCAGACTGCTGGAAGTCAGTTAGGACTGCGAATCAGGCCGTTTCAAGCGTGCGTTCTTCGACATTGATTGAGATATCGAACCAGTTGCTCGCACAATGTTGCGCTAGAACGCTTACGCGCTCGGGCCTCTCTTGCAAATGTCCTTGAATAGTACTCAGCGCAATGGCGTCCGAGTTGTTTTGTTCAGAAAGATGTCCCAGCAGGATGCACTGCAACTGTGGATGATCAAGATGGCTGAGTAATCTGCCAGCCTGCTCATTGCCCAGATGTCCGTAATCAGAACGTATCCGTGCCTGCAAGCTCGGCGGATAAGGCCCGTTTGCCAGCATATCAATATCGTAGTTGCACTCAACCACAAGACCGTGCACGCCCTCGAGCTTGCTCCTGACGTGGGCAGTGCATGTTCCAAGATCAGTGACGTTAGCGAATCGCACAGAATAGGCCTCGAACACGAACTGGCATGACTCTGCTGCATCGTGCGGCGTAGGAAAGGGATCCACCGCTATGTCGCCGATGGTGAAAGGCTCATGCGCATGGAACAGACGGACCGATGAAAATCGATTGTCACGGGCCTTGTGATAAGTGCCATGTGTACACCACACCGGTGTACCAAACTTTCGCGAGAGCGGCCCCACGCCCTTGACGTGGTCACCATGCTCGTGACTGATGAGCACCGCATCGAGATCTGCAGGTGTTACACCCAGCGTGTACATCCGGGCGATGGCGTCTTTCATGGTGAAACCACAATCAACCAATAGCGTGGTTCTACCCGCCTGAACCAGCAATGAATTTCCCGAACTACCGCTACCCAATGCTGCAACTCTTATCATGGTGTGCAGACAATGACAGCTGATCTGTGCAAGAACATCATGTTCAGGCTAGTTGTTCGGCCAGCGCTGACAGCAATTGCCTTTCTCTGTCGGCCGGCAGCTTTGCGCCCTGACTATCGGATATCAAAACCCTGACCGCGCTGACATGGACTGCCGAGACCTGGATGACCAATGCTGTCTGTGCATCCGTGAATTCAATACGACCCGCGTTGTCATCGCTACTGACAATGCTGTATTCCATGCCTTGCAGCGCAGCCATTACTTGTTTAAATGAGGTCTGGTAACCACGGTTAAGCAGAATCTCATTGCCTGATGCGGTCCTCTGCAACACCGCGTCATCAATAACCGCGCTTGCCTGATCAGCACCCAGAATACCCCTGGCCTTTTGCTGCTCGACACCAAGGAACACCAGAAAACGATTCAACAGGGCACTGGTGTTCTCTGGATTGTGGGAACGAGCAGGCCAGTCGGAATTGGCAGCGTTCTCCGACGCATCCACTGCCGCCTTTGAGGCTGCCTGCGAGCGCGCGAACAACCGCGCACCGGCACCGGCACGCTCCAGACGAAATGCAATTCGCGTAAATTCTTCATCACCTGCCACAAGATTACGCAGAATATTGTTACCCGCTACAGCACTGGCAGGACGCCACTGCGTCACAACCACGCCCGCTACCGGTTCTGTCTGGTCAATCCTGTATTTCTCTTTGCGCGCGAACGCCAGCAACTGCGGCCAGATATCTTCAGGCGTTTGCTGAAATTCCAGCCAGCTCTGCCCGCCTTCGCGCACAAAGCGAATGGAATCGAACTGAGGCAACAGCGTGTTGCGCGTAACCGCACCCCCACTGGTACCGGGGAGAACAAATTGCTCGGCATTGCTGACATCTGTCAGGTCGGGCGGAACCTGTAAGGATTTTGCCTCGGTGGACGTCTTTGCATAGATAACATCGGGACTATTTTGCGAATTAAGGCTACCACATCCGCTAGTCAACAAAATACAGACGCCCCCCAACATCAGGGAAGACCACTGGCCAGTCTTGTGATTTGCATGAGAAAAATTCATAGTCATGTTAAGGCCCCCGCCTTGATCAAAGCAGACTTCACAGACTCGTGATACTGATTATCGAGCACGGTTAGTGGCAGTCTGATTCCGGGACCGATCTTACCCATCGCATGCAAAGCCCATTTCACGGGAATCGGATTGGATTCCTGAAAAAGCACCGAATGAAGGTCACTGATCTTGTCTTCGATGGCCTGTGCAGTGGCACGATCACCGTTGATGGCTGCCATGCACATCTGATGCATCTGCGCCGGAACCACATTGGCCGACACTGATATATCCCCGTGCGCACCGGCAAGCATGCTTTCCATGGCCGTTGCATCATCACCTGTGACCACCATGAAGCCATCCTCACACTGATCTACCAACTGAGAAATTCTCTCAACAGTGCCAAATGCCTCCTTGATTCCCACAATATTGGTGATCTTTGAAAGTTGAGCGCTAGTCTGGGGCAACATATCCAAAGCCGTGCGACCCGGAACGTTGTACAGAATCTGAGGCACAGCAACCGCGTCAGCGACCGCCTTGAAATGCGCATACAGCCCGTTCTGCGTAGGTTTATTGTAGTACGGAGTTACCAAAAGGCACGCATCGGCACCCGCATCTTTGGCACACCGCGTCAGTTCGATAGCCTCGGCAGTGGCATTCGCACCGGTACCGGCAATGACAGGTATGCGCTTGCCGACCAGATCAATCACGCGTTTTATGACGGAGGCATGCTCAGACACGGTTAACGTGGCGGATTCGCCCGTAGTTCCCACAGCGACGATGGCATCAGTGCCCGCCTCGATATGAAATTCGATCAAGTCTGCAAGCGCTGCATCATCCACCGAACCGTCATCGAGCATCGGGGTGACCAGTGCAACCATACTGCCTTTGAACATGTCTTACTCCTTTAATCAAGTCGCTCATGGTACTGACGAGACAAGCCTTTCTCAACCGTAAATGCGTATCCGGTAGAATTGCGGTGTACTAAGCGCGTTTTGCGCTATTTCTCTGTTACCACTCAACACCCCTGGATACTCCATGAGGCCAGGCAAGGTACCCAAAATGAGCACTCCTCAGCTGAACAAGGCAGCACCTGCATTTGACCTACCAGCGACATCAGACCAGACAATTTCTCTGGCGAGCCTGAAAGGTAGCAAGGTTGTGCTGTTTTTCTACCCGCGTGATGCAACGCCGGGTTGCACGACAGAAAGTCAGAACTTCCGCGATGCCATTGAACACTTCACCAGCGCAGGGGCTGTGGTGTTAGGCATATCTCAGGATTCAGTGGCAAGCCATGAGAAATTCAAGGCCAAACAGGCAATGCCTTTCGAGCTGCTTTCTGACGAATCCGGCGAGGTATGCAATGCCTACGAGGTTATCAAGCTCAAGAAGATGTACGGCAAGGAATTTGAAGGCATCGAACGCAGCACCTTTCTCATTGATGAAAAAGGTGTGCTACGCGCCGAATGGCGCAAGGTCAAGGTACCTGGTCACGTTGACGAGGTCCTAAGCGCAGTTCAAGCCCTTTAGGCTACATCCCACATCAGGAACGCTGTGGAAGCGAATCGCGTGCCTTGGGCCAGGCATTCATCACAGCCTGTACCAGCGTGGCTAACGGGATGGCAAAGAAAACACCCCACAAGCCAAAGAGGCCCCCGAAAAACAACACGGCAGTAATGATTGCCAGCGGGTGCAGATTGACAACTTCAGAAAACAGCAACGGCACCAGGACGTTACCATCGAGTATCTGAATTATCTGATAGGCAATTAGCAGATAACCCAGTTTTGCTGTAAATCCCCACTGGAAGAACCCGATAAGCGCAATCGGGACGGTAACTGCAATGGCACCAACGTAAGGAATGATTACCGAAAGTCCCACCAGAAAACTCAGCAACAGGGAATAGTTCAGGCCCATAACGGCGAAAAGCACGAACGTAACTGCCCAGACAATGAGAATTTCAAAGAATTTGCCTCGAATATAGTTGGCAATTTTCTCATCCACCTCGCGCCAGACCTGGAACGTCAACTCGCTACCCTTGGGAACGAACTTTCCGGCAAACGCCAATAACTTATTCTTATCCTTGAGTGCAAAAAACACCATGATGGGCACCAGCACCACATAGACAGAGATCATGACAATAGTGCCAAGACGCGCCAGTGAGAAGGACAATACGCTCTGAGTGAACGAGGTGAGTTCGTTGCGCAGGTTACCAATGAGTTCGTTCACCTGCTGTACGGTAAACATATCCGGATATTTCTCAGGCAGGCGTAGCAACTGTTCCTGAATATTCTGGATCATGCCCGGCAACTCTCGAACAATACTAGTGAGCTGCTGCGACAAGACCGGAATGAGGCCGAAGAGCACGACGATCGATATGGCAATGATCAATGCCAGAACGAACAGCGAGGCGATGGTGCGCGGTAGCCGCCATCGCTCCATGGTCGCGACGACGCTCTCTAGCAAATAGGCAAGAATCAGGGCCACCAGCACCGGGGCCATGATGCCACCGACCAGCCAGATCAGACCGAATACTACCAACAGCAGTATTGAAAGAATAACCGCCTGGGGATCCGAAAAATTTCGGGAATACCAGTCGCGGAGAATGTCATACATTGCTAGTACGACTCCACAGTAGCGAAAGAGATTGAGCGCCTGGGTAAAAGGACATCCGGTATCCGAAGATGATCTCCAGACTCCTGAATACCCGTTTGACAAAACATGTGGCAATTCGCACCCGAATACAAGCCACCACGGACACTGGCGACATCAAAGAAGACGCTAATTTCATGAAAAACCAATCCGAAGTCCGTGTCCGAGTATGACATTGCCAATACGTTCGCTGTACCTCCCGGATTCTCAACACTTGTTTCCAGAGCGATCCGGTTACACAATCTGACAGCCAACTTGCAATAAAGGTGCAAACGGCTGATCAGCGATTACTGACCACTCACAGCATCAGTTAGCCGAGCTGCTCAAAATACCGGCGTGCGAACTGGAACAACTCGTCCATCAGGTAGGTGCGGAATTTCTGACGCTGCCGGACAAAATAAAACGGCCTGAGTAACGGTGGATTCAAAGGCCGGGCGACCAGTTGCTTTAGTGCCAGCTCACGGCTCACTGTGGCTCGCGACACAATAGTGATACCCATGCCTGCCTGGACAGCGCCTTTAATTGCTTCGGTGCTGCCGAGCTCAAACGGCCGGTTTAACGCATGCTCATCCACCCCGTTATCACGAAGGTAACGTTCTATGACACTTCTGGTGCCCGAACCGTCCTCACGGTGGATAAAGGGGTAGGCCGTCAGTTCCAGCGGTTCGACTTTCTCGCGGCTTGCAAGAGGATGACCAGGAGGCAACATTAGCTGAAGTTCATCCTGCTGGCAGCGCTCTGCGCGCAGAAGCTGATTGTCCACCTCTCCCTCAACCACGCCCAGGTCGATGGAGTTGTCTGCGACCAATGTCACGATCGCGTCGGTATTGGCAACGCGTAGCCTGATCTGAACATCGGGGAAATGCTGCCGAAATTCACCGAGCAGACCAGGCAACATGTACTCGGCAATGGTGGTGCTCGCCCCTATCGTAATCAAGCCGGCGCGATCACCGGTCAGGGCTTTTACCGATTCACTCATCTCTCCATAGAGCCCAATGATACGTTCGGCATACTCCAGAACCTGCTCGCCTGCGGCTGTCAGGCTGATGCGGTTATTACTGCGATCAAACAACCGCGCATTGAGCTCCTCTTCCAGCTGGCGAATCTGATGCGTGACTGCCGGTTGTGTCATGTGCAGAATCTCCGCAGCCCGCGTAAAGCTCAACACACCCGCAACGATATGAAAGACCTGCAGTCGACGATCTGACATCAGCGCAACACTTCCCGGCCATGGCCATCTGGTGACTGTATCTTACCCGTCAAAGCAGTTAGTTATCTCGTTAGATGTGAAGCAACAGCGACAGCAGGTGGGCGTGATCGCTATACTCGGCCACTACGCAACAGGATAGCAGGCATGCGCGCCAGTCAGTTTCACATTAGCACCACCCGGGAAACACCTAACGATGCTGAAATCATCAGCCATCAATTGATGCTGCGGGGTGGTTTCATTCGTCGATTGGGATCAGGCCTCTATACATGGATGCCATTGGGGCTCAAGGTTCTGAGAAAGATCGAAGCGATTGTGCGCGAGGAAATGGACAAGGCGGGCGCTCTTGAAGTACTGATGCCGGCAATCCAGCCTGCTGAATTATGGGAAGAGTCTGGTCGATGGGGCAAATTTGGTCCGGAATTACTGCGCCTGAGCGACCGACACGATCGTGAATTCTGTGTCGGCCCGACCCATGAAGAGGTCATCACGGACATCGCCCGACGCGACATCAAGAGCTATAAGCAACTGCCGCTGAATTTCTATCAGATACAGACGAAATTCCGCGACGAGATGCGACCACGTTTTGGTGTCATGCGTTCGCGAGAATTCATCATGAAAGATGCGTATTCGTTCGGTATTGATGCCGAATCTCTGCAGGCAAGCTTCGACATAATGCATGAGGCCTACTGCACCATATTTGACCGTATGGGCCTTGATTACCGTGCAGTGGAGGCAGACAGCGGTAGCATAGGCGGTGCCCAATCCCGTGAATTTCATGTGCTGGCAGATAGCGGTGAAGATGCGGTTGTATATGCAACGGTCGGCGACTACGCTGCCAATATTGAAAAAGCTGCAGCAGTGTGTCATTCAACCCGTGCCGAAGCCTCCCAGAGCATGCAACGTGTCGCAACACCAGGTGTTCACACGATTGATCAACTGGCCAAACAACTGGACGTCAGATCATCACAATGTCTGAAGACGCTGCTGGTCAAGGGTAGTGAAGTGCCAGTGGTCGCCCTGCTGCTGCGTGGTGATCATCAGCTAAACGAGATCAAGGCTGAGCACCTGCCAGAGGTTGCCGAACCCCTGACAATGGCAGATTCCGAAATGATCAAATCCGCCGCTGACTGCGAGGCTGGTTCGATAGGGCCCGTTGGGCTGAGCGTTCCTGTGATTGCCGATGCCGATGCCGCCTGCATGAGTGATTTTGTCTGTGGTGCCAATGCCAATGGCGAGCATCTTACCGGCGTGAACTGGGTACGTGACTTGCCAGAACCTATCGTCCGCGACATCAGAAATGTTGTTGAAGGTGATCCTAACCCTGCCGGTGAAGGCACACTGAAAATCGTACGCGGGATTGAGGTCGGCCATATCTTCCAGTTAGGCGACACCTATAGTAAATCGATGAATGCCACTGTGCTTGATGAAAATGGCAAACCGGCAACGCTTATGATGGGCTGTTATGGTATCGGTGTTACGCGGGTTGCTGCAGCAGCTATCGAACAGAACAATGATGAAAGTGGCATCATCTGGCCCATGGCCATTGCACCATTCGAGGCCGCGATCTGCCCCGTCAACATGGTGAAATCCGATGCTGTCAAAGATGCAGCAGAGAAATTGTACGAAGAGCTCAAGAACGCAGGCGTTGATGTGTTGTTCGACGATCGTCCACTCAGACCCGGTGCCATGTTCGCCGATATGGAATTGATCGGTATACCTCATCGCTTCGTTATCAGCGACAAACTACTGGCAAACAACGAGGTTGAGTATCGGGGCCGTGCGGATGCACAGTCAACGGTTATCGGTCGTGATCAGGTGTTGGCGAAGATCGTTTGAGTTGACCTGTAAACCAGCTACTGTCATCCCCGCTGACGCGGGGACGACACAATGTCGCACACGATTACCCACGACTATCCGGCGCACTTGACATAAACCGGTCAAACTCATCCTGGTCGGCGCGACGCTTGGCATCCATTGAAAAGTCCTTGAAACGTCGCGCTCGCTCACGAATCTCGTTCTTGATTTCGCTGATGCGATCGTACTGAGTCTGCTGGTATTCGTTGAAGACGATATTGTCAGAGCCTGCTGTGAAACGTGATTCGACAGATCCACCACTAAAAAACTGATACCAGAGGCCCTTAATGGCACCCGGCAGATCGCGAACGTCGCGGCCCATCATGATCCAGGCAAGAATCACCAGGCCCAAAGGCCAGAACATGACAAACCCAAGCACCATCACGGCGATATTGGTGCCGCTCCAACGATGTGAAGGCGCTATATGACAAGGACGAACACCACTCTTTGTTGCTGAAGACATTTGAATACCTCTTTAGAAAATGACGAAGCGTAATTGATCCGCTCAGTGCGATTGGGCACCAGACCGCTTCCTACCCGACCCATGTAAACACTGTTCACATATAATAGCGGACCCAATACCCCTTTTTCAAGCGCTTTTGAAAATAAAGTTAACACTGATCACATCTATCCTTACAATAGCAGTATGGAAACTGGCAAAAAAACTGGCAAAAGTAGCTACCACCACGGAAATCTGGCTGAATCCCTGCTCAATGCTGTGGATGAGATAGCTGGTCAATTCGGTCTGGATGCGGTCACACTGCGCGCGTGCGCCAAACGGCTAGGTGTATCCCCCTCTTCTGCTTTTCGTCACTACACCGACAAACGTGCCCTTATGACAGCATTTGCCGCGCGGGCGCTACATCAGCTCTGTGATGCCATGACCGAAGCAACATCGGGCAAGCCCGGGAACTCAAAACAGTCGTTTACAGCTGTTGGACTGGCCTATATTGGCTTCGCTATCGACAAGCCCGCTTTCTTTCGTGCCATGTGGCGAGAAGACACCATCTATTCCAACGATGCGGAGTATCAATCTGCTGCCAGCCGCCTGAGCGGCATTCTCAAGGCGGGGTTTGCACACTCTGTGCACGATATCGATCCCACCAGACTCGATGCTGAGGAGCTGCTCGCCTGGTCATCAGTTCACGGCCTTGCCAGCCTGATTGTTGACGGGCCTGTTGGCCAAGGAAAATCACGCGACGAGAAACTGTCCATCGCACTGCAAATGATCGACACGTTACGGCCCGTCATCAGACCGGCTTAAACTGACGGGCACGCTCGCGTACACAGTGAGACCGGATGACATTACTCATCACTCATCTGGATTAGTAGCGGTTGTAAACTTCCCTGAAACCGTGTTTCCTATACCAACTTCCAGTTGTGTTTTTCTGAAACACCGGTCTCCAGTGGGTATTCTCGTAGCTCTTGTCAATAACAGTGTTTCAGGATTATCAAGCTACTTCGAATTCCAGCAGAAGGAGATTTATCATGGGAACAAAGAGATCCTTGTCGTCACATCTTGTACGCGAGCAGGCCGCGAACATGGCGCAACATCGTGAGCATCCAGACCATCACGCTAACGGCGATGAACAACGATATAGCCATGCCAACTATGCAATGAGTTTTACCAAGGGTCTTGAACACGATTGCACAACCGGACTAGTCTGCAACCCACAGCATTTTGAGGCATTTCGATATTCCATTGATAATGGACGTATCGATAATTTTACAAGTGCGGTACCAGTGCCACGAGCCGAATGCAGAAGACAGTGGGAAGCTCCAACAGCCGGTTTTGTCTACGAGCTGCAAGGTCCTGATCCACAGGCAGTGACCATGCCTCCTGCACCTGCTCTTGGCAGTACAGAACTCGCCTTCGAGATGGCAGAAGTGTATGAGTTGGCCCTGCTTCGCGACGCTCCGCTGTCCGCGTTCAGCAAAAATGGCGGCACGGGTTCGGCAGGCCTGAACAAATCACTCAAACGATTGAACGCATTACCCTATGCAACAGAAGGATTTACCAACAGACCCAGAATCGTCGATGGCAACGGAGACATCAGCCGTCAGACCGCGTTTCGAGGCTCTTCGCCAGGGGTCGATATTGGCCCTTACCTGTCGCAGTTCCTGATTCTCGGGAACGCTGACCAGGCAGGTGACAAAGGCGTTTCAGACGGCTTTATCAACTTTGGCGCCAATGCCATTAATCAGCGCGTACTGACAGCTAAACCCGGTCAGGATTATATGCAGGACTGGGATGCCTGGCTTAGAGTGCAGCAAGGGTACGATGTCAATGACGGTGGACCGGGCCAGGTTCTGGGAAACCGTCGGTTTATCCATACACCCCGAGATCTGGCAACCTACGTTCATTTTGACGCCTTGTATCAGGCTTATTTAAACGCGTGCTTGTTGTTGCTGAATATGGCTGCACCTTTTTCTCCGTCATTCGCCAACCTTTCCGGGATGCGCTCTCAGTTCGATGCGCTGGCAGGGTCTTCGTTAACCCCCAATGCCGGGGGATTTGCGTTATACGGTGGGCCACATGTTCTTACACTGGTCACCGAAGTGGCTACACGCGCATTGAAAGCCGTCAGGTATCAGAAATTCAACAACCACTTGCGCTTAAGGCCGGAAGCACTGGCAGGGCGTATCGAACGTGCTACTGAAATTGACAACATGTTTCCGTCAACATGTCACAGCTTCTCGCGGCTTGCCTGCGATATTGAAAGCACCGTCACTGAAGTTCGGAAGTTCAACGCAAAGTCACACAAAAAGGCGCAGGCTACTGCACTTCTACCTATGGCATTTGCAGAAGGATCGCCCATGCATCCCTCCTATGGTGCCGGACATGCAACAGTGGCAGGTGCATGCGTCACTATGCTCAAGGCTTTCTTTGATACCAGTTCTGTGCTTACGTACAATGATAAAAAGAAGCAGGTGGCGTTCACCAAAGCAGACGCTAACGCCGTACAGTTCGAAGTAAAAGACAGTGGCGCCCGTATTGATATGTGTAACGTTGAGAGTTGTCCACTGACTGTCGAAGGTGAATTGAACAAGCTTGCTGCCAACATTTCAATTGGTCGAAATATGGCAGGGGTTCATTTCTACTCCGACTATCATGACAGCCTGCGAATGGGCGAACAAATAGCACTGGGTATTCTGGAAGAGCAGGCGATCTGCTACCCGACTGATGAATTCAGGGTAACTGTACCGACGTTCGACGGCACGGTGGTATCGATCGGGCAGAACTAGAAGACGTAATGTGCTGATCCGATACAGGAATGACGACAACGCGATTGAGTGAGTATGTAGTCAGGGGCTAGTGGAAAAAGGTCCCTGGCTATCGCTGTTGTTGCTCATCTACCGATAAAACGTTCGCAAGAGAGAGTGACCATTACCAAACGCGTGGCTGCAACCTCTACATTGATCGCTCTTCCGGCATGAGAATCGATTCCAGCAATGCGCGATTATCCAGATACTGATTGGCGACCCCTGGCTCATCAATGAATGGATTGCGAATTCCCAGTCGACCATGTACCCAGGCATTGAACGCAAGCTCCCAGGGCGTGGCAGGATCCACTTTCGCCCAATGCACCAGAGTATCCAGATGACGATTGTATAGCTCGTCTATGCCGTAAATCATCACCATGTAAAGTATCGTACGTGCTATGTCACCACGACTGATAGATGGGATTACCCACTCATTGTCCTTGTCGAGGCCGGTAGTCCCATAGGCATCGGGATTAAGCTCGATACGAAACGGTCTAAGCACGTCATCGCCATCCATATCGAAAGGAAAGCTTGAACGCGAAGAATTCAGGCCGCGTTCTGCAGCAGCAAAATTCAACGGATTGACGCTGGCACCGTATCTGACGCTATCGGGTCGTCTACGGGACGTCATGTACTGACGAAGAAAACTGCGAGGAATGATGTGCTCCACACTATAACGCTGGCGTTGGTACAGCTTGGAGACAGGAACTCTGCCATACACAGACTTGACCCAACCAAAATCAGCATCGAAATAGAATGACCAGTAGTTGTCGTACTTGTCACTACCCTTCCATTGGCGCCAGGATTTGCAAGACTCGTAAACACCACCTGCCAGCCTGATGAAGTCATCGCGTGAAAGGTCAGTAGAAGCACCGGTATTGTCAATGTTCTTTTTTGTCTCATCCGCTCCACCGTTCTTCGCAAGCGCCTCCAGCGAGCGTATTTCCACCACGACCTGACCATGATCCGACTGGCGCTCTTGGTCGATGCCGTCAGTACCTAGGTGTTCATTCAATACATTGAATGCGGTGACCTTGCCTACGTGCTTCGGATTGCGTTGGTTAAAATGATTAGTGAAAAGAATGAAATCAATTGTGTCTGGAGTTCCGAAGTGGACATGTGTATGCGGGCGCAAGCGAGTCTGGTAGTCTGGCGCTTCGCGAAAAGCATCAGTCAGGCGATACGAATGAATCCTGGCGTCGGTACCAGCAGGCCACTGATCACGCCTGTCCTCGCCGATACGGTAAATCGGATTCTGCATGACCAGCGATTCAAATGCGATGGAATCATCTGAATCATTCAAATCCCCGACAACAATTGTCGGGAGCACCGGCTCGGAAACAAGCTGATCCACGATATTGTGATACAGCATCGTAGCTTCCGCTCCGCGCTGCCGAAGCGAAGAAATCTGTCCCGCACTCTGGCGTTTCATCGTATCCACAACCCGCGCCTTCCAGGTCGTACGCTTTTTATAACTGATATCGTCCGTTACCGGCCGCCTGGACTTCAGATGCGTGGCAATGATACGAACCGATCCGACACCTTCCATCTCGACTACAACGACCAAAGGTACGCGACTGAAACTGAAATTATTGTCAAAACCCAACTGCCGTGCGATAGCCTCATCTATAGCGACAGGTGATACGGATAGAAAAGGCACTCTTGAGGCGATGGCAATTCTCGGCGCTACATGGACATCCTCACCCTCTTCTGCCCTGGCGATTTCGGGCGGGGTGGCAAAGTAGGGATACCCTGCCTTTTTAACCAGAGCCTCAAGATCATCTGCACTGAATACCTCCTGAAATCCCACGACATCAGCATCCAGAGCGGCAAGTTGACTACGTACCCATTCACGTTTGGCTTTCCAGGCTGAGGCGCTATACGTGTTACGGGGTGTTTTCTCGTACCAATAATCTGGCGGCGCAAGATACTGGTACAAGTTAAAGGTGGCAACACGCATATTGAGGCTTATCGTCTAATAGCTTGCTTGCGGCAAACCATAGCACTTTAGGTTGACAGTGGCATTGTCCAGCTTTAACGACAGATTCGCTCGAAATTTACTAACCGTTACAAATGAACTGAATTCATTAAGTTCCAGTAAGTTGAATAACGCATGCTGTTATGAAACGCTGTGGTACGTGCTTCAATCTCAATACGGTGTTAAAAGTACCCTGAAGTGCTGACCGATGCATGTCAAGGAATAGGCACGATGTTTTTTTGCCAACCTGATACCGACAATCCAGGAGAGTATTATGTCTACACATAACCAGTTTCCCGAGTTACTGAACGTCGATATTACAGAAACCGATTTGAACTATCTCATCAAGGCGAACATCGCAGGATTCCATGCTGAAAGTGTCAATGTGACGACATGGCAGCACTCTCTGGTCATAGAGATGCAGACCATGCCTGAGCTCGGCCAAAGCTTCTACCTCGGAGAACTGGGCCATGATCACTATCGGCGGGTCATCCCATTGGGTTTTAACATCAACAATTATGATTTTCACACAAAATACAGCCCCGACACTCTGGAAGTCCATGTAAGAAAGCCGGCAACAAAACAACGTGTCGCTTTTGCAGATACCGAAGGAGAGCCTGCGTAGTCGTTTTTCAGGGTTTAGCAGGTAAATTGGCCGGTATAACTGTCTACCGGGGCCGGGGCTCACGCGTAGTCGCCGATCAGGAATACGTGCGCGCCTCAAAGCCTCCTGAGCGCAGCCTTGAACCCTACCAGCTTACCGCGAGATGCTGTCGTACAAAGCACCACTAGACAAAGGACACAATGTACATACGATAACCGTACATGCAATAACCCTTTTTACAGTGTTCATTCGCCACCTATGCCAATATCCGCACAGTCATTGATCACAGGTTCACCAATACCGCAGCCGGTGATTAACTCAATATTCCCTTAGAACGAACAGACTACCATTAGCAACATACACCTTGATTTCATCCACTACTCAAAGAAATCGACGTTAATGCTCACAAGGTTAATGCTCACAATGGCGCCCACATAATTCAAAGTGCCGGACCAGATCTCTACTTCTTTTCAGGGGTCATGAGACGAATCAACGGTTCAAGGCAGGCAGTCCGCTATGTGTTGCAGTATTGTGAACAATGCGGTGCAGATTACCCTTTTACACATCGTACCGTCTGGAAATTCTGTCAACAGGCGTACCATCAATCAAGGGAATAGCCTTGTGAGTATAGTAATCAACAAATCCCATCCTGGAATAATAAGCCAGTCCGGGTCGATTGTCTGCTCTGATAGTCGCGTTGATAACTTGCACATCGGTTGCTTTCAAAAACTCACAGGTCGCACCGAAAAGCTTGGTACCTACGCCCTTGATTTTCTGAGAAGATTGAGAAAAGGTAGCGATGTCTACCCAGTTTGGCGGGAGCTCAGGGTGTATATTCAACGCCTGAAAACCAAGAATTCTGCCAGACGTATCTTCGCAAACAATACACGTGATGCAGCCATCACCGGTTATGAAGTGAGAGCTGAATTCAGAATTATCAAGCGGAACTTCGTATGCCGTAGTTCCACCAATAGTGATAATTGCATTGAGTAATCTGCATGCCTCGGGAATATCCTGTTCAGTTGCTGTGCGGCAATTCATTAGTTGGCATACTCACTCATTG
>JBGCEH010000006.1:0-318390 GCA_045106195.1 Granulosicoccus sp.
AGCTTGTGGTTTATGGTGGCATTGGTCGAGCGGCGCGTACCTGGGAAGACTTCGACATGATCGTAGAAAGTCTGCAGGCTCTGGAAGAAGACCAGACATTGCTTGTGCAATCGGGCAAACCTGTTGGTGTGTTCCGTACCCATAGCAATGCACCGCGCGTGCTTATCGCTAATTCCAACCTTGTGCCCCATTGGGCTACCTGGGATCACTTCAATGAGCTCGACAAGAAAGGCCTTGCCATGTACGGGCAGATGACAGCCGGTTCGTGGATATACATCGGCAGTCAAGGTATCGTGCAAGGCACGTACGAGACATTCGTGGAAGCTGGTAGACAACACTACGACGGTAGCCTCAAAGGTCGTTGGATTCTTACCGCCGGGCTCGGCGGTATGGGCGGTGCCCAGCCGTTGGCGGCGGTCATGGCGGGCGCATGTTGTCTCGCTGTGGAATGCGACGAGACGCGCGCAGATTTCCGCAAGCGCACTCGCTATGTCGATGAGAAGACTGACGACCTGGATGAAGCGTTGAAACTGATTGAGCAGTGGACCTCTGCTGGCGAGGCAAAATCAGTCGCACTAATCGGAAACGCGGCCGACGTGTTCCCTGAGCTTGTCAAACGTGGTGTACACCCTGACATTGTTACCGACCAGACCAGCGCACACGATCCCATCCACGGTTATCTTCCGCAAGACTGGAGCGTGGCAGAGTGGCGACAGTGGCAGGAAAATGACCCGCAGGCGGTCGAGAAAGCAGCGCGCGCCAGCATGAAGATTCATGTGGCGGCCATGGTGGA
Source organism: Granulosicoccus sp. (assembly GCA_045106195.1). Lineage (GTDB taxonomy): Bacteria > Pseudomonadota > Gammaproteobacteria > Granulosicoccales > Granulosicoccaceae > Granulosicoccus. The sequence goes on from JBGCEH010000006.1 coordinate 794, forward strand.
TTTCTGGAACGCAGGCGTGCCGACGCTGGATTATGGCAACAACATTCGTCAAGTGGCCAAGGATGAAGGGCTGGAAAACGCTTTTGCTTTCCCGGGATTTGTTCCGGCGTATATCCGCCCATTATTCTGTCGGGGTATCGGGCCATTTCGCTGGTGTGCACTATCGGGAGATCCAGAGGATATCTACAAGACAGATGCAAAAGTGAAAGAGCTCCTGCCTGATGACCGGCATCTGCACAAATGGCTGGACATGGCACGCGAACGCATCGCATTCCAGGGTTTGCCAGCGCGCATATGCTGGGTCGGACTTGGAGTACGAGACAAGCTGGGTCTTGCCTTCAATGAAATGGTTCGCAGCGGTGAACTCTCAGCACCTATTGTTATCGGTCGTGACCATCTGGACTCCGGGTCGGTAGCCTCGCCCAATCGGGAAACCGAATCGATGCGTGATGGCTCGGATGCTGTTTCCGATTGGCCATTACTCAATGCTTTGCTCAATACAGCATCAGGTGCAACCTGGGTATCGATACACCATGGCGGCGGTGTCGGTATGGGGTTCTCGCAGCATTCAGGCATGGTGATTTGCTGTGATGGCACCAGCGAAGCCGATGAACGTATTGCCAGGGTATTGTGGAACGATCCGGCCACCGGCGTCATGCGCCACGCCGATGCGGGCTATCCCGATGCACTGGCATGTGCGCGTGAACATGATCTGATTCTGCCGGCGATTAAATGAATACAAACTCGATGCGTTTGGTCAACACACGTATAGCCACTATGGACTCATCCGAGTCGTATGGTGATACCTATGGATTGATTGACGATGGCACAGTCGTTTTGGAGAACGGGACGATAACGTGGGTCGGAAGTTCAACCACTCTGCCTCCTGATTACGATCATATCGAGCAACATGATCTAGGCGGGCGGCTTCTAACGCCTGCATTCATCGACTGCCATACGCATGTTGTACACGGAGGACAGCGCGCGATTGAATTCGAAATGCGTCTCGAAGGAGCTAGCTATGAGGATGTGGCACGCGCAGGTGGCGGAATCGTTTCAACTGTCAAGGCAACACGTGCAGCTTCCGAAGATCAGCTACTGGCATCGGCTTTACCGCGCATTGATGCGTTACTGGCCGAGGGGGTTTCGATGATCGAGGTTAAATCAGGTTACGGTCTCGATATTGACACCGAGCTTGTGATGCTACGCACAGCCAGGGCCATTGGGTTGGTGCGACCCGTACGTATTCGCACAAGTTTCCTTGGTGCACATGCCACCCCACCAGAATATAAAGATCATGGTGATGCCTACATTAATGAAGTTTGTTTACCCGCACTTGAAGCTGCGCACGCAGAAAGCCTGATTGACGCGGTAGATGGCTTCTGTGAGAACATAGCATTCACGCCTGCACAGATTGCCCGCGTATTCGACCTCGCGCAATCCCTGTCTCTGCCTGTCAAGCTACACGCTGAGCAGCTGTCACATCTCGGTGGCACGCGTCTGGCCGCAGAACGCGGTGCGCTCTCAGCCGATCATGTCGAATATGCCAACGAAGACGACGCCCGGGCTATGGGAAAATCCGGCACTGTCGCCGTCCTTCTACCCGGCGCGTTTTATACATTGCGCGAGACACAAATACCACCGATTGAAGCTCTTCGTTTGCACCATGTGCCAATGGCATTGGCAACAGACTGCAACCCCGGCTCCTCACCGATGACCTCATTACTGCTCGTCATGAACATGGCTTGCACCCTGTTTCGTCTGACCCCTGCCGAAGCGCTTGCAGGAGTAACTCGACACGCAGCAAAAGCACTGGGTATGCAGGACACCGGCATCGTACGCGCAGGCTTACGGGCAGACCTTGCAATCTGGAACGTTGAACACCCTGCTGAGCTTGCATACCGGATTGGAATGAATCCATTACATCAGCGTCTGTACGAGGGTCAATTCCATTCCCGTTAGAACAACCAATCAGGCAACCAAGTGGACAAGCCAGGCACCAGCCAGACAATCGATATCCCCACAAACTGAAGAAAGATGAATGGAACCACACCAGCATAAATCTGCCCCGTAGACACTTCTGGAGGGGCAGCACCGCGCAGGTAAAACAGGGAAAAACCAAAGGGTGGAGTCAGAAAACTTGTCTGTAAATTGATAGCAAGCAGAATACCCAACCAGATTGGATCATGTCCCATCAGGATCAATGGCGGTACGATCAATGGCAATAAGATCACTGATATTTCAACGAAGTCCAGAAAAAAACCCAGTACAAACACAAAGGCAAGACAAAATATCAATGCACCTGCGGCTCCACCTGGCATGCTGGTCAGAATACTCGCTACTCGCTCTTCCCCGCCAAGCCCTACGAATACCAGTGAAAAAATACCTGCTGCGAGAATAGTGGCAAAGATCATGGACGTCATCGTCATGGTGGAAGTCAGCGCGGGGGCAATAACCTGTTTCACCTGCAAGGCCCTCAGCGCATAAGCGATTGCCAGCGCTCCAATAAAGGCAAGCACGATATAACAACCGCCAAGGACCCAGGACCCTGCACTGAGATCATCACGTTGCAATCGGACGGGAAAGACGCCAGCTGTCACTCCGAGTATGACTAATGCAACCGCCCCAATAATTATGATTCGTGGATCAGGTCCCATTCGAGCGCCTGCGATGAGCACCGCGCCAATAGCACCAACGGACGCAGCTTCAGTCGGTGTGGCTACCCCCCCCAGTATTGCGCCCAGAACAGCAACTATAAGCAACGTGGGTGGAACGATAGCCAACATCACTTGCTTGCCAGAGGGTCTGGCCAGCTCTAAGGACGCCGGAGGCATCGATTGAGGCTTAACAACACCCAGTACCAGAATATATAAAAGATAAAGAGTGACCAGTATAAGTCCTGGCAACATGGCTGCTGCGAAGAATTGCCCAACAGACAAGGCTTCAACAGCAAACTTGCCTTGTTCGTATTGGGCCTGTTGAAACGCATTTGACATCACATCTGCAAGGATGATCAGCAACGTCGATGGGGGAATAATCTGACCCAGTGTGCCAGCAGTACAAACAATTCCTGAGGCGACCTTCGGATCATATCCGGCTCGCAGCATAGTTGGCAATGCTATCAATCCCATCGCGACAACAGTGGCACCAACGATTCCAGTTGAGGCTGCCAACAAGGCGCCTACCAACACCACGGAAATACCCAATCCACCCCGCAACTGACCAAACAGCTTGCCCATGGTATCCAGCAAGTCTTCTGCAATCCGGCTCTTTTCAAGCACGGCTCCCATTAAAACAAACAAGGGAATAGCAATGAGAACAGAGTTACTCAGCAATCCGAATATTCGCTGACTGGTTGCACCGAGCAAAGATATATCCATAGCACCCAGAGCCCAGCCCAGATAGGCAAACGCAATGGCTACACCAGCAATACTGAATGCAACGGGAAAGCCCAAGAGTATCGCTGCCATCAAGGCGGCGAACATGAGCAAGTCCAGATTGGCACTCATATTAGATTCTGCGTCCGGTGGTTGGTCTGATCAATGAGGCGATGGATTGAAGCAGTAAAAGAACACAGAAAATCGGTATTAGCGACTTCATTAAAAAAACAGCACGAATCCCACCCACCGAAATGGGTCCTTCAAAAATCTTCCAGGCGTTGTAGACCGATGGCCACGACCAGTACAATAACGCAAGCATGGTCGGAATCAGAAAAAACACATGCCCGAACACGTTAATCCGGTTTTGCCACGCTTCGCTTACATTGGCATAGAAAACATCAACGCGTACATGCTTGTCGACCAACAGTGTGTAACCGGCCGCAAGCATGAAAAGTGTTGAATGCATGTAAAGAACACTTTCTTGAGCAGCAATACTATTGACGCCGAACACATAACGCCCCACGACAATGCCAAACTGGATGAGCACCATCAACAAGGCCAACCATCGGACGACGTTCGCCACTCGTCGGTTGATGTTATCAATGATGCTGGCAATTCGGTTCATCGTGATCAATAGTTTTGGAGTGTCGTTAGCAACGTTTTATCAATGTGTATCATCGAAGTGTTAACTCAATAGACACTAGCGCGACAACGTCATCCTGCGAAGGCGGGAGTCCAGACTCGAAAAGATATGGATCTCCGCCTTCGCGAAAATAACAAGGTTTAAGTACTGTCGCCATCCCCGCGCAGGCGGGGATCCAGGGTGCCTTAGAATACGGGTACTCGCATGCGCTGGTACATCAAGATTGAAAGCTTATGACTTGACCGCGTTACAAGCGCACCACTCAATACCCCATGATCGCAGCACGCGCATTCATTTGCCCGTTATCGGCGTAACTCATATATCCACCTACCAGATCCCGGTAAGTAATATAGCTTTCTGTAATGCGCTTGACCAACTCATCATCATCCTGACGCAACTCGTCGACCACCTCAATGGCGGCGGCCCCCATTGCCGCGAGGACGTCGTCTGGTAAACGTCGGACAACTACTCCGTGCTCGGACACCAACGTCTTTAACGACTGGGCGTGTTTTGTGGTGTATTCGGTCCAGACTGGATTGTAAAGGCTCTCACAGGCAAACGACACTGCCTGTTTCAAGTCGTCAGGTAGCTCGTTGAATACCTCGTTATTAACACCGCATTCTTCGGCAGAAGACGGCTCGCCCACGCCTGGCCAATAGTAATTTTTGGCAACCTGATAGAAACCCAGTGCAGAGTCTGTCCATGGACCTATGAATTCACCCGCATCCAGTGCGCCCGTTTGCAATGCCTGAAACATGGGCGGCCCCCCCATAGACTCAGCAGCCATTCCCAGTTTGCTGGCGACTTCAGACGCCAGTCCTGTCGTGCGGAATTTGAGTCCTTTGAGATCCTCCACCGAGTTGATTTCATCTCTGAACCAACCTGCCCATTGCGGACCGGAGTTTCCACACAGAAATGGCTTGATATCAAACCGCGCATACATTTCGTCATACAGCGCCTGCCCACCACCGTGTGCCATCCATCCAAACTGTTCATCCGCACGCAAGCCGAACGGTTGCGACCCAAACAGCAGAATGCCTTTGGATTTAGAGCCCCAATACGCAGGTACCGCATGGTAAAGCTCAGCTGTGCCCTCTGATACCGCATCAAATACACCACGCCCGGGTACGAGCTCTCCTGCGGCATACAGCTTTACTTCTATTCGACCGCCAGACAAAGCGGTAATACGGTCTGCAAGCATCTGCGCAGCAACACCGGGACCGGGCAAATTCTTTGGCCATGCAGTGACCAGTTTCCATTTGCGGACATCCTGAGCGATGGCCGGAGCCGTAATTGCCATGCTTGATGCCGCAGCACCCGCCAGACCTGTTGCAATGAATTGTCGTCTTTTCATAGAGATTCAATTTCCATATGCTTGCTGTGCCAGCACTATCTATATCATATGTGTGGACATATAGCAGTACAAAATACTCGTGGGTTTTATGAATGGAACCGTAATGATGCAAGCCCGCAATCGTAAATGGATAAGTCTTGCGTATTTTGTGTCATGCCCTCGGAGGCAGGATTCCACTATGCATCATGCAGGGATTCCAGACTTCGCGGGAATCATGTAAATTCCTGTCGTACCTGCGAAGGCGGGTATCCATTTGGCGACGCACACGGATTCCCGCCTCCTCGGGAATCACGTTGGAAGCAGGTTGTACCTGATTGGTATTTGTTCGCCCAACTGAATAATTCGAACCTAAAATTTAATGTTCATCTGGTAACCGGGCGCATAGATCAGACGTACCCATGTAATCGAGTCTCCTGCTGCATTTCTTGTGAGACGCTCTTCCACAACCAGCGCTTCGCCGACCTCACAGCCCAGAGCATCAGCCTCTTGGCTGTCCGCAGCATTTGCCGAAACCATCAACAATCCATCATTGACCGGCACGTTTTCCAGCAACCATTCGTTGGGACTCTGCGTATGGAAATCGATTGCTGCAGCCGTTGGCAGTGTTTGCAGGTTAACCCATCGATTTTCAAGCACGAAACCGAGTTTGTTGGCTTTATGAAGGGCGCGTATATGCAGAAGTTTGACCTGACCATCAACCTCCATCGCTTCACGCACAGCTTTGGGCGGTCGCATCCGTCGACGATTAAGCAATCGATAGTCATAAGCACACCCTTTGGCCTCAATTTGCGATCTGATCACAGGAATGCTGAACGTCGCTTTTCGTTCAGGATGAACGATGACTCGTGTCCCACCGCGCCGGCGTCGTTCGATAAATCCCTCATCCGCAACAGCTTGAAGAGCGCGATTCACGGTACTGCGAGCACAGCTAAATTCCCCTGCCAGTGCAGCTTCATTCGGTAGCAAATCACCCGGTTTCCAGATACGCACATTTAACCGACGCATAACTTCTGCGTACACGCCCTGCCAGGTGTTGATTGGAGTCTGTTTCAGCTGTCTGTACCTTCGAGTGTGTAATGTGATTAAACTTGATTGAGAGAAAGTCCTATTTGAACATCGCTGGCGGCTCGCAGGGTTATTACGGCAAGGACTTGCATCGTGAAAACTGTGTGATAAAGTGCCACGATTCAAGGTGTGTAGCCTCGAACTACCACCACTACGGCCATCATTCAACAGCATAACCCTTATGAAAAACAGTCGATACGCCTTTGTAAAAGCAAGCTGGCATGCCGAAATCGTCGATCAGGCACTGGTCGGATTTCACCAGATCATACCAGCAGAAGACGTCGACGTTTTTGATGTTCCGGGTGCATTTGAAATGCCTTTGTTTGCTCGTGATCTGGCCCTGACGGGTAAGTATGCAGCCGTTGCCGCAGCGGCTTTGGTGGTGGATGGAGGAATCTACCGCCATGACTTTGTGGCTCAAGCGGTACTCGATGGTTTAATGCAAGCCGGTCTTGAGACGGGCGTACCGATACTATCGGTGTCACTGACTCCTCATCACTTCCAGGAGACAGAGCACCACATACAGATTTATCGTGATCACTTTGTTCGCAAAGGGCAAGAGGCGGCTAATGCGGCGCTTCAAATTACCAAAGCGAGGGTCTCGCTTCGGAGCTGAGCAAGCCCTCCGGATCCCTGGCGATGGGCCAGTGTGTATTTCGGCTTTATAGTCGGTGAGGATGTCGCCGTTGCGACATGCCTTTATCGGCCTCACGTTTCATGGGTAGCTCACGCCTCTTGCAATAAGTCGCAGGCAGATATGGCAAGGATCGCCTCAGCACCTTTTATCGTCGCAAAGCGCCGTGCATTGGCATTCGGGAATACCTGCAATACGAAACTAACTCACGATATAACTCGCATTCCCAGTGGCAATCAAAGTACCGTCGTTGTTGTACAAGGACGAATGCGTCACACCCACTCGCTTGCCCAGCCGTATGACATTCGACGATGCTACAAAGCTTGTTCCTATTCCCTGTCGCAGATAATCAACCCTTAAATCAATAGTGGCAAGATTGGCAAAACGGGCCAGCACTTCATCGGCATTCTCATTGGCGTAATAGTTGGCAATGCCCATCATGATGGCAAGCCCACCAGCAACATCCAGCACTGACGAAATCACGCCGCCGTGCAATCGGCCATAGAGAAAATGCCCCACTAGCTCCGGGCGCATGCTGAAATTGATTTTTACCGGAACAGGTTCCAGCGACTCGATTTCAAAGCCAAGAAATTCGTTGAAACAGATCTGATGATTGAAAAGCTTGGTGATTCGGGCATGCAACTCTGCTTGCTGTTCTGCCGTGCGTGTTGTTGTCATAGGTCATCTTGTTGTGGGCGAAGAACAACAGGCAATTACACAGAGTGTGACTTAACATATCCCGTCATTCCCGCGAAGGCGGGAACGCAATTGTATCGGACTATCGATCCCCACCTGCGTGGGTGATGTCCAGATGACATTAGCCAGAAATTCTCGCGATAGAGGCCCCTGTACGGCAACGTTGCAAAGCTGCTCTGTGCCGCTGCGTACCCACGCGTTTAGTCCCTGACGTTCGGCAAGTTCTGCCCACAACACGGATTCATTGAATGATGCACCAAAAGCGCCTTCCCATACTTCTGTGTCCAGAGTCACTTCACCAGTACTGATCGGTTCACAGACCGCCTGACTGTCGCTTGACACGTGCTCAACGAATGAGAGTATTTCTTCAAAGATCTGCCCGGCCACATTGCGCATCACAATCTGGCTGCTGCAGTTGTGAATGGGCTTATACATAGTTTTCATATAAGTAAAGTCTAATTCCTCTGTTGAAAGACAGTGGATTCAATGGTACCGTCGGCCAATAGTCCTACTGGAGTGCTCGGCATGTGTGGAATAGTCGGTTTATATTTGAAAAATGAAGCGCTTTACCCGAAACTGGGCGAGCTTTTCAAACCCATGCTGATCGAAATGACCAGCCGTGGGCCGGATTCGGCCGGCGTTGCGATCTATAGAAACCCCGTGCCAGACGGGCAGCTCAAGGTATCGCTGGCTCACGATAGTGCCAATTACGATTGGAAAGCACTGGCAGACAACATGGCCAGTGCCCTATCCTGCAATGCCAACGTCACGCAACGAGACACTCACGGCATTCTTGTCACCACGAGTTCTGAAAAAGCGGTGCAAGCCTGGCTAGCTGGCAATGTCCCTGATGTACGTATCGTGGGAAGCGGCCAGAGCGTTGAAATCTACAAGGAAACCGGTTTGCCAGAGCAGGTCTACGAACGCTTCGATCTGGCGAGCGCTCAGGGACGTCATATGATCGGCCACACACGCATGGCTACGGAAAGCGCTGTCACAACCGCAGGTTCTCATCCTTTTGCTACAGGTGCGGATTTGTGTCTTGTGCACAACGGCTCGCTGTCAAATCACAATCGCTTGCGCGAAGAATTGAAACGCAAGGGTGTCACCTTTGGAAGCCAGAACGACTCGGAAGTAGCGGCCGCCTATCTCACCTGGAAGTTACGTCAGGGTGTGTCGCTAAAAGATGCTCTGGAGCACGCGCTGAATGATCTGGACGGCTTCTTCACTTTTTGCATTGGTACCAGTGACGGTTTTGCTGTAGTGCGCGATCCTATCGCCTGCAAACACGCCGTCCTCGCTGAAACCGATGACTGGGTTGCCATGGCGACTGAATATCGCTCTATTGCCACGCTACCCGGTGCCGGACAAGCTCGTGTCTGGGAACCTCGGCCAGCCACTGTCTATGCCTGGGGTGCCGAAACACTTGACGGACAAGCTGCCAATGCGGCAGACATCGCTGGAGCAGCCTGATGAACACCATGGATTACCAGGAAGTTGGTCTGCGACAGATCAACCGCGTGCTACAAGCTCTTGATCCGATGTCCAGCGATCGCGACTGGACCATTACCAATCCGATGGGCCAACATGCTATTGCCTGCGGCGTGAATGCACCGCTGGTCATTGATATCAAAGGCAACGTGGGTTTCTATTGTGCCGGTATGAATCAGCAAGCCGAGGTCATCATAGATGGTCATGCAGGCGTCGGTGTCGCAGAAAACATGATGAGCGGTATTGTCCGCGTCAGAGGCAATGCCAGCCAATCTGCAGGCGCAACCGGCCACGGTGGTTTGCTGGTGATTGAAGGCGATGCGTCTTCACGGTGCGGTATTTCGATGAAGGGCATCGATATCGTGGTTGGCGGCTCTGTGGGTCATATGTCCGCCTTCATGGGACAGGTTGGACATCTGGTGGTCTGTGGCGATGCTGGCGAGGCGCTGGGGGATTCAATCTATGAGGCAAAATTATACGTGGCAGGCTCTGTGGAAAGCCTCGGCGCTGATTGCATCGAAAAAGACATGACGCCAGAGCACGAGCAAACCCTCGCAAGCTTGCTTGAACGCGCGCGGATCAATAAGGATGTGAAGAGCTTTCGGCGCTACGGTTCGGCGCGCAAGCTCTACAACTTCGACATTGATCATGCCGATGAGTACTGAACGATGAATCACCCAGCCTCGATTACAAACTCCTGCCTTTTTGCAAAACTATCGGACGTGTTGTTCGATTCAACCGGCACAACATAATGGATGAGAACATTCCTCAAGTGACTCCGCGTGAGTCAGCAACTTTCGACGAATATACACGCTCCGAAATTCGGCGAGCCGCCAGTACCGGTATCTATGATATTCGTGGCGGTGGTACCAAACGCGCCCTGCCCAACTTTGACGATCTATTGTTTCTGGGTGCCTCTATATCGCGCTATCCATTGGAAGGTTATCGTGAACGCTGCGGCACCGATGTCACTCTCGGAGGCCGTAATGCCTCCAAACCTATAGAGCTTAAAATCCCGATAACCATTGCCGGTATGAGCTTTGGTTCATTGTCCGGGCAAGCCAAGGAAGCCTTGGGGCGTGGAGCAAACCTCGCTGGAACGTCTACCACCACCGGAGATGGAGGTATGACACCAGAAGAGCGCGCTCATTCAAAACAATTGGTGTATCAGTATTTGCCCTCACGTTACGGTATGAACCCAGACGATTTGCGCAAAGCCGATGCTATCGAAATCGTGGTTGGCCAGGGTGCCAAGCCAGGCGGTGGTGGCATGCTGATGGGCCAGAAAATTAACGATCGGGTAGCACAAATGCGATCCTTGCCCAAAGGCGTGGATCAACGATCAGCCTGTCGTCACCCTGACTGGACTGGACCTGATGATCTTGAAATAAAGATCCTGGAACTTCGTGAAATTACAGGGTGGGAGAAGCCCATCTACGTAAAAATTGCTGGTGCCCGCCCCTATTACGATGTCGCACTGGCCGTTAAGTCAGGCGCCGATGTGATTGTTCTTGATGGTATGCAAGGCGGCACCGCAGCAACCCAGAATGTATTTATAGAACATGTTGGTCAGCCAACACTGGCTTGTGTTCGACCCGCTGTTCGTGCGTTGCAGGATCTGGACATGCATAGAAAAGTGCAGCTGATTGTATCTGGTGGTATCCGCCATGGAGCTGATGTAGCCAAGGCTATGGCACTCGGTGCAGATGCAGTCTCCATAGGCAGCGCAGCAATGATTGCGATCGGGGACAACGACCCCAGACTTGAAGCGGAATACAACAAGCTTGGTTCTACTGCCGGTGCTTATGATGCCTGGCATTTGGGTCATGATCCCGCCGGCATTACCACACAGGAACCAGAGCTTGCCAGTCGGCTGGATCCGGTAGCCGCTGGTCGTCGGCTTGCCAACTATCTTGCTGTCATGACGCTGGAAGCGCAAACGATAGCGCGAGCCTGCGGAAAGAACCACTTGCACAACCTTGAACCCGAAGATCTTTGTGCACTGACGGTTGAAGCCGCAGCAATGGCTGGTGTACCTTTAGCAGGAACATCATGGGTTCCCGGACAAACACCGTTCTAACCCCCCCCGCCATTCAGGCTATTCCCGCGAAAGCGGGAATCCGGACATCACTGCAAAAATCACTTACTGACTTAACGCACCACGAGCCCGCACTAGAGGAGCTGCATCAGCATGGCACTGGACCTTACCGATTATGCCGAGAAACATGGCATCAAGTTCTACCTGTTCAATTTCACTGACCTTATCGGTACCCAGCGAGCAAAGCTTGTACCCGCGGGTATGGCCAGTCGTATTCAAAAGGCCGGTGCAGGGTTTGCACCGTTTGCCGCCTGGATGGATTACAGCCCGGCTGACGAAGACATGCTGGTCATCCCCGATACCGATTCCATAATTCAGCTACCCTGGAAACCGGAAATTGCCTGGATAGCCGGTGATTGCTGGATGGGTGGAGAACTCGTGGGCCAGGCTCCTCGCAATGTATTAAAAAAACTGATGGGAGAATCGGCCAAACACGACTTACTGATGAAGTCAGGTGTCGAACCGGAATTTCATATCATCTGCCCTGATGGCAGTGCCATCTCTGATGAACGTGATGTTCAGATAAAGCCCTGTTACGATCAATCAACCATCATGCGCCGCATCGATGTCATTTCAGAAATCAGTTCTACCATGACGCATCTGGGCTGGAATCCCTATCAGTGTGATCATGAAGATGCCAATGGTCAGTACGAAATTAACTGGGACTTCAGTAACGCACTCACCTGTGCTGATCAAACGGTTTTCTTCAAGTTCATGGTCAAGTCCATTGCAGAAAAGCATGGCCTGCGGGCAACTTTCATGCCCAAGCCCTTTTCACATCTCACGGGTAACGGTTGTCATGTGCATGTGTCCATGTGGTCCAACGATGAGAACACCAACAAGTTCGCCGACTCAGCCGGCGAGCTGGGTTTGTCCGATACGGCTTATCATTTTATCGGTGGTCTTCTTGAACACGCCGAAGCGCTGGCTGTCATCACCAACCCGTCAGTAAACTCCTACAAGCGCATCAATGCACCACCAACTGTCTCTGGTGCTAGCTGGTCACCCAGCTCAATCACCTTTGGCGGAAACAACCGTACACACATGATCCGCATCCCCGACGAGGGCCGCATCGAACATCGCTTGCCCGACAATTCTGCCAATCCTTACTTGCTGATGTCCGGTCTATTGGCTGCTGGTATGCACGGTATCAACAACCGCACTGACAGCGGCAAGCGTCTTGATATCAACATGTATACCGAATCACACAAAGTTGAGAATGTTCGCAAGCTGCCTCTGAACCTGCTGGATGCTATTCGCCTGTTTGAATCAAACATCGGGTTGAGAACGGCAATCGGTAGTGAATTCAGTCAGGCATACATCAATCTAAAATACGATGAATGGAATCGCTATTCCCGCTCCCTGTCTGAATGGGAACGCGAGCAAACGCTGGACTGCTGACCCCCTTGAACAACTAATGTGTACCTTAATACAAGGTGTGCATCCCTCTTCCATCAGAAGACAGACATCATGGCTGCAAGCTGGCAATTTTCTTCCCTTGGCGATCGACATCGAGCCATGGGACGACGAAGTCCAGATAGTCCATGAATGATTCGATGCTTGTATTGCAGCCAATTACAACTGCGATAATTTGAGGCGATGCGCTTCAAAACAACGCATCGCTTCCAGCTTTTGGTCAAGGCCCAGATACGCACGCCCTTCCAGAAAATAGGCGGCAACAAGTGATTTATTATCTATCGTCCTTATACGCCCAAGCTTGCTGATAACGGCCAATGCAGACTCAAACTGACCGGTTTCCACATATAAGTAGGCAAGAACTTTATGAGCATATACATTGTCGCTGTCTTCGACACATAATGCTTCAAATACAGCCACCGCCTCTGACAATTTTTCAACATTGATGAGCTTGTGATCTGGCAAGGTCATCGACATGAGTTCCGGATCGGTCAGAACAGCGTCGTCACGTAACCGAATTTCCGCTTTTTTTGCTCGACGCAGTTGTTTTTTTCTCCCGAGTAATTTATCCATGACATTTATCGTACTCGTTTTTTTTCGTAACCGAGCAGAAAGACCTGGTAGCAAACACCAACTGTCGTCTTACATTCGAATATGGCTCTGAAAGTCGTATGCTGCTGAGAACAAAAAACGAACTAACGGGCATGGATGGTGCGTTGATGTCCAATTCAAACACGCCATTTCCTGAACAGCATGCATTTCGCAAGAAACTTTCAATCGAGTCTTCTGAATTCATCAAATCGTCTCCTTTTCAAGTCTGTCGTGCTTGCCACTAAGCCATTGGAGTTTGTCGAATATGTTTTGCGCAGTCATGTCTCTCGCAGGGATTCTGACTATGTACATGATCTCGTTTTCACCACTTAGACCTACGTGCAAGTCGGCTGATTCGCACAAGCGATGATCACAAGCCTGTAAAAGCTTGACAAGTTGCTTATTGATTAATTTTCTATAACGTCGGCCTAAATAAATCACGACACCATTTTCACAATTATCGATATAAAGCCTGTCACCATTAGTAAGAACAAACTTGATACTTCCACAACCGTCATACACTTCTGCATGTACACCTGTAGTATTGATAATCTCCGATACCACCGTATTGAACCTTGCAATATCCATAACGTCTTCAAATTCTCCATAGCACAAAAATTCGTGAAACTCGTAATCAGTCATGTTAACTGCATTATTTTTTACAACAGAGCTCCTGACACGAATCACATTAAGTTGCTCGTTGCCGCAAGTCTTATAGAGTTTATTGCACGTGCTTTCTAAAACAAAAGCGTCCAGCCTCTATTTCAGTTTCTAACTCAATACTCGTTCATGATTTGGAGAATTCGCCAACAACACAGCTGCTTGCGTTCTGTTATTCACTCCAAGTGCTCTGAAAATCGCCTTGCAATGCACTTTTACCGTGCCTTCTGTTAAGTCGAGATCCCTTGCGATCTGCTTATTCGATTTTCCAAGATTAAGCAGCGAAAGCACTTCACGTTGACGAGGTGTAAGACAAGGTCTGTTTCTTATTTTATGTTCGATTAATTCAGGTTCGTGGCGCCAGGATACATTCCGTATAATTCGAAACTTTATAAACGCGTTCTTTTCTCTGATTGTATTAATAAACGTCAGTAGCTCTTGGGGATGAACTGCTGCGTTTACACCAAGGCGACGCAGTAAATCCCGATACTTGGGATCCAGTGAATTTCTTAATACCATCAATTTTGTATCATTGGTACTTCTAGAAATTGAACGGAAGTGTTCGATATCCTTTTTCAGGGATTCTGGCAAGTCCGGCGAATCCGGCTTGACAAAAATTACCAAGCCAACCTCAAACCCTGATTGAATGACTTGCTCAGCGTCATAAAGATCAGACACAAGAAATACCGCTACTCCACCAGTAGATTTGTTAAGTGGAATTATCCAGTCTGATAACATTTTATACGATCGACCTACAACTAATATATTCATAAAACTGGTTTCGTTGAAAGACCTGCCATATAAGGATTCGTGCTTTTGACCCTCAAGAAATATATATTGTGCTTTAAACATGTGATTTCGAATTGGTAAAAACACCCGATACGTGGCTTAGTGTCCTTACCAATTGACAATGTGTAGATACTGCTTATTCACGCACTTACCACATCGATTGATTCACCCGTAACGTCAGAGCGGCGTTTGCTCTTTTTTTTCGAGCCAGCTCAAGACGCTTAGTAGCGACTGAGTTGGATTGGTTCTGACTCTCAGACGTTAGCCGCCAGTTTTGAGTATTTATTTGCCAACGAGCGCCAGGCTTCCAGTCCACGGAGGAAATGGTGAAGCTCGTCAAGAAGAGTATTAACCGTTGCATGATTGAATACCACGATGTGCTGCAACACGACTCTCGATGCTAAGCGGTCAACATATATACCCTCTCGGCGGTAACGAACCATTCTGGCGCTTCTTTTCAGCAACGCAGCCAGCAATTCTCTGCAGTCTTGATCATTAGATGGTATTGGAGTAACAATGCTTTCGAAGCGGATGTATTGCGTTGTTTCAGAAAAATAAACATCGGTTGACTCATCAATATTTACACAATGAATACCATCAATAGATAGAGTAGTCTGTTCTAGTCCAAGGTGTTCAAGAAATTTTTTCAACATCATTAAAACCCATTCACGCTTTGAGAATAAAAACAAGTCCCTTTATTGGAATTCAATATCAGTAGTTTTGAATTAACAGATTTCTATTTCGTAAGAATAGGACTGTTACTCAGAAGTTGATACACCCCTTTGGCGATACCTCTTTAGAGGTATGCAAGGGAATTTTGCTATTGTTCAAGCAAAACTGTATTCACTTCCCATGAGATTAATAGCAGGTCGTCGATCCATCCAATACAACACTTAATAACAATCCTTATCGTTCTAATGGTGAACTACCGTGGGTAGTCGAAGGGGTTTGCGTTGGATTCCAGCTCGATCGTGTTAAACGTTTTCCGTCTGGATAAATCGATCTCGAACCACTAACGGTTGCGCTGCGTAGTTCCTGTGGACCATCGAGTCGATGGATCTCCATCAATAGCACTGCCCATTGACGGCGTAACTATCTTTCCAACCCGGTTTGGGGTTCCAGTCTGCAGAAGCGCTAGCAAACGTCAAGCACAACAGCATAACGGACATTAAGGATTTTATACTCATACGCATTTGACTCACTCAATGGGTGTTACATGTGAGTCATTACACTATCGCCCGCACAACCTGACTGACAATACCTCTTCGGAGGTAAACCGTAGCGCGCATTCAACTTGTGCGATGACAGGATCAAATAGATCAGGATCGTATCAGGTACGGTGCGCCTTGATGCGCTAACGCATAACAAGCATCTACATGACTTTTAGCAGCCAGTGCTTACCAGCATGCCCTGTGACAAGCTTGTGGCCAGTTGTTGTTACCAGCGATCTGGAAATTTCAGTGCCTTTGGTATTTCAGAAATCAGCCTTGAGCTCAAGAAAAAGGCTTCCGGCAGACCCGGCCGATATCGTATATCACATCGTTGAATAATTTTATCGTTGACGTGTATATCAATCAATTTGATGACTTCTGTTTCGTGAACTTTCAGAGAAACATGGCCTTTGCTCGCTGAGTTTCTATCGTCCTCTTAAAAGGATTTGATAACGTTGCGAAAAAGGCCATTTCCAAACCAACTTACTTCGGCGCCTCCATGGCACCCGTCATCATGGCTACTGCATCAGACATCGAATAATCCTGCGGCCTGATAACACACAGCCGTTTTCCCAATCGATGTATATGTATTCTATCTGCGACTTCGAAGACATGAGGCATATTGTGAGAGATCAGGACAATAGGCAGCCCGCGGTCTCTAACCTCTTTGATCAGTTCAAGCACACGTCGTGATTCCTTTACCCCCAGCGCCGCCGTGGGCTCATCCAGTATCACTACTTTCGATCCAAAGGCGACTGCCCGCGCAACAGCAACACCCTGACGCTGGCCGCCGGAGAGTGTCTCCACTGCCTGTGAGATATTCTGGATGGTCATCAGGCCCAGCTCACTGAGCTTTTCACGAGCAATCTTCTCCATTGCAGGACGGTCCAGCGCCTTTAACCACTTACCCATAAATCCCGGCTTGCGTAGCTCACGTCCCAGAAACATGTTGTCGCCGATGGACAAGGCAGGCGACAAAGCAAGGTTTTGATAAACCGTCTCAATTCCGGCATTGCGTGCCTCCATCGGTGATCGATACAGCACGCGTTCACCGTCCAGCTCCATCTCCCCACTATCTGGAACAACAGCACCGGATATTGCCTTGACCATAGTGGACTTGCCAGCCCCATTGTCGCCAATGACTGCAAGTATTTCACCGGCACGTAGTTCGAAGTCTGCATGGTCCAATGCCACCACCTTGCCATAACGCTTGACCAGGCCCGTCGCCTTGATGACAACTCTTGGCTCCGCTACATCACTCTGTACTGCTGCTTGCTGGTTCATGCGGATACTCTCCTTAACCATTGATCGATACCAACCGCCAGAATTATCAGACAACCGATGGCAAAGCGCTGCCAGATGACGTCTACTCCGGCAATTTTCAAACCTGAACTGAATACGCCTACAATGAGCGCACCGAACAAGGCACCGAGAATGGACCCTCGACCACCAAAAAGTGACGTCCCCCCGATGACCACTGCCGTGATCGAATCCAGGTTGGCATCATAGAAACTTTGTGGACTTACCGAACCCACCCGACCAATAGACACCCAGGCCGCAATTCCGGCAATGAAACCTGCAACCCCGTATACGGACAACAGCAATCGATCCGTGTTAATTCCACTAAGCTCTGCAGCCTCTTTGTCATCACCCACAGCGTACACATGTCGGCCCCAGGCGGTGTTGTTAAGCACATACCACAACACGAAAAAGACGGCCACCATCAAAAACGATCCGTACGTAAATACCGCTCCCCCGACAGAAATGCGTTCACCAAAGAACTTTAGCGACGGTGCAATCTTGTCAATGTCCTGACTGCGAATGGACTGCGAACCTGAGTACCAGATCACCAGTGCGAAGAAGATGTTCCAGGTACCCAGGGTCACGATAAAGGGTGGGAGGCGCAAGCGCGTCACTAAAAGCCCGTTGACAAGCCCACTGAGTGTTCCTACCAGGAATCCCATGGGTATGGCAATAGCCGGAGGCACACCGAGAACCACCGCAAATTTACCGGCCACCACAGAGGCTAGCACCATGATGGCGGCAATGGATAGGTCTATTCCAGCAGTCAGAACAATCAAGGTCTGGGCACATGCCAGAAATCCGATAATTGTGACTTGCTGAATGATGAGTGAGAGGTTGAACGCTGTAAAGAAACGTTCGCCAGCGACGATGCGAAAAGCGATAACGCTGATGACAAGAATAATGACCGGCACCATGGCAGGGTTGCCGTGCAAAAAATGCTGAATGTGCTGTACGGGCGTTTTCCTGTCTTCATCGAATTCAGCCACAGAATCGGCGGTAACCGCAACCAGGCCGGATTCGGCGTTGTTGCCGGGGTTTTCGGTAGTTGGCTTCATACGTCTCTAAACCACGCGTTGGTTAGTTGTCTGAAAAAGCGAAGGTACCGTCAAGTACCTAAGCGTCGATACACTGTCAAGGCCAGCGTACAAGAATGGGGCGCTGCAAAGTACACATCGCCCCTGAAAGAGTACTTCATTCCCGCGCCAGGGGGAATTGTGTTGAAAAAAGCCAGTCAAAGTGTCCCCGCTTTCGCGGGGATAGAACTGTCTATGCAGCGATCAGTTGGCATTGTTTCAAAGCCGGGACTTGCCGCATCAACCCCAGCACCGCTCAGCGCCCTCTTTGGTATCGATTGACTCAACACCATCAACGGGTCGATCTGTCACAAGGGACACACCTGTATTAAAAAACTCAAGTCCGGGCGTCGGCTCAGGCTTTACACCACTGTCAGCCCAGGCTTTGATCGCCTCGACACCCATTGACGCCATTAACAAGGGATACTGCTGAGCGGTAGCACCAATAACACCATCGACAACATTTGCAACGCCCGGGCAACCACCGTCAACTGAGACGATCAGCACATCATTTTCACGTCCAAAGGCTTTAAGTGCTTCGTGAGCGCCGGCAGCAGCGGGCTCGTTGATGGTATAGACAACGTTGATGTCGGGATCTTTCTGCATCAGATTTTCCATAGCTGTTCGACCACCCTCTTCATTGCCAGAGGTAATGTCGTTACCAACAATGCGTGGGTCCGTCTCATCACCCCATTTATTAGGATCGTTCAGATCGATACCGAAGCCTTGCAGAAAGCCCTGATCACGTAATACGCCAACCGATGGTTGACTGGCAGCCAGGTCGAGCATGGCAATCTTTGCATCCGCAGCCTTTTCACCCAATTGAGCGGCCGCCCATTGACCGATGAGCTCGCCAGCCCTGAAATTATCCGTAGCGAAAGTCGCATCAGCCGAATCAATTGGCTCGAGTGGCGTGTCCAGAGCAATGACCAGTAACCCCGCATCGCGTGCCTGTTGCACCACCGGCACGATGGCGGCTGTATCAGACGCTGTTAGCAGAATTCCCTTCGCACCCGAAGCAATGCAGGTTTCAATAGCCTGCACCTGGGTTTCATGATCACCATCTACCTTGCCGGCGTAGGTTGACAGCGTAATGCCCAGCTCTTCAGCTTTGGCGGTTGCTCCTTCTTTCATTTTCACGAAGAACGGGTTGATGTCGGTTTTAGTGATCAGACAGGCACCAATGTCCTCAGCGACAGCCGAGAAGCTGGCACTTACACTACACAGGGCGATAGCAGTTGCTGCAATGGGCGTTGAATAACGCATGATAATTCCTCAAAGTAGTCGGTTAAACATTCTGTAAAGGTAGCTTGGTGGCGAAGCAAACCATAGCTCCTGGGTATAGAAAACCGCAAATCAGTACCATTGTCAATAAATAAATAAATTTGATATATCTATTAAATCGTTGTAGCTTGCCTGTATGAACAAGTCATCCGAAGAAATTCAGGGAGTTACGCCGGAAGGCTCTACCGAAAACAAGGCTTCTTTAATTTCGGGTGGCGGCTCTAATTTGTCCCGTGTAAGAGCTCACAACGAACGACTCGTACTGTCATTGATTCGCGAACAGCCACTGGCTCGAGCCGAAATAGCCCGACGAACCGGGCTTTCCGCGCAAACCATTACGCTGATAACGCGGGACTTGACCCGCGATGGGCTAATAGACGCTGGAAAGCCCATTAAAGGCAAGGTCGGCCAGCCCTCGGTACCCTTGACGCTCAAGGCAAACGGTGCCTATTTCATGGGAATGAAGCTTGGCAGACGCAGTGCCGAACTCATCGTCATGAACTTCGTAGGCGATATCGTACTCAAGAGCCAGGAGCATTACCGCTACCCCACACCGGACCACATTGCCGACTTCTTGCGTCGGGAGATACCGGCGTTAACCGCGCAGTTGGGCAAACGCGCGGCAAAGCGCTTGCACGGTATCGGGATTGCCATGCCTTATGAGCTGTGGGACTGGAGTGAAAAGCTCGATGCCCCTAAACAGCTGATGGAAAGCTGGAGAGATTTCTCCTTCCCGGATGCTCTCGTCGAGGTATGTGATCTGCCTATCCTGGTCGAAAACGATGCAACCTCTGCTTGCGGCGCAGAACTGACCTTCGGGCAAGGCCAACAATACCCCGACTTTGCCTACTTCTTCATCGGCTACTTTATCGGCGGTGGACTGGCGCTCAATGGTTCTGTGTATCGAGGGCAATCAGGTAATGCAGGTGCATTTGGCTCTTTACCCACGATAGACAGTAACTCCCCCTCAGGTATTTCCCAGTTGATTGACACTGCCTCTATCCAGTTGTTTGAAAATGATGCTTTGTCTTCTAATGATCTGGATTGCGAGTACATTGCTCATGACGCTGACATCTGGAACTCAGATTCAGAGCAACTGCGGCAATGGCTGGACAAACTGGCTAACTCTCTGGCAATGGCTATTGTTTCGGTTAACAGTATTGTTGATGTGGGCGTTATTGTCATAGACGGTGGTTTTCCAACGTCGATCAAGGAACGTGTTGTCGACATGACTCGGTTGGCGCTGGATAACGTGGACACCAAGGGTATTCATTCCCCCGAAATCATTGCAGGCTTGATTGGCCCGGATGCTCGTGCACTCGGCGCTGCAAGACTACCGTTGTTTTCTCGTTTTCTGCTGGACGAAACCGTGCTGACCAGAGCTTGACGGCAGGAAACAGACACGCGCTAAACCGATCGCTATATCTAGCCGATATTCTTATTCATGACAGGAAAATACGCCAAACTGCCGGTGTGGCGGTTCGCGGGGGCATGCACTCTGGCCGTTGTTATGCTACCCGCCAACGTTACACAAACCCACGCAGCTTTCTACAAGTGCATAGCGGCGGACGGTAGCATTACGTACAACGATATGCCGTGCGCTGCTGATGAAAGCACTCATTTGCTGAGTAAATCTGCTCGCGAATTACCGGGGCTTGACTGTCGTATTGCACACAACTTTGCTGTTGATGCCGTTGCGCGGATGCGCCAGAAAGACAAGGCAGCCGATGTGCTCGAGGCCTACGGCGGTGCGCATGCACTTTCTCAAGGAGCCCGATCACTCATCAACTACGTATTTTCATACCGTGATAATCGTTTTGTGAGTGCTCAGCGCATCGTTGACACTACAATCAAGCGATGCCGAGCGGGTCGACTCGGCAAAACGCTTGATCAATGCGATGAGTTTCCGAAAGAATTCATAAAAC
Source organism: Granulosicoccus sp. (assembly GCA_045106195.1). Lineage (GTDB taxonomy): Bacteria > Pseudomonadota > Gammaproteobacteria > Granulosicoccales > Granulosicoccaceae > Granulosicoccus. Next base: position 22,409 of record JBGCEH010000006.1, read on the forward strand.
GTTTTGGTGGTTGCCTAAAGGCTCGCCAAAGTGATCAGACAGTCTTGATTCAGCCCCAGGCCAGCGGCCAATTATCCAGCAACTCGGTTCGTAACGGAGCAAATGCCGCTCCTCCTGCGCTAAACGCGGCAATGCCGCTAACTACCAAGACGCAAGACGATGATGCCATGCCCGACTCCGATGTCACAGTAGGTTCGGCAGACGTCGACTCAGACGTCCCCGAAAACTAGTTCTTCCCCTTCGTAAGAGGGAAAGAATATCCTCCAGCACCAGATAATTGACCGGAATCAGTAACAGCGTAACTGCAGTGGCAAACAAGATTCCATAGCCGAGAGATACGGCCATCGGGATAAGGAACTGCGCCTGGGTACTGCTCTCGAAGATCAACGGCAGCAAACCGAAAAACGTTGTCAAGGAGGTTAGAATCACGGCACGAAAACGCGCAACCCCTGCCTGGCGTACAGCATCGAATAGTTCAACACCCTGCCGCCGCTGTCTGTTTACCCAGTCAACCAGTACCAGAGAGTCGTTTACGACCACACCGCATAATGCAAGCATGCCCATATAGCTCATGATACTTAGTGACAAGCCCATGATCATATGGCCGAGCACGCCGCCGACAACACCAAAAGGGATGACTACCATGACCATAAGTGGCTGAACATAGCTTTTAAAAGGTATCGCCAGCAAGGTATAGATAACCAGCAGTACAAAAATGAGTCCAACTTTGAGGCTTGCAAACGATTCACGTTGCTCTCGAGCCTCGCCCTCCAGGGAGATACTGGTATCCGGATAATGACGCTTCAGCTCATTGGCGAGTACCGAAAGGTCCTCTTTAATGCCTTCTATATTCGCGCTCTGTTTGTCTACATCTGCCCTGACATTCAAGGTTCGCTGGCGATCAACACGACGAATCTGCGCATACTCACGACCCACCTGAAAGTCTGCGACACTTGCCAACGGTATTGACTCACCTGATGGGTTCCGGATTTTCAGTCGCTCCAGTTGCGCCAGCGATGCTCGCTCCTCCTGCGGATAACGAATATATACCTTAACCTCATCACGATTACGCTGGATACTCTGCACCTCCGTACCCAGATAAGCGATGCGTACCTGCTGCGCTATATCGGACAAGGTTATGCCCAACTGGCGCGCATCGGGCCTGAGATTCAGCTGTATCTCCTCCTTGCCGCCTTCAAAGGTATCGGTGATATCACTGATACCCGGATACTGCCTGAGCTGTTGTTTTACTTGCTCAGAAACCGCATTCATCTGCTCGAAATCGCTACCGGAAATCTCCACATCCACAGGCGATCCACCACCACCAATTTCAGCCCGATAGTTGACGCTCTTTGCGCCGGGAATCTCACCAATACGCTCACGCCATTCATTGACAAGTTCAGCACTACTGATCTGCAGGGTGCGTTGTTCCGGCGGCACGATTTCGAACATTACGCGTCCAAGATGGCTGCCCTTCTCCCTGCCGGAACTGCCAGCTGTTGTGAGTATGGATTCGATAACGCTTTCGTTGGTATCCGGATCAACATGCTTTGCCTGCAACCACTGCACCGCCTCATTCATACGTTCAACGTGTGACTGCGTAATGTCAAATGGGGTGCCAGCCGGCATCTCAAGCGTCGCTCTTGCCGTTTCTGCCTGGACACGCGGAAAGAACACAAAACGCACATGACCTGATGAAACCAGTGCAAACACGATAATGGCGCCGCCCATGAAAAGGGACAACACCAGATATCGATTACGCAACGACCAGGCGAGCACTGGCTGGTATTTGTTGGTGATAAACCTTTCGAAACTATCGGCAATTCTCATCTGCAAGCGTGCAAAGAGGTTTGGCTTTTTCTCACTGTGAAAATTCAGGTGGCTCATATGCGCCGGTAACACGAATTTGGATTCTATGATCGAGAACAGCAACACCGGAATCACCACCAATGGGATCTGTGCAAAGATCTGTCCACGAGCCCCTTCAATCATCAGCAAAGGCGTAAACGCGGCAACGGTAGTCAGCACACCAAAGGTCACTGGCACCGCAACCTCTTGTGTTCCTTCGATCGCCGCCGCTACGCCGTCTTTCTTGCGGCGCATATGTGTATAGATATTTTCACCGGTAACAATCGCATCATCGACCACAATGCCCAATACAAGAATGAAGGCAAACAGACTAAGTAGGTTCAGACTGACGCCGAACACAGGCATTAACGCAATGCCACCAAGAATTGATACCGGAACTCCGACGAACACCCAGGCAGCTACCCAGAAACGTAAGAACAGCGTCAGCAGGATAACGACAAGCAAGCCACCTTGCAGTGCGCTGCTGGTCAATGTGTCAAGCCTTGCCCGTACCGTTCTGGACCAGTCGCGCCAATGCCCCAGAGTGACGCCATAAGGCATGCTCTGCTGAGCATCAAGTAAATAGTCCTTGACCTCATCTGCCACTGTTATTGCGCTTTGCATGCCTGTGCGAAATACATCGATCTGAATGCTACTCTGACCGTTGAACATCTGCTCGAGTTGCTCTTCTTCGAATCCATCCCTGATCGTAGCAACCTCGCCCAGCGTCACATTTGTACCATCAGGCTTTGCCATTACGACAATCGACCGGTAATCGCCCGCCGATTGAGCCTGCCCCCGGGTTCGCAACAAGAGCTCACCGGTGGCCGTGGTTATCGCGCCCGCCGCCAGATCGATGGAGCTGGAGTCAATTACCTGTGCAACGCCAGCCAGTGTCAGATCATATCGGTCCAGCATGGACTGTGATATTTCAATGGACAGTTCAAAATCACGAGCGCCAGTCATTGATACCGTCGAGACATGCGGCAATGCCTCCAGCTCATCGCGAACTCTGGCTGCGATTATGCGTAACTCTTTTTCCGGCATGGCAGCCGCGACGACAACACTGATCACTTCGCGATTAGTCTGAGGCACTGTAATGCGAGGCGTACCGACTTCATCGGAGAAGTTATCGATGCTATTGACTCGCTGCTCGATATCATCCTTGATCCGCTGGGTGTCGTACCCGCTGACGATCTGCACGGTCACACTGGCAATGCCCTCACTGGACGTCGAATTGATCCGTTTGATCCCTTCGATATCCTGAATCGCCTCTTCCACCTTGATTGTGACGCCTTCTTCGACTTCTGAAGGCGCTGCACCACGAAACGGCACTGAGATACTGACGCTGTCAAGCTCGAAACTTGGAAACACTTCCAGTGGAATGCGTGTCGCCAGTGCAGACAGCCCCCAGGCGATGATAAACACCATCAACAGATTGGCTGCAACAGAATTGCGCGTAAACCAGGCGATGAGCGAATGCATCAGCTTTCCAGCGGTACGGGTGCGACACCATCGATTGTTGGCCGAACAGGAGTGCCGTCAGCTACCGTGCTCATGGGTGTCACCACCAGCAGGTCGCCCTCTTCAAGGCCTGTGTCTATAGCCGCAACCGAGCTGTCCGACCAGGCAATATGAACTTGACGTCGCTGTATCTCGTTGTTGGCATCGATGATCAGTACTTCGCTTTCCTCTCTGAGAGCCGCCCTTGGAATGACAAACACATCATCCAGCACTTGTCCTTCAATGAGTGCCTGAACGAACTGCCCAACGCGCAATGGCCTGTTAGTTTGCGTATAGGGATTGTCAATGCGGGCAATAACATTCAATTGTTGAGTGGTCGCGTCGATACCCTCGGCACGGATCAGCGAGCCCGTCCAGATCAGTTCAGTCGCCCCGATGGCTGCCCGCAACTCCACATTGGGTGGACGGTTGTCCGACGTATTCTCAGGCAGATCAAGATAGGTCAGCTGGCGGTTGCTGAGCGGCAATCGCACATCCACGGCATGATTGGAATGAATGCTTCCCAACGTTGCCCCGCGGGCCACGAACTGCCCGGGATCAACCCGGCGCTCGCTGACGATACCATCGTAGGGAGCCACGACACGAGTGCGCTCAAGATCAAGCTCTGCCTGTCTGACTTGTGCCAGAGCCGCATCGCGATTAGCGTCTGCCGCTGCCAGTTGCGGCACTCGCAAGGTGAGTTCTGAAGGCTCCCCACTCCGGCCCATCGAACGCCACTCGGCACGAGCCTGCTCAGCCAGTGCCCGTTGCTCCTGCAATTGAGCATCTACCTGAGCAAGATTGGCGCGGGCCTGCGTCAACGCAATTTCGTAGTCCCGCGGATCTATCTGCAAGAGAACAACGCCTTTTTCAAAGGCGCCACCGGCAACGAAGGCATCATTGATGGCAGTGACAATACCCGCGACTGCGGGAACCAATGTGTTCGCCAGAGTGGGCTGGACAGTGCCCTGCGTGCGTACAACCACAGGATACCGTGATTTCTTCAGCCGTGTAGCATCAACCGCTGGCACATTGACAATGGTTTGGCGAGTTTGCGGCTCTGGTTTGTTGGCCCCGATGAGTTTGGCGGACACAATAGCGACCACCATCACAGCGATAGGCAGCACGTATTTGAGTGTTTTAGAGATAACAGTCACCGTTTAGCAGTACCATACGTGATTCCCCAGTGTGGTGGACCAGAGACCCGTTCCATGCTCGCTCCCAATAAAATGCCCAAAACCCGCGCTCTGTACGATTACCCGACTTATTGGGCTGAGTGCTATGGCCGCGCGCCCTTCCTGCCCATGAGTCGCGCCGAAATGGACGAACTCGGATGGGACAGCTGCGACATCATCATCGTCACAGGCGATGCCTACGTGGATCACCCAAGCTTCGGGATGGCTATTGTAGGCCGATTACTCGAAGCTCAGGGCTTTCGCGTGGGTATCATTGCACAGCCCGACTGGCACAGCACTGACGCTTTCGAGGCTCTTGGCGCTCCCAACCTGTTCTTCGGTATTACCGCTGGCAACATGGATTCAATGATCAACCGTTACACCGCTGATCGCAAAGTTCGCTCAGATGATGCCTACTCCCCAAACGACATTGGGGGCAAACGCCCCGATCGCAGCTCCATTACTTATTCACATCGTTGCCGTGAAGCCTTCAAGGACACACCGATCGTCATCGGCGGCATCGAGGCCTCGTTGCGCAGAATTGCCCACTACGATTACTGGCAGGACAAGGTAAGACGCTCTATCCTTGCCGATGCCAAGGCAGACCTGCTGGTGTATGGCAATGGTGAGCGCGCTATTGTCGAGATAGCCCATCGTCTTGCTGCTGGCCACAATATCAGCGATCTTCTCGACATTCGTGGCACCGCCATGATGATCGATGACATCCCCGAAGACTGGATAGTCATCGACTCCAGTAAAGTCGACAAACCAGGGCGTGTGGAAGAGCCGGTCAATCCGTACGTAGTGCCCGAGTATGAGACCACTGCGGACGGTGAGGAGGCAAAGCCCTGCCAGGATTCCGCAGCGGCAGCAGCCGGCACACCGACACTCCCTGATAATAGCCAGGTACTGAACTTCATGAGTCGTGAAGAGCGACAGGCTATCCGTCAGAACAAACGTGATCGGACTGTACTGCGCCTGCCTTCATTTGACATGGTGACGCACGACAAGGCGCTGTATGCGCATGCCAATCGTGTGCTGCATCTGGAAACCAATCCCGGCAACGCTCGTGCTCTGGTGCAGAATCAGGGCGGCCAGAAGCTTTGGCTGACACCGCCTCCCATCCCCCTGACCACTGAGGAGATGGATTACGTGTTCGATCATCCATACGCGCGGGTACCGCACCCAAGCTATGGCAATGCGCGGATACCGGCCTACGAAATGATCCGCTTTTCAGTGAACATCATGCGCGGCTGTTTTGGCGGTTGTACATTCTGCTCCATCACGGAACACGAAGGCCGCGTTATCCAGAACCGGTCTCAGGAATCAATTATCAAGGAAATCGAGACCATCCGTGATGAAGTCCCGGGCTTTACCGGCGTAATCTCGGATCTGGGTGGGCCAACAGCCAACATGTATCGCATTGCCTGTAAATCACGCGAGATAGAAGCCAACTGCAGGCTACCTTCATGTGTCTATCCTGATGTTTGCTCAAATCTGAATACCGATCACTCCTCGCTTATCCAGCTCTATCGAAAAGCGCGCGAGCTTCCTGGTATCAAGAAAGTTCTGATAGCTTCGGGACTACGCTATGACCTCGCCATAAAATCGCCGGAATATGTTGAAGAGCTGGTCACGCATCATGTCGGTGGTTACCTCAAGATCGCTCCGGAGCACACCGAGCGTGGCCCTTTGGACAAGATGATGAAACCGGGTATCGGCGCTTACGATGAATTCAAGGCGCTGTTTGAAAAATTTACCAAAAAGGCAGGCAAGCAGCAGTTCCTCATCCCCTACTTCATCGCAGCCCACCCAGGCACCACAGATGAAGACATGATGAACCTGGCGTTATGGTTGAAGAAAAACGGATTCAGGGCAGATCAGGTGCAGAACTTTTATCCATCACCGATGGCTACGGCCACAACGATGTATCACACAGGCAAGAACCCGTTAAAACGTATTCGCCGTGATGGCGGTGAAGACGTGCCTATTGCCAAGAGCGGCACCCAGCGAAAACTGCACAAAGCGTTTCTACGTTATCACGATCCACAGAACTGGCCGATGTTGCGTGACGCATTACGAGCTATGGGCAAAGCCAATCTGATCGGAAATGGCAAGGAACACCTGATCCCTACGTATCAGCCCAAAGACGGCAAGGGCTACCAGAGCGCCAGAAGCAAGAACAGTACACCGGCAGAGCGCCGCAAAGGCCGTGGCGCCGCGGGTAAGGTTCGCAAGGGACAGATTCTGTCGCAACACACCGGCTTGCCTCCCCGCAGTACGAGCTGAAATTCGGTAAATAGATCAAAATTATTTTTGTGCGTCCAAGCCCAAATATTTCAATTCGCAAATGAGTCGCTGACAGAAACGTTATAAGCTTCAGGTCTTTACCAGAAATACAAATCTGTAGCTTATGAACGTCAGGGACCGATGTTAAGAGAAGATTTTGCCTTTTTCCATGCAGCCAGACAATCTGCATTCGACGACCCTGTTGCCAAAGATTATCTACAACAGCGTTCAACGGATTCAGACATTGGGGAAAAGCTTGAGTCTCGGTATAAAGGCATTGTGGAGAACTATAAAAGCGGCTATCGAAGACGGCCTGCGGGCACAACACTGCTCTTTGAAGGCGATGTTTGCAAGGAGCTGTATATTCTTCTGGATGGCTGGGTCGCCAGAAGTCGATGCCTTGATAACGGCAAGCGGCTTACTCTGAACTTCCATATGCCCGGCGCATTCCTGGGATTCCAGACCGACCTTCTGGCCCCCTCAGGCAGTACCATCAGATGCATCACTGAGACCGTTGTTTGTGTTTTCCCCAGAACAGCCTTCACAAGTCTGTTGAAAAACAACACCGCGCTTGGTAGTGCGCTTGAATTTAGCAAGGCAGAAGATGAAAAACGCATGCAGGAAAACTTGATCAATATTGCAACGCGACCTGCGCGCGCAAGAATTGCGAATCTGATACTTACTCTACACAAACGCATCGTCAGCGTTTATCCAGAAGAGAATCACGCTGATGTTCACTGGCCGCTAACGCAGCAGGATATCGCTGATACCCTAGGTCTCTCAAATGTACATGTCAACAGGGCGTTGAGAACTCTGGACAAAGAACAGGTTCTGTCATTGAAAAAAAACCGCTTGCAGATACATGACTTTGAAATACTTTCTGACATAGCCAGAAATTCGGATAGATGAAGTAAATAACGAGAGCCTGATCTGCCATCAGTTGCTGGTTATCGAAAGAACATAGTTGCCGCCACCGTATCGACCTTCATCAGATTCAGTGCTACCAACACGCACAACATACGTCTTCTCGGCACTGCCGTTAGTAAAACCGATCAAGGTGTTGCCTGCGGACGTCCTGTTGACTAGCTGGAAGCTGCCGTCGGCGCCTTGCTCCAGCAACCGAAGATAAACGCCAGATTCCTCTGGAGACAGATGACGCAATACATCGATGCGATAGGAAGCATTGGGCTTTCCCGAAAACTCCACAAAGTCGGCATCAAACGCTCCGCATAAACTGCGTTCGATAATGGTAGAGCTTTCCGGCAGAACGGTTCGAGAATCGATATCTTCCCTTACTGTCCCATTTGAGTCGTAAAAGTCCTGGCAACCGCCTGAATTTGAATCTGCTGCTGGGATATCAGTCTCGTCGCCAGAATCATCATCATTTATAGGCTCGGCGACGTCACCGTCGGTCGGATCAGTAATGTCAGGGTCAACTCCGGGTTCTGATACATCGACATCATTCAGGTTGAAATCAGCATAACCTCCAATACCGCCATCACCGGGGAACTCGACTTCCCAGGCTTCCAACACATTATCGATATCAAAATCGCCTTCGACCTCGATGCGTGAACCGGGGATTAGATCCGTGCGGGATCCGCCGGTGAAACGGGTATTATCAGTAATGACGACACGATTGCTGCGTAGGGAAAATGTATCTTCATTTTCGATATTCGTCACAATGCCATCGATTTCGTATTCAATTTCATTGCCTTCAGCTAACAAATCGATGGAGGCGGGATTCAACTCCGTCGCACTTAAAAACAAGGAGCCAGGCTCGTAGCTGGCCTGTGTATCCTTGACTTGTATATTCATGCCTTCGGCAATACCCGACGCAGGAAGAGCGCTTATATCAGCGTCTGCATAATTGATCGTCAGGTCTTGTATGGAAAATGTACTGATTTGCAAGTCAAGATTTGTTACCCGGCCCGTGACTTCATACAACGGGGCTTCCAGCTGGCGTTCGATGTAGCTGGCAACGATGTCCTGACTATCATTTCGGAGTCCGCTTATCTCGTACGCATCACCGACATTAAAATCATTCAGAAATACATGATTGATGGTGGTTGTATCGTTAGTAAGAATCTGTTGACCCATAATACTGAGTGAACCGTCCAGACCAACTGAGTCCACCGGGCCCGAAACATCAACCTCGTAGATGACGCTGGATGCGTTCCTGTCGTCACTTCTGATCGTAAGTTGCATGCCCGGCATGAGCGCATCGAACGTTGCCAGCTCTCCTCTACGTACAATATCTGCGTTGTCCAGATTGAATGTACGACCACTGACTGTTAACTCCTCTGATTGTGTCAGCTGTCCCTGAGTAACGATCACGGGACCGTCAGATTGTTCCGGATCCGGAACAACGGGAACATTGATGTTGCCATCACCGTCAGCAGTACTGCCGCCATTGTCGCTACCGTCGCTGATGGTTCCATCAGCGACAACGTCCTCACCGGGGCTCAAGGGACCACTGCTACCGGTACAGCCGGAAACAAGGGCTAGCAGAACGACAAACAGAAGCCCGATACTCACCGGGCTACGAGCTCGGAAGCTAAACTCCATACATTGGTTGCTGCAGCGAAATTGATTGTGAGGTATTACCAGCATGAAGCACCCGAAGGAATCGATAGCGAGGAAACAAAAAGACTGCCCACTAAATAATAGTGCATCTGGCATTCATGTCCAAATTATCGTGTTTCTGCTCTTTAGTACTTTACATGCACCTCTCTTGCGTTAAAACTCACTGCTGCCAGTGGCACTTGAGCTGAAAATCAGGCGAAGCCGGCACTCTACGAACTCCTGAGTTCAATGTGCCTGAGTGTACCGTACCCGGATTCAACGGAGTCGGTTTGAAAAAAACCCCGACTTGCAAGAACAAGTCGGAGGTCGATTACCGTCAAAACCAGTCGACGTTAATTATGCACAACAGGTGTCTCGATGAGCGTTTCCAGAGAAGCTTGCTGCTCAGTAGCGGCAAGTTTTCTGAGCCGTTCAGCTTCGACCTCGTCGACGGCAGCCATGACAGGCGTGCTGGCTTCTTTGTTGGCGAGGTGCTTGCCGTAAGCGCACCCACCGTCTCCACCTGCGTAAGCAGCACCAGACATCAACGCTACTGTCCCAGCGGCGATCACGATCAATCGTTTCATAGGATTATCCAAGCTTGGTTGTTGCCCGCAAAAACTACCGAAAGCCATATGTTGCGGATTGCACATGGCTCGTTTACCAACTTACAGGCAATTTACGCAAAAAAACGGTTTGTGGAGCACGGGAGTAACTGTTTAAACATTATGCAGCACAAATGGCCAACTCCAACCCCATATTGTGGAAATTTCGCCACTAATCAGGTCACATAATCAATAACACCGATTCATTACAGGAGAGTACGTGCTTCAAGTAACTGTTCGATAACGTCCACGACCCAGGGACCTGCACAAATGGTCCGGTTGCTTGGCACACTAATGATCATGGGATTAAGGCCCGATGCACGAATTGCCGGATGATTGGTGAGCATCTGGCCTCGCGAGTACGTCCCTTCACTATAGGGAGATTCGATAAGAGCCTGTGGCTTCAAGGCAATCAGTTGTTCCAGGCCAAGAACCCCGTACGATTCGATGCCCTGCCCCAAAGCAACGTTGTCCCAACCGGACAAAGTCATGATTTCACCTCGAACGGTCTTGTTACCGACCGTATAACCGTTTGTGTCGTAAACGGCTGCTTTGGGCTTCGGCCCGGTAAGCGCCCGGACTCTCAGATCAATGATCGCAAGACGTTGCCGGACGTCGCGAACAATCTGCGCAGCACGCTCCTGCCTGTCGAGAACAATGCCCATGTAGTCGATGTTGGCCAGCATCTCTTCAATAGAGTTGGCAATCGGCAAGATCTCTACCTGCATACCCAGCTCTTCAAGCAAACTGAGCGTGTAGCGGGAGGTATAGGGTCCGGTGATGACAAGATCCGGCGATAGTGGCAACAGCTCTTCTGCGACCGGATCCACTTGCGGGTAATCCTGCGCAGCTTCGTGGAAGACCGAGCCTGCCGCATCCCGACTGAGACGACCGAGCCCGATGATTTGCACAGGGTCTGCAAGCAGCATGACCATCTGGTCAGTACACAGGTTGATGGACACGACTCGTGGCAGTGACTGGTCCTTAGCCGCTATCGACACTGACGGCAGCAACAACGCTACCGTCAGTATGACGAATCTGTTCATAAAGACTACTGGCTACTGATACGCCCATCAAGAACAGGCTCATACGGTGCATTTGCCGCGAGGTAGTCTGCAACCACGCTCTCGACGTTCGGGCCGAAATCGTAAACCTTGCTGGCATTTTCAGCAAAGACGTTATAACCATCCCCACCACCACGAACATAATTGTTGGAGACAACGCCATAAGTGGCTTCCGGATCAATAGGGGTCCAGCCATCGCCTTTCATGACCAGCACATCAATGATGCGGCCTTCATTGGCAGGCCTGGAACTGTCCCAGGTGAATTTCAATCCAGCAACTTGAGGAAAACGTCCCTTGACCTCTTCTACCTGACTGACGCCATTCTCAAGTGCGGCAACGATATCGGCACCTGTAACTTCGAAGGTTGACAGAGTATTCTGGAAAGGCAGTACCGTAAGCACCTCACCCATAGTGACCTCACCCGCATCAATCGATGCACGCAAACCACCTGAGTTCATGATGGCAATAGAGACTCCCTGGTCAGCGACCCGGTCCAGCAACGCATCCGCTACCAGATTTCCCATGGCGCACTCCTGCACACGACAGACTTCTCTGTTGCCCTCTATCACTGCAGCGGTTTCTGCCACCACCTCGTTTCTGATTCCATCCAGTGGCAAGGCAAGCTCTGCAACACGTGCCAGAGCTTCCGCGTTTTCGCCGATATCAGCATTAACCTGCAATGGGTCGCCTGTCGCCTCAATAACCTCACCGTCGTCATTGAAGGTAACATTGAGCTCACCAACATATTTTCCGTAAGCATAAGCTTGCACAATGGCTGTGCTACCAACCATAGTCGGGTAAGGACCTTTCGCGTTTTCATCCGTGTTGGACAACAAGGTATTGGTATGGCCACCGACAATCACATCAACACCGCTGGTCTCAGCCGCAACACGTTTGTCCAGTTCATAACCGGAATGCGAAAGTACGATGATGCGATTGATTCCTTGTTCCATCAACTCGTCTACTTCGCCCTGTACTGCCGCGACCGGATCTGAAAAAGTGATCAGCGGGCCCGGGCTTGCCAGCTCGTTGGTGTCCTGAGGTGTCAAGCCGATGATGCCGTACTTCTCACCGGCTTTCTCGACCACGGTAGACTTCATGATTTTGTTAGCCAGCATGGGATCCTTCGAGACATCGGCATTTGACATAACGACCGGAAAATCAACAGCGTCTATGAATTCGCGTAATACTTTCGGGCCGTCATCAAATTCATGATTACCGACGGTCATTCCATCGTAACCGAGGCGATTCATGATTTCAGCGGCCACCTTGCCCTTGTAGTAGGTGTAGAACAACGAACCCTGAAACTGATCTCCACCACTGAACAGCAAGGCGTCCGGATTACGCGCCCGGGCCTCTTCCACAGCGGTAACCAGACGGGCGTATCCGCCAAAACATTCACCTGCCGCATTGTCTTCGGCAGAGCAAGGGCTATCGTACTTGCTAATGGGCTCCACTTTGGAATGAAAATCGTTGGTATGCAAGATGGTGATACTGCTATCTGCGAAGGCGTTACTGCCCGTGGCCGCTACCGCGATGGTTACGGCAGCACGAAAAAAAACAGATTTCATCGATATAAACTCCAGTTCGGTAATGATGCGAAACAGCCTATCAGATGCCTTCAGGCTGCGCGAGCCGAGGCGGCTCACACTACTCGTAAATAGGAAAAAAGGTGTTGAACGCCTTTTCGGTAAAGACGCCAGGATCGTTAAAGCGCTGATGGCGATTTAATGCACTAATTTGCATCATATCGTCAGTCGTTAATTCGAAATCGAACAAGGCCGCGTTCTCGGCCAGTCGCTCAACTCTCGATGTTTTCGGGATGATCGCATTGCCACGCTGTACCCCCCAACGCAAAACCACCTGTGCTGGGGTTTTTCCAAGCCTTTGAGCTATTGCCGTCACCGATGCCTGCTCGAGCACTGATTCGCTGGCATCTGCCATTTCAAGTTCAAGATACGACAGCGCACCCAGCGGTGAAAAGGAGGTCACCGCGATATCCTGTTCCCAACAAAAACGCATCAATGTCTCTTGAGTAAGATAGGGGTGCGACTCTACCTGCAAGACGGCCGGGGCAATTCGGCAGTAATTGAGCATGTCCCTCAAGAGGCCGATATTGTAGTTGCATACCCCGATGTAACTTGCCAGACCGGTATCGACCAATGTCTCCATCGCCTGCCAGGTTTCCTGCAGCGGTACTGCCGCAGGTTTCATCATGGGTAGCTCATCTTCAGGGTTAAAAACCCACTCGGGGGGATACCGCGTCTCGAAGGGCACAAACTCCAGCGCGATCGGAAAATGTACGAGATACAAATCCAGATAATCCAGACCCAGATCGTGCAGCGTCTGGTCCATTGCCATCACCACGTGCTCCTTGCGATGATAGGTGTTCCATAATTTAGAGGTGACCCATAGCTCCTCGCGAGTGCACAACCCCTCGTCCAGAGCCCGGCGAATGCCTTGTCCCACCTCCTTTTCATTGCCGTAGTCACAGGCGCTATCCAGGTGCCGGTAACCGGCGCGAATGGCGTCGACCACGACGTCGGCAACTTTTGCCTTGTCAATCTTCCAAAGGCCTAGCCCAATCAGGGGCATTTGCCCGTCAGCGCCGATCGGTTGTGTTGGCATAGTCATCGTCTTGTCTACTCTGGTGCTTCATTGAAGAATGCTGAAAATTCATGTCTTGCAAAGGCTTTTGCGCTACCGGGTCTTTCCATGGGTTGACGCCCGAGGGCTCAATCGCAAAAAAGCTCTACAACCTTGCCAGTACGAATTGATTCCTGCGCGGCGGCCCCCATGCGCACGGCCCTGACACCGTCGAGTATCGAGACCTCCACGGGCTCCCCATCACGCACAGCAAGGGCAAACCGCACATGTTGATAATAGGTTGACCCATGATGATCACCAGCTGCCGCAAGCTGTTCATCAACCTGCACGATGTCAGTGACCTGCGTTCGCTGATCCCTTGGACTGAACACCACTTTGCCGTGTCGCTCTTTGGCATCAGGCCAGAACCTGTCCGGTCCGGGTATATAGGCATCGAGCTTGCCGGAATCACCGATCGCTGTCAGTTGCTCCTGTGGATCTGAACCTTCCGCGAACATGCACAGTTCCAGCGATGCGCGACAGCCGTTCTCGAAATCGATGATAACCAGAGCATTATCAATGATATCCGGTGTTTTACCATCGTAAGACTCATCAAGATGATTGACGTCGATGGCACCACTGGCGAACACACGGACGGGCTCGGATTGAATCATAAGTCTCATAAGGTCGAAATGATGACAACACTTCTCAACCAGCGTGCCGCCGGTATTCTCGGAAAAACGGTTCCAGTCACCGACCTTTTCCAGAAACGGAAAACGATGCTCCTTGATGGACAGCATCCTTACCGTGCCAGTCTCACCAGATCGCAGCCGCTCGAGAAATCGCGCAGTTGGCGGCATATAGCGATACTCCATGGCTACCCAGAACGGAGCCGGAAAATCCGCCAGTCGAAGTAGAAGATCGTCGCAGTGTTCAAGCGTTGTGCAGACAGGCTTTTCGGCCAGAATAGCCTTGCCTGTTGGCAAGAGCTGGCTGATGATAGCGTGATGGGTAAAATTGGGGGAAACGATGACAAAGGCGTCTATGTCGTCAGTAGGAACACCCGCCAGTTCGCTATAGGCTTGTACCTGTGAATTACCCAGTTCCTGTGCCAACGCCAGTGCCGATTCCCGCATGGGGCTATCGGGATCGACGAGTGCAACCACTTGCAGGTCTATACCAGCGATATCACGTACAAGCGCCAAATTACGCAAATGTTCATGTCCCATCATTCCAGTGCCGATGATGGCGTAATACAGGCTTGTTCGAGTCGATGTATTCATCGCACAAGTTTACCGTCTATCTGTCGGCAGTGGATAGCAATACAGGTACACTTACTCGCATGATAAAAGCAGCGAAATTCAGTATCGGTCAGGTCGTGCGGCACCGAATCTACCCATTCCGCGGGGTAATCTTCGATGTTGATCCCGTTTTCGACAACTCAGACGAGTGGTACGAAGCCATTCCTGAAAACGTGCGCCCACACAAAGACCAGCCCTTCTACCATCTTTATGCAGAAAATGAAGAATCGGTGTACGAGGCGTATGTGTCTGAGCAAAATCTGTTGGAAGACGAGGACAAAACACCGCTGAGGCATCCGCGTATCGCGGTGGAATTCAAACGCCGCTCTCCGGGTAACTACGAAGCGGTTAATATCCAGACTCACTAACCCTTACTATTGGCTTTTGCGCAGTAATACCATGGCTCAGCACGGTACAAGTTATACCGAAGGATCTGTCTTTCGGCATGTTAGTTCCCTGTCCATTACTTCGGCCATTGGCCTGTTTGCCATTTTCGCAGTCGATCTTGTCGATGTTTTTTTCATTTCGCTGCTGGGAGAACCCGAGCTTGCTGCGGCGGTAGGATTTGCCGGTACCGCGCTGTTCTTTGGCGCTGCAATCTGCATCGGTCTCGCCATCGCTACCTCAACGGTAGTTGCACAGGCCATTGGTGCCTCACGACAGGCAACCAGCAAAGAGACCGATTCCGGGTCTGATGAACTCTCCGGTGATACGAATGCGCTGGATGAATCAGCACGTCTAGCGACTCATGGACTGATTTTCGGAGCGTTGCTGACCGTACCACTCACCATTGCCGCACTTGTGTATGCGCGTGAACTCATTGCTCTTATGGGGGCTGAGGATCACACGCTGGATCTGGCGGTGCAGTACTTTCGCATCGTCGGCCTCTCTCTACCGATTATGGGGATCGCCATGGCAGGCACATCACTTTTACGCGCTGTTGGAGAGGCGAAGATGTCCATGTGGTCAACGATCATCGGCGGCCTGGTCAATGCCGTGCTGGATCCCATTCTGATATTCGGTTTTTCGATGGATCTTCAGGGAGCTGCAATCGCCTCGGTGATCTCTCGATGCACGGTCGCCGCGGTGGCACTGTATTTCGTTATCTACCGCCACAAGCTGATCACCACGCCGCGCCTGCAAGCGTTTCTATCAGATTCCCGGCAGCTTCTTGGTATTGCGGTGCCCTCGTTGATCACCAATCTTGCGGGCCCCTTCGGAGCAGCTTATGCTACCTCGCAGATGGCAAGATTCGGGACTGATGCGGTCGCCGCAGCCGCTGTCATCGGACGCATTACCCCTGTTGCCTTTGCCGGCCTGTATGGCATGTCAGGCGCTGTCGGACCCGTTGCATCACAGAACATGGGCGCAAAACAATGGTCAAGGGTGCGTTACAGCCTCTTGTCGAGTGGCCTGTTTGTCACTTTGTATGTTGTACCCGTGGCCATTCTTCTATTTTTATTGAAAAATGTTCTAGTCAATATTTTTGATCTGCAAGGAGAGGCTGCCGAGTTACTGCGCTTCTACTGCACCTTCATCGTTATTTCGTATTGGTTGTTCGGATTGCAACTCGCAGCCAATCCATTGTTCACAGCTTTACGACATCCCGGCTACGCTACCATCAGCAATATCGGTCGAGACCTGTGCTTCGGCATACCCTTGGTATTTGTCGGCAGTCACCTCTTTGGTGCACAAGGTGTTCTGGCCGGTCAGGCAATGGGCAACATGATCGCAGGCATTATTGCTTTCAGTGTCGCCTTGTGGTTGAGCCGCCGGCTCGAAGACGGAAAATCGATTGATCTGCCCTATAAAAAACTGGGGCAGCGTTGGCACTTCTATAGAGCGGTGGTTCCGGGCGTTCAACATCGTGGGCATTGACATTCAAGACTTGAAATTCAGGCTTGCATCGAAGCTTTCTACTGCACAATCTCAACGCCGACACGACGATTCCTCGCCCTACCCTCAACGGTATCATTCGGAGCAATGGGGGCCGACTCACCCATTCCGTACGTATCGATAGACTCTTCCGGTAAGCCAAACACTTCTACCAGAAAACGCTTGGAGGCATTCGACCGCTTCTCGGACAGGTACATATTGTATTCAGCAGGCCCTGTGGAATCAGTGTGCCCAGTCAGTTTGATCTTTGGTAAATCATTTTGCCCTTGCCGGTCAACCAACTCACTACCAAGGACCTCCAACTGATTGATCCCGGAGCTAGTCAACACATCCGAATCATATTCAAAATTGATATCGTTGATCACGATCGGTGTGCTGGTAATAGGGGCTACCTCTGGATTAATTTCTGCGTTCGCTATCTTTACTGCATTAGTCGTTACCTCGACTTCCTCTATACGGTCTGATATCTCGCGCCTGATACCACGTGTAGAAAACTGCGTATCTGAGTCCACATAGTATTCGTAGCGCGCAGAGGCTAGTTTGACCGGCTCAGGAAAGCTGTTAAGCCGACCAACGAGGTTTTTAACCTTGTCCAGATCATTACCGTAAGTGGCATAGTCAGACGACGAATCAATGCCAAACACACTGGTCGGTAATGGCTTATCCGATGCCAACAGAAAGATCGTCTCCTTGCCGAGAGGCTCAGCCTGCTCAATTCTGTTCAGACCAAGCTTGCTTTGCTCTTCATTCGGGAATACCAGACTTTGCGACGGCCCGGAAATCCCGCTTTGTGCATCGGCATCCGGCTTCAAAACCGACACGTTGCCTCTGGCGTCCACGAGAATCAGCGCAAAATAGGCCGGCGTATCCGTCTCGACTCGATAGGTGAGACGGTCACCCACCATCACTCCCGGATCGGGGTTGTTTTCAAAATCATTGATCCACAAATCAACCGAGATGTCGTTCCAATCGGTATTGATGTTATCAAGCTCAGCGAACATGTCATTTCTATTGACCGCATAAGCAGACGATGCAAACTGTAACATCGACGCGACCAGCAACACGGTGAAAAAACGAAAAACGGTATTGGTAAAAATCATGTCGATAACTCCTTGTATGAGACTGCTGCTGTGAATCCAAACCAATAAGACGAGACCAATAAACTCATGGCAATAATTCGGTCGGCCATTCATCGACCGATTTAGCGCATCTGAAACCGACGTCCTCACCGGTGTAGTCCAAATATTCAAGTCTTTTTACGGGTAACCTGAAATTCGCAACGTTCTTGTCAAAACGCGATCCTCCTTTCAGTATCCCCGTATTGACTTCTATGGAATCTGTTGAAGTCCATTCAGTTACGCTTCCTGCAAGATCAAAATACCCGCGTTCATTCGCTGGAAAACTATTCGCTGGCAACATGTCCTCCATGTTGCCACCCCAATTCAATTTCGATGCATCCCAGGTGTCACCCCACGGGTACTTGTATCTCTCGATCCCTCGGGCCACATACTCCCACTCGGCTTCTGTGGGCAGCCGTCTCCCCATTGATTGACAATATCCCTGGGCATCAGCTCTGCTCAAATGCACTGCCGGTTGATTCTCTGGCTCTGCGAGCGTGTCAAAGCCACTGTTCCAGTTCACACCCTGGCTCCGTACGACGGCAAATTCCTTAGTGGTATCCACCGTAAAGCTGAAGCCATTCTCTTCGGCCAGCGTCACGATGTTCTGCGCCTGTGCGTAGTCTCCGAACTGTCCCACTGTCACTTCTGACTTGTCCAGTTCAAACGGCGCCAATGTCACCTCTGTTTCCATCTCGTCTTCGTACCACTCGCGTTCACAGGCAGTGGAATACTGATTGCATAGCTGAAGCGCTTGTTCTATATCCTCGGCAGAGCTGCCTATGAGATAGGTACGCGGATTTGTTTTCAGATCTGTGTCAAGCTGATCAAGAAGAGAAGACAGGCCATTAAGTTGAAGTCGGGCAGACTCTACATCGATTGGGTCTTCAGCAAATTCAGCCAGATCGGGGACGGCAGTATCCTGTACACCCAGTAGGTTCAACACGTCAAGCTTCGCACTGATACTACCCATCAGTGCTGTTATTTGCGGTTTCAATTCATTGAGCTCATCCTCTGCATTCCGGTCGGATACAAACAGGTAAGCTGCGACTCCGGCAACAGCCAGGCATATCGCCGCGATTCCCACGACCTTTCGGGATTTCCCTGGATGAGCAGCGGTGTGCACTGGATGGGATGCGTGTGACGGATTGGCCGTTGATGGTGTCGACTGTGCATCACTTGCTGAAGAAATACGTGCCACTGTCGCAACTTCGAGAGCAGAATCTGGCTCATAAGAGACAACACGCGTCTCGATCAAATTCTGATCTGGCTTTCCTACACCTGATGCAGCAAGATTGACAGTGTCAGGCGATCCACCAGTGCCGGGAGGCTTTCCTACCCAGTCAGGTACATACGCAGCGTTGACGTTTTCCAGACGATTTTTAAGTGACAGCGCATCCTCGACTCTGTCTGTCGGGTTTAAGGAAATCGCTTGCTCTATGGCGTTGAGAAAGTGATCGCTATAATTATTCCTTAACGAGACATTACGCATGCCCGGTTGCGGATCAATGTGCCCGCTGGAAACTTGCTTTGTTCGTTCGATGGCATTCGTTACCATCTGCCCCGTTGCGGCCAAATACAGGCAAGCCCCTACTGCATAGATGTCGGTCCACGGGCCCTGTCCGCTCTTGCCATATTGCTCCGGCGGAGCATAGCCTTCGGTTAATTGAATAAGCGATTGGTCTTTCGTCTCATCTGAAGCCATCGAATTACCGACAGTGCCAAAGTCCAGCAATATAGGGCGGTTGTTGAGGCAGATATAGATGTTGCTCGGTTTGATATCACGATGCAGCAAATCAACTTTGTGTAGCTCGTGCAGTCCCGACAGAATCGGCGAGACGATGGCGATTAGCTCCGCCTCCGTTGGCCTGGGATTTTGTCTTAGCCACTCAGAGAATGTCATGCCATCGACATACTCCATGATAATGTAAGCCGTTTTATGATGTCGGAGGAACGTGTAGACCTTGACGATGTTATGGTGTTCGAATTGAGCAAGAGCTTGTGCCTCCCGCACGTAGCTCATCAGCCCATCCTCGTAGCGTTCCTCACACTCGGCGTTCAACGGCTCGACATCACCGGAACTTGAGCGAATGGCTATGCCCGCCGGCATATATTCCTTGATGGCGACCTGGCGATTCAGATTCAAATCGACGGCCTTGTAGGTTAATCCAAATCCACCTTCACCCAGAATCTGCTCGATTCTGTAATTGTGAATCTGGTAGCCTGGGGGTAGACCTTTGCTGTTCAAGGTTTGTCTCGCTGTTTGCAGGAGCCATCGGCAAACACGTTCCGGCTGTCCTTATCTAGTTTCTGGACCACAATATTCATTGGTTTTCCTAACGCTTCAACACAACTGCGCTTCAACAATGGGTTGTTATATTGCTCAGAGTGTAGATCACTAACTGCTCCGTTTTCAATGGAACATCAAGCCATTCCAGAGCCACTTTATTAACGTTATCTGACAACCTGTGATCCATATTCATGAATGAATCATGACGCCAACAGAGCAATTCCAGGTGAAAATTGTCAGGTAATTCTACCAATAATCAGCGCACCATTTTATCGATTGGCTATCACAGTAACAGTGAAGTTTACCAGTCTTAAGGCGATGGGAAGAGAGTTAGAGGTCATGATCCTGATGAATTCCGGTGGAACAAAACAAGTTGGGTGTTTGGCCGTTTTTTATGGCTTATACAACCCTAAACGAACCGGTCAGGCTTTTTTAACGAGACTCATCACCTTGCGCGCAGCTTCAACAACCGGCTCATGTGTCTCTTTGAGTATCCCTACCCGGTCGAAACGATCCGGATCATTGTTCACGGCGTTTCGCAGGGCTGCTCCGAAGGCCATGCGCAGCTCTGTACCGATGTTGTACTTACAGATGGCAGAGTGTCTGGCCAGTGACTGCCGCTGTTCAGGCGCTACACCCGAGCCGCCATGAATCACCAATGGTACCTTGCATACCGATTGAACGGCCTGGATTCTCTGTTCATCAAGATACGCGATGCTATCCCGTTGCAAATGAACGTTGCCTACGGAAATCGCCATGGCATCGATTCCGGTTTCAAGTGCAAACTTTGCGGCCTCTGATGGATCAGTGCCGTTGGACTGCTCGCCATCCGCGTATCCGACAAAGCCTATTTCGCCTTCACAGGAAACTCCGGCCGCATGCGCAACTTCAGTAATGGCCGCAGTTTCATCAATGTTCTGCTGTAGCGGCTTGCGGGAACCGTCATACATTACTGACGTGAAGCCGCATTCAATAGCCTGTTGGCATTCCTCGAATGAATAGCCATGATCAAGATGCGCCACCACCGGCACCGTGGCATTTTCAGCCAGGTAACGAAACATGCTTGCCAGTACCGGCAGCGGCGTGTGCTCGCGGCAGCCGGGTCCCGCCTGCAGGATGACAGGGCATTGTTCAGCTTCGGCCGCCGCAACGAAGGCACGCATGTCCTCCCAGCCAAGAGTTACCAGACCGGCAACGGCATAGCCTTCCCTGAGCGCGGGCTGCAACACATCCCGAAGCGTGACCAGAGGCATTACTTGAACTTGGCTATCATGTCTTTGATACCGGGTATGGTCTCTATCTGAAAAGCATGCGTCGGTTGAAAATACTGAACCAGTGAACGCTGACTGAGTCCGGCAAGAATGGTGAAGTAATACATCTGATAACCCGGTAACACAGCGCAAGGATGATAGCCCTTGTCGAGACAAATGGTAGAACCGTCCACAATATGATAAGCATCGCCTGATTCATTATCGACCCGTTGCAGCATTTGTACACCAGACCCATGCCTGGGTTTGAATCGGAAATTATACGTCTCATCATGACGCGTCTCATCTGGCAGCCTATCAGTGTCATGCTTGTGTGATGGGAAACCCGACCAGCCGCCTTCGCCTACCGTGAATAGCTCACTGACCAGCAAGCGGCCGACTTTATCGTGATACTTCGTGCCAAGAATATGCTTGATCTTGCGGTGCGTTTTCGTCTCGTCCGAACCGTACTGCACCAGATCCAGTTGGTCTGAGCGGACATCAAAAGGCTCCAGCACTTTGTCGTATCTTGCGCCGGCAATAAACACCTCGGTGTCAGCCGACACGCACGACATCATGACCTTTGCGCCAACGGGCACATAAACACCCTCCGGCTCACCACCCCAGACATCTTCCACGCGATGCCCTAGCGCACTAAAGGCGACACCTTCTATTTCAACATCAATACATCCAGTTGCGGGTACGACGCACGTTTCGTAACCGGCCACCTGATACTCAAATGCCTGGCCCTGTTTCAATTTGACGATGTTAAAGTAATTCAGAGGTACCGTTGAGTCATCAATATCAACGATAGGCTTGTTCTGGTTATCGTACGGGGCAATATGCATCAGTTCAGTCCTTAGGTTGGTGTTCTTGCAAAAAGGCGTCAAGCTCTTGCGCGGTAGGCATCGCCGGTGCACAACCTACGCGAGTTACCACAATGGCGGCACAAGCCGACCCTCGCAGAACGGCATCTTTAAGTGAATGACCATTGGCAAGGCTGGCAATAAAACCGCCCATGAAGCTGTCGCCAGCCCCCACCGGTTTCAGCGCCTGAACGGGAAACACGCCAGTCCGGAATTCGCCTTCCGATGTCATGGTAATCGAGCCCTGTTCGCCCATCTTGTAGATAACGATACCGGCTGTGCCTGCGGCAAGTTCACGCGCCTTTGCCAGCCCCCGATCATAGTTACCAGCCATAAAACCGAATTCAACATCGTTACCGATGATGATGTCGCAGAGGCTGGCAGCGTTCGAATACACCTCACTGGCCTCGGCAGCAGATGTCCAGCTGTAAGGACGGTAATCGACGTCGAAAATCAGCGGTACGGAGTGAGACCGCGCATGCGCGAAAGCTGTAAGCGTGGCTTCTCGTGATGGTTCTGAAGCCAATACAGTACCGGTTGTTATCAGAGCCGCATATTTTGCATAGTCGATCCTTGCGACATCCTCCGTAGTCATCTGGAAGTCAGCCGCCCCGTTTCGGTAGATAACCGTCTGGTGCTCCTCGACACGACTTTCGGACAAGGCAAGGGAATTGCGGTACTCACCTCCGACCTGACGAACATACTGACGTCCGATACCGTAGTGATCCAGTTGACCAAGACAGAACCGACCCACTGCATCATCCGATACACACGTTACCAATGATGCTTTACCACCCTGCCGGGTAATGGCCACGCAGATATTGGCAGATGAGCCCCCTAAGGCAGTACGAAAAGACGCTGCTTCTTCTATTTTCGTGCCTGCCGGCTCCGGATACAGATCCATACCGGCACGACCAATCACCAGAAAGTTGTTATGTGCGAATGCCTTGGTGTCAACCATCTGTATCAGATACCTTTACGCTGCTTGTGTCTCGATGACTCCCAGTCGGCGTGAGCATCCCTGACTTTCGGGTTATCGCTGACCGATGGCGTGCCGCATTCCCACCACGTGTGTCCTTCAGTGGTCCAGCCTTCATAGGCATCAACCTTCATGACAATGACATAGGTATTCACAGCCGCTTTTGCACGCTTGAAGGCATCAACCAGTTCACCGGCGTCAGCCACGGTTTCAGCTTCAGCACCAAGTGATCTTGCGTGAGCTTCAAAATCCACCTCCACCAGATTCCTGACGGTTGGCGCATCTTTGAACAGATTATTGAAACTTTCATTACCCGTATTGTTCTGCAGTTTATTGATGACTGCAAAGCCTCCATTGTCGAGCACCAACACAATGAGCTTCATGCCGGTTAGTACCGAGGAATACAGATCACTGTTCAGCATCAGGTACGAACCATCGCCGGTGAAGACTATGGTGTCCTGTTGGGGCTGTTTTTCACTCTGTGCAATACGTGCTCCCCAGCCACCGGCAATCTCATAGCCCATGCAGGAAAAACCAAACTCCACATCGACGGTGCCAGATTTCAGGGTTCGCCAGTTGGCCGTCACTTCCGCGGGCAACCCACCGGCTGCTGCAACAATGCGATCATCCGGATCACAGTGTTCATTGACTACACCGATGGCCTGAGCATACGAGTTCGGACGATTACCGTACGACACGTTAACCGCAACATAATTGTCCCATTTGTTGCGTTCGTCTTTAGCAAAGGCTGACCATCCTGTTGGTGTCTGGTAACCGGTCATGCTTGTTATCAATTGCGTTAACGCAGCCCTGGCATCACCGACAACCGGCAACGAACGATGCTTACCGGCGTCATGCCGTGCGGCATTGATGGAAATAAACCTGGCATCGTGCGAGAAGGCTGTCCATGAGCCTGTGGTGAAGTCTTGTAACCGAGTGCCCACAGCCACAATGACATCCGCCTTTTCAGCAATCGCATTAGCTGAATCTGAACCCGTAACGCCAATGGGTCCGATGTTTAGTGGATGCTTACTCTCAAGATTGGCGCGCCCGGCAATCGTCTCCACAATGGGGATTTGATGGGCTTCGGCAAACATCTTCAACTCCTGTGTGGCACGTGAATACTGCACCCCACCACCAGCAATGATCATCGGCCGCTCTGCGGTTCTCAACAAGTCAACCGCATCATTGATCTCTGACATATCCGGTGTAATCCGACGAATTCGGTGAACGTGCTTTTCAAAAAACACGACCGGATAGTCATAACTCCAACCCTGCACATCCTGTGGTAATCCGATAAACGCCGGGCCACAATCAGCAGGATCGATTAGCGTTGCTATTGCGGCAGGCAGAGACTGAATGATTTGCGCCGGGTGTGTTATTCGGTCCCAGTACCGGGTTACCGCCTTGAACGCATCATTCACCCCAAACGTCGGATCATCGAAGTGCTCCATTTGCTGCAGTACGGGATCGGGAAGGCGCGTAACATAGGCGTCACCACATAACATCAGCATAGGCAGACGGTTTGCGTGAGCCAGTGCAGACGAGGTTAAGAGGTTGGACGTACCGGGACCCGCAGAGGCTGTACAGAACATCATGCGCTGACGCAGATGATATTTGGCATAGGCTGCAGCGGCGAAACCCATACTCTGCTCGTTCTGACCGCGATACAGAGGTAATTCGGCCCGCGCATCGTACAAGGCCTCACCCAGACAAGTCACATTCCCATGACCGAAAATACCAAAGCCACCACCAAACAGTCTCTGCTCCTTGCCATCGATGCTGATGAACTGCTTCGACATCCAGCGCACGATAGCCTGAGCGGTGGTTAGGTGAACGGTTTCGTCAGTCATTTTGGGGCACCAGTTGACGCTATGTAGCGCCACAGAATACAATAAATGCAACCGGTTGCAAACCGACTTCCATCCCTAATCCACAAGCAACAATCTATGAGCATACGAATAGGCAATGCCCCCTGCTCCTGGGGTGTCGAGTTTGCGCAGGATGAGCGTAATCCAAGCTGGCAAAGCGTGTTGGATCAATGTAGCCGCGCCGGATATTCGGGCATAGAACTGGGCCCGGTGGGCTTCATGCCGGAAGACCCTGCAGAGCTTGGTGACGCTCTGGCTCAACGCTCACTGGAACTGATCGGCGGCGTTGTGTTCCGCGCATTCCATGACAAAAGCCAATGGGATGATGTCATGGACGGCGCCGTGAGAACCTGCAAGGCACTCAAGGCACATGGCGCGCAACACTTCGTGCTCATCGACTCCATTGCGCCCCAACGAGCCCCGACCGCCGGTCGCGCCAGTGAAGCGGTACTAATGGATTCGGCAGACTGGAAAGCTTATGTACAGCGCATCGAAACCGTCGCGAAACTTGGCCGCGAGGAGTACGGACTCATCCCTGAAATTCACCCGCATGCCGGTGGCTTCATGGACTTCGAGCCTGAGGTAGAGCGTTTGCTGGATGAGGTGGATCCTGATCTTCTAAAAATTTGTATTGATACAGGACACTGCACCTATGCAGGCTTTGATCCCGTCGCGTTCATGCGACGTCACATGGATCGGATTACCTATGTTCACTTCAAGAACACCGATGCAAAAGTCAAAGCAGCGGCCATCGCTAACAGAACCGGATTTTATGAGGCATGCGGGCAAGGAATTTTCTGCAACCTATCCGATGGCGAAGTTGACTTGCCTGCGGTGAAGCAGCTGCTCGAAGACGTCAATTTTCAAGGATGGTGCACCGTTGAGCAAGATTGCGATCCCACCCTGGACCCAGACCCGGAACGCGATGCAAAACTGAATCGCGAGTATCTTCAATCCATAGGCTTTGTATAATGAAACTCAAATGGGGAATGGTAGGCGGCGGTGAAGGTAGCCAGATAGGGCCTGCTCATAGAATCAGCGCAGGCCTCGACGGTTTGTTCGAGTTCACAGCCGGTGCACTCGATCATCGCGCGGAAGAAGGCCATGACTATGGTCAACGATTAGGCCTGGCAAAAGATCGTGCCTATGGCAACTGGCAGGAAATGCTGGAAGGTGAAAGAGGCCGCGACGATCGTATCGATCTTGTGACAGTTGCAACTCCGAATTCAACACATTTTGAAATCACAAAGGCGTTTCTGGAAAACGGGTTTCACGTTTTGTGCGAAAAACCTATGACCATGACCGTTGCAGAAGGTGAACAAATCGTACGCCTCAGCGAATCTACCGGTCGCATCTGTGCGGTCAACTATGGGTACACCGGCTACTCACTGGTAAGGCACATGCGTGCAATGATTGCACGCGGAGATCTCGGTGCCATTCGGCTGGTAAAGGCGGAGTTCGCACACGGCCATCATGCCGATGCTGCTGACGCAGACAACCCGCGAGTACGATGGCGCTATGATCCTGAGCAGGCCGGCGTGTCAGCACAATTTGCAGACTGCGGCATCCATGCCATGCACATGGCAAGTTTCATCACCGGTCAGGAAGTCACCAAACTCAGCGCCGACAACGTCTCCTGTATTGCTTCACGCGCTCTGGAAGATGATGCCATGGTTAATTTCCGTATGGACGGTGGTACCGTTGGCCGCCTGTGGACATCCTCTATCGCAATTGGCCGCCAGCACGGCCTCAGCATTCAGGTCTTCGGTGAAAATGGTGGCCTGCGCTGGTCGCAAGAGCAACCCAACCAGCTGTTCTACATGCCCTTGAATGAACGCCTGCAGATCATAGAACGTGGTGAGGGCAATCTGTCGCCCGAAGCCGACAGAACATCTCGTGTGACTGTCGGTCATGCCGAAGGTATGCCGCTGGCGTTTGCCAATATCTACAAGGACCTTGCCGAAGCCATCAATGCCAAAAGTCAAGGCAGAGCCATCGACCCGGCCGCCGATCTCTATCCTCGTGCCACTGATGGCTTACGATCCATGGTGGCAGTGGTCGCCGTTGCTGAATCGGGTAAACAAGATGCTGCATGGGTGGATGCCCGCCCACCCATGTATCGATAGAAGTCGGTTAATCAGCACTCAGTAATCATGCCCAAGACAGTCTGGATGTCTGGCCTTCAATTTACACAGGAAGGCAAAAATGCCAGGGCATGATCCCAAAGTTCGCCTGAAAGACGCCCTGAACCATATCAACCAATACCACCGGGACGCGCGTTGTTGCATCAGCTCCGGAGACAGAGTGAATGACTGAAACACAGCTGACTAACGCAATCTTCGCCTCCATCGGGACAAACCTGCCACCCCCTATCTGCCGTTGGCTGGAAATCATGATGGTCGGCATCTCTTTCACTACCATGCGCTCAGGACGGTATCAGATCCCAGATCCACGGCCACTCTGGCACTGGGATACATTCAAACTGAGTGCAAGGACGTTTTGTCAGCATGAGTATCTTTGATACGCTAGCTGAGAACCGTTACCAGCAGTGGCTGGCAGACACCTCACAGCCAGCATACAAAGCGCCAGACCCCAAGACTCGAACCAGAATCAGAACCTCATTCGAGGCGCAACTCTATCAACAGATCCTTGATATTCTGGAGTCAGCAGCCCAGATCAAGGCAGAGGAACCTAATCAGGAGGAGGCGATTCAGAACGAGACAATAAAGGCTCGTTTGACGCAGGCGTCAGCGTTACAGTTTCAGCTTTGTGTGTCTCTGGAAAAACGAAACTTGCCGCTTGTTGCCGCCACACTGTCGCACTCAATCGTCCAGCGAAAACGAGCACTTGGGCTGACGATCTAATCGCTGGCCTGCCCTCTTTTTTCTCGTCAGGATAAAAATCAGACATCAATAATGGCGAATGTGAGACTCGCTGGTAAACCGGCGTCAGACATATCGCCTTGACTATGTCACCGCACGCGCAAGCAATTCAGAAAACGAGAACGGTTTTGTCAGGTGATTGTGTCAGCCAGAATATAAACCCGTCATCCAATTATCGACACTTCGTTTGCCTCTGAAAATTCTTACGCTGAAAAAATACGATCAAATAAGCGCAGCCAAGCTATTCAATTAATTCACTGGCAAAAAATCATGCGTGTTTGTCACTGAAAGGCGATGCATATATTGCACAACCCTGAAAGAATCTTAGCAGCAGACCCGTAGTTCCTAGTTCGATAACCTCATTGCGCATAGGTATATGAGGCAACGCAGTTGAAAAATAGTACGAGTGGTATCTGTTGAGTATCACTGATCCAATTGTCATAGTCGGCAGTGGTCCAGTCGGCATGCGAGCGGCACGTGAGGTGCTTAATCGTTTACCTCACACATCTGTTGTAGTCTACGGTGACGAAAAACACGAGCCCTACAATCGAGTCCGCTTGTCTACCTGGCTGGCTGGTGATGTAAAGCTCATAGAACTTGCGCAACCCTTGAAGAGACCTTTTGGTTCGAAAGTTGATTTGCGGTTTGGCTACGAAGTGTGCTCTATCGACAGATCTGCACAGACGGTGACGGACTCAGTCGGGAAAGTACAGCCTTATAGCAAACTTATACTGGCCACCGGATCAAAACCCTATATTCCTGACATCGCCGGCATTGAACTTGACGGCGTATTCACTCTACGCGATATGGATGACGCACTGGCTTTGATGGCACGCCGCGTTCGCTCACACCACACCGTTGTCCTCGGTGGTGGCTTACTGGGACTTGAAGCCGCACGAGGCATGCAACCTGGAAACACACGGGTGACTGTTATAGAACATAGCAATCGCCTCCTTGCCCGGCAGCTTGATCCCGATGCATCAACGCTTCTGCAAAAGCGTATGGATGAGCTCGGTTTACATGTATTGGTGAATGAACGCGTTGCTTCCATAGAGGGCCAACAACGGGTGACGGGCGTCAGGCTTCATTCTGGAAACGTCCTTGATTGTGACACTATCATTGTAGCTACCGGTATACGGCCGCAGATTTCATTGGCCCAACACACCAAGCTTGCCTATGGACGCGGCATAACGGTAGATGATGCCATGCGTACCTCCGATCCTGCGATCTATGCCGTAGGCGAGTGCGTCGAACATCGAGGCAACATCTACGGACTGGTTGCACCGGGTTTCGAGCAGGCGTCGGTAGCCGCTGCCGACATTGCTGGGCAGGAAGGCCGTTATACAGGGTCTGTCGCGGCGTCCCGATTGAAGGTACTCGGAACAACCGTATTCAGTCTGGGTCCTATGGGCGATGAAGCACGCAGTACCGATGGCAAGCGCTACACTTATCGCGACGCCAAAAAAGGTCTTTATCGAACGATTCTGGTCCGGCAACATCGCCTGCATGGTGCGCTAGGTATCGGAGAATGGGCAGAAACGGTTCGCTTACAGCCGGCCATAGCATCGAAGACACACGTGTTTCCATGGCAGGTTCTCCGCTTCTGCATAAGCGGCAAACTCTGGACGGAAGCGAATAGTGAAAATACCCGAACATGGGCAGACAGCACCACGGTTTGTCAGTGTAATGGAGTGAACAAAGGCCGTATCTGCGATGCAATCAATCGTGGGGCTCTGACACTTGAACAGGTCGCATCGACAACCGGCGCGAGCACGGTTTGTGGATCATGTAAGCCATTGGTTGTGGATTTGCTGGGCAATGGTCAAAAACCGGATCCGACAGGATGGTACAAAGGATTGGTGGCGGCAGCTGCGTTGTCACTGGTTCTTACCCTCGCATTTCTATTCGCTCCTGTCATCAGCTATGCAACCTCGGTACAACTAAACCTGCTCACCGTGGCAGATACATCATTCCACTGGGATGAACTGTGGCGTAACAGGCTGGTCAAGCAAATCACCGGGTTTAGCATACTGGGCATATTTGTAATCGGCTTGCTTATCTCGGTGCGAAAGCGTCTACCACGATTGATCAGGTTTGGTCGTTATGACACCTGGCGGTTCGCACATGTCTTACTGGGTGGTCTTGCGTTACTGGTGTTGGTTGCCCATACAGGTTTTCGTATGGGACACGGATTGAACTTCTGGTTGATGGTTTTCTTTATAGCACTGCTGGTTGTTGGAACTATTTCAAGCATTGTCGTCGGTACCCAACATCGGTTGAGTGCATCTCTGGCCTCACAGCTTAGACGTTATTCCATCTGGGCCCATATCCTAATTTTTTGGCCGGTGCCCGTGTTGTTGGCCTGGCATGTACTGAAAGGCTACTGGTACTAGCCATGAGACACCTCTGTACACCAGGCAGAAATACAGTCCGAGGAATTACAACGCTATGGCTACTCTGGTCAGTAAGCAGCATCGGACTTTGTGGTGCACTGGCATTCGTGATGTTTGGTGAAAGCGAAAAAACCGCTTTCATGCCTGGACCGCTAAGCGCGGGTCATCATCAACTTGCCGAGAGCTGTGAAAGTTGTCATACCGATGCCTTTGGCGGTGGTGAAGTGCTACAGATGTCATGCATCAATTGCCACGGTGATGATCGAAAGAAACCCTACGACTCTCATCCCATTGCCAAATTCAAGGATCCACGCAATGCAGCCCGTCTGAGAAAAATAAACGCAACCCGATGTGTCAGCTGTCATGTAGAGCATCGACCGGAAGTGACACTCACCAACGGCCTGACTCGGCCAAGGGATGTCTGTTTTCATTGCCACGAGGACATTGCCGAAGACAGACCTTCTCATGAAGGGATGGCATTCGCTAATTGTACGACTTCCGGCTGTCATAACTACCACGATAACCGAGCGCTCTATACCGACTTTCTCGTAAAGCACATGGATCAGACCGAATTACTTGAAAACCGCACCGTCGAGATTCTGGGCTTCCTGTCTGTAATTGATCAGATTGTGGAATACCCGATTGATGACTACCCGATTGTCGCATTGCAAACCTCCGATGCAGACTCACCTGCCGAGCTGAAGGTAGATGATCAGATTACTCAGGATTGGGTAACGACCAGACATGGCAAATCGGGAGTCAATTGCAGCGGTTGTCATCAACCTGGCAACGGCGATGGAACACGCGCCGCATGGAGCGACAAGCCCTCACTGGATGGTTGCAGCGCGTGTCATGCAGATGAAGTGACCAGTTTTACCAAAGGCAGACACGGTATGCGGTTGGCGGCGGGACTCAGTCCAATGACACCTGAGATGGCCCGACTTCCGATGCAGGAAAAAAATACACACGAAGAGTTGACCTGCAATAGCTGTCACGGGGCCCACCGTTTTGATACGCAGCAAGCTGCTGTGGAATCCTGTCTGGGTTGCCATGCTGACGAACACTCGCTTGCCTACAAGGCGTCTGATCACTATTCACTCTGGCAAGCTGAGGTGGATGGCAGTGGACAAGCTCAAAGCGGTGTTTCCTGCGCGACATGCCACATGCCTCGCGTGGATAAGGACGTTAGTGACTGGTTGAGCAGAGTGGTAGTGGAGCATAACCAGAGCAAGTTCTTCGCACCCAACAGCAAGATGATCAGGCCAGTTTGCCAGTCCTGTCATGGACTGCCTTTTTCTATCAACGCACTGGCAGATCAAGCTCTCATTACCAACAACTTCAACGGCCAGCCATCTGTCCATGTGGACAGCGTTGACCTTGCACGTCAGGACGCGGATCGCCATGCAAAGAAAAAATCCGGGAGCAACTGAGCCATGCGTCTCGTTACTACCAAAGGCGGCGCCATAGGCCCACGTCAATATCATCAACCTCACCTGACCGGTGAAATTCACAACCCATCAGAGAAACCTCATGCACATCAAATCAATCATGAATAAAACCACTCTTGCCAGCCTTGCCTTGGCCGCAGGAACAGGGAGCTATGCGTTGCTTGCCCATTCAAACGATGTGGGCGACACTCCGTCAATAACACCCAGAGCGATGGCGGATGCACTGCATATGGTCATGGATTCTGATAGAGCTGTCTATACTCAGCGAATCGTTAACCGTCTGGCTGCAAAAGAGAAGGTCATAACTGCATCGGAGCACTTCGAAGATGAAAGCGCACTGGTTTTGCCTGCCCAGATGTTTCGGTTTGGCGCCGAGATGGTTGCAGAAAAGGCTGAGAAGAATCCGGATGTCAACTTCAGCTATTCCCTACAATCCATCTGGCCCATTAACAAACAGAATGCCCCGCAAACGGACGCAGAAAAAGAGGGACTTCAATTCGTGGCTGATAACAAAGGCGAAAACTTTTACACTACCGAGGAGCTTGGCGGTACCAGCTACTTCACAGCTGTCTATGCCGACACGGCAGTTTCGCCGGTCTGCGCGTCCTGTCATAACGACCACAAGGACACACCACGCAGCGATTTCAAGATAGGTGATGTTATGGGTGGTGTCGTCATTCGCATTCCTGTCGAAGGCTGAACAGAATGAAACCTCGGAAGCAGGCATCAATGATGATTCAGTGCGCACTCACTATCGCACTTTTGTGTTCTCACACTCACGCTTCTGAAAAATACCCCGAACTATCAACCGAGCTCGCCACAGGTCGGGGCGTGTGGCTGCAAAATTGCGAGACCTGTCATGCGTATGGTATTGCGGGAGCTCCTAACCCACTCGAGCCACCGGAGTGGGAGGAACGCGTCAAGACCCCGTTGACAACCCTTTACGAACACGCCACACAGGGTTTTTTTGGGGTAAATGACACCTATATGCCACCCCGCGGTGGCAATCCGGAACTATCAGACTCCGACGTTGAATCGGCCGTGGACTACATGCTTGCCCTGGCCAGATTCTATCTATCCACCAAAGAGAAATGACTATGACACCCACACAGAAAACGCTGGTCAAGGAAAGCTGGGCTCTGGTTCTGCCTATTCAGGAGAAGGCAGCTGATCTTTTCTACACCCGACTATTCGATCAATACCCTGAAGTACGCCCCATGTTCAAGGGAGACATGCAAGAGCAAGGTGAAAAACTGATGAAGATGCTCGATCTGGCGGTTAACTCACTGGACAATATCGAATCTCTGGTTGTCCCCTTGAAAGCGGCTGGAAAAGCACACAAAGACTACGGTGTCGCTGAAGCAGATTACCCGAAGGTAGCAGCGAGTCTTCTCTGGACCCTTGAAAAAGGTCTTGGAGAAGCTTACACAGACGATGTAAAAGATGCATGGACTGCCACTTATACAACCCTTTCCTCTGTGATGATTGAAGGTGCGGGATATTCGTCAAACGAGCCCGAGTTAAAAAAACCGTCATGGCTGAAATCCTTATTCAGGATCAAGGTCGCAAGCTAGAAATTGTTCCGTCGTGATCGGTAGAAGTAAACATCTGATGAAGTATGGAACATCGAGATCAGGAACCTCTGGACATCATGCACTGACCTGCCCATCTCAATGATAATCTACGTGTTAGAGACAGGCTGGTCACTACATGATGTCTAGAATCTCGCCATCGTCGAAGATCACGCATTAGCTCACTCAACTCGACAAGAGCCAAATTCACACCGGTCAACGACCGCGACGCAACGTTCCTCGCTCGACAACGTGACTGCGAAAAAGACGCGCCTCAGGAAGTCGGTCAGGCTCGTCAAGCATCGCAACAATCAACTCAATGGATGAACTGATAATCTTCTGGATAGGCTGATGAATAGTAGTGAGGTTGATATTCTGCCAGCTGGACATCTCCATATCATTCAACCCGATGATGCCAAGATCACCAGGCACATCGAGGCCTGCATCCTTGATGGCACTAAGCGCTCCAATAGACAAGACATCATCACCGCAAAAATAGGCATCAGCGGGTTTGTCTGCCAACAGTCGCAGCATTTCGGCGCGGCCTGCATCAAACGAATACGCTGTGGCAAAAGAATATGTCAGCCTGATGTCCGCGTGTAATGCAATCTCGGCTTTGAACCCTTCCAGTCGGTCCTGAGTAGAGGTTGCGGTTTCCGGACCACCCAGAAAAGCCAATTGCCTGTAATCACGGGCAATAAGCTCGCGGGCAGCGATTCGACCACACTCAACGTTATCAATCCCCACTACATGAACGTTAGGTGCGTTGGTATAGCGGCCAAAGGAATGCACAACCGGCATGTTGGCATCACGAAACGCTTCGGAAAATGCAGGCGTCAACGTGGACGATGCCACCACCACGCCATCCACGGAATACTGTCGCAGCATCTTTACCGAATTTGCGGGGTCTGTCTCATCGGTGAGATTAACCAGAAGGGGTCGAAGTCCACGCTCTTGCAAGCCGCGTGTGAACAGATCAAAGACCTCGAGAAAGATAGGATTATGAAAGTTATTGGATACCAGTCCAATCAGTCGTGTTCGCCCCGTCGTTAAGCTGGAGGCCAATGCATTAGGCGTGTAACCAAGTTCTTGAGCCGCTTTTTCTACCTTGCGGCGCATGGTGGCCGACACGGATGCGCCATCCGTGAAAGCACGGGACACAGCCGAGCGGGATACACCCGCCGCATCGGCAACATCTTTTAGTGTAACGGCCATGCCAGGTTACGCTGTCGTTTTGCTACTTGCGAGCAGGGGAGCAAAGCGGAAAATAGCAAGCTCAGACGGTGCCACCAAGCGATTGCTCTAGTTGCACCATTTCCTTGCCACCCGCCATCAGATCCTGCAGCTCCTCTACCGAAACCTCACCGCGAGTTGCGGTGCCCAGGGTCTTGCCACGATTCAAAACAGTAAAGCGGTCACCAACAGCCATCGCATGTCGAACGTTGTGAGTAATGAATACGACGCCGATACCGTTTTTTCTGACTTTATCAATCGTAGACAAGACGTTGGCCGTCTGGCGCACACCCAGGGCCGAGGTGGGCTCATCGAGGATCAGTACCTTTGCTCCAAAGTAGACTGCACGTGCGATGGCAACAGTTTGTCTTTCGCCTCCCGACAAGGTACCCACGGCCTGATCAGCCTCGCGAAGGTTGATACCCATGCGAGCCATCTCTTGCATGGTTACCGTATTGGCCTTTTCTGCATCCCACAAGTTGAACGGCCCCACTTTTTTCTGCGGCTCTCGCCCCATCCAGAAATTGCGGGCTACTGACATTAGCGGGATCATGGCAAGATCCTGATATACGGTCGCAATGCCCGCATCGATAGCGGCACGCGCATTGGGAAATGTCGTTTTCTGCCCTTCAAGGCGCATCTCACCGTGCGTTGGCTGATGCACTCCAGACAACGTCTTTATGAATGTGGACTTGCCTGCACCGTTGTCGCCCAACAGGCAATGACATTCGCCGGCATTGACTGACAGGGAGACACCAGCCAGCGCGATAACCGAGCCAAAATGTTTTTCAATATCAATCATTTCGATCAGTGGTGAAGTCATATCAACGCTCCCCTGTGATCATGCGGCGGATGTATGTATTAAGAATAACCGCCAGCAGCAGGATGGTTCCGAGGAATACACGAAACAGCGAACTTTCAACATTGGCGAAGAACAGCCCTTGCTGAACTACGCCGAATATCAGCGCACCCAAGGCTGCGCCAATGACCGATCCATAGCCTCCGGTAAGTAACGCTCCACCGATCACCACTGAAATGATGGCTTCAAACTCCTTGAGCAAACCACGGTCGGCTGCGGCTGAGCCAAATTCGATTACCTGGCAAGTAGCAAAGACCGTTGCGCAAAAAGCGGTGAACATGAACATCAGGATTTTTACCCGATCCACAGGGACACCGACATATCTTGCGGCTTGTGCATCACCACCCGAGGCAAATATCCAGTTACCAAAGCGGGTGCGTGTGAGCAGAAAATGCCCGAAAATCACAAGAACAACGGCCCAGACAACCAACATGGGTATGCCATTAACGATGGGTTCGCCAGCTCGCGAGCCTCCTTTGAAAGTGGAGATCCAGCCGTTTTCACCCATCCAGCTAAACAGGCCAGTCAGAATCTTTCCGCCGAACAAGGCGGCAAGTGGATCACCTTCCGCGGCTTCCTTGATACCACCGATTATCGTTTTGTTAGTCGTGGCAATTGACAGGAAGATTGTCATGCCACGGAGTATGTAGAGAAAGGCCAGAGTCACGATGAACGATGGCAGACCGGTCTTGACGACGATGTATCCATTCAACCAGCCGATGGCCATAGCCAGGACAAACGCTGTGATGATAGCCACCCACATCGGGAAGCCCCACGTAACCGACATCATGGCAATCACGATGCCCGAAAAGCCGATCATTGAACCTACTGACAAATCAAATTCACCAGCAATCATCAGTAGGCAAGCACCTACGGCGATAATGGCAAACTGTGCGGAAACAATCGTCCAGTTCATGGTTCCCTCTGAGGAGAACATGCCTGAATCTCCTGCCACCATCAGGAAGAAAACAAAGACCAGTATCGTTCCACAGATCGAACCAAGCTCTGGCCTGATCAACGCTTTCTTGAGTCGCGACTGCTGCTGAACGCGCTCGTCGACAGCAACGTCTGGTGAATCACTCATGGATAACGGTCCTCTTGCTGAAGGTGCATCAAAAAACAAACAGGCCATGCCGCTGCGGAACATCTCATCGCAGCCACACGGCCCTCTTGTCAACTAATCACTGAATAAAAAGCGAACGCATAAAGCTATGACAAAACGTCCTAGCGATACTCGCCAGCAAATTCTTCTACTTTACCCAAGGCATCCGCCGTTACAAAACCCGGTCCGGAATTGATGTTGTTACCTGGCAGTACGCCAAAACGCTGGTAGTTGGCAAGAACGATAACGGGCAGATAGGCTTGCAGGAACGGCTGTTGGTCAATACCCCAACGGATGGTGCCACTTTTGATGGCCTTGACGATTTCTGTTCCCAGATCGAATGTACCAAAATAGATATCACCCGCCTTTCCCATCTCCTCGACCGCTTGAATCGTAGGGTCTGCAGAGGTCGGTCCAAGCGTCAGGATGGCTTCTGTTTCAGGGTTGGCCTGAAGATACGCTTTGACCTTGTTTTTGATTTCAGCAGGATCCTGACCGGAATCGATCATGGAAGTGCCCAGATCTACGCCCAATCCGTCTGCAAAGCCTGCGCAGCGCTCACCGACAACCGGGTTGGAGATGACGTGGTTGACACACAGAAAAGATCCGACGCCGTCACGCTTGGCACGCTGTCCTGCTGCCAGACCTGCATCGTACTCAGGCTGACCGACGTACATCAGCGCACCAACTTCTGCGGCCTGTTCAGGCGTGCCCGAATTGATGATAATGACAGGAATGCCCTTGTCAACCGCATCGCGGATAGGGCCGCTCAGTACATCAGGATCGGCCAGTGTGGTGATAATGCCATCAGGGTTAGACGCTGCAGCCTGCTCGATGATTCGGGCCATGTCTGCGATATCGCCAGTTGGCGGATTACGGTACTCGACTTCTGCACCCACTTGATCCGCAGCCAGTGCAAGGCCGTTCTTGATCGTGTTCCACCATGAATCGCTGTCTGGGGCATGACTGACGAGAATGAATTTCTCGCCTTCTGCCTGCGCGACTCCCATTGAGCCTGCCATTGGCAGGGCCGCTATTGCTGCAGCCAATGCCAATTTCTTCCAAGTAATTCCCATGCTGTGATTTCTCCTCATAGCTGTTAATCCGAAATCTCGGATTGGGCAATTATGAAAGGCTCGTCGCAACGTTGCAAGGATTTTTTGCAACCGGTTGCAGAAGAATCAGTACCGTCTGTGTCCTGTTTCACGATCGCTCATATCGATTATGCTAGCCGCCCAATATTGCCGCCGCGAAATAGCAACCTGACGTTATTAGCATGAGCTCACACTTTTTCGAACGAAATTTGCCTGTTTTTGTTCTACTGGCGCGATACGAGCTACTTAAAGTGTCCTCCGACGCTTGTAACGTAACAGGCACTGACTTTAAACTTACAGCCGGCTATGTTGCATCCGGCGATGACGCCGCAGAAGACTTGGAATAAAGAAGATCCGCCATGATTGACGAAGAGCTCTACCAGCAAGCAGCCGACGAGCTGAACTCGGATCGGCGACGCCCGCACATCTGGGCACGGGCTTGCGCGCTTGCCAGCGACGATCATGATGAAGCCCGTTACCTGTACACCAATCTGCGTGTCGAGGAGCTCCTTTCCGAACGCGCCAAGGAACTGGAGCAGCCTATAGACCCGGGAGTGATCGAAACCGACTCAACCCTCGCACTCATGCCCATCGAAGAAGAAGACGTCGATGATAAGAATGAGGATATGGGGTTTCTCAACAACATGGAACTGATGAGCGGCGATAATGACATCCCCTCGGCAATATCTGCACCGTCAGGGCAAGATCAGGGGGAGTCCGCACGGTTTGAAAACCTCGAAATCAATATGGATCCGGACGAGCACATTGAATCGGTAACTGTCGGTACCGATGACATTATCGATGAGCTCATCGAACCCGATCCGGATCTCATGGCGGACTACGTTCCGGAGAGCGATGTTCTTCTGGATGATACCTATGCAGACGATGGGCTGGGTACTGGGGGACTACCTGAAGAAGAATTTGCCAAGGAATTCGATACTTTCGCGGAGGAGCTTGACGACACCGCAGACGCATCTGATCTGGGCTCGCTGGTAGGAGCAGACCCTGTTGAATCGAGCGATTTCGATCTGGATAGCACCACCAGCCTGAACCTCAGTGCCGATGACATCGCGCAGATTCAATCTCAAGGCAGCAATCTCGACACTGACATTGACAATTCCCAGAGTCGCCCTTCATTCGACGATACCGTGGGAGATTTCACAGACGTCGATATCGACGATCTTACACAATCGAATATCGACGTTCTTGATGCAAACACCAACGAACTGGATGCAATGCTCGAGGATGCTCGCTACAAACCGGCGGAATCACAGCCATCCGATCCCGACCTGGAATGGATCGAAGAAGATTCAATGGCCCTGGACGAAGCCCAAAAGCCAATGGAAGCCCGCGAACCTACGATTATCGAGCCCGACCCGCTCACCGATGAACTGAGCAGGCAAGCCGATGAAATGGAACTGACAGACATCGCAGATCAAACGGCTGTCTTCTCTCAGCCGCCTGAATCACAACCAACCGAAACTCTGCAGACCGAACCCGAGCCGGTCGAATTGGACCCGGTGGCAAACGATTATCTCAGTGATGATGATTTCACTGCACCCGAACCGACACCCGCGCAAGAACCTGCCCAGACCGAAGTCACTGAAGCGGCAGAAGCGGCAGAAGCGGCAACAG
This sequence comes from Granulosicoccus sp., assembly GCA_045106195.1. GTDB lineage: Bacteria > Pseudomonadota > Gammaproteobacteria > Granulosicoccales > Granulosicoccaceae > Granulosicoccus. The sequence continues at coordinate 61,826 of JBGCEH010000006.1, forward strand.
CGGCAACAGCGGCAACAGCGGCAACAGCGGCAGCAGCCATGGTCGCTGCAAGCCCGGATCTTTCCAGCGCAGGTGCTCACATCCAGCACACCGATCAAGCACTTGACAGTCAGGGTTACCCACTGGATCTGACCGAAGGTCGCAAAGGCACCTTGTATTCTATCTATCAACGAAACAACCACGCGCAGGCTGTCAAAAGTGGCGTGTCGTGGAGCGCCCTGTTGATGACACTGCCCTTTCTTATCTATCGCCAGCTATTCGGAACTGCACTTGCCTATATCGTATTGTGGGTTGTTGCCATCGGCGGACTGGTTGTGTCGGGACTCGCCTGGCTGGATGCAGGAGTCAACGTGACGCCGTTGATACAGACAAGCACAATAGGCTTTGCGTTGACGGCATTTATCGGACTGATCTATTTGCCATTTCGCTACGCGAACAGTTGGCGTGGTGAAAAACTGGAGAATCGCGGTTTCGAGCTTGTCGCCTTTGCAAAGGCCAAAAACCCCGGACGAGCAATAGCCAGCATGCGCGGCCATACGGCATCGAATAACTAGCGTTTAATCAAGAGCTACATCAAAGCTCAAAGCGATCCGCATTTTTTACAGTATTAAGGGGAAGAGGACCTCATTACCTGCTTGAGTCAGTACAGATGGCAACCCACACGTCGTTAATGGCTTTAAGTCATCGACAAGAATGACGTCGCAGTATCGGTAGAGCATGCATTGATCACTGATACAGCATGTCTGTTCAACCGCGAATCCGGTTAGAGACCAGACAATTCAGGGGTAGCCGGGAGAAGGATTTCCCGGCGCCAATTCCTGAGCTCAGGAAAATTTTTCCCGAAGTACATTCTTCTGAACCTTGCCCATGGTATTGCGTGGCAACTCCTCGACGAACTCCACCCGCCTGGGCAATTTGAATCTGGCCAGCTTACCTTCCAGAGCGCTAATAATCATCGATGCATCAGGAACAGCCGGTGTATCAGTCACTGCCACGACTATCGCCACCACGGCCTCGCCGAAGTCGGCATGCGGCACACCCACGACAGCCGATTCAACGACACCCGCTTGCTCATCAATCAGCAGCTCGATCTCCTTGGGGTAGATGTTGTAGCCGCCGGAGATAATCAGGTCCTTGGAACGTCCCACAATCGTGACATACCCCTCATCATCGATAGTGGCAAGATCCCCAGTGATAAAGAAGCCGTCAGGCAATAATTCTTCAGCAGTTTTTTCCGGCATCTGCCAATACCCCGAGAAGACGTTAGGTCCCTTTACATGAAGCACCCCCACCTCCCCCGTCAACAAAGGTTTATGCGTCTGTTGATCGCAGATTCGCACACTGACACCCGGCAAGGGTTTCCCGACTGTGCCAGCTATGCGCTTCCCGATATAAGGGTTCGAGGTGTTCATGTTCGTCTCGGTCATGCCGTAACGTTCGAGAATACGCTGACCGGTACGCGCTTCAAATTCATGATGTGTTTCAGCAAGCAAGGGCGCGCTGCCCGATATGAATAAGCGCATGTGGGAGACAAGCGGCTGTGTGAAGCGTTCATCTGCAAGAAGACGCGTGTAAAACGTTGGCACACCCATCATGCTGGTTGCATGCGGCAATTCACGGAGCACATCGTCGAGACTGAACTTCGATTGAAAAATCATACTGCCGCCACACAACAACATGACGTTACTTGCCACAAACAAGCCATGGGTATGAAAGATCGGCAGAGCATGCAGCAACACATCATCGTCACTGAAACCCCAATAGTCGACGAGGGTAAGTGAGTTGGACAACAGATTATCGTGTGTGAGCATGGCTCCCTTCGAGCGACCCGTGGTGCCAGAGGTATAGAGAATAGCTGCCAGGTCAGCGGCCACTCTGGGCACAACATGCTGCATGGCAGGCGCACTGGCCGCAGCTTCAGCGAGTGAACCCTGACCCTTTGCTGATAAGCTGAGTACACGCGCTGGATCAAGCAACTGATGAGCCATGGATTCATTACCGGGATCAACAACAAAGACCTGCGGTGTAGCGTCGTCGATAAAATACTGCAGTTCGCTTTGCGTGTAGGCGGTGTTCAGTGGCAGGAAGACAGCTCCCACACGCAAACACGCAAGATACAGGGCCAGTGCTTCGATACTCTTGTCGACCTGAACGGCAACGCGATCACCGGGGCTTACATCCGCCGTCAACAAAACGCTGGACAATCGAGCACTGAGATCAAAAAACGATGCGTCGCTCAGTACGCACTTACCGTTCTCGACGAAGAGCTGGCCTTCCGCCAATGAGCGCGCTGCTAGCAGCGCATCAAAAAGATGGTTCGACATCAGGCAAGTTTCCGTTTTCGTTTCTCAGGCTCAAGCAACGCCAATACGGCATCCGCAGCAACAATCTGCCGTTCGTTAGCATACAGTTCGTGGTTGCTGGCCACTTTTTCCAGATCATACAGGTAGCTGACCATGACTCCAGCAGATTGCGACAATCCCTTTTGATAGATATCAGCCCCGGGGAGCACTGCATCCAGACTAGCACCGTTGCCAAGATGAAAACGCGCCACCGGATCCATCGCCTGTGTGTCATCGCGGCGTACCTTCATCAGATAATAGGCCACCAGCTTCTTCAATTGAAGTTTGTCTTCATCGCTGAAAGTGTGTTCAGTGGAGGCTGCAACCTGCTGTGCCAGCTTCAACCATGGCAGAGGCAGCTGGTTGTGCTCCTGCCGGTTGTCAATTTCAACAGAGGCCTGCTTTTCCGGAAAAGTAGCCAGCTCATCATTTACCCAGGAGATAAATCCCGGCACTGGAGACAGCGTTCGAAAGGTCTTGAGCCCAGGCACAGCAATGGATAGCTCAGTAGCCACCTGCTTGATCAGAAAGTTGCCAAACGAGACACCAGCCAGCCCTTTCTGGCAATTGGAAATCGAATAGAACACGGCAGTGTTGGCCTCATGTTCCTGAACAATGCTTCGATCGCTTTGCAAAATCTCGCGGATCGATGCAGGGCTTTCAACGGTTAATGCCACCTCGACAAAAATCAGCGGTTCGTCAGGCATGGCTGGGTGAAAGAAGGCAAAACAACGACGATCACACGGTTTGAGTCGTTTGCGCAAGGCGCTCCAGCTATTGATGGCATGCACGGCCTCATATTCAATGACCTTTTCCAGGATATTGGCAGGCGTATGCCAATCAATCTCACGCAGTACGAGAAACCCGCGATTAAACCACGAGCTGAACAGACGCTGAAAGTCCAGATCGATACGCCGAAGGTCGTTATCGGTTTTACACGCCTCTAGTAGAAGTGCACGCATTCTGACCAGATCATTGGTTGCACCAGGTACGCGATTCAAACGCCGAAACAGTTCCTGTCGCCTGGGTTCGACACTGTCCATCAGCACGGATAGAGTATCAGCACTTCGTTGGCTGGCATAACCCTGTGCTGCCCGAACCGCCTCGCCAGCATCAATATCGAATTGATTGGCCAGAAGCTGAAAGAACTCCCGTTGTTCTTCTTCGCTGGATTCGCTGAATTTCAGTAACAGGCTACGGGCAAACCGATTGCCCGAGCTTTCTCCCTGATGAGACAAAACTGAATCACACAGATCGGCGAAACTTCCATGATGCACCCCCTGATCGCTGGTATCCTGCCGGGTGAAAACCGATGATAAAAGCTCGGATAGATAACTGATACGGCTCACGGTCTTACGACTCCTTTTTCTGTCTCCAAGCTCTGCGGTGATGTCTGTCTCAACCAGGCACTAATGGTTGCTTGCATCATCCTTCGTCAGGATACAGCCTGCCCCATGACCAATTCTGGCAACCAGGTGGCAAGACCTGGGAATATCGACAGAATGATTATGGCAAGAATCATGCAAGCCACGTAAGGTAAAGAGCCCAGAAGTATCGTCTTGAGCTCGATGTCAGGCGCTATGCCATTGATGACGTAAAGGTTTAGCCCAACCGGCGGGGAGATCAATCCAATCTCCATGTTGATGGTCAGTATCACGGCAAACCAATAGGGGTCAAAACCTGCCGCTGTAATAATCGGTAACAGTATCGGTGCAGCCATGAGAATCACGGCAACCGGCGGTAGAAAAAAACCTGCGACCAGCAAAAACAGATTCACCATCCCCATCAGCACCCAGCGGTTGACGTCCAGGGCCGCGATGTAACCGGCAATGGACTGCGTAATCGACAGGCTTGACAGCATGTAGGAGAAAACACCGGCCGCGGCGATGATGAACAGAATCATGACACTCTCACGAGTGGAGTCACGCAGAACCACCCAGAGAGATCCGGGGCTCCAGAGCCGATAGATGATGACGGCAATCAGCAGGCACATCAGCGCGCCGACGGCAGCGGTTTCAGAAGGAGTTGCGATGCCACCATACATCGCATACAGAACACCGATAATGATCAGTATGAAAGGAACTACACGGGGTAGTATTTCCAGCTTTTCAGCCCATGTATACGACCGGGTTTCCAATGCACCGGTAATGCCTTGCTGACGCCAGGTGCTGTAGATCGACCACGCCATGAATAGCATCACCAGTAACAGGCCCGGTAATACGCCGGCCAGAAACAGTCGGCCAATAGAGGTCTCCGTGGCAATGCCGTATACAATCATGGTGACCGAAGGTGGAATGAGAATACCTAGAGTGCCACCCGCGGCTATGGAACCTGCTGCCACAGCATCCGGATAGCCACGTTTACGCATCTCCGGAATACCCATCTTGCCAATGGCAGCACAGGTAGCGGGAGACGATCCCGACATGGCGGAGAACAACGCGCAGGCACCCAGGTTCGAGATGACCAGCCCACCGGGCACGCGCGTCAGCCATCGATCCAGTGCTTCATAGAGATCAGCGCCGGCACGTGTGGACGATATGGCCGCCCCCATGATGATGAACATGGGTATTGACAACAGGGCGAAGCTGTTGAGTTTGCCAAAAAAGATCTCCGGCATAAGCTCGAGCGAGCGCATGCCATCGAAAACCAGCAGAAAGCCTGCCGACACAATTAGCAAACCGGTGGCGACTGAGACGCCTGAGAACAGGACTAGTATCGTGACAATCGCCACCACAAGCCCCAGCGTGAGAGGATCCATTTAGTGTCCCTGGTTATGTGTTGCGCTGCCGAACGATTCAACAACTCTTGAGAAATGGTTTAAATTGCCTTTGAATCAAACGGTTTTTCGATATCGAGCAACACCGCGAACAGGTCGGTTGCCAACTGCAACAGATAGACGCCAAAACCGATCGGCATGACCAGATAGGGAATCCACATCGGAGGACCCCAGACCGTGTCCGATTTCCAGCCACGTGACCAGGCGATATGCCATAACTCTGCAGAATAGAACAGCATGATCCCTACCACGACAATCGCGGCAACCAGTGTCAGGCACGCCAGCGCCTTGCGCAAACCGACAGGCAACAGTCTGGGTAGCAGGTCGACATTGACATGCCCGCGAAGGCGTTGCACGTAGGGCAAACCAAGCAGGGTCGCACCAATCATCAGGTAGATGACCGTCTCAGTCTGCCAGACCGTTGATACATTGTTGACCTTGCGAACCCAGATCATCTGGCAAGTCAACAGGACCGACGCCAGTATCATCGTGGCAGACAGTGCTCCACAGACCGAGGATAGCGCGCCAATGGCGCGCATCCAGATGGGTCTTGCTGCGCGTTCGGTAACGCTTTGCACAGGCTGGACTGACTTACTCGACGGCCAGCGCCAGATCAAGCAACTCCTGCCCGTCCGGCAGATCAGCAACGAACGCCGCGTAGGATGATTCCTTTGCGACCTCACGCCATGCATCAAACTCTTCAGGCGACATCGTGGCAATTTCAACACCTGCCTCTTTGAAGACATCAACCGAGGCGGCATCTTCCTTCTTGGCTTCTTCAAGATAGAACGCCTCTGCCTTGGCAGAGGCTGCCATCAGGGCTTGCTGTTGCGCCTCGTTCAAATCTTCGAAGGTGCGCTTGTTCATCAGCAATGGCTGATACATGAACCACAACGCAACATCACCTGCAGGCGTGTAGCACTTGACCTGCTCGTACAATCGGTAAGAGACGAAAGATGAGGAGGAGGTGTTGGCAGCATCAAGCACACCGGTTTGCATGGCATTGTAAATTTCACTGGATGCCATTGACGCAATGGATGCACCGGAACTTGCCAGCATCTGCTCAAAGGCTTTACCCGCTGCACGTGTCTGGAGCCCCTCAACATCCTCAGGTGAGGTAATGCATTTGTCCTTGCCGGCAAAACCACCCGCCAGATAGCCATGAACCAGAACCATGACATCGTCGCCAGCCATGATTTCTTCTATTTTGCCCATGAAGGGCGACTCGTTCAGCCGAGCTGCATGATCATGGTTTTTGACCAGACCCGGCATGAGCGTAAGATTGTAGGCAGGCTGTTGACCACCAGCGTAAGACAAAGGCAGCACCGTCATATCAAGCTGACCACGCGAGAGCGGATTGTATTGTTCGCGCGCCTTGAACAGTGACGCTGATGGAAAGATCGTGATGTCCAGGTCGACATCGGCTGCCGCAACTTCATCCGCGACGATCTGTGCAACCTTGTGACGAATATCCTGCGTTGACCATTGATGCGACAGGCGAAGTTCTGCCGCCTGGGTAACGCCGGTAACAGCGAGTGTTGCCAGTAAAACACTGCCGAGTAATTGTGGTGACTTCATGGGTAATCCTCCAGACGTTCTTGTCGTTTTATGAACTGTTGTGGTGACATACTATACACAAACTACCTGACGACCCAACCAGACAATCCAGCCAATCAGGCAGGCCGATCAGGATTGCAGCATTGCCATGGCATCGTCGAAAAACGTGACAGCACCAAAGTTGCCCGATTTCAGTGTCAGTGCGATATCGTGACCACCACTCCGGCAGTACGTCCAGGGAACACCGGGCGCAATTTCAGCACCGATATCCAGTTGCTGTACATCCAGCGCTTTGGTAACCGCACCCGATGTCTCTCCACCAGCTACTACAAATCGACGTATACCGTGCTCTCTGGCCGCCACAGCAAGCTGTGCAAGTGCGGATTCGATCAGCGCGCTTGCCTGATCAATGCCAAGATGTTCCTGTGCTGTTAGCACGTCATCGGGCTCTGCTGTTGCATAGACCAGGGGATTGCAATGAGGTGGCAATGCGGCCAACCATTGCAATACGTCATCAATACCGTGCTCGGCCAACGCGAGAGGATCAAGTCTATACGATGGTGCACGGCCTTTATAGATTTCCACCTGCTGGCGTGTCATCTGCGAACAACTCCCCGACAAGATGATAGTACCGGCAGGCGTTGCAGTCTTGTGCATTTTAGATGCCTCTAAGGACAAGGTGCCGTCCGCCAGATATAGATCCGGCAATGGCATGGCCACTGCGCTACCACCTGTCAACAGCGGAAAATCCCGACAGGCTTCAGCAATGATTGTCAGGTCATCGTTGGCCACAGCATCCAGCACCACGTGTGCGCAACCATTGTTTTTCAACTCACGCAAAGCATCTCGCACCGCCGTACTGCCCTTTGCAACGGTTAGCCTGTTGACAAGACCGACCGGCTGCCTCACTTGTGGTTGCAGTAATCGCATAAGGTTGCTATCACGCATCGGCGTCAAGGGATGATCTTTCATGGGGCTTTCGGCGAGCGGTTGTTCACCGACAAAAAGGTTACCCATGAATATGGAACGGCCATTTTCAGGAAAAGCCGGGCAATAGATGGTTTGCTGGCAATCGAGTGCCTGCATCAGCGCCTCGGCCACCGGACCGATATTGCCCTCTGATGTGCTGTCAAACGTTGAACAGTATTTCCAGAAAAAACGCTGTGCACCTGCATTTTTTAACCAGGCGAGTGCATCCAGACTTTCAGCCACGGCCGCATCTACCGATGCTGTGCGGCATTTCAAGGCAATCACCTCAAAGGCTGACGGATTTTTCGCAGGCTCCTTCGGAATACCGATTCGTAATGACACCTTGACCCCGCTGCGAGCGAGCAGACCGGCAAGATCCGTGGCACCCGTAAAGTCATCTGCGATACAGCCAAGCACGATGGGCGTCGCGGGCGTTGAAGTTTGCATAGTCATCGGATTCAAAAAATCAGTTAACAGAAACCAGTTTGCCGGGATTCATGATGTTATGGGGATCAATGGCTTTTTTAAGTACCCCCATAAGGGCATAGGCGTCACCATGCTCGTCGAGCATGTATTTCTTCTTCCCGGTACCAACACCATGTTCACCGGTCACCGTACCACCGCACTCGAGTGCTACCTTGTTCATCTGCCCTGCCAGTCCGGTGGCTTTTTGCATCTCCTCAGGATCCTCGGGATTGATCAGTATCAGTAGATGAAAATTTCCATCGCCAACATGCCCAACCAGCGGCGCGATCAAGCCTGAAGCATCAACCAGTTCGCCGGTTTTGCGAATCGCTTCCGCCATTCTGGAAATCGGTACGCATACATCGGTCACAAAACCTTCAGCTCCCGGTCGCAGGGCCTTGCCTGCGTAGTAGGCATTATGACGAGCGTTCCAGAGGCGGTTACGATCCTCAGGCTTACTGGCCCATTGGAAATCACTCACACCAAACTCTTTCGCCGCTTCCTCGAACATGGTTACTTGTTCCTGAACGCCTGTTTCAGTACCGTGAAACTCGAGAAAAAGATGCGGTTTTTCGGAATGCTGGAAATCCGGATTGTAAAGATTCATTCCTTTCATCTGTAACTCATCAAGCAGCTCGATACGGGCCATGGGAATACCCAGTTGCAAAGCCATCAAGACCGCGTCCACAGCGTGATCGACGCTCTCGAACACACAGCTTGCCGCCGATATATGTTCAGGTTGTGCGAACAGTTTTACCGTCAACTCCGTGATGATACCCAGCGTACCTTCGGAACCGACGAACAATCGCGTCAGGTCATAACCCGCCGATGACTTACGTGCCCGTGTGCCAGTGCGAATGATCTGGCCGTCGGGTAGCACGACTTCCAGTGCCATGACGTTATCGCGCATGCTGCCGTAACGAACGGTATTGGTTCCGGAGGCTCTGGTTGCGGCCATACCGCCAATGGTGGCGTTAGCTCCTGGGTCAACGGTAAACATCAGACCGGTTGTTCGCAGCTCCTCGTTAAGCTGCATTCTTGTCACGCCCGGTTGCACCACCGCGTCCCAGTCTGTCTCATGAATGTCCAGCACGCGATTCATCCGACTGGTATCGATGCTGATACCACCATTCAAGGGAACAACGTGCCCTTCCAGCGACGTGCCAATGCCGAACGCCACCACAGGGCACTGATGCGCCGAACAGATTTTCAGGATCGAAGAGACTTCAGCGGTACTCTCGGGAAATGCTACAGCATCCGGTAAAGCCGGTATGCTGTATGCCTCATCACGACTATGAATATCGAGAATGGAGGGCCCTGTAGACAAACGGTCACCCAGTTCGGCTTTAAGTTTTTCGATAGTAAGCGCTATGTTATCTGGCATATCAAACCTCTATGGAAGTATTGGTACATGTCATCAAACCCGTTTGACGATTTTGTGTCTGTGCAAACCTATGACCACAATGCATGGCAGGACAACCAACGCTACCATAATAAGCCCGGCCAGCAAGAAGGCGGTTGCCAGGCTATGGCTGTTCACCACCGGTTGACTCAGCAGAGGCGATAAAAACTGACCGATGAATACGGCGGTTGTCAAACCACCCGACGAACGTCCACGCATGGTCGATGGCACTTTCGACATCATCCAGATTGTCAGATTAGGGTAGTTGAACCCCAGCCCAATACCGACCATTGGCATGCACAAGTACATGACCAGCAACGAATCCGCCGTAGACAACAGCAGGAACCCGGCACTCATGCAGCCATAACTGATCATCAGTATCCAGGTATTGTCAAACCGGGCACGCAAGCGTCGATAATTGAATGACGCAACAGTTGAAAACAACTGGCTTAATGCGACGGCAAAGCCTGCATATTTCAGACTCTCTGCACCCAGCTCCAACGCAAGAAAAGGCAGTTGAGTCGGAATGAAATAGAACATCAGCATGCTCAGGCAGCCTAGCGGGTAAAGCAATGCCGCATGAGCAAAAGGGAAGCGACCCTCGACGGCGCCCGGTTCGTCGCCGCCCACGGGCGGCTTGGTCACAAACCAGTAAACAAGCGGAAGCAGTAAAAACGGTAAGAGATAAACACCAAAAGGAGCTCGCCAGGACATGTCTGCCAGGATAGCGCCAAGCGATATGAAAACAATACCGCCCATCGACATGGCCGAAGATTGTATTCCCATTGCCCTGTCCCGCTCTTCCCCTTGAAAATGATCAGTGAGCAAAGCCATGGAACACACCATGATCATGCCCACGGCAACGCCAAGGAACAAACGACTGATCAGCAGCAAAATCAGATCATCAAGCCACAGACCAGCGCTACCCGCAACGATGTACAAGACAATTCCTGTCTGCAATAATACACGCCGCCCCAACTTGTCAGCCACCCAACCGGCAAGGGAGGCACTACAGGCAATGGCAAGACCGGGGGCCGTGAGAATAAACCGGGACAGATAGTCGGCGTCCGGGTAATCGGCAAAGTGCTCGACAAGACCAGGCAATCCAGGCGCAATCGTTGCTCCTGCCATCACAGTCAAACTCGCACAGGCCAGCAATATCGGTAACAGGAATGGCGAACGCTCCATCTAGCGTACATCTCGGCGGGCGAGGCGTCGTTCCAGCCACCGCACGCCTGCCGAAACAAGCAAAATAAGCACAAGGTACTCCAGTATCAGAACCGTATATATTTCCAGTGGTCGATATTCAGATGTCACCAGTTCGTTGGCACGTCGTGTCAATTCTTCCATACCTATAACTGACACCAGTGATGACATCTTGAGCATATATACCAACTGGTTTCCCAGAGGCGGCAGCACCCGTCGAATAGCCTGCGGCAACACAACGTATCGCATGCGATCAACATACCCAAGGCCCAGCGAATCCGACGCCTCAATCTGACCACGATCAATGGACTGGATACCAGCGCGGAATATTTCGGCCTCGAAAGCGCTGTCCGACAAGGCAAGAGCAATAACACCAGCCCAGAAAACCGACACAGCGATACCCATGACAATAGGCAGGCCGTAGTACACCCAAAGAATCAACACCAGAATAGGCACAGCCCGAACGACTTCGACATACACCCGGTTAACTGAGCGCCATAGTGGATTGGCAGACAAACCGGGTAATGCCACCAGAAGCCCGACCACCACGGAAATCACGATAGCCGTCAAAGACAGCAGCAACGTGTATTTCAGACCACCAATCATGAACATCAGATTGGCACGCCCCGATTCGGTGGCAGGGGATACCACGTACCACTGCAGATTACTGGCACAGCCAGAAAGAGTCACACTTACCAGCAGAACGCTAAAAAATGACAACCTGCGAGATGAGGCAATTCGGTGGGAGGCAGGCATTTTCAGTGCTGCAAGATCTGCTTGAGAAACAAACGACCACGTTCCGAGCGAGGCTGCTTGAAAAACTCATCCGGTGTGCTGCGCTCTACAATCTTGCCGTCATCCATGAATACAATCGTGTCAGCCACTTTTTTTGCAAACCCCATCTCATGAGTGACCACCATCATGGTCATCCCTGTCTCAGCCAGCTCAACCATGACATCAAGAACCTCCGAGATCATTTCAGGATCCAGCGCAGAGGTAGGCTCATCAAACAACATCACCTTCGGTTCCATGCACAGACTTCTTGCAATAGCGACGCGCTGCTGCTGTCCTCCGGATAGCTGGCTGGGATACTTCCCGGCCTGCTCGGGTATGCGAACCCGCTGCAGATAGTGCATAGCAAGCTCTCTGGCGGCATTCTTGTCGAGTCTACGGGCGCGCATCGGGCCCAGGGTCAGATTCTCGAGTACGTTCAGGTGAGGAAACAGATTGAACTGCTGAAAAACCATGCCAACATCAGTTCTCACTTCACGCAGTTGCCGTTTGTTGCGTCCGAGCTCGACGCCGTTAACGACTACTTTGCCGGAATCATGTTTTTCCAACTGATTAACGCAGCGGATAAGTGTGGACTTACCTGATCCGGAGGGACCGCAAATGACCATTCTCTCCCCGGACGCGACGGTTAAAGAGACGTCACACAAAGCCTGGAAACTACCAAAGTATCTGGATACCTTGACCAGCTCGATAACCGCAGGCGTATTTGAGCCGTGCAAGGGTTCTTTATTCATGGGTAGCAGCTTAGCCTAAGCAGCAGAAGAAGGGAGTACGTGTTCTAAAACGGACCCGCTACAACGCTTGGATGTATACTTGCAGTTCTCGAAAAACGACGACATATTTCATGCTTAAGCAATTCCGCAAACTGCCAAAAATCATAGCTGCCGTTTCTATACTGGCACTGGCAAGCATTACCGCCCCCGTCACCGCGGCAGATTCCGTCCTGAACGATATTCTCTCCAGCGGCACTCTCAAGGTTGGCACCACCGGCGACTGGGATCCCATGACTCTCAAGGATGTGGCAACCAATAGCTACAAGGGCTACGACATTGACGTGGTCACAGAGCTTGCCGCTGATCTCGAAGTCGAACTCCAATTCGTCCCTACGGACTGGAAGACACTGGTCAGCGGAATTACTGCCGGCAAGTATCATATGACTGGAAGCGCATCCATCAGCCCCGGACGTGCCAAGGCTGCTGGGTATACCGACAGCTACTTCGCACTCAATACCGTACCACTCACCTTGAAGAAAAACAGTGAGCGCTTTACGGACTGGGACGATCTGGACAAAGAGGGTGTAACGGTTGCAGCAACGCTTGGCACCACACAGGAACAGCAGGTCAAGGATTTCTTCCCCAACGCAACCAAGAAGATAATAGAAGCACCTGCACGCGACTTTCAGGAAGTCCTGTCAGGTCGTGCCGATGCACATATCACGTCCAACGTAGAGGCATTCAAACTGGTCGCGAAATACCCTGGCATGATGGTGGTTCCCGTCAAGCAAGGGCGTGCGCGCACGCCAATCGCCATGCTTGTTCCTCAGGATGACCAAGTGTGGATCAACTACCTGAACACCTGGATCAAGCTGAAAAAGGAGCGCGGTTTTTTCGACCAGCTAGCCACTAAATGGCAGCTAAGTAACTAGGCAACTGGTGAGAAAGTCAGTCAATTCGCTTATAAACCCTAATTAACGCCATCGATTGGCAATGCACGCCAGGACTATCAGACATGTTTGAAGGACTACCCGAACCCAAGGTTGACGCCATTCTTGCGCTAATGACAGCGTTTAGAGCCGACGAGCGCGAAAACAAGCTAGACCTCGGTGTTGGTATCTACAAGGACGCGGCGGGCAAGACGCCTGTAATGCGGGCCGTCAAATCGGCAGAGGGCAAGCTGCTCGACACTCAGGACACCAAGGCCTATGTCAGCCCGGTGGGTAGTGCCACCTTCTGCAGCGCTATGATTACACAGGTTTTCGGTGAAAATGCTGACACCAGCAGAATCCGTGCTGCGCAGTCCGTCGGAGGCAGTGGTGCGTTACGCGTGCTCGCCGAACTGTTAAAAAAAGGGCGTCCCGATGCTGATATGTGGGTGTCCGATCCAACGTGGCCCAACCATATTCCCTTACTGAGCGCAGCTGGCTACACACTGCATACTTTCCCGTATTACGATAGCGCAACGGGTGATGTCGATTTTGACGCCATGATGGCTACCCTGGACAAAGCCAATAAGGGCGACATTGTTGTGCTGCACGGCTGTTGCCACAACCCTACAGGTGCTGACCTGACGCTGGAACAATGGGACAAGTTAATCGACCTACTCAAGACGAAAGATCTGTTCCCCTTCGTTGATATCGCCTATCAGGGTTTTGGAGATGGACTGGAAGAGGATGCCGCGGCAGTCAGATTGATGGCAAAGAAGCTACCAGAAATGGTCGTGGCAGCAAGCTGCTCGAAAAACTTCGGTTTGTATAGAGAACGTGTCGGCGCTGCGATTGTTGTTGCAGCTGATGAAGTCGAAGTGACGCGCGCGCATGGCATTCTGAGCAGCGTAATCCGTGCAAACTACTCCATGCCACCCGATCACGGTGCTAATTCAACAGAAATCGTCCTGTCCGATAGCGCGCTAAACGCCGACTGGCGTGAAGAGCTGGAGGCGATGCGTCTGCGCATGGTTGGTCTAAGACAAGCTTTCAGTGATGCTTTGAGGAAACGCTCAAACTCGGATCGCTTTGACTACATCGCTCGACAGAAAGGCATGTTCAGCCGTCTGCCTCTCGACAAATCACATATCGACCAGCTGCGTGAGCAATACGGGATCTATATCGTAGGTGATGGCAGAATCAATGTTGCCGGCTTACCTGAAGAAGGCCTCGACAAGATTGCAGACGCTGTCTGTAGTGTTCTGGTTGACGACTAGAACTTTACCGCGATTACAGTGAGCCGTGTCCGTGCTGCACCTATAATCTGCCAAAGGTCAGATTAACGGTGCAGCACTCGTCTTCACCTATCGCAGCACCGCCGCCCCCATCGTCGTTGTCCAGCGCTACGACAACACCGCCTGTGACAAGAACCCCAACGGCCACATATACCCAATTAATCTTTCCTGATCGGGCATCCAGAGCGGGTATTTGGGATTGCACTTCTGGCGCTGTTGCAGATATGACTGAAGATGAAGCTTCAGGCTCGGTCACAGTAAAAGGTCGGACAAGCGGTTGGAACGCGAACCCTTTAAGCACTATATTTCCAGAAACATCCTCTGCCTGCAAGTAGTATTCGATAGCCTCTGTATCCAGAGGCACGCTGGCGGTATCCACTTTAACCGTGTAGTAAGAAGAAGAGGCGATCTCCCGCATCGGTAACTCTGCAAATTGCGTCTCTCCGCTAAAGCGGTAGAAAAGACTGACTGCCCTGATCTCTTCATTGTCGACAACGGTTGCGCCAAACACTTCGACACCGCCAAGCGTCCCTGCATCCGGCGAGGTGTACTCAATGATGGGCGCTTCAAAGTCAGTGGATTCGCGCTGTTGGGCCAAGAGCGCAGACGGCCCTCCACCGGCCAACAGACTTAGCAGGCAGACCCACAGAAAAAGAAACCCTGTCCCTCGAACTACCAGTGTATCGCAGACCACGTTGTCTCCTTGATAGAATATATCGGGATATTTTTGAACTCATCAGGCGGAATGGCAATGTCTCCATTGTCCCGAATCAAACGGTTGACGGAGAGCTTAGCGCGTATCGTCTGATCCAGCCTGCTGGCACTGATATCGCTTAACTTGACCTCAACTTTTTCAAAGTTTCTGAACACATAGTCAAAGTAAGCAATTTTCCTGTCCGAGTGCACAGTGATTTGCTGTAATTTTGCAGAATCACGTTGCTCAATAGCCTCAGACAAGGCATTGAAGCGCGACAGTACATCCGACATGTCCGAGGATTCAATCGCCGGTTTTACAGTATGTTGCCTGGACGCGGAGGGGGTCGCGCGCTGTCCAGATTCATTAAAAGCGGTGGCACTCTGTTTACCGGACTGGCGCGCACGCTCAGCGGCACGTTCGGCTTCACGTTGTTTCAGCAATTGAGCCTGCCGTCGTGCCTCGACTCGTTGTACAGCACGGTCAGCTTCAAGCCTGGCAGCTCGCGCAGCAGCCAATTGCTCGGCTTTCAGCTTCTCGGCTTCCAACTCAGCCAGCACGGAAACTACTTCCGCCTCCCTCTCCCGTGCGGCCTGCTCGGTCGAATCAACAGGATCTGCGATGGACATCGGAGCCGGGGACGTCTCGGCAGCCTGCAAGTCGCCTATTGGCTGAATGACAACCGTATCCTGAACAACTATTTCCCCCGGTTTGGAATCTGTTACGACACGCACTGGTGACTCGGTAACAGCGAAGGGCGACTGCCATGGCTTGAAGATGACAATCGCTGCGACTACTGCCACCAGGGTTGCAGCTACTCCTGAAACAAGATATTTCCGTCGCTCAAGCTCTCTCTGTTTGAAAGGGCGTCGACTCTGTGGTCCACGATTGACTGGCCTGCGTTGATCGTGAAAGCGCAGATTGCGCGACAGATCGAACTCATAGGTATCCAGCTCGCGAGGTTCCCTGTCTAGGGGGCTGACCGGGGCAGCGTTGGGTAATTGGTCGTTGAGGACCGTCGGCACATTGGCAGAGTTGCCCGGTGATGACGACGAAACCGGTGCCTGAATAGGCTCCGTTGCAGGTATCACCTCGACTCTGTCTGCTGTATCTGTAACGGCTGAGATCGGCGCAGACTCGCTCAACGGTTTGTTGAGCGAATCATCTTCGAACAGGCGCAAGCGCCACTCAGCCAGCGATTGTGGTCTTGCAGAGACTTTGAACTGCAAGGCCCAGTCAACTGCATCACAAAAAGACCGACTGTAACCCTCCGGCACCAACTGTGACAACGGCAGATAGGGATCCACCTTCTCATTAAGCACGGCCGCACCCCGAAGTGTAGAATCCGGCGGCGCTTTTCCTGTTACCGCGTAATACAACACGGCCCCGAGCGCATAGACATCTGTCCAGGGCCCCTGTTGATCATCCAGGCCGCTGTATTGCTCAAGAGGCGCAAAGCCTACCGTTACCATCGCGGTCAGGATATCGGTGTTCTGAGCGACAGCAAGCCGAGCCGACCCGAAATCGAGTAATACCGGTGAGCCGTTTTCCCGCACCAGAACATTGGCAGGCTTGATATCACGATGGATAAAACCGTGGCAGTGAACCTCTTCGAGGCCATCCAGTACGGGTCCGATAATCGTTTTGAGAACCGACTCGCAAATGTACTCCCGTCGATTGAACAGCACTTTAAGATCATGACCACGCTCGTATTCCATGACCATGTAAGCCGTACCATTGAGCTCGAATACGCTTTTGACCCGCACGATATTAGGGTGGTTGAACCGCGCCAGCGTGCGCGCCTCCTTAAGAAAATTGACCAGTCCTCGACGAAATACCTCAGCGTCCATGGGACTGCGGGGCTGTACCTCACTGTTGGTTATTCTCTGCGCGATCTTTTCCGGCAAATACTCTTTAATAGCTACCTGAACATCGAGCATAGTGTCACGCGCTATGTACGTAACGCCAAACCCCCCCTGACCCAGAAAGCTGTCTATCCGGTAGCATCCCAGCATGTCGCCGGGAGAGAGGATGATTTGGCGATCAAATACTTCCATGCAGCGATACAAGAACCTGTCTTAAAAACAGCGTGAGTGAGCCTGCTCCCGGAAACGAAGGCTTATAACAGGCGCGAAATATTAGCTTTTCGCAGTTATCAATACGAATAAACAGACTTGGCAGACGCCACGTCAACCAATTGTCGCTGACGTATAGTCTACACCGGCCCACCTAAGCTAAGGAGCTCAACGGATAAGCCATTGTAATCGTAATGTGAGCAGGGTCGCAGCAGGATTCAAAAGCAAAACATCATTATTATGACAACCGGGCAATAGTGTACGCTTGTCATTTGAAAATGGTTGGCAGTGCATCATGGAAATGTTCATCAGAAACACGATCTTCATTGACCGGTTCTCTCGTCAATCAAAGCTTTGATCAGGTATTTTCTCATGTATTGGCTACCGGATTCAGCACGTTCGACCATCGTTAAATCTACTTTTCTATCTGCTCTGGCGTCAGCGTTCTTGCTATCTCTCAGTGCTTGTGACGACACCACTCGGACGTCTCCCGGAAACACCGATCAGGGCGGTATTTCCTTGCCTATGCCAGCCGGATTTATCGGGCTGCGCGCCGTCATTCAGAGCAATGTGTATGCAATTCTCAGTATCAACGGTAATGAACCGCAACGATTCGGGCCCGGTGACGAGCTGGCAGCCACATTCAAAGTCACTCGAGGAGCCACCATTACTGGAAATCTGCGGTGGTTCGAATCACTCCCCGGTGTTACCGAACTGCTGTTGGCCACCTACCCAATCGAGGAGACCATTACCGATTCTGTCAATATATCTATCGACCGCCTTGCCTACATCACAGAAGGCACCGGACTTGATCTGGACAATGACGGTTTTTCCAATCTCCGGGAGCGACTCGCCGATAGTGACCCTCTGAACGCAAGCGAGACTCCGAATAATACCCCTGACGTGCGTATCAGCCGCATCACCGCGGCCCAGAGGCCGATCATTGATGGTTTTTACGATGACGGCTATCGCGACGGGGCAACCTTCAATGACGTCAATGGTGAAGAACTCGATATCGACAATCTCATGATTGATCTGGGCGCCAGGAGAGCTGACGGCGACACCGAATTCCGCTGGTTTGCCATGCACGATGGGACGTTCCTGTACATTTATGTTCTGGGTGAATCGAATGCACTGGCCACGCCCGTGCGCGACTCCACCGAATTTTTCCAGGATGACTCCATCGATATTTTTATCGACGGCAACAACAGCAAGGGCAGCTTCTATGATGGCGTAGATGATCGCCACATCATCATCCCGCTGCTAACCAGCCCGACGGATACAACAGGGCCGAATACCACAGCGATAACCACAGGTCCTAATTCCGCGTCCCTACCCTCTGTCACGTTTTCTACTTGTCTTTGCGATGGGCAACACACCTGGGAGGTCAGATTACCGCTCGAAGCCTTCGACATATCGGTAGACCGGCTTTTCGGTATCGAGGTGCAACTCAATCTGGATAACAATGGCGGCACGCGCGATGCAAAATGGGGATGGAGCCACCCTTCACGCGTTAACGAGGACGTAGACAACACATTTGTCATCCCGTCGTTTATGGGAACGGCCGTTCTGAATTGAATGGCTGTTACGCCAGACTTCTGCGCAAGGAGTCAGAAAAACCATCGTGTGCCGGGAAAAACTGCATGAGCCTGCGACAGCAGGCTCATGTGAGTAACGGCAAACTTTACTGACGTCGCAAGCGACCTGCAATAGTGACGTTGTCCGGATTGGCCAGATTCTCACCAACAAAAGCAATGTCACCGCTTCCATCGAGAGTGGGAGTAATCAGGCCGGAATAACCTGCGATATTGTTCCATGCAAAATTGAACAGGGAAACGTCGCCGAAATCGGTGATAAAGCCAGACATGGGAGCAACAAATGGCGTACTACCTTCTGCGAACGATAGGAATGTTGTCTGTCCGGACGCCGTACCGTCAGCAAAGGTCAGTTCAGTTGTCAAGGTATTGCACTGGCCGGGAATAGGCGTCTGATTTCCGTCCACATTGCAAAATGAGAAGTCCCCAGACCATGTTCCTGCCAACGCGGCCGCATTGGTAGTCGTTATAGAACCTGCGCTCCCGCGCAGTGATACCGCTGTGCTGGATTCAGCGGTACTTTCAATCGTCTGACCGTTAACGATATTGACAGTGATCCCAAGCGGATTAACTGCGCCACCCGTTGAACCAAATGAAATCGCAGCATCGTTCAACCGGCTCTGCTCATGGAGGTACTGACGTAACGAACCGTCAAATACGTCTGAGCTATCCAGCTCACCAAACAAAGATTGCACTGATCCATCGTCGGCAATCGCTAGACCGGACAATCTGTTCTCATTATCGATCGCATAAACACCCTCTGCAAAACCAAATGTTCCGATATAACTTCCCGCTTTGGTATCTGCAGCAGGACCGGCTCCTGCGCCCGGAGGTGTCACTGTGTCGGGCGGCGTGCCAGTCGCAGGAGGTGTTCCAGTAGCTGGCGGTGTTCCAGTAGCTGGCGGTGGCGTAGTGTCGTTGTTGCCAGAGTCGCTGCTGGAGCAAGCGCCAAGCGCCGCTACGATGGCCACAGCCAGAATGTTCTTGATCATGTCTAGTCCTTTTAATCTTGCCCGATAGTGACGTAAATGTCTTTGTGTACAGCAACGCAAGGATTGGCGTGGTTACCTTCAGTGAGCGTTACTGACGAATAATAGTATTAAGTACGGAATGTAAAATAATGGTAGTCGGTGGTTGTGATGAATGAAACGAATATTCACCGTTGGCCAGTCACAAGCATGCAAATTTTGTGAACTGTCTCTCATGCAGATGTCGTAGCACAGGCCGATATGTCCTGAATGACGACGCAAGCAACCGTTCCGCACACCCGCTCAGGCTATCTGCGCCTGACGAAAACTGCTCAGGTACTGTGTATTTTACTCACGATAGCTCACGCGGATATCGTTAAGGCCGCAATTTTCTCATGTGCCTCCGGAGATAGTATTGTTTTCCAGGACCGGCCCTGCATGATAAAGAAGACAGTAGAGAAAAAAAGTAAAATAATGCATACCCTGCCTCTTTCGATCCATGAAAGCTGGTTCGAACTGCCCGAACAAGCCGAGGATCGAGCATTTTGCGACAAGCGCGCATGCGAGTGCGGTCTGGTTGAAAAAAAACATCAGGGCTCTCTGGTTCAGGCAGTCGCAGACTCTCTGTATCTGGATGGCAGCTGGCACCGCTACGAGATGACGTATCAAGCCTGGCTGGAAACAGCATCGTCTTCATCACAGAGTTTCAAATTACGTCAACAGATGCTCGAAGCTTCCTGCGAGATCATGATTTCACAGACATTACTTAGAAACTTTGCGGGCCATGTCATGACCATCCTGACGAAACGTGCAAAAACCGCGGAAGAACGCGGATTTGATGTGAAACATCCATGTTTGCAAGGCGTTGAAGAGGCCTGTGCCTATTTCGACTCCGTGCTACTTCTATCACGGGTAAAAACCGATGCATTCTCGTTGCGTCGAGTTCGAGGAAAAAATGAGCTTCCGGACAATCCGATGTTGAGTTCCGGCAATGAACCATGATGTGAGCGGAGCGGCGCCAGGATTGTGTGTTGGCTGGATGGTTGCGTACCTATAGTGAGTATTCAACGCTCTCCCTTCGACCAGGCGATAAAATGTACGATATCGCCTCCATACCAAACCCGACGACAGGATATTCACGTTGACTGAATCAAGCGCGCATCTTCAAGCCTACATCCAGGAACAGGGACTGGCCGAAGGCATGATCCCGGCCGTTGGCATTTTATATCGCACGCGTGGCGTCATTATTACGGTCTTCGGTCGCAAGCTGATGAACGCCTCGACAATCGACATTATCAAGGCGCATCAGCAAGCCGAACACGTGGTAAGTGAGACCATGACGGTCATGGACACCAGCGCCGTGCTGGATGTCGTGTCTACCTTGCAGCCGGGTAGCTCGCGCATCGATATTGGCAAACTGGCGCACAGCGCCCGCCTGAACAATGTACTGAGCAACCCGAACGCGTTGCGCGAATACATCGCAGAGGCCATAAAGAACATCCCTGACAGCCCTTCGGTGCTGGATGAGCCGCGCGATGTCGTGCTTTACGGTTTTGGAAGAATCGGACGAATTTTGGCACGTCTGCTTATCGAACGTACAACATCCAGCAACCCCTTGCGTTTGCGCGCCATTGTTGTCAGAGGCGGACGTGATGGTGACTTGCGAAAACGCGCCAGCCTGCTGCGCCGTGATTCAATTCATGGTCCCTTCAACGGGCACATCTCCATTGACGAAGAAAACAGCGCTATCATTGCCAATGGCAATTTCATCAACGTCATTTACGCCAATAAACCTGAAGATATCGACTACACAGAATACGGCATCGACAACGCCCTGATTGTCGACAACACTGGCGTGTTCAAGGACGAGGAAAGCCTTTCGCGTCACCTTGTTCCGAAGGGTTCCGCAAAGGTCCTGCTAACTGCGCCTGCGGGAGGCAGCATCAAGAACATCGTCTACGGCGTGAACCACGATATGATCGACGACGGCGATACCATTGTTTGTGCAGCCAGCTGTACCACCAATGCCATTACCCCCGTACTCAAAGTCATCAATGACCGTTTCGGCGTAGAAACCGGTCACGTGGAAACTGTACATTCCTATACCAATGACCAGAACCTGATCGACAACTATCACAAGGCTGAACGCCGCGGCCGAAGTGCACCGCTCAACATGGTACTGACATCCACTGGTGCTGCAAAGGCGGTTGCCAAGGCTCTACCGGAGCTTGCAGGCAAGCTGACAGGCAACGCCATTCGGGTTCCTACGCCCAATGTGTCAATGGCTGTATGCAACTTGAACCTGAGCACTGAAACGACCCGTGAAGAGCTCAACGATTACGTGCGCGAAATCGCGTTCAATTCGCCACTACGCCAGCAGATTAGCTATTCATACAGTACAGAAGTTGTATCCACTGATTTTGTCGGGACGCCTGAACCTGCCATTTTTGATTCCGTCGCTACTATTGTCGAAGGCAACCGTTGCGTGCTGTATGTCTGGTACGACAATGAGTTTGGTTACAGCACACAGGTACTTCGATGTATGCAGCAAATGCTAGGACTGCATATCATGAATGTTCCGGACTGAATTGGGCTTTTCTTTTACTGACTAGTGCGTCATCCCGTACAGAACGTAGTTGACACCCAGACGATAGGCCGTTGCGGTGTACAAGGCGCTGTATTCTTCCATGTCAGCGTGCTCCCAGGCATCTCCCAGATCCATGTTCCAGTTGATGATGGCCATGACTCTGCCATCATCATCCAGTACACCACGCCAGCGCGGCTCCTGTCGAGATGAATTGCTTTCGTTGACCGCCGCTGTCTTCATAATGGGCAACTCCCATGTTTCTCCAGGGTTGAGGCACAGGGCGCGTAGTCCCGGGATCTGGATAAATTCGTCGATCGCAAAGTGCACATTGAAAATTTCATGGGTTGGCGGGATGTCGACGATATCCCTGTCAGGGAATACCTGCTCCATCCAGCCTTCGAACTCTGACCACTGGTAAGAGCCGTGAAAATCGTCAACCAACAGGAAGCCACCCCGCAGGAGGTACTCGCGCAGGTTATCTGCCTCACTCTGGGTGAAGGAGGCAAACCCTGCTTCCACCACGTACAGCATGGGGAAATCGTAGATACGCGGATCGTGCAGTCCAATGGATTGGCTCTCCGAGTTTGTGTCCACCCTTGTCAGTCGCTTCATGGCAGCGATGAAATGCGGCTCGGACTCCGAGCAATCTGCCTGCCAATGGGGGTAGCCTATGCGGTCTCCAAGATTTTCTATCGCCACCTGATTGTCGTTGAACATCAATCGCGAAAAGGTGAATTCGCTGTCTGCAGGCGCTGGCAGCGCCATTGGGCAATTGGGCCTCTGTGGCGTGGTGCAAATGGCAAGTTCTGCGTGCACCGCGCCCGCGGCAACGAGACACACCATGGCAGCACATGCACTGCGAATAGTCAGCGCCAGGCGCAATCGGCCGGCTCGCCTGCTACACGTATCGGTTGACAATATTTTCAAGCTTCTCTTGAGCTCCTGATCGTGGCCTGGGATTTAATTCATTTTGCAAGACATGAGCCGTGATGTCATCAAGATCCATCGATCCATTTAACATCTGCTTCGCTAGTTGGTCATTCCATCCGCTATATCGTTCCTTCAAAGGTACGGACAAGGCCCCATCTTCGACCATTTTTGCGGCAGCTTTCAGACCACGGGCGCAGCAATCCATACCCCCGATGTGTGCAATCAGCAGATCCTCAGGGTCAATGGACTGGCGCCGCAACTTGGCATCAAAGTTCGTACCACCGGTGCTAAATCCGCCTGCCTGCAATACCTGGTAGTAGGCTAACGCCATTTCTGGCACGTTGTTGGGAAACTGATCGGTGTCCCAGCCCGATTGATAATCATTTCGGTTCATGTCAATGGAACCAAAGATGCCCAATGCGCTGGCCAGGGCCAGTTCGTGTTCAAAGGTGTGCCCTGCCAAAATCGCATGACCTTGCTCGATGTTTACTTTCACTTCGCTTTCAAGCCCGTATCGCTTGAGAAACCCGTAGACGGTTGCGACGTCAAAGTCATACTGGTGCTTGGTTGGCTCTTGCGGCTTGGGCTCAATGAGGATGGTTCCGGTGTAACCGATTTTGTGTTTGTATTCCACAACCATATTCAGAAAACGTCCGAGCTGATCCAGTTCACGACCCATATCCGTGTTGAGCAAGGTCTCGTAACCTTCACGCCCACCCCACAGAACATAATTTTCTCCACCGAGCTTTTTTGTCGCATCGATACACGTTTTTACCGTTGCTGCGGCAAAGGCAAATACATCGGGATCCGGATTTGTAGCAGCTCCGCCCATGTAACGCCTGTGAGAGAACATGTTAGCCGTACCCCAGAGCAATTTAACACCAGTGGCTTCCATCTTCAGGCCGAGATAATCGACCATTGCTTCCAGATTGGCTGTGTTCTCGGCGAATGACTCACCTTCAGGACGCATATCGAAATCGTGCCAGCAGTAGTACGGCACACCGAGCGCTGTGAACATCTCAAATGCCACATCGGCTTTGAGTTTTGCATCACTCATTGTGTTTCCGAACCACGGACGTTCAAACGTCTGTCCACCGAAAGGGTCACTTCCCGGCCAGTTGAAGTTGTGCCAATAGCAGACGGCAAAGCGAAGATGATCTTCCATGCGCTTACCCAGCACCAGCTCATCGGGCTGGTAATGCCGGAATGCCAGCGGATCTTCACTGTCATGACCAGCGAAGGGGATGCGATCGATCGATCCGAAAAAACCTGTGCTCATGTTGGGTCCCGGTTGGATTTGTTTTTAGAATTCAAGGCTGTTCAGTGGGCATTGCACCGGGGCCGGGAGTGGCACCTGGCGGGCACTTGCCCAGAATGATCATCCCCAGAACTTCATCGCGTGTGACCGCATTCACTGGTGCAGTGCCTACCATCTGACCGTTCTTCATCACGGCAACCTTGTCAGCCAGATCAAATACGTCTTCGATGTCATGACTGATGAGAAAGATGCTGATGCCATCAGCCTTGAGTTGTTTAATCAGCTCACCGACCTGCGCCGTCTCTTGCGGGCCCAGCGCAGCAGTAGGCTCATCCATAATCAGAATTTGTGCGTCAAACAGAATGGCGCGAGCGATCGCAACCGACTGACGCTGCCCTCCAGAAAGAGCCTTCACGGGTTCCTTGAAACGCTGAAAACGAGGATTTAACCTACCCATGACCTCACGTGCCTTCGCCTCCATGGCAACATCATCCAGTGTTCCCCAAATGGTGCGCAGCTCACGTCCAAGGTAAAGGTTAGCGGCGGTATCGACGTTATCTGCCAATGCGAGTGTCTGGTAGATGGTTTCGATCCCATACGTCTTGGCATCGCGTGGATTGTTGATGGTTGCCTCTTCTCCGCGAATTCGAATAATCCCGGTGTCACGTTTGTAGGCTCCGGATAGCAACTTGATAAACGTCGACTTGCCAGCGCCATTGTGTCCGAGCAGCGCAACCACTTCGCCCTTATGCAAACTCAAAGAGGCATGGTCCACTGCATGAATGCCACCAAACGAGATGGAGCAATCCAGCATTTCCACAACTGGCTCAAGTGTTGTGCTTGTAGTATTCATAGCTATGCTCCGCTATACCGACCGTCTGCGATACAGGCCATCGAGCCAGACCGCAAACACCAGGACCACACCGACGACCACGTTTTGAAATGGGGCATCAACGCCGAGCAACACCATACCCGACTGCAGGGACTGCATGACCAGCGCACCGATAATCGCACCGGCAATCGTGCCTATTCCGCCACTTAGTGATGTGCCACCAATAACCGCCGCCGCGATGACCAGCAGTTCATCCAGTGTGCCCTGCGCGTTGGTGGATGCATTAAGTCTGGCAGTCGAGATTGCCCCGGCTATGGCGCACAGGATTCCCATGAGGATGAATATTTTCATGGTGACCCAACGCGTATTGATGCCCGCAAGTTCAGCAGCTTCAGGATTGCCCCCCATCGCAAAAACATAACGTCCAAACCGTGTACGTGTTGCTACAAAGGTCATGACAATACCAACGCAGATAGCGATCAGTACAGGAATGGCGATGCCATGAGCGATGAAGATGCCACCTTCGGGAATTTCGAGATTGTTGGCAGTAGCGTAGCGACGAACGATACCGCGAGGCCATGGATAGCTGTTGGCAACGGCCACCGCTCCCAGTACTGCTGCACAACCGGTGACGGCCAATGTGAATTCTGCCCATAGCGGACGCAACGGAAAATTGAACCTCTGACGGTTGCGGCGACCGATGCCAATCATCAGAACAATACCGACGCAGGCAATCGCACCAACGACCCAACTCCAAAATGCGCCAATGGCTCCATATGGACCACCGCCCATAAGGCGAAATGTGGTGTCCATGGGGGCGACCGTCTGACCTGAGGTTACCCACCAGGCGGCACCGCGCCAGACGAGCAGACCGCCCAGCGTCACGATAAACGCCGGAACACTGAGATAGGCGATGATGTAGCCATGCAGGCCGCCAATGAAAGCGCCGATCACCATGCCCACCACCAGTGTCAACGCCCAGGTATAGCTGCTGTCCGAACCAAGAATATCAGGCAGAAAAGCCGTTTGCGTAACACCCATGATCATGGCTACAAATCCCAGAATCGAGCCAACAGACAGATCGATATGGCGTGTGACAATAATCAGCACCATGCCGGTCGACATGATGGCCACTGAGGATGTCTGAACGGACAGGTTCCACAAATTACGCGGCGTTAGAAATCTGCCGTCCGAGAACACGTGAAAGCAAACCCAGATAAGTAACAGCGCGCCCAGCATGCCCAGCATTCTGGTGTCAATTTCTGTCGCTCTTATCAGACGCGTTGGCAACGATTCCTCGGATTGACGAGCACCGTTCGAGGGAACGGTTTTAGAAGAGTCAGCCATGCATACCTCTGGGCGTTAGCTATGAAATCAAAAAGCAGGGGATGAGAAAAATCAAGAAATAAAAACAGGCATTCAGCCCGCTCATCGAGCGTAGTGGCTGAATGCCCCGCCCCGCCGCCTGAAGCAGGCTCATGGGACTAACCGATGGGTTCTACTGACAGGCAGAAACGGTTGCCATTGCACCCTCGCAGACCTTGTCTTTCGAAATCCAGTTAGCGTCAATAACAACAGACAGGTTGTCAGCAGTTACCGGTACTGGCTCGAGGAAAATAGCCGTCATCTCGACACCGTTAGGACCACCTGACCAGCTGACATTGCCGGGAATATCAGTCATGGCCTTGCCATCAGCAAGCATGGTGGCAACTTCGGCAGCACCAGCACCCAGAACGCGCGCATCTTTCCATACCGAGACTGTCTGCGTACCGCGTGCTACCCGGTTCAGGGCAGCATGATCACCGTCCTGTCCTGACACTGGAACTGAACCGTCCAGACCTTGAGCAGATAATGCAGCAACGACCCCACCAGCAGTACCATCATTGGAGGCGACTACTGCGTCAATGTTGTTATCGTTGGCAGTCAGGATTTGCTCCATGTTGCGTTGCGCGTTTTCAGGTTTCCAGCCGTCGGTGTAGGCTTCACCCACGTTCACGATCTTGCCGGCATCCATAGCCTCTTTCAGCACTTCCATCTGTCCGCCGAACAGAAAATCGGCATTTGGATCAGACGACGATCCTTTGATGAATGCATAGTTTCCTTCAGGCATGGCCGCCAGCACTGCGCGAGCCTGCATGCGACCCACTTCGGCATTGTCAAAAGTGATGTAGAACGCGTCAGGGTTTTCGATCAGGCGATCGTAGCCGACTACCGGAATACCTTCGTTTACAGCGTTCTCGATGGCGGGACCAATAGCCCCTGAATCCTGTGCCAGTATTATCAGCGCATCAGCACCCTGTGCAATCAACGCTTCGATATCGGTTAACTGCTTGGACGCAGAAGACTGCGCATCTGCAGAAATATAGGTATCTCCTGCGGCTTCGATTGCCGCCAGCATGGCTGCCTCGTCAGTTTTCCAGCGCTCTTCCTGAAAGTTGGACCAGGACACACCGATGACTTTGCCTTCAGCCAGTACGGGACCTGCGAATACCGCCGATACCGTTGCCGCCAGTATTAGGGCTCCAGTTTTTTTCATGCTAACTCCAGTGGTTTTATAGTTGGACCATGTTCTATAACATGATCGCAAGGGCCGCATTTATTTCACGACTGGAATAAATAGTGACTTCCAGTCCGAAATGTGTCAAGTTGTTTTTCATAAATCAAGAAAACTTTTAATGTCAAATACACATCATGCCTAGCAGCAGCATTGTAAGAAGCGATGATCTTCGTGACGGTAACCGTCGTCGTGTGCTCGGGACCTTGCGAGCCAATGGCCCCTGCTCCCCTGCGCAACTGGCAGAGCATACGCGTTTGAGTGCAGCCTCTATTTCGTCGCTGACCAGCCAGCTGGCCGAACAGAACGTTGTCACGAGCTCGCGGCAAAAGTCCGACAATGTTAGTCGTGGCAGGCCTCAGTCGCAGATAAAACTCAACGCGAGCGCAGGCGATATTGTTACTCTGAATCTCGCTATCGATCTGGTTCAGGTACAGAGAATTAACTACGCGGGAGTGGCGTTACATAACACGGCACTGCACACCCCACTTGGATCAATGAGCGAATCAACGCTTGTGGAATTCATCTGCAAAGCCGTAAAGAAAGTTATGGCCCTTGACATTGGTCATCCAGTGCAGCGCATTGGTGTGGCCTTTCAGGGTGTGACTGAAAACGCTACGGGTGCGCTGTCCTGGTCACCCATCATTAAACACCACAACCTGAAACTCGGCCACATTCTGCAATCCACATTCGATATCCCGGTCAGTGTGAACAACGACTGTCGACTGATTTCCGAAGCACTCAGCAACAGTTCTGCCGACATTCTCGGGCACTCCTTTGCCACCCTGCTTTTCTCCTATGGGGTCGGGCTTGGACTGTATATCGAGGGCAAGCCATTCTCCGGAATACGCACCTCCGGGCTGGAGCTTGGCCATTTGCGCTTCGAACGCAACGGCTCACTATGCCGATGTGGCCGTCATGGTTGTATCGAAGCATACGCAGCGGACTACGGTATCCTGCGACTGGCAAGCGGTGAGTCCATTCACGAAACGCCCGCAGGTCGGGTAGAAGCTGCGCAAATTCAGGAATTGTGTAAGGCTGGACTGGCAGGAAATAATCCGGCCGAGCAGGCTTTCGCCATCGCTGGCGCTGCTATCGGAGACGGTTTGTCAACGCTTTTTACCTTGCTGGACCCCATGCCAGTGGCCTTGGTTGGTCGTAGCGTTGAAGGCTTTGAACTCATGCGCAAGGGGGTTAAGTCGGTTTTCGCGGAAAACAATCAGGGGGATGTAAACATAGATGATCTACTGCATTGTTTCGATGATGCGCAACCATTGCTCGAAGACGGCCTCACCAGTAACACGCTATCGCTTCTGGATACTCAGTTTGCCTATCAAACCCAGAGCGCTGATGCGCTACGGTCCACATCGTAAGCAGGTCTGATCATGTTGCAACGACCTCTATCTACCGCTCATCTTGCACTGACTGCTACGCTTTTTGTGTTGAGTTCGTCTATACATGGCAGTGAGCTTGTACCCTGGGCAGAAAACGCCATGCTCGAAAGACTCGATAACCGTGACTTTCAGGGACGGCTCGGTGCGGGCACATTAAACCAGCTCATCGAACACGGTGAACAACTGTTCAATGCACGGTTTACGACTCTCGACGGCGCAGGCCGACCACTAGCTACCCAGGCTATCATCCCGAGCAAACGAAAACGCCCACCCAGGCATGAGTTTTCACGCACCGCAGGACTCGATGCCAACGCCTGTAGCAGCTGCCATAACGTCCCTCTTATCGGAGGCGCAGGCGACTTCTCTGCCAATGTGTTTGTTTCTGAAGGTTTTGTACATAGCGATTTCGATAGCACCGATCCGCAATTCTCCAACGAACGAAATACCAACCATCTGTTCGGTGCCGGTCTTGTCGAACTGCTGGCAAGGGAGATGAGTCGTGATCTTCTACAACAACGTACACATGCCTTGCGGCAGGCGCGGGATTCCGGCACTGATTATCGGCAAACTCTGGGCAGCAAAGGTGTCGACTTCGGCTCGTTGACCGCCATGGCTGACGGCACTATCGACACGCGCGGTGTACTGGGCGTAGATCAGGACCTGATCGTGCGCCCGTTCAGCCACAAGGGTGTCATGACATCGCTTCGCCAGTTCACCATCAACGCATTGAATCACCATCACGGTATGCAGGCTGAAGAACGGTTTGGCTCTCGCTGGACCGGTGAACAAGACTATGACGGTGATAAGTCCACACTCGAAATCAATGACGCAGAGGTATCAGCCCTGGTCGCCTGGCAAGCAACATTGCCGCCGCCGCTGCAACAAACGCCCGAAGACCGTCAATGGCAAGAAGCTGCAAAACGAGGTGAAATCCTTTTCTCGCAAATTGGCTGCAATGCTTGCCACAAACCCTTCCTGCCACTTGAAAGCCTGGATTTCCATGATCCGGGACCGATGGATGCTGCGGGCACATTGCGTCAGAATGAAGGCCGCAAAAGCGTCTACGACCTGGCATTGCTTGAATGGAAAAAAAACCTTGAACTTGACGCCAATGGTCACTACAAAATCCCGATTTTTGGTGATCTCAAGCGTCACGTCATCGCTGATCAGCAAGTTGCAGGTCTCGGTAACGAACTACTCTCGCAACGCTTCGTCGAAAGGAACGTATTCATGACAAGCGAGTTATGGGGCGTGGCCGCGACAGCGCCCTATGGCCATAGAGGCGATATGACAACTCTGGCAGAAGTCACTGACGCGCATGGCGGTCAGGCGCGTAGCTCACGCGATGCCTGGCAAAAACTGTCAGAGGTAGAACAGTCGTCCATCGTTGCATTTCTGAAGACGCTCACTATCCTTCCGTAATGTTCAGCTTCATATCCCGCTCAAGAATCAGGCATGCCTTTCTGAAGGCAGTATTCATCCAGATTGCTGTGCTCAGCCATAGCACGTCAGCGTTACAGGCAGAGGAAGCTGCACGCTTTACTGGTGACATACCCGGATATCAGGAACAGGCACGGCAAGCAGGAATCAACCATCGCTACGACGGTGGCTGGGAATTCTTTGTTGGCGGCGGTGTCAGCAGTTTTGACTGTAATGGTGACAGAATGCCAGAGTTGTATTTCGCAGGAGGCCAGAACGAAGCCGCGCTATACATCAACAAAAGCCGACCGGCCGGGCAACTTGTTTTTGAAAAGGATAAACGAACCAATATCACCTTGGGCGGTGTACTGGGCAGCTACCCCATAGACATCGACAACGACGGTTTCCTCGATCTGTTCGTTATGCGATTGGGTGCGAATCAATTATTCAAGGGTGGTGCTGATTGCAGCTTCAAGGCAGCGAATGCCATCTGGGGATTCGATGGCGGCAATGCCTGGACCACCGCATTCAGCGCAACGTTCGAAGCCGACAAGGAACACCCTACTCTGGCCGTGGGAAACTACGTTGACAGGACAGCGCCAGGCTCACCGTGGGGGACGTGTCATGACAATGAGCTCCACCGCGCAACGCGAACTGATGCAGCCAGTGACCAATCAGGTGCTCAACCACGATACGAGGATATGAACGTGTTATCACCAGGGTACTGCACCCTGTCCCTGATCTTCACAGACTGGAACAAGAGCGGTGTTGATGCATTGAGAATCACCAATGACCGACATTACTACCGCGACGGTGAAGAACAACTATGGCGCCTCGATAGCGGTCGCTATCCTCGTGTGTACAGTCGCGCCGACGGCTGGGAACCACTGGTTATTTGGGGCATGGGGATCGCCGAAGCCGATCTGAATGCCGATGGCTATCCCGAGTACGCACTAACGTCGATGGGCGATACAAAACTTCAGGTACTCGATCTTGAGCAGGCAATTGATGAAAACCGTCCGGCGTATGACGATATGGCCTGGGACTATCGGGCAACGGCACATCGGCCCTACACAGGCGATGACATTAGACCGAGTACCGGCTGGCATGCACAATTTGAAGACGTGAATAACGATGCTCGTCTCGACCTGTTCATTGCTAAAGGCAACGTTGAGAACATGCAGGACTTTGCACGTTTTGATCCGGACAATCTGCTGATGGGCGGCCTGTACAGTAAATTCTCGGAACAAGGACAGGCTGCAGGCCTTGCCATGGACACGCGCGGACGAGGCGCTAACGTCATTGATCTCAACGCCGATGGTCTACAAGACATCGTCGTGGTCAACCGTAGTGAAAACATCAGTCTTTTTCGACATACCGGCATGCAGTCAGAAACCGGAACCCGTCCGGGAGGCAATTGGCTCAAGGTAGAATTGCAGCAAAACGGCAAGAACCGCAACGCCGTCGGTGCTCGACTGTCAATAAAAACCGGCAACCTTGTGCAAAGCAGACGCCTGCAGGTCGGTGGCGGCCACGCATCCGGCATGTCAGGTTTTATCCACGTCGGCCTTGGAGTTGCGGAACGGGCCACGGTGCGCGTCCAGTGGCCCGACGGTCAATGGAGCGCGCCTTACAAGTTGTTTGCCAACCGCCATGTCGTCATCACACGCGATCAGGATCATGCCCTGCAATGGTTTCCTGATACCCGTCAACCGTCTTCAAGCGAGTAAACACATGTATTTAGGCATTGATCTGGGCACCTCGAGTGCCAAAAGTGTTCTGATGGATGATGAGCAGAAAATCGTAGCCAGCCACAGTGCAAACATCGACGTTAGCCGCCTGCACGATGGCTGGTCGGAGCAAAATCCTGCGCATTGGATCAGCGCCATAGAATCCACGCTGGAGGCGCTGGCTGCAAACCATGGCGACGCTTTGATGGCGGTACAGGGTATCGGACTTTCAGGTCATATGCACGGGGCAACGCTTCTGGATAAAGATAATCAAGTGATCCGCCCCTGCATGCTCTGGAACGATACACGCAGTCAGGCGCAGGCCGACCGCCTGGATACTGAACAGTCTAGACGACTGTCAGGCAACATCCTGTTTCCCGGATTCACCGCACCGAAAGTGGCCTGGGTTGCCGATAATGAACCTGAGAATTTCGAGCGTATCGCCAAAGTGCTGCTGCCAAAGGACTATGTGCGTCTATGGCTAACGGGAGAACATGTAGCCGAGATGTCCGATGCGGCGGGTACCGGTTGGCTTGACGTTGAAAATCGTTACTGGTCAGATGCTTTGTTAAAGGCAACGGGATTGCGCCAAGATCAGATGCCTGCCCTCGTTGAAGGCACTGCCGTATCAGGCACACTGCGATCCGAACTGTCGAGACGTTTTGGAATGTCCGGCAATGTCATCGTCGCTGGTGGCGCTGGTGACAATGCTGCCAGTGCCTGTGGCATGGGATGCGTAAGACCCGGCAGTGCGTTTCTGTCTCTGGGCACATCAGGCGTACTTTTTGCCGCCAATAGAAGCTATCAACCCAATGCCGAGAGTGCCGTACATACCTTCTGCCACGCCTTGCCCGGTACCTGGCATCAGATGGGGGTCATTCTTGCCGCAACCGATGCGCTTAACTGGCTGGCTAATGCCACATCGAAAACACCGGCTGAATTAACACAAGCACTTGTCAACACACCTGCCGAGCCCACAGACGTCATTTTCCTGCCCTATCTGGGCGGTGAAAGAACACCCATTAACGATTCGGGTGCCCGCGGTGTTTTCGTTGGCCTGAAGCACTCCACTGATGCGGTTCAGATGACGCGCTCCGTGTTGCAGGGCGTAGCGTTTGCCTTTCGTGATTGCCAACTGGCGCTCGAACAAGCCGGCACAAGCTTGAACAGGGCGACAGCAATTGGTGGAGGCGCAAAATCCGACTACTGGTTACAGGTTCTTGCAAACTCCCTTCGGTTACCACTGGATGTGACTCATGACGGTGACTACGGTGCAAGCCTTGGTGCTGCCAGACTCGGGCTGATTGCAGCAAACAGTGCCGATGCACTGAGTGTCTGCATTGCACCACCCATTAAGTACACGGTGGAACCGCGTACTCAAACTACAGGCTTTGACGAGCAGTATTCTCGCTACAAGAACGCGTATGCGGCGTTAAAGTCCGTTTATTAGGGGAGCCTAATTCTGCGCCGTTATATGTTGGGATAAACCTTCAAAGTCAATGTAGCCATACAAGTTACCTTGCAGCTTGCCCTCACCGTCAAACACCAGAAACGTCGGGGTTGTTCTGAACGGCTTGCCGACAAGCTCCTGATACTGACGGTGGAATACATCGGTAAACACCACAAGGTTGGGATAAGTTGGGTTGTGGAGCTTATTCAACTTGTCAATCTCTTCCCTGTTTTCCATACCATCGATAGCGACACCCACGACCGATGCCAGCTGCGGGCTATGCTGCCTGTGAAAGGCTTCCAGCGCAGGCTTTTGCTCTTCACAGGGAATGCAATCAGTAGCCCAGAACATCACGATTGTCCAGTGATCTGTGCTGATGTAGTCCATCAGATCTACTCGCTCCTCGTCGAGTGCTTGCAGCTGAAATGCCTGCGCGGCGTAACTTGACAGTAAGCACGGCAATAATGCCGCTACCCAAAAAAATTGACGATATAACCTGTTGTTCATTAGTACCGGTGTTCCTTTCATGACATTCAGTGCATGCTTGTTCAACTCTATTGTACTAGCCGTTCAGGATTCTGTGCTGGTCCACGTCGATCATTCCTGCCTGTTAAGTGTCAGGACCACACCTCGCCGTGGCAGGTTCTGCAGCGCCCCATCGCCCGACCAGCAACCTTCGTCAAGGATATGTCTGTCGTCAACACCTGCATGTCGCAGAGCCTCCACCACGCGACCTGCGCGTCCCAATGCCAGCGCCGCGTTGCCGCCCGGCACATCGGTAACGCCCATCGAACAGCCGATAACCGAGAAGACATCGGTCTGGGGGTTGAAGCGCAGCACCATTTGATCAACCCGCTTTTTATTGGAGTCACCCAGACGCATGGAATCATTAGCGAAGACAAGGATGTGCTCTGCGACCAAAGCGCGAGCCGCAATCGTGTCGGCAAAATTCGACGAACCAAGTTCAAAAACGTTTTTGGCACTCGGCAAGCTCACAAGTGGAAACGAGACTGGCCTGACAGAACCGGCACTACCAACGATGGGATCAAGTGGGCTGGCATCCTGGGGAATACTTCGGGTGGAAGGCGTCTGCACGGCGTGAGCCTTTGGATTGATCCCTGCATTTTCCGTATTGAAGTGGCTGTCGTTGAGGGAAATACCACGGGCATCAGTGCCTCGCACCAGAAGTGGTGTGACCGGCCGGATACGGACACCATCAGTCACGTAATCGCGACGCATCTCTATTTGTCCCAACGCCAGTTCGTACGTATCACGACGGGCTGCCGCAGCAGCGTCCTGAGCAATCAGGCGATAACGGAACAAGGACGGCGAGTCTTCGTTGTCGATCCATCGCACGCCGTATCCGGCCTGACTTAGCGCATCGAACATGACCATCGTAAAGTCATCTCCCCTATACGCTAGCTGCATATCGACAGTAGTCTCGGCAGGCGGTAAACTCTCTATTTGCCTGATTGCACTGACGAAATCACGTGC
Source organism: Granulosicoccus sp. (assembly GCA_045106195.1). Lineage (GTDB taxonomy): Bacteria > Pseudomonadota > Gammaproteobacteria > Granulosicoccales > Granulosicoccaceae > Granulosicoccus. Next base: position 97,252 of record JBGCEH010000006.1, read on the forward strand.
AATCAGATCCTGAGGTGCCGCGAATGTCCGAACGAGCTCCGGTGAAATACCACCGTCCTTGACAACTGCGCAGCCGCCAGGGAGTAAGACTGAAAGGAGAGTTAGCAACGCTGGAAGCCTTATGAGCATATTCAAGTCCTTTGAACGTAATATGAGCAAGCCTTGGGCTATCCTCGCCCAGAGTATGAAACCCGCCCATGCAGTATGAGTAGCATACAACCTATTACTGATGGGCTTCAGTGCTGTTGTTCACGGAACTGGACCCTCCCGGCAACAATCAGGCTGGCCAGAACATGTCTGGAAAGGCAGTATCCGGGAAGGCAGTACCAGTAAACGATTGCATGGATGCGCGTCGAGTTGAATCCACACGAGTGGTATCTTTTGTAGTGAATTCGCGCCGGCTCGATAAAGATATCGGCGCTGGTCAATTCCTGATGATCTGGAGTCTGTTTTTAAGATGATTACCGTAGAGTCCTGCAAGCCCGGGATACCTGAAGCTTCGAACCTTCCACGGCCGCCGTGCCCCGAACGCTCCATCAAGCTCTGGCTACCGCTGATGTACGTTGCAAGCGCGCTCTTGCTCAGCGCCTGCCAGACGATACGTCTGACCCACGACACCAATGCTGCCATACCGCAAGCTGCATCAGTATCAGCAGTGGATCGAGCCATTGCTGCAGACGTCATCCGCACCGCTCGACAGATCTACAACCCTTTCAATACGACGCTGCAAGTGAGCAGAAACGATAACGATCCTCTACTGGCACACTTCATCGAAGAGTTCGCCAGAGCCGGCTATGGAATCCAGCGAGTCAGTGCCGATCAGGGGTCCAATTTTCTATCCCTGTCCAGCATCAGGGAAACCAACGATGACGGCGAGCTGCTTATCCGCTTCAATTCATCGATCGGTGCTGTAGATATCGGCCGCGATTACCGCTCGCCAAGCGCCAACACCATTACACCCGCAAGTCCTTTCCGCCTTTCCGGAACGCGCGCTGCAGTGGACGTTCCGGATGAGCCAGACGCAAGCTTCAGGGTCACCGACGCGAGCCACTCGCGGGCAGTCTACGAAGCCTCCTTGAATCTGAATGAACAAGTACCGCCGATTATTTCATTGATTACCAACGAAATAGTAGACAACATCGCCAGCCAGTCGGTGCAATCTGCCAGCCTGCAGGCACTGAATTCAAGCCGGATCGAAGTCAACAATCTGTTCTATTCAGACCAATCCAACTTCAGCTCGATTCTCGATAATTATGAACAGATTGAACGCCAGATCGTGGTGTTTGGCAATGACTCCATGATCCTCGGCAACACGAACAAATCACTAATAGAGCAGTTTGTACAAGAGCGATTTGGTCCGGACGATTTGATCAGTCTGGTCGGTTGTAGCAACGGCCCGACAGCGCTTGACATTGGTAATGAAGGCCTTGCCCTTGGCCGGGCTGAACGCGTCACACAAGCGCTGTTGTCGCAAGGCATTGCCCGCGACAGAATTCTCGATGAGGGTTGCTGGGCACCGGTATCAGCACGCAACCGATTCCCTAGCCGTGGAGTCGTGCTTGAACTTTGGCGGAAAATATCATGATGAACGTTCGCTCTCCGCTTTTATCGCAAAACCATGCTCGCAGCCTCGGCCTGATGCTTTATATGGTCTTGCTGGGCGCTTGTTCAACACAACCCATCGACGGCGCCTTCGGCGTCGACACGGATGCTATCACTCCACGCATCGGTGGTAATCAGAAGGTGCTTGGAACCATCAGCGCATCCGAACGTGCTCACTTGCAACTGATTGCTACCAACATGATTTCAACCCTGGTGCAGATACCTCAGATGCAATCAGGTACCCTCACCCTGCAGTTCAATGACCCTCAGACTGCATACGGGAATGCTATCGTACGCGCGCTGGAAGACGCAGGCTTCGGTTTGCAGAGAGTGACGGCCGACCAAGGGCAAAACTACGTCTCCTATAGCAAGCGCTTGTCTGAAACCGAGTCCGGGCTTGTCACCGATTATCAGTTATCGGTTGGCAAGATCAGCCTGCGCCGCGAATACAGCGTCCAGGAAGGCAATCTCATCTATCCCTCGTCTCTGTTAACCATTGACGGTACCGAATCCATTGCAGATATCCAACTGTCCGACTCCATATTCGTTGAGCAGGGTGGACGTGGAGATACCTTTATCAGTGGCGTGCAACTCGAGGGTGAGCCCGACCCCGATCTGGCGGTAAAAACGATCGACGTACGTGATTATGATGAGCTGCCAGCTGACAAGCGCACATCGCAGAACGAGGTGTTCGAACGTGCGCGCCAGCATTTTTTCGAAATACAGGCAAAACGGGAAATTCCGCCGCTTCCACGTTTTAACAAGCACCGGCGTACAGTGCTTATCTTTGATAACAATGAAACACTGCTTATGGGCGAAGCCAACAAGCAGGCCGTTCGCTTGCTGGTACGCGAGTTCAGCGACGACGACATCATGCTGATCAAGGCTTGTCTGGACGCAGACGGTACCAACAACCTCTCCATGAATCGCGCCATACGCGTCGAACAGGAACTGCTCGGATTCGGAATCCCACCAGAGTCAACCTACATAGCTCCTTGCGCACGAGCCAGCTACCGGCATGCTTCTGATGATTCGCCGACCCCCGTAGAACTTGTGCACTACCGGCCCAAATCACTATGAAATCGGGGTCGCAAAAACGCATTGTCGGGCTTGCCGTCGGTACTTTACTGGGACTTGCCTCGATCAGTGTTCATGCATCCACCATGACGGCTGTCAAAGAGCGAGGCGCTATTCGTTGCGGTGTTAGCGAAGATCTACCGGGGTTTGCTCGTGCGAACAGTCTGGGTGAGTACAAGGGCTTCACGGTTGACCTTTGTAGAGCCGTGGCAAGTGCCGTGTTCAATGACAGCGAAGCTGTCGAAATGATACCGGTCTCATCGACAGAGCGTTTTAACGCCCTGGTCGATGGTCGTATTGATATCCTTTCACGGGTCACCACATGGACGCTGGAAAGAAACGCTCTCTACGGTGATTTTGCCGGCGTCAATTTTTATGACGGCCAGGGATTTATGGTGCCAAAGCGCTCAGGCGTGCAAAGCGCGCTAGAGCTGGACAACAAGCCAATCTGCGTCACCCGGAACACAACAACCGAACTCAATGCTGCTGACTACTTTTCAGTCAGTAAAATGAGCTATAAACCTGTATTTTACGACGATGAAAAGGAGGCTGCCGACGGCTATATAGCAGGCGATTGCCAGGCCTTTACCACCGATCGTTCAGGACTGGCGGCGCAGCGCAGCGAATTTGACGAACCCGATGCGCATGTCATCTTGCCAGAGGTCATTTCCAAGGAACCCCTGGGCCCTCTGCTGCCACCCAACGACAGCGAATGGACTAACGTGGTCCGCTGGTCGATGAACTGCATGATTAACGCAGAAGAGCTGGGTGTCACAAGCCTCAATGTGGACGATGAAAGTACTGCCTCAACCCCGGCAATCCGTCGACTGATCGGTGTCGAAGGCGAAACCGGAAATCACATGGGCCTCGACCTTCAATGGTGCACGCGCGTGATTCGGCAAGTAGGCAACTACGGTGAGGTCTATAGCCGGCACATAGGGCCGGATACACCTATTGGGCTGCCCCGTGGACTCAATGCGCTGTGGACCAACGGCGGCTTGATTTACGCCCCACCCATTCGTTAGATCGCTGCCATCTGGAATACTATGAAGCCGTTAAAACAAACGCTTGTTCTCAGTCTGTTGGTGTGCGTGGTTTTTGTTGCTACCGTTGCAAACGGACGGGCTGGCACATTAGATGATGTCAAGGCGCGAGGTGCGATCCGCTGCGGTGTTCACTCGAATCTGGCGGGGTTTGCGCGCCAGAACAATCTGGGCGAATACACAGGCTTCGACGTCGACATATGCAGAGCTGTGGCCAGCGCACTGTTCAATGACAGCGAAGCTGTTGACATGTTTCCGCTGTCTTCAACTGACCGACTCCTTGCCGTGCAAAATGGCCAGATAGATATCCTGTCACGCAATACCACCTGGACACTGGAAAGAAACGCGCTTTTTGGTGAATTTGCGGGCGTCAATTTCTATGACGGCCAAGGCTTCATGGCTCCGAAAAGCTCAGGATATCGCAGTGCACTCGAACTCGATAATCAACCTGTCTGCGTTACCCGGAATACAACCTCTGAACTCAATGCAGCCGACTTCTTCTCGGTGAGCGACATGCGGTACAGGCCGGTTTACTACGATGATGAAGTTGATGCGATAAGTGGCTATATCGGTGGTGCCTGCAAGGCCTTCACAACTGATCGTTCCGGACTAGCCGCACAGCGCAGTGCATTTGAAGACGCCGAGGCACATATCATCATGCCGGAGGTTATCTCGAAAGAACCGCTGGGACCCGTAGTGCCACTGAATGACAGTGAATGGGCGAATGTCGTACGCTGGTCACTCAACTGCATGATTAATGCGGAGGAGCTTGGTGTCAACAGTCGCAATATCGATGAAGCCGGTATCGGTGCTACGCCGGCAATACGCCGTCTGATTGGCGCTGAAGGAGATACCGGAATACAACTGGGACTGGATCCTCAATGGTGTTCCCGCATAATCCGCCAGGTAGGAAATTATGGAGAGGTGTACGACCGTCACATAGGACCGGATACTCCCATTGGCCTGCCTCGCAGGATCAATGCACTATGGAGCGATGGCGGACTGATATACGCACCTCCTATTCGTTAACGAGGCCGCCCGACCAACAACGCGGACATATTCAGTCTGCCAGCTGCGAGCATGCTGCGCATGCACTAGTCACCATCTGCAACACCTGCCCGACGTGCACGTCGGGCGCGATAACTTGGCAGAATTATCAGTATGACGGCTATGACCAGTAACCCAAGCGTCATCGGTCGTTCCCAGATAAATGAGATGCCATCGTAGAGTTGCATGGATCTTGAAAAATTGTTCTCGAGCATACCGCCAAGAATAAATCCGATAAGCAGTGGTGCTAAAGGGTAATTGGCAAATTTCAACGCCGTTGCGCAAATACCAAAAGCCACTAGCAATAACAATTCGGTTGCGTTGTTCTGTCCAATATAGGCCCCCATGAGGGTGAAAAACAGAATAAACGGAATCAGGTAAGCTCTTGGCACGGAAAGCACCTTGGCTATGTATGGTATCAGCGGCAAATTCAGAACCAGCAGTACCAGATTGCCGATGTACATTGAAATTATCACCGCCCAGAATATCTGCGGCTCATCAATCATCAAGCGTGGCCCCGGCGTAACATTTAGCGCAATCAATGCTCCAAGCAATATCGCAGTGGTACCGGAGCCTGGAATACCCAAGGTCAGGAGCGGTACAAACGAACCGGTGCAGGCCGCATTATTGGCAGATTCAGGCGCAGCAAGACCTTTGATAGATCCTTTACCAAACTGCTCCTGCTCTTCTTTGGTGGCTATATTACGCTCAACAGCGTAGCCCAGAAAACTGGCAATAGTGGCACCAGCACCCGGCAATACGCCGATAAAAAATCCCTGTAAGGACTGTCGACCGATAACCGGCGCGATGGATTTGGCTTCTGCTTTGGTAATGCGCAGTTCCTTGATCTCGCCACCACCTTGACTGTTCGCTCGACTGGGCTTCAGCACAAGATACAAAGCCTCAGGCAACGCAAACATTGCCATTGCCAGGGTGATGAATCCGAACCCGGATTGCAGGTCCATCAACCCCATGGTAAAACGAGGCATATTGAACAGTGCACCCTCACCGACCGTCGCCAGTATCAGCCCCATAACGGTCATCATCAAGGCCTTAGCCACCTGCCCGCTACCGGCAAATGCAGCAATAGCCGACAAGCCGACCACCATCAGAGCGAAGTACTCTGCCGAATGAAAAAGCAGCGCAACAGATGACAATGCCGGAGCGAAAATCATGAGTAACAGAGCGCCGATGGTTCCACCACAAAAGCTGGCAATAGCAGCTATCGTCAGCGCCTTACCCGCCTTGCCTTGCTGCGCCATGGGGTAGCCATCGAAGCTGCTGGCCACCGTACCGGCAACACCCGGTGCATTTAGCAGGATGGAGGACGTTGATCCGCCGAATATCGCGCCGTAATACACACCTGCCAGCAAGATCAACGCAGCTGAAGGATCTCCCATGGAGATAGCGACCGGAATCATGATGGCAATGATGGACATGGGCCCTAATCCGGGCAACATGCCAACGAATGTCCCGATCAGACAGCCACCGATAACCATCATTAAATTCTGTATGGAAAAGGCCGTTTGCAGGCCAACCAATAGTCCTTCAAGCATGCGGCTTCTCCGTCGTCAGGGGGCTGATTTCCATCGTCAGGAAATTCATTGATTCACCAGAAAACCGGGAAAAGGACGAAGATAGATCCCTAGCACCTCCTGCACCAGATACCAGACAAGCAGAGTTGCAATAGCTGACACAGGGATCATCACATGCCATTTGCGCTCACCCAGCAGGGCAGATCCAATGATCAGGAAAGCTGCGGTAGAAAAAATGAATCCCAGTGGACGCAGACAAAGTGCATACGCAATCATGAGCCCCAGTAACGCTATTGCCTGACCCAGTTTGTAGTCGGTGAGACGGCGATAGTCGATATCACCGATAGCCTGCTCGCCTTTTTCCAGACCTAACAGGATAACGGTTGAAGCGATAATACCGAGGATAGAGAGGATCTTGGGGAATGTACTCGGCCAGATGGGATTGCGACGCATGAACGGCGCAAGCGCATCGTCCATCGTGAACCAGGCGGTATAGCCGTACACAAGGCAAATACCCAGTAAAACAAGTGCGATCCAACGATCAAGTGCCATGCTAAATCCCCATTACAGCAAAAAAAGAGACAGCGGCTTTTACACCGCCGTCTCCACATCTGGAACCGGACAAACAAATGATAGTGCCGCTTTACAGAAAACCGAGCTTCTTCATCAAATCACCCATGGCCGCTTCCTGTTCTTCCAGGAAGGTTCTGAAGTCATCACCAGAATTATGGATGTTGACCCAGCCATTACGTGCACGGACCTCTTCCCACTCTTCTGTATCGTACATTTTCTCAATGACGTCCTGATACATGGCAACCTTTTCTTCAGGCAGGCCCGGAGCACCAAAGAATCCACGCCAGTTAACGAATGAGGTTTCGATGCCCTGCTCCTTCATGGTCTGGGCATCAGAGGCAGCATCCACTCGCTCATCGGACGTTACGCCAATGATCTTCACCTCGCCGGCGTCGGCAAGATCAACAGCCTCAGAAAAGCCCGTGGACAGGGCAGCGATTTCACCTGACAGCAAAGCTGCCATAGCCTTGCCGCCCGCATCGTAAGGGATGTACTTGACACCCAGAGCATCTTTGCCTGCAGCTTCCATGACCATGGCTGCGACCAGATGATCCATGCCGCCAGGAACAGAGCCACCACCGATTGCCGTAGCACTCGGGTCGGCATCGAAAGCAGCAATAAGATCAGCCATGGAGCTTATAGGACTGTCTTTGGAAACCACAATGGCAGCATAGTCGCCAATGGTGCCCGCAACCAGCGTCAGGTCACGAAAACTTTGCGGGAATACGCCGGTGAGGGATCGGATAACGATAGGCGTCGAGTTCACCATCAGTGTATCTTGGTTGCTATCGGCATTTTCAATCAGATAACCAATAGCCTTGCCGCCGCCGCCACCAGACATGTTTTCGTAAGAAGCCGTACCCACAAGGCCTGCAGCAGTAAGTGCCTCACCAGTACCTCGTGCCGTACCATCCCAGCCACCACCAGCACCGCCAGGGACCAGAAAGTGAATTTTGTCGATCACAGCACCATCCTGGGCAAATGCAGGGGTACAGATCCCAAGGGCGAGAACAGCGGATGCCAGCAGAGTGCGGCGTGTGGTATTAAATTTCATTATGACTTTCTCCTCATGGATAATTATCCTGCTTACAGGACAGCCTCGCATTTCAGCACGCAAACCTGACAACAACCTGTCACGCTGCAGCCAACCATGAAATTCCTACTCATCGAAGACAATCAAGAACTGGCAAACGCTATCTCGGCGCGCATGCGGCTCGATGGCCATGTCATTGATCACGCGATCAGCCTGGCCGATGCCATCCGCTTTTCCGATATTGTCGACTACGACCTGATCCTGCTTGACATCATGCTGCCCGATGGAGACGGCCGGGAATTTCTGGAGCACCATCGCGCGCTCCAGAAGGACACCCCGATTATCGTGCTGACAGCGCGCTCGCAGGTTTCCGACAGAATCAGCATGCTGGATCTGGGCGCAGACGATTACGTGACCAAACCATTCGATCACGCAGAGTTGCAGGCTCGCTGCCGCGCGGTATTACGGCGCAAATCCGGATCGACAGAAACCATACTACGTGTTGGAAATATTGAATTTGACCCTGTTGCGGGCCACTTGTCCGTGGCAGGCAATGTCCTGACGTTACGCAACCGCGAATTACGGCTTCTGGAGGTCCTGATCAACTCCCCGGGCCAGGTTTTTTCCAAGCAAAAACTGGTTGACCGTCTGTTCTCCTATGACGACGATGTCTCGGACAACGCGATCGAAGTTTACATTGGACGCCTGCGCAAGCACCTTGAATCTGCCAGCGTTACGATCACCACCTTACGAGGAATGGGCTATCGCCTCGACCATGAGTGACTCAGATCAGGCAACGGCAATACAAGTATCAGGATCTCTGGGCAACCGACTGGCGGTAACACTGATCGGTGGTGTGGCAGTTTTAACCCTTCTTGTTTACTTTGTGGTGAGAGACTACGCTACTCAGATTGCACAGCAAAGTCAGGACAGCATCCTCAGGGCGTCAGTGACGTCCATGCTGGACACAGCAATCATCCGCAACGGCATCGTTGAAATGGATATTCCTTATGCCTCCTTTTCAATGCTATCCACTGGAACAGACGATCGAGTCTTCTATGCGATATTCCAGGACGATACGCTGCTTTCTGGCTATGAGGGGATGGCTTTACACGATATAAAATTTGATTCTGGCGAGGTCTTTATCTCAGCACACTATAACGATGTACCGGTTCGCCAGATCATCGCATCACGCACGCTCATCGGCGCCGGCATGCGAACACAAATCACCGCAACCATTGCACAGACACAAGATAGTCTGTCTGGCATTTTAAGCAGAATATCCAGAAATGCCGCGGTCTACGGCGCCGGTTTCTTTTCGGTAGCCGTCTTATTATCGGTATGGGTAACGTCTTCAACAATCAAACCGCTGAAAAGACTGGCCGGTTCGGTAGCTCGGCGTGGCCCACAGGATCTCAGCCCGGTCGCACAACCAGTGCCGCTGGAAATGGTGCCATTGGTCTCATCATTCAATCACTTGATGACACGCCTTGAACGATCGTTCAGCCAATCGGAAGAGTTTATTGCAGAAGCGGCTCACCGTGTAAGAACGCCTTTATCAACCGTACGATCGTATGCAGAGACGACCCTGCAACGCGTAGACAAGGAAGAAAACCGACAAGCCGTAAGATCAATGATTCGCGCCATCGACGAAAGCTCGCGTGCAGCTACTCAGCTACTGGACCACGCCATGATTACGTTCAGAGCCAATCAGCTTGAATATCACAAAATTGATCTGACCGAGATAGTGCGCGAAATTGTGCAACGACTCAAACCCCTTGCCGAGATGAAGGATGTTGAGTTACAGCTTGATACAGAGCCTTGCGTCATGGTCTCCGGCGATCCCATACTCATACAAAATGCCGTGCGCAATATCATTGACAACGCGCTGAAATACTCGCCAATCGAAAGCACTATCAGTATCACAGTGACATCGAGCCCAAGTCCCGGTATAGAAGTCAGAGATGAAGGAAGCGGCTTTCCTCTTGATGAAATAGAGAAGCTTACCCATCGCTTTGCCCGCGGCAGCAATTCCAGTGGCACCATCGGCTCCGGCCTCGGACTAACCATAGCCCAGGATGTAGCTGTCGCTCATGAAGGTAATCTCTGCATCAGTAATGGTAAACAGGGGGGAGCATGCGTTATTTTTTCCTTGTAATTTTTCTTGCAGTTGAGGCTCTGTTCTCACTCAATGCCAACGCACTTGCATGGGAAGAACAACGCATGTTCAACGGCACATCTGGTGGCCAGACATTGCGCGTCATATCCAGCACAGACACCTCCGTGTTTGCTCCCATCATCGATAGTTTCCTTGTCGATTATCCCGATTTGAATGTCGAATATCTGGTTGCAGGCTCCTCGGACATATACGATACGTTTCGCCAATCCCCTGATAAGTTTGATGTCGTTGTTTCAAGTGCAATGGACTTGCAGCTCAAGCTAGCCAACGACGGTTATGCGCTTCAGATCGCTAACTTGACTCATCCCGATTGGGCACAATGGCGCCAAAGCGTTTTCGGCTTCACCCTGGAACCTGCCGCCATCGTTGTCAATCGCGAGGCGTTCGGCATTTTGCCTGTACCTCAATCCAGGCAGGAGATGATCGAGGTCCTGCGCGCAAATCCGGACATATTCAGAGGCCGAATCGGCACCTATGATGTGCGCCAGTCAGGACTAGGATATTTACTGGCAACTCAAGATTCAAGAAGTTCAGAAACCTATTGGCGACTGATGGAAATCATGGGTGGGCTGGACGCTCACCTGTATTGCTGCTCGGGAGACATGATCGAAGATCTGGCAGATGGCAGGATTGCGATTTCCTACAATGTACTGGGCAGCTACGCCATCGCCCGCGACGACCTGGCCGATAAAATCGAGGTGGTACTCCCCTCTGACTTTCCAACGACGATGATGAGAACAGCTCTGGTGTCTGCGGAAAGTATGAATCCTGATGCTGCTACTTCGTTTCTTCAGTTTTTAACGTCTTCGCGATGGTCAGACACTGAAAAGACAGATGATCCCCTACCCGCTCTGAAAGCTGGAGACGCAGCATCACAAGGATCCGTTATTGCGTTGGACCCTGGTTTGATGATTTTTCTGGATACAATGAAGCGTCAGATTTTTGTTAATGCGTGGGAGAACGCGATTATTCAGTAACGCTATTATCGGCAACGTACGTGTTGATGCTATCTTCATTCATTACCAGCATCATTCTTCGTTGAATTGCCACCAGACACAAAAATAGCCATTGTCGAGAACAGCCGTCACGCCACGCCTGTTGAACATCCCACAAATTCAATACGGTGTGATTGGAGTTTCTTCAAAGCAGGTAGTTCGTGACGTGAAATACGCTCACGGCCCGGTGTACGGCATGATCTCTTCCACCTCAAGTTGATAGCCAGATTCCGCAAGCTCGCTTTTTACCGTTTTCGTTCGGATAGTACCAATCGCCCAGACTGCATCGTAAATATCGGGAATCTCTACCGGATCAGTGGATGTGGCATGCACAATCTGATTGGCAGGCGGTGGAGGTGTATGAATACACGCACCCACATAAGGCACCAGCAGAAATTCTTTCATGCGCGACTCACCATTGAATTCCAGCGGTGTGACGTAAGCAGGGATTTTAACTCTTTTACCATCGAGCTCAGTTACCACCGGCGCTATATTGAATTCAGCTTCGAGTCGTGCCAACTCTGCATTCGATTCATCGCTACCGTCCATAAGCTTGTCGATAGCCTCTTGCGACATTGTGATAAATGGATTTTCGGGTTGTACAAAGTCATCCGGTATCAGGTCTTCCCACCAGACCTCGAGAAGTTCTGCCTGTTCTGCTTCTTTGTCGCTGGAGAACGGCCACCATGCATACAGAGCTGTGGTGAGAAACAGCAAGGAAAACAGGGTAATGCCGGTTACCAATGCGTTACGACTATTCATTGTTCAGACTCCTGCAAATCGTCGTTAAAGCCTTTGTGAAAGGCCATCTGTGAGTGATTTTCGATATGCCTGCAAGGCTGGTACGGTGCCTGCCACAAGTCCTGCCAGAGCAATCGCAAACAATATCTTCAGATCCGTACTGCTGGGTAATGCCAACTTGATAGACAATCCGAATTCCTTCTGCAGGAACACTGACCCTAGGCCTGTCAGCACATAGTGCAGTAGTACTCCGGCAATAATTCCCCCCAACGTCAACACTGTTGATTCTATGCACAATAACAGGAACACATGGGCAGGTCGTGCACCGGTTGAACGGAGCACCGCCATTTCCCGACGGCGTTCGGATAGTCCTGCGAGCAGAACAGAAATCAGATTAACCAGACCCGCAAACACCACGCACCCGGAAACGATAAGTAATGCCAGTTCGGCGACGCTGACAAGGCTCCATAACTCCTGCAAGGCAACTCCCGGTAATATGGCGAGTAACGGCTCTTCACGATAGGTATTGATAGCCCGCTGTTCGCGAAAGACGGCAGCCCTGGATTCAAGACCTACCAGTAACGCGGTTACCGCCTTGGGCTCAAGTTCCATGGTACGGATAGTATCGGCATCGGTACTCTGACCTTTCACGGCCGCGCCATTTTGCCAATCCATATGCATCGCTTCAATGCCTTGCAAACTAACGTGTATAGCCCGGTCCACAGGAGTACCCGTGGGCCTCAATATTCCACTCACCTTAAACGGCTGTTGATCATGTTCAACTAAAGCCACATTGCCGGTACCGTGCGCCACGATAATATCTTCACCAATACTGTACTTCAGCTGCGCCGCCACCTCGCTACCGAGAACGGCATCGAAAACATCGTCAAATTGCCGACCGCGCGAAAATTCCAGAGACTGTTTATCGCCATAACGATAATGCTTGAAGTAGTCATGATTGGTACCCAGCACACGAAAGCCTGCGTGTGAATCACCTAAAGACAACGGTATAAGCCAATCCACAGCAGAACGCTGGCGAATATCTTGTACGCTTTCCCAGCTAATGTTGTTGGTTGCATTGCCGATTCTGAAGACCGAGTACAACAAGAGTTGTACTGCCCCACTTCGGGCACCAACAATCAGATCCGTACCTGACACCGTCTGGGTAAAGCTATCGCGTGCATCACGTCTTGTTTTCTCAACCGTCAAAATCAGGGCCACGCTCATAGCGATGGCCAGTACCGCCAATAGTGCAGTAGGCCAGCGATTGCAGATACTCTTCCAGGCAATGCTGATCATGGCAACTCCCCCTGCGAAACTCGCCCATGGTCTGCACTATTGATTTCACGCAAATCCACACAGCGATCAAATACTGCCGCCAGCGACATATCGTGACTGACAAACAAAAGTGTACATCCGGCAGCCTCGACCTCAGCAAACAACAAGTCGAGAAACGCCTGCCGTGTTTCGCTATCAAGTGCCGAGGTTGGCTCATCGGCAATAATGAGCGGAGGGCGGCCAATCAACGCTCGTGCCACCGCCACACGCTGTTGCTGCCCAACACTCAGACTGTTTACCGGCCGATCATTAATGTCAGCCGGTGAAAGTTGCATAGCCGTAAGTAGGCGATTTACCTCATCGTTGAGAGCGAGTCCGTTCTGAGACGCTTGCGACCGCCGTTTTCTGGAAAAGCGGCAAGGAAGCTTGATATTGTCTCCAACGGACAGGAAGGGCAGCAAGTTGAATTGCTGGAACACCAGCCCAATGCGATCGACGCGGAACTGATCGCGTTGGCCACCACGAAGTGTATCGAGTGCGGTACCGTCAACAATGACACTCCCTGTCTGCGGCACCAGCACCGCGGCAATGAGACTGAGCAGCGTCGTCTTGCCGGAACCTGAAGGACCACGTAAAAACACGCGCTCACCGCGTTCGATGGTGAACTCCGGAATGCTTATTACAGGCGTCGGATTGCCTGGCCACCCGAAGTTCACCCCGCTCAGTTGCACGATCTTGTCGCTAGGATTAACCATTGATCATTGCGTTGTGAACATCGAAAAATGAATGTCGCAAATTCACAGCAGTTGCTTTATATCGACAGTAGGCTGCTGAGGGCTCAATTCTGTTGCCCCTTGTCCATTCGGTCCGATTAACTGTACATCCAGCTCTTCAAACCCTGACCAGAGTTCCAGTAGCTTAACGTCAATCGTTTCCAGTTGCGCGATATCATCACAGTCGAAACTGTAGGAAACGAACACCGAGGAATGCGAACTTTCTTCGTCATGATCGTGTTCATCTGAATCATGTTCCGCCTGCTCGTCATGCTCGTCATGCTCGTCATGCTCGTCGTGCTCGTCGTGCTCGTCGTGCTCGTCGTGCTCGTCGTGCTCGTCGTGCTCGTCATGCTCGTCATGCTCGTCGTGCTCGTCGTGCTCGTCGTGCTCGTCGTGCTCAAGACTGTTTTCGACGACGGAATTGGTTGCAACACAATCAGTGCCCTGAAAGCCAAATAGCGCGCCCGGTTGATTCAACAGTGCAAGAGCTTCATCAACCACTGCGTGTTGCGAATCAGTTCGAGGCTGATGTTCAAAACCGACCAGGTTATTCCATGGTGATTCCAACTCAAGAATTAACGAGTCGTCGAGCAATGCGATATTCAGCGATGCAGAACCATGTTCGTGACTACCCAGATCACGTTGTGATTGCGCTGCAACAGAAGTAGATAAACCTGCCGTCGCAACGGCAAGAACGTAAATAAGTCTCATTTGGAGTACCCCTGAGATAGAAATATAGAACTATAGAGCTGCACACAAAGTGCCCAGCTGCGTTGTAGACGTTCTGTCAGGGGACGATCGGGGGGGCACGAATTGGTAAATTCAGTACAGGCGCGCCAGCGGGGGACGTAAAAGCGTACAGAGAATCTGTTGATTGGCGTAAGACAGCCATGACGTCGTGAGCGGGCGCAGCTAAAACACTACCCTGATTCAAGTACGTGTGATATACCGAACAGTCACTTTCAGAATCTGCATCTGCAGTAGCAGGTGCATGACTGTGCACTGCGCGTCCTGCTTCCGACTCAACGCTGTGAAAGCATAGGTGTCCACTGTCGATGACTGAATGCTCTGGCGCCTGGGCAACAGCTGTCTCGAAATGTCCGACGGCATGGATACTGGTAACAAGCTGGCCGTAACACAGCAAGGCGATTAGCAAAACATGGATGATTTTTCCCGTCTTCACCCATCCAGTATAGCGCCTAATATATGAGGTTTGCAGAATGGTATTACAGCATCGGACGTGGTTCTGAGTGATCCATTCGCTCATGTCATGTTTCGAGATATCCGAGATCGGCAAATTGCAAACCATAACGCACGCCTATATCTGCTGCCTGTTGCAGATGACTACTGACATCTTCAGGCCGATGTGCATCGGAATTGACAATGACTCGTACATCGTACTCGCTAGCCAGTTCCCAGAAAGGTAACCAGGGATACATGCAACGCGTCCCGGACGGGGTTTCAATCTTGGGCTTGCGTAGGCCGTAGCCGTTGATTTCCAGTGGAACCTGCAATTCGGCAGCAGCAGCGAGCATGTCACGGGAAGCATGAACCGTGTTGTTATCCCAAGTCAGGTAACTGTTGCCAAAAAGGTCAGGATGGGCCATGAACGCGAACAGCCCTGATTCCATTGACTTGATGAAGTAGTCAGCATAGCTCTGTAAGGTTGCCTTGCTGTCAGCACCACCGTAAGAGCCGACCCACTCCCCATCCACCGGAAAAAAGTGTGCAGCCCCGATAAGATAATCAAAGCGGTGCTCGCCAAGCAATTGATCTTCGAAGAACGAGTGGTACTCGTCCGCATATTCGCACTCAGCTGCTTTCAGAATCGTCAGTTCCGGGAAGTTCTCGATTGCCTCGTCTACCGCAAGGATGTATCCGGGAAGCTCTGCAATATCCATCCGGATATGTGGCCAGCGGTTGTCAGGGAGCGCTGTGTGATCTGAAATGCCCAGAACAGTCAGCCCCTGCTCGATGGCAGCTGTACAATACTGCGACACATCCTGAGTAGCATGTTTGCAGCGATGAGTGTGCGTATGGTAATTCTTACGGATTTTCATAACGTTCAAGTGGACGTCTTTGTACTGGCGAGACGACGGCGAACACACGTCTGGGAGAGCCTTCCCACAGGAATTGGCGGAGAGGGAGGGATTCGAACCCCCGGACCTTTAACAGTCAACGGTTTTCAAGACCGCCGCATTCGACCACTCTGCCACCTCTCCAGCGCTGCGCAGTGTACAAGATTCTGAACATAATGTGGTAATCGAAGTGTGATTATGCATAAAATCGGCCAGCTTGAAGCAGCGAAATGTGTCACTATCATTCAAGTCTGAAAATCAGTAATAACTCTGTTTTTCCGAAGCAAATGGACTATTCACTCCATTATTCCGTTGTTTTGCAGCGATAAATACGACTGATCCAATTGCTGGAATTTCCGCTAAAAAGGGTATAGTTATCAAATTGTTGTAGCCCGGTAGGGTAATCTGCCATTTAATCTTTATGAGGAGTTTTTAAGGTTATGCAAACTACAAAAGCGTTTACGCATACATCGGAGGGTGTTCTCTCCACCAACCGCGTGCTGCGGAACACTTACGCACTGCTTTCCGCAACATTACTGTTCAGTGGTGTCATGGCAGTCGTTTCCATGGCAGTTGCGCCACCGCCGTTCGTCGCCATGATTTCCACGTTTGGTGCCATCGGAATCCTGTGGCTCGTCTTGCCGAAATTCGAAAACTCGGCCTCTGGCGTAGGAATCGTATTCCTGGTAACCGGCATGCTGGGCTTTGGATTGGGCCCAATGCTAAATTATCATGCTGGCATGCCCAACGGCGGGAGTTTGATTGCAACAGCGATGGGCGGTACCGGAGTGATTTTTCTATCACTGAGCGCCTACGTCCTGACCACCCGGAAAAGCTTTGACTTCCTGGGAGGAATGGTTGCTGTCGGCATGGTGGTAATACTCGGAGCGATTTTGGTCAGCCTCTTCACCCAGTCTACAATGTTACACATTGGCATCTCCAGCGGCATGATTTTGCTTATGAGTGCGATGATTCTGTTCGACACAGGTAGAATCGTCAACGGTGGAGAAACCAATTACATCCGAGCAACGGTAAGTATGTTCCTCAACATCTTCTTGTTGTTCACCAACCTTCTCCAGTTGCTTGGAATCATGGGCGGAGACGACTAAGTCGTATGCCTTAGAGAAAGAACAAACCTGCGTTTGGATTTTCCCCACCGGGCCGCGACATGCGGCCCGGTTTCGTTAAGCTGATTTAAAACACAGATTTACCTGGTTTGATTGTGTGAGAGGAAACCCTAATGAGTGATCTATGGATTAAAATCCCGATTGCCTTATTCTGTATATTTTTTATTGCCAAGCTATTCCCGTTAGCCGTTCATTGGATCAAGCACGGACCCTACGGCTCATCCAAGGAATGGCTTAATGTATCCATGCTTCTGGGTGCGGTAGTGTTGTTCGTCACCTTCCTTATCACTACCGTCCAGAGTTAGGCAACGGAAATCGCAACATCCTGGCGAGGCTCATGCTTGAACGTTGCCACTATGGGCGCGTGGTCAGAAGACGAGTAATTACTCAGCGACTTCACAGAACCCAGCTGCAATCCCCGGTAAAACAAGTGATCAAGATGCTGGTTCATGTGCGCAAGCTTACTCTGACGTTCCATCGCAGCCTCCTGCAAGCCGGCGTTTGATGCTACCCCCTTGAAATGGGCAAGTCGGGCAGGATTCCACGTGTTGAAATCGCCTCCAAGAATCACGGGGCCATCATGCAGTGCCAACGCTGCCCCCAGCTGATCAAGTTGTTCAACATACTTTCTCACCGAGACAAAGTTGATGGCGTGCATGTTCAACACCAGCAAATGCTCCTCACTGGACGCCAGAGGATAGACGGTCGCCAATAACAGCTTCTGGGTCTGCAATAACGGTTCTGAGTGAGGTGACAGGTAAAAATGCCTCTCGACTGCCTTGCAAATAGAGCCGGTTTTTACGCCATGTTCTACCAGACTGATCGGATCCCTGAAACTGCGGGCCATCACCCATTCAAATCGCTCACTGCCGTGAAACAGATGATCGGAAGGTGCGTTGAACACGGCCTCCTGCAACATCACCACATCTCTGTCTGCCGTCAATTGGGCAAAGTCGTCCACCCAGTTGCTACGTTTGGCTTTGAGAATATTCCACAACAGGCAATGAATGTCAGGACCCAGAAAAACCTCCTTCGAGCACCCCATTACCTGCAGCTCGTCATCGGCCGTGAAGCACTGTGGCAGGAAGCGGTTTCTAAGCATGATTGGCTAAAACTTCCGTAGTCATTAAACAGTTACAAATAAGGTGAAAACAGTCTGAAGAAGTTGTTACGTACGCGAACGAGAAATTGATGATCCGGTGCATGCAAGATCTGGACAGCATCCGCCAGCCTCTTATCGATGATTTCGGTAACCTCACTGTTGAATCCAGTGTCATAGCATTCAAGGTTGATTTCGAAGTTCAGCTCCAGACTGCGTGCATCCCAGTTACTGGACCCCACGAGACACCAGCTGTCGTCAACGACAAAGAGTTTGCTATGATCGAAGGGATCGGGCGACTCATACAGGTTAACTCCCATTTCCAGCAACTCTGCCTGATTGGCCTGCATGGCCCATCCGACAAACAGCAAATTGTTTTTTTTCGGCACGCAGACATCGACCTTGACACCACGCAGCACGGCCAACTGCAAAGCACTGGTAATGGATTTATCGGGCAGAAAGTAAGGAGATACAACACACACACGGTTTTTTGCGGACTGCACGGCACCAAGAATCGTCAGTTTGAGCTTCTGGAAATTGTCGTCTGGACCGTCAAGCAGCACGCGACTGGCAACCGGCGAGACCTCGCCCACATCACACCAGCGTGGCAGTTCCAGGTGCTCTTCACTGGCAAACTCCCAATCAGCGGCAAAAACATGATTAATCTGATTAATCACGGGTCCGTGCACTTTGAAATGGACATCCTGCGTCTTGTGCGCGGCCGTGCCATTGAGAAGATTGTTGTCGCGAATGTTCATCCCACCTACGAATGCAACATGCCCATCCACCGATAGGATTTTCCTGTGATTACGCAAGTTGATGAAGCGAGTACCGTTGGTAGATAGCGCAGAAAGAAACCGCGCAGTCTTGACTCCTTGACTCCTCAATACCCTGTCAGCACGGACAAGACTGAGACCATAGCCGACACCCAGGCCATCTATCATTACGCGAACCATCACCCCACGCCGATGCGCATTCACCAACGCTGATACGAACTGCCGCCCTATTTCGTCAAACTCGAAAATGTAGCTGGACAGCACCACACTATTTTTCGCCTGCTCGATAGCGGTCAGCATCTGAGGGTAGGCCTCATCGCCGTTGATTAATGGCGTTAGTGCATTACCTGCCAGGTAGGGTGCCTCGTGCACACCCACGCCAAAATTCATACGTTCCTGCCAGCTTAGTGGCAACGCCTCCATGCAAACACACAGTAGCTCATCACGCTGTGTGGCGACACTTGTATGGTCCGGCAACTCAGCCTGAGCGCGCCTGCGTATCCGATTGATGCCAAACAACCAGTACAGCACCGCACCGATCAAAGGCGCAAGAACGATGATTCCCAGCCAGCTGAATGCTGAGGCCTCATTACGCTTATGCAAAATCACATGAAAACCGGCCCAGATTGCCAGTATCAGGTAGATGGCGCCCGCCAGCGAAAACGCTGTGCCTGTGTCAACATACTCCAGTGGATCAGCGGTCATTGTTCATGTCTGTGTGAATCTTGGGAACCAGCGCACAAGTATTGGCCACGCTGACAATTGTCTGGTATTTCACCTAATCAAGTTAATGAAAAAGGCGCCGACAAATTGTCATACCTAGTGTACTGGTGCTTGACATGGCTCGTTCGTCCGACTCCATCTTCCTGATTTCCCTGTTTCGAGACAAGACGTTTCAGGCCCGTGAAATACGTCGCGTAATCCTGCTTTCCTTGCTCTATCTGGGCATAACCACTGCATTGGTGGGCGTGTTCTATCATCAGATGCTTGGCTCTTTGTTATCAGGTATGGCGCCCTTGCTTTTTGTGTCAGAAGATATCGCCATGGTCAACGAAGCGCTGCCTACTATGAGCACTGTATTGGGCAAATGGATGCTGATAATGCTGGGCGTCAACGTACTGATCACAACGGTTCTCGCAGTATATATCACTCGCAAACTGGGACGACCCATTCTTGCCATCAAGCGAGCGCTGCGCGATGTCGGCAATGGCGAACTGGATGTCCGGCTTCGTGCCAGCGATAAACATGAATTTGGTGAAATAGCGAATGAGCTCACTGTCGCCATGCACAGTATTCGTGAACAGATAGCCGCTGCAAAGCAAAGTATGGCAGAAGTGGATTCGCTAAACGGCCAACCGAATTCGTCAGCCCTGAACGCGGATGTCGATACAGCGCTAAGCAGTTGTAGAAGTGCTCTGGACTTTTTCAATACTTACAGTCCAAAAACCGATATCGATCTGGAGAATGACAACAACAGCAAGGTGGCCTGACCGTCATCCGCAGCTGTAATGTCAATCACGTGGATAAGAATACAATGAGTTCATGGAACCTTCGTACGTGCATGAGCGTATCCATCAGCGCAATTTTCATAGGTGCCTGTTCGGGTGGTGGCAGCACGCCAGAAGTCTCTTCAAAAGGTATTAACGGCACTTACCTCACCGTCACTCATCGCGACCAGGCACTTGGCGAAAGCACCGGTGAAAAGCTCTATTACTCTGATCAGCGAGTGGGTACGAGCTCCTCGCTAGCCGTACGTATCGCCAATCAGGGTGCCGATATCTATCCATTGAAAAACATTTCCATCATCGGTGAGAATGCGGATCAATTTACGGTTGATGTCCTTGGTGAAATTGTTCTGAACCCTGCCGAAGTGGTAACGGTCAATGTCGTGTTCAGGCCGACAACGGAGGGTAACAACGCCGCCGAATTCATCATCGACTACGACACAATTCAGATGGTCGACGAATCAGTGAACGTCAACGAACAAGCCTTCTACAGGGCCAATGATCTTGAATCAGCCGGCGATTTTCGCTCCGCGCGAAAAGCCTACAGTAGCTACCTACAGAATGATCCAGTAACGATTAACAAGCGTCGCGCAGCCATACGCTTACCCATTATCGATGAGGCACAAGTTTACGACGGTCGGGAAGATCTTGGTCTTTACCTCGAGGCCATGGCCCAGCGCGACGAACAGGATTACGTGGCGGCGATCCGTACACTGGACGAGTTCTCAACCTTGCATCCAGACAGCTATCTGGCTGACGATGTCTACTATCTGAAGGGCTATATACAACTTATCGACCAAAAAGATCCTAAGAGTGCCCTACGCTCGATGCAGATACTGCGCGAGATGTTTCCCGACACCAGCTATTACGAAACGTCTCTGTACAGCGAAGCCATCGCTCAAATCGAGATCGGAAACCTGATGGTTGCCAACAATATCCTGCTCGAGCTTAAAAGACGTCACACGGGTATCGACACTCTTGGCATTCAACTGCCTAAAGACAATCTCGTTTCAAGAATGTGGTTTGAACGCGCAGTCCAGATGATGGATACAATTCAAACCAACGAGGCCTAGGCAACATCCGGGCTACACAAGTCTGGTAAACACGAGTCCGGGCAAACCGAATAAAACACTGCTTTTTCATGGATAATGCTTCCATGAAAAAGCTATTCATTCGTGTATTATTCGGCGCACTGGCATTCAACCTCGCCCTGATTCTGCTAACACAGCTTTTGTCTATGCAGGCAGTGAATGATCATCCTATGCAGGGCACTCTGATAGAGGCAGGCGGCCATCGACTGCACGTCATTGACTCGATGACAGATGCGGGGGATGCAAATCTCTCTGAAGATTTCACAATCATACTCATTCACGGAGCCAGCACCAGCGCTCTTGACTTCGACACCAATCTACATCCTCTACTGGCTCGGCAATGGCGTGTGGTGTCCATCGATAGACCCGGTCACGGCTACAGCGACAGAGGGCCGGCGCACCTTGCATCTAACCCTGCACAACAGGCTCAGATGATTTTGGATACGCTTCAGACGATGGATATTGACAATCCAGTATTCGTGGGACATTCGTGGGCTGGTTCGGTCGTTATGGCGGCTCTACTGGCAGAACACGATCAAGTCCAGGCGAAAGCCGGCGTGCTGATTGCGGGCGCTACCCATCCCTGGGAAGGTGGCAGTGATTGGCATGTCGAACTCAGCGCCCGTCCTGTTATCGGTAATGTGTTTGTCTGGCAATACATTGCCCCGTTGGGCAGACTCTCTCTCGAAAGTGCAATAGAAGGTGTATTCGCTCCAGAAAGCGTACCGCCAGACTATATTGAAAATACAGGCCTGACGCTTTCATTGCGACCAAGGACATTTCGGTACAATTCGATCGATCGTATCCAATTACGTGACCATCTGGTATCGCAGGCTTCACGCTATCCAACTATCTCACTGCCACTCTTGTCGATTGCCGCAAGCGAAGATCATGTGGTGCCGGCATGGAATCATCACGACAGACTCATAGAACAGATTAGTCACCTGAACACGTTGAAGATAGAGGGCGCTGGTCATGCCCCACATCACACACGTCCAGATGTCGTTGCAGATGCTATTGCAGCATTTCTGCATTCATTACAGTAGAACTATCCGCTGTAGAGTTATTCTCAATAGCACCAGCGCGTTGCGTGAGCACTTGGCACGGCCCACTGGTTTCACGAATGACAAGCCGTGTTTCAAGCTGGCACCCATCGACGCACGTGCTGTTCTCAACTGCATCGATAAGCGCATTGGCGGCTTGTTCGCCCATAATCTTTGCGTTAACGTGAACGCTTGTGAGTGCTGGATGCATCTCGGCAGACAACTCCAGATCGTCAAATCCGGTAATAGAGATATCGCCGGGGATAGATAACCCCATCCTCACTGCCTCCAGCACAGCACCCTGCGCGATCACATCGTTACCACAAATGATGGCAGACATATCGTTGTTAATCAGCTCCCAGAAGGCCTTGCGGCTATCTTTGATGGAGTACTCCACCTCTACAATACAACGCGGCGACAATGCCAGGCCGTGATGATTGAGCCTGCTTACAACACCGCGAACACGCTGCCGCGCACGATCGTTCCCGACGCTGTGACCCGCGAGCATGCCAAATTTTCTGTGTCCATGCTCGACAAGATGATCAACCACAGCATGCATGGCCTGAGCATTGTTAAATCCGATGTTGGGCGCACGCGCTATTTCATCGTAGGCCCATGAGCAGACGTGCCGCACCTCGGCTTTCTCGAGGCGATCGAAAACAGCTGCTTCATGATCATTGCCGACCAGTAACAAGCCATCAACCCCCCGCTCTATCATTCGCATCACAAGATCGAAGTGCTGCTGCCTGTCATTGTGCGATACCGCGAGGATGAAAGTGTAGCCTTTCGACTGCGCGTAACGTTCGAACGCATTGATACCTTCGGCAAAAATGGCACTATTCAAGGTCGGGACGATTGCGCCAAGCGTGCCACTTCGTTGTAATGCCAGCGCGCGTGCACCTGCGTGCGGTACATACTGAAGCGTGTCAACGGCCACCTGAACGCGCTTGCGCACCTTTTCAGTAACCACACAGCGCCGATTGATAACTCGTGAAACGGTTGCGGTCGATACACCCGCTAGCTTGGCTACATCACTCTGGGTCGGCATGGCGTTAAACTGGACAATGTATGGGCTTACAATTCAAGAATACTGCCAATCTGAGCGCTGGATTCTTGCCCCGGGTCTGACTAAGTCCGGCTCCTCAAGAGGAAAAGCAAGCTATTGAATTCTTTAGATTTAGCCACCATATAAGTTGTTAGTAGTAGATCAACTCCAACAATATTTCCGACCAAGAGACATCGGCAACTATGGACTTTTTGCTAAATTCTGCATCCATCTTCTGGATTGGGCTCGCCATCGTGCTGGTGCTCATTCTCAACTCATCGGTCAAATTCGTACCGCAAAACACCGCGTATGTGGTCGAACGCTTCGGCAAGTTCAGGACCACCTTGACAGCGGGTCTGAAGTTCATATTGCCTTTCATTGACCGCATCGCCTATCAAGTGTCTCTCAAGGAACTGGCTCTGGATGTCCCGTCGCAGTCAGCGATAACCAGGGACAACATCACGTTAACTGTCGATGGTGTTCTATACCTGAAAGTCATCGACCCTGAAAAGTCCAGCTACGGCATTGACAACTACATCTTCGGTGTCACCCAACTTGCCCAGACCACCATGCGTTCGGAGATCGGCAAAATGTCGCTGGACAAGACTTTCGAGGAACGCGAAGTATTGAATTCAGCAATCGTTGCTGCCATCAATGAAGCTGGCGAGGCTTGGGGTACTACCTGCCTGCGCTATGAAATAAAGGACATCACCCCACCCAAAAGCGTGCTGGAAGCGATGGAACGGCAGATGAAAGCGGAGCGCGACAAACGCGCAACAGTACTTGAATCAGAAGGTGAACGACAATCAGCCATCAACGTCGCTGAAGGTCAGAAGCAAGCTGTCGTCCTGGAAGCCCAGGCACAAAAAGAACAACAGATTCTGGAAGCGCAAGGTGAAGCTGAGGCCATCAAGACCGTGGCAATGGCTCAAGCCGAAGCGTTGGAAACCGTTGGTCGGGCTGCCGCTACAGAGGAAGGACAAAAGGCGGTTCAACTGGATCTTGCCACCAAGGCCATTACAGCCAAAGAGAGTATTGCGAAAGCATCAACTATTGTTCTCATGGACAGTGATAAATCAGAAGCCGCCTCCGTGGTTGCGCAAAGCATGGCAGTAGTTGCCGCGATGAATTCATCAGGGCTCAATCAGGGTCACAGCTGATGATGGACATTTTTCTCAATAATCAGCCAGCCTTCTGGCTCGCGCTGGGCTTTTTGCTACTGGCCATCGAACTGATTGCCTTCGGTCTTGGAAGTGGGGTTCTGCTTTTCGGCAGCATCGGTGCTGTTTTAACCGGAGCATTGTTATGGTTCGGTATTATTCCGGCTCATTTCATTGCCGGTGTAGCCTGTTTTGCCGTGTCGACCACAATTGCCACAGCCGCACTATGGTACCCACTTAAGAAACTGCAAAGCGGCGCTGAGCTGGGCAACGATCGCAGCAGTGATCTCATCGGCCACACATTTGTGCTGGGGGGCGACATTAGTAGAACTTTACATGCCCAACAGAAGTATTCCGGAATTCAATGGAGGGTAGAACCCAGTCAGGATATTCCCGACAAGCCTATACAGGCAGGTACTCAAGTGAAGGTCACTGCCGTAAGCGTTGGTGTGTTTTTTGTCCAACCGGTAGACTTATGAACGCTTCCATTCGGCAACAACTAGCGCCAAGTGGTAGCCTGCGTGTCGCACTGAACATGAGTAATTTTCTGCTGGTTAACGCCACCCGTGTAAATGGAGAACCCGATGGGGTCTCCCCTGCCATGGCGCGCGCCATTGCAGAAGATTTAGGTGTCGAGGCGAAATTCGTCTGCTATCCAGGCCCCGGCCTCATTGCAGATGCAGCAAGCAATGATGAATGGGACATTGCCAACATCGCCGCAGAGCCGGCGCGCGCTCGTATTATAAAATTCAGTCCCGCGTATTGCGAAATCCAGGCCAGCTATCTGGTACCACCCCATTCCCGTATTACATCATTTGCCGAAGTAGACCAGCCCGGCGTTCGTATCGCCGTGAAAGAGCGTGCCGCCTATGACTTGTGGTTAAGCGACAATCTCAGACATGCCACGCTACAACGTGCACCATCACTGGATGGCTCGTTTGAACTTTTCCGTGACAAAAAACTGGACGCACTTGCGGGCCTCAGACCAAAACTCCTGGAACAACAGAAACTCATGCCAGGCTCTGTGTTGTTCGACAAAAGCTTCACAGCCGTTCAGCAATCAATAGGCTGCAAACCAGACAAACAGGAGGCTGCAACCTATCTGGATAGCTTCGTTACTTCGGCAATTGCATCAGGATTTGTTGCTTCTCTGATCGAGGACTATGGTGTCACTGGAAAACTCTCGGTCGCCGGAACACCCGGCGCTTGAATTTTCCGTTCAGTACTTGTACGTAACGCTAATCGCGCCGAAAGGATCTTCATCCGAGTTACCGGGTACATCTGCATACAGAAAAGTCAGACCCACTTCGCCAACTGAAAAACTGACACCTGCGCTTAGTCGCTCCCGGGTATGATCCAGAGGAATTGAATGGCTTTCTTCAAACGTATTGCCATCAATCTGAATGTCGTTGGCAACAAACAACGACTCTGCTCCGACAAAACCATACCAACTGGTGCTCTTTGCGAATACGTTGGCATTAGTCTGTCTGTTTGGCAGCAGTGACGCAACTGGAAATGTCAATCCCAAACCGTATCCGAACCGAGCAATAAGCGATGCCGATGCATGGGATGCAAGCGTTCCCACGGCAAGGCCGCCCAGTGCAATCAGGTCTACTTCAGGACCACGACCAACAGTCCCTGCGGCGATACGATATCCACGGCTAGCCTCTACCTGAAATACGACTTCATTCTGCAACTGATTATCCCAGCCTGCCGGTTCATCCGAACCGGTAAGCGTGTGAATCAGTACTTGTGAGTGCTCAGCTAGCGATAAAGGCCCCACTACACCTAGCGTAAATGTCAATTGATCTACCACACGCTGATCGAACGCATATAGCGAAAGACTACCCAACAGAACGCCAGCATACGGAGGCTGATCTCTCTGCAGCGTTTCAACAGTAATGTCTTCAGGTGTCTGCATACCCTGAGCAAATATGTATACAGCACCCCTCTGCCGTCCATCAGCTCTTGCAATCCAACTATCCCTTACGACTCTCGCAATAGGTGCAGGTATAACATCAGATGTGAATGCTGGAAACGGCCCTTTTGAGAACAACAGCGCTATCCCGTTTGTGTAGCCGCTATCCTGCCCAGTAAAAATATCATTCTCGAAAACAAAAGTGGTGGTCCGCTCAAGGTCGCCCTGTGAGTCTTCCGCTAGTAACTGCGCGTGCGCAATTTGAAGTAAAGCAGAACTCAGCACCCATACTATGAAAAAATATCGTTTCAACTCCTGTTATTCCTTCTTGTATAATATTTCACCACGACGGGCAATCAGCAGATTCTCCAGAGTCAAGGGATCGAAATAGGCCTCAACTCGCCGATCCTGTGGATCACGGCCATAAACCTCATAACATCCACCGTCTTCTTTTATTTTACGAACTTCCCATCCATCCGCTGTGATTTTCTCTAACAATGCAGATTCACTCTGCCAGTTGCTCTTGTCACCTGAATCACACGTCATTCGCCCTGTTGCATGAGTTTGCCCAGCTAGAAGAATAGTGGTGATACAAAACAAAGGCGCCGTCAGTAACTTGTTCATATTTTTGCCGTCTCCAGTTTTTCTTTACGTTCGTTTATGAAATGTACAACTCGATAAATTTCCAGCAGTGCAAGCGGTACGAAATTCGCCAGCGCAGGCCCTGGGTTGTTATGCACAAAGACCCAGTGGATCAATGTCAGCACTGCAGCAAGGTAAATTCCTCTCTGCAGCATTTTCCATTTGTTGCCCAACACCACGACGCTTGCCTGATTACTGGTCAGCGCCATCGGAATAAAAATGGCAAACGCCAGCCATCCAGTCCAGATGCCCAGAGACCAGAACTCAGCCAACATATCCTGTAGCAGCCTTACATCCAGAACATAGAAAATGGTATGAATAAAAGCATAGCTGAATGCAGCAACACCCAAGGCACGGCGTCGCTTCAACAACCACATCACCCAACCTGTTTTCCAGTTCATCCGCCTGCACAACAGCAACAGCGGTGACAACATCATGGCAAAAATCATGAATCTGGCCGCAAACTCGCCGGAAGGATGAAGCACACTACCCGGATCGCCCCCCTGACTGACTGATAGCATCATGGGTATCGAGGGAAGTGCCAGAATCGACCAGAAAAACCATCGGTGATTTACTATCTGTTTCATCAGGATTCTCTTTAATAGCTGATTAATCGCCAGTCTTTGAATGCTAGCTGGAGAGAATGCTATCGTTTTTCGTGCCTCAACCTTTTTCAATCCCGCAACACTATGTAACAACTTGTATCGCTAGTGATCCAGATCCGCTACAGAATTTCGCACTGCATGAATAACATCAAGGAGATACCCGATAGCTGCCAGCAAAAAAGGAAAATCAGAGACTCGAAAAGGCAACTTAAATTGACGAACCAGGCCAAGGGCATGGTAATAAGTTGAACTTTGGCGCTGTCGGGCTCGGCAGATCCTTCAATACACGACGGGAGATGCCACTCCTTGCCGTCAATTCTTACACGCTTTCTATCTGCTCACGTCCCATCTTTGCCAGCGGTGCAACGAACTCACCCATTGCAAGTGCATGCTCGCTGGACGCATTACCTTCAAGCGCACGTCTTTTTACACCCTGCAGGATAGCGGCAAATCGAAAGAAGCTTAGACCAAGATAGAAATCCCAGTGCGGAATTTCATCAAGCTGCATACGTTGGCAATAAGCTTCAACGTACTCATGTTCTTCAGGTAAACCTGCCTCATCACGATCGATTCCCCCCAAGCCCGACATCAAGCCATCATTAGGCATGCGTAACTGCATGCACTGATATGCCAGATCGGTGAACGGATGTCCCAGTGTAGACAGCTCCCAGTCAACCAGCGCTGATACGCTTGGTAATTCCGGATGGAACATCATGTTGTCCAGACGATAGTCTCCATGGACAAGCGATATACGACCCTCTTCTGGAGGGCAAATTGTCGGCAAATTCTCAATCAGATACTCCATATCGTTGAGTGTTTCCGTTTCGGAACCTCGGTATTGTCGTGTCCACAGATTGATTTGTCTTTCGATATATCCCTGCGGCCGTCCATAGTCACTCAGTCCATGCTTGTCGATATCCAATGAGTGAAGCCTGACCAGCGTGTCTGTCATGGCGTCGTAGTAGGCTCGACGCTGAGACTTGTCTATTTCCGGCAACGCTGGATTCCACAACACGCGGCCGTCAACGTATTCCATTATGTAGAACATGCTGCCTATAATGGCGACGTCTTCGCACAAGTGATAGGTTCTGGCGACGGGTACAGGACTATCACGCAAGGCAGTTATGACACGATACTCACGATCCACTGCGTGTGCTGATTTCAGCAACTGGCCAGAGGGCTTTCTGCGTAACACATAAACACCACCCTTCGCCTCCAGCTTGTAGGTTGGATTGGATTGGCCGTTGCCGAATTTAGTGGCGATTACCGGCCCCTTGAATTCGTCAATGACTTGCGCCAGATAATCTGTAAGTGCATCTGTGTCAAGCTGAAATTCAGTCACGGGAAACTCACGAATAGCGTTGAATAATTTTCTTTCCCAGTGCCATCTGATGGACCTGATCAGGTCCATCAGCTTGCCGGCACCAGCGTGCATAGTTGAAGGCTTCTGCCATGAAATAGTCGGTGGTAAGTCCTCCGGCACCGTGCATCTGCATACAACGATCAAGTACGTTCTGTACCAACAAGGGGATTGTCGTCTTGGTAGCTGCGATCATGTCAGTGGACTCAGTGACACCGAGCGTATCTATCTTGTGGCAGGTTTTCAGTAGTAAGAGGCGCGCCATTTCTATCTCTGAAAATATACGCGAAATGTCTTCACGTACCGATTGATGCTGGCTGAGCTTTCGACCGAAAGTGGAGCGTTGTTCGACACGCTGGCAACTGATTTCCAACGCTCGCTGAGCAGCACCGACAAGCCTCATGCAATGATGCATTCGACCTGGTCCAAGACGGGCTTGCGCAATCTCAAACCCACGGCCCTCACCCAGCAACACGTTCTCAAGCGGTACCTTCACACCGGAAAAATGGACTTCTGCGTGACCGATCGGGGCATCGTCATAGCCCAGCGTTGTCAATGATCTGATGATGCTTACACCCGGCGTATCTTTGGGTACCAGAACCTGTGTTTGCTGAAGGTGTCTGTTAGCGTTCTGCGGGTCACTCTTGCCCATGACTATAAAGATCTTGGTACGCTCATTCATCGCCCCGGTAATAAACCACTTCTTTCCATCAAGTTGCCAATGATCATCCTTGCGGATTATCTGCAATTCAATATTGGTGGCATCGCTTGACGCCACCTGGGGTTCAGTCATGGCATAGGAGGATCTTATCTGTCCTGCCAGCAGAGGTTCAAGCCACTGCTTTTTTTGTTCTTCGGTGGCGAAATTCATGAAGACTTCCATATTGCCTGTATCAGGCGCACTGCAATTGAACACCTCGGCAGACCATTGCACACGTCCCATGATTTCCGCCAGTGGCGCATAGTCGAAGAAACCCAGGCCACCGTGAAGGGAATGCTCGGCGTGCTCCTCGGGCACGAACAAATTCCATAAATCACTAGCGCGTGCCTTCACTTTCAACGACTCGACAATGGACAAAGGCGCAAATCGATTGCTGGATTCCCTAAGCTGCTGTGTATGCACATGTTCGTTAGGATAGACGTGCTGGTCCATGAAGCTCTGCAAACGTTCTTGCAGCACGACCGATTTTTCACTGAATTGATACATGACGATTTTTTCTTTACAGGTTCCGATACAGTAAGCTGGTTACGCCGTCACTGCAAGCTTGCACCCTTGCGATGCGGAATCGTACACCAGCTTTTCAAGCCTGAGAATCTGCAGATATTGCGGTGCGGTGTTTTCAAGTGGTGTACCGTGCAATAGATAATCCACGACGTGACGGTTCAGGGCATAGACGCTATCACCGGCGAAACCCTGCCTGTGTTGTACGTCCAGAAGCGTACGCTCTTGCCGACTGCCAAATTCTCGCAGAACAAGGCGACCATCGCCATACAGTGTCATGGTCGCTTTGGTACCTTCAACAACAAACTCGCCAAACGTCAACCGGGTGTCGTCAGCCACAAAGTCAAGATGCCTGTTGCCGTCGAAAACGGCTTGAATCTGCCCAGGGAAATCGAAGATGACCAGACCTGCATCTTCACCGGCAATGGCGGGGTTAAGTTGACGCAAATCAGCGTACAAGGCCGTAGGCTCACCAAACAGATAGCAAAAGGTATCGATATAGTGGACTCCTGTTTCATGAATCAAAAGTTGTTTCATGGTCTGAAAATAGGGCTGGCGATCAAGATAGGCATCAGGGCCCTGCCCATCGCCGGTGCGCAAACGAAAAACGGCTTGCAGAACGCTACCGAGAACTTGCTTGTCCAGCTGTTGGCGAGCTTGGCGAAACCACGGCTGAAAGCGGAAGTTCTCATGTACGAGCAGAGTAACCTCGGCTTGCACCGCTTTATCGGTAATGGCCATCGCCTGTGCGAAATTTTCGCAGAATGGCTTCTGGCAAATGATCAGCCCGACGCCCTGCCCAATCGCTTGCTCGATAACGGATACATGCGTGGCTGGAGGGGTGATGATGTCGAGGATATCCGGTGCTACCTCACTAAGCATTTCTCCCAGATTCGTGAATACCGGTGCGCCGACAGCCTTAGCACGTTCGTGATCGACATCGCAAACGCCGCATAACCGGGTTTCTGCGATCCTCTGCCAGGCTTCGGTATGAAACCGGCTGAAATACCCGGCGCCCACACAGGCAACCTTGATCAATGACTTCACGATAGAACGAACCGTCTTTGCTTATTCAGATGAATCTTACCGGTATACTCCGATGGTGAGCAAAGATAAATCAGGCTGGAATAAATACCGCCGCGGACCCGCCAGGTCGACATCCACTGACATTACGCTGGATATCGACTCCCTGGGGAACAACGGTGAAGGTGTCGGTCGACATCTGGGGCAGGTCGTATTCGTGCCATTCACGTTGCCGGGTGAGCGTGTCAGGATCAAACCAACGATCCGCAAGAAATCCTATATTCGTGGCCATGTTCTGGAGATACTCAAGGGTTCTCCAGAGCGACAGACCCCGCCCTGCGCCTATTTCGGGCAGTGTGGAGGCTGTGACTGGCAACACCTGCCTTACGAGTTGCAACTCGACGCCAAGGTACAACATCTGACAGATGCACTGATGCGCATCGGCAAGATCGAAAAACCTGTCATCAATCCGATAATTCCTTCAAACAACGAATTTCATTATCGGAACCGTATCCAGGGTGAAATCAGGAAAGGGAAGTTCCATTACAGACAGCGCGGTAGCAATGAACTGGTCTCTGTTGAGCGCTGTGTCATTGCCGAGGAGGCAATCAATGCACATCTACAAGACACCGCTCTGGATAGCCAGCAAGGCCGGGTTGAATTAGCTGTCAACGGTGATGCCGTATCTGTCCTGCCGATGAACGATGATAGCTCCACCGATGCAGGTTTTCGGCAGGTCAACACCGCAATGAGTGAGCATCTGTCAAATCTGCTGGCATCCATTGCCCGGCAACATCACGACAAGCGCTGTATCGACCTTTACTGTGGGCGTGGTAACTGGAGTATCGATTTGGCAGAGCACTACCCAGACAGCCATATCATCGGAGTGGATGCCTCTGCGGACAATATCCGGATTGCAAGAAATCTTGCGCTCGATGCCGGGTTATCTAATGTCCGCTTTCAGAATGGCCGAGTGGAAAAGCTTCTCAAATCTCTTCCAATGGAAGACAGTTTCTGCATTGTTGATCCACCACGGGCAGGGCTCGATGAGGCCGTCTGCCTGGGTCTTTGCGAAGACGCACCGCACATCATTGTCTATATATCTTGTCACCCGGCAAGCCTTGCTCGTGATCTTGCAATACTCACAGAAACGAAGTTTGCACTAGAGTGCGTTACGCCTCTGGACATGTTTCCGCAAACGGCTCATCTGGAGAGCTTGAGTGTTTTGTCGCGCCGGGATGCTGCGTAACTGGCCCGGCGCAACACTTAACCATCTAACTGTATGGTTTAACCGCTACACAAAAACAATTATGGACAACAAGTAAAGACAGCACGCGTATGAGCAATTCACTCGCGAAAGCAGAGGAAGTCGATTACCTATATCGCAAATAACGTCAAACCTGCCACACCGGAAAATTTGCGTGTACAGGTGGCACTGCCAGCCATCCTGCACTTACGGGAGTCATTTTCACCAAATGACAGTCTCCCTCTGACGTTCAGAATTTTCTAACCATTTGTTCGAACAACATGGACGATATTACCCTTGCATCTGACACATAACCTGAAGAATATGCGTCAGAAACCGGGCATTAGATGTTCCCTGCTTGACAGTGTTATTGAACAACTTTGTAACGATTATTCTCTTCGATATGAAACGCTCAACAAATGTGATGTGATCCACATTAAGGCAGCCAAGGATAAGTCGTGTTAGTTGTCTGAAACAACAACGCAAAGTGTATTGCAGCAACGATGAAACATGTTGCTTGATTAACAATCACAGCTTATACAATCAGGCCTCGTTTTCTGGCACACGGATGGCAAGAGCTACCTCAGGAACAACACTCCCGGCCGGTCCGTTTCATTTGCTAAAAGGCAAAGGTAGTCAACCATTCATGATTTCTGCTTTTCAGATAGGCAAGGCGATACGCCAGGCCACTGTGCTCGCTATTGTTTACGTTCTGGTTCTCGCCGCACAGGTTGCACACGCTGACACCATCGTCAATATTGACTTTGACGACAGCACAGACTTGCAAAATTTGTTCAACGCGGACAGTAGCCCTCATATCTTCAGTCAGGCAGCTGGTGGGATCGGTGACTCGGGGGTCATCAATTCAGCAGGAGGGGTAAACACTGCAGATGTCTGGACCAGCAAAACGGGCTACTCTGTTACTGGTGCAGGCGACAGCTACCGCCTGTCCGCGTTCCTTAGAACAACAGAATCACGCGGCTTTGCAGGATTTGGAATAGCCACAAGTAACGTTAATGAACCTATTGGCTCTGGTTATACCTCGTCGGGTATTGGCTTCATCGCTACCGATAGTACGGTTTCCATGCTGTCCAGCGTCAATAGTAGCTCGACCATAGAGACCTATGATTTCGAACTAGGTGCGTTCGATGTACTGTTCCCTGATACCTGGTATCACTTCGAAGTCACGATCCTGAGCAACGCAAACAATACGTTTGATGTGTCTTTGGCAATCAGCAATTCCGACTCGAATGGTGACATTGGAAGTGTGCTGACGATTTTTTCTCAGAATGGAATCACCAACACAGACATAGCTCAAGCAAGCTCGATACATCCGTATTTTTCCGTTCGCACAACCAGCGGGTCCAGATTTGATCGACTTGATGATCTGACCATGCGTTTGTCAGGTGGCCCGACCGTCGTACCCGATCCTGAAGCAGACAGTGATTCAGATGGAGTGCTGGACACTGCCGATCCGGACGATGACAACGACGGTACAGCGGATGAGAACGACACATTCCCGCTAGATGAAACAGAATCTAACGATAACGATAACGATGGCATTGGAGATCGAGAAGATATCGATGATGACAATGACGGCACAATCGATACGGAAGATCCAACTCCCAACGGTGAATCAGAGCCAATCGACAGTGATCAGGATGGCGTTCCCGACCTCGACGATCGATTCCCCGACGATGCTAGCGAGTGGGCTGATTCCGACGATGATGGCGTTGGGGATAACGCCGACGCGTTTGATAATGATCCGACAGAGACCACTGACAGCGATGGTGATGGTGTTGGTGACAACACGGATGAATTTCCCGATGATGCAAGCGAGACTGTTGATAGTGATGGCGACACGGTGGGCGACAATGCTGACCCATTCCCGAGCGATCCTTCGGAATCAGCAGACACAGATAACGATGGTGTCGGTGACAATACTGACGTTTTCCCGAACGATGCAACAGAATCCCGTGATACCGACGCTGATGGTGTCGGTGACAACGCTGACGTTTTTCCTGATGATGCCAGCGAGACACTGGATAGCGATAACGATGGTGTGGGGGATAACGCTGATGTATTCCCGAATGATCCATCAGACACCATGGATACTGACGGTGACGGTGTAGGCGATAACGCTGATGTGTATCCTGCCGACCCGACTGAAACTCTCGATACCGACGGTGATGGCGTGGGCGACAATGCCGACGCATTCCCCAATGATCCATCTGAAACCATGGATAGCGATGGTGATGGTATCGGTGATAACGAAGATCAGTTTCCCTTTGATCCTTCACAGACAAACGATACTGATGGCGACGGCGTAGCAGATGTTATCGACGCATTTGATAACGACCCAACCGAGACTACCGATACTGATGGTGATGGCGTGGGTGACAATTCGGATGAATTTCCCAATGACTCTACCGAATCGCGTGACACAGACGGCGACGGTGTAGGCGACAACGCTGATGTATTTCCTGATGATCCGACGGAGACGATGGACTCCGATGGCGATGGCGTCGGTGACAACGCTGATGCATTCCCGGCAGCATTCTCAGAGACAAGTGACTCCGACGGTGATGGAGTTGGCGACAACGCTGATGTATTCCCGAATGATGCAACAGAGACCCTCGACACTGACGGTGATGGCATAGGTGACAACGCCGATGCATTCCCGAATGACCCAACAGAGACCAGCGATTCGGATGGTGATGGTGTGGGTGACAATGCCGATGCGTTTCCGGTAGATCCAACCGAAACCATGGACTCTGACGGAGATGGTATTGGCGACAATTCAGATCCTACGCCACTTGGAGAGCTTCCAGCGGGCACTCCCGATCAGGATGATGATGGTGTGGCTGACTTTCTGGATGCCTTTCCACAGGATGCTGGCGAATGGATTGATTCGGATGAGGATGGTGTTGGTAACAATGCCGATGCCTTCGATAATGATCCCACGGAAACCATGGACGCTGATGGTGATGGTGTCGGCGACAATGCAGATCGCTTTCCGCTGAATGCCAACGAGCAAAGTGATGGAGACAATGATGGCATAGGCGACAATGCTGATACCGACAAGGACAATGACGGAACACTCGATGCCCAGGATGCGTTTCCATATGATCCTGCCGAACAGAGAGACACTGATCTGGACGGTATAGGTAATGCGGCAGATCCCGACGATGATAACGATGGCGTGCTCGATGTAGATGATGCGTTTCCAGAGCTTGCCTCAGAGTCCAGCGACAATGACAACGATGGCACGGGTGATGCTGCAGATCTTGATGATGACAATGACGGGGTCGCCGATCCGCTGGATGCATTCCCCTTCAACGCCACCGAATCTCAAGACAGTGACGGCGACCGTCTTGGAAATAACGCAGACACTGACGATGACAACGACGGCTATAGCGACACCGTGGAGTTGCTCTATCAGAGCGATCCATTAAACATGCGATTGTATCCTCAAGGCCTGGATATGGACCGTGACACCCTTGCTGACAGTCTTGAACGCGGTAGCGATACCGATGGTGATGGTATTGGTGATGAATTTGATGTCGATTCTGACAATGATGGGATTTTCGATTTGATTGAAGCGAGCAACCAGCCGGTACTCGGTGCATCACTGGATACCAACAACGACGGCATGATGGATGACACCGCACTCATAGGACTCACCAGGGTTGACACAGCAGCTGACACTGATCGCGATGGTATTCGGGATTTC
Organism: Granulosicoccus sp.; assembly: GCA_045106195.1. Taxonomy (GTDB): domain Bacteria; phylum Pseudomonadota; class Gammaproteobacteria; order Granulosicoccales; family Granulosicoccaceae; genus Granulosicoccus. The sequence goes on from JBGCEH010000006.1 coordinate 133,804, forward strand.
CGTGATCTGGATTCCGACAACGATGGTTTGTCAGATACCGCCGAAATTACTCCTGCGGATAGCAGTTTCACCGATATCAACAATCTTCAGAATGATATTTCAGCACTCGTGCTCTCTGACCCTGATGGAGACTCGCTGGTGAACTACCGCGACCTTGATTCTGACAACGATGGCATACCTGATCTGGTGGAAGCAGGTGGAACGGATATCGATGGTAACGGACTGGCCGACAACTTTCAGGATAGCAATGCTGATGGTATTGATGACGGTTATTTCAGTGTTCCGCTTGTACTACTTGACACCGATGCAGACGGTCAGCAGGACTATGTGGATCTGGACAGCGACAATGATGGTCAATTTGACATCTTGGGGTCACCGCTGGTTGATGCAGATCTGGACGGTGACGGACGTGTCGATATCGGTGGCGACAGTAACGCAAATGGCATCTCTGATTACGCCGATGTCGCAATTACCAATGGTGAAGACAGTGATGGCGATGGTATTGACGATCGCGTGGATGCCAGCGTACTGGGCGAACCGGACTTCGATTCAGATGGCATTGCGGATCGATACGATGCCGACAGTCAGGGCGATGGCCTTATTCAGGTTGCCTCTGTTAAGTTGCCAGACAATGTCGCCGTAATGATCCCTCCTGTCATTGCACCTGCCGAACCTGAAACACCCGTCATTGCAACTACGGCGATAAGTGGCGGCGGTTGCAGTATTGCCGGTCCGGCTCATCCCGATATGACTCTCACGGCATTACTGGTATTTGCTGTGATATACCTGATCCTGATTCACGCAGGTACATGGCGTACCCTGAAAAGCGCCATGTTGATTTTTCTCAGCACCAGCCTTGCTGCCGGACCTACGGTCGCCAGTGTACATACCGGCCTGTATCTGGGAATTGGTGGCGGCGCATCCAGGCTGATGCCCGGTATCGAGAATGCACAATTGACCGATCGCGACAGTATAGGGATGGCGTGGAATGCCACTGCAGGCTATCAATTGACGCGTTCACTGGGTGCGGAACTTGAATACTCCAATCTTGGCACAACAACGCTTGAGCCCGTAGGTTCAATAGACTATCAGGATGTCAACATAAGCGGTTTGTACCATTTGGGTGGTGCAGCGATAAGTGGCAATGGCAAGAAGTATTCCCTGTACGGCAGGCTTGGTGTTGGCAAGATCAGCAATCAAAGTAACCTCCAGCTGGAACGTGGCAGTGATGCCCATTGGCTAGCGGGTGTTGGTGTACAGGTGCCTGTAAGCGAACGTCTGTCACTGCGTGCCGAGGGCGTTAACTATGACGAAGATGTAAGCCGGTTCGGCCTGGCAGTTACCTATCAGATGGGCAAGATATCACTCCCGTCACTGCCTTCGTTCGGTCGCAAGACAGAACCAAAGGAGCATACAGAAGCCGCAAAGGCCGCACTGACCGATAACGGTTCAAACAACTCTACAAAAATCGTATCGCTAAAGGCAGGCACAGAAAAAGAGAAAGGCACGGGGAAAGGCCAGCCTTTTCTATTCATGGCTGATCAGCATGAACCGCACAAGCCAGAGATCAAGAGCGTTTCAAAATTGATGGAAACCGAGCCTGAATCGAAAGGTAAATTAAATTCTGCCTCTAAGACAGCACCGAAAATCAAATGGGCAATCAGTGATACAGCACGTCAACGCATGGATGAAAAACCCGATGATAAAAAATCGGCGAAACTATCACTCCCAACGCTCAGCGCTGCGCTGCCCTCGGAAATACCAGCGGTATCAACGGCCAGCACCAATTCCCAGCTTCCAGAGACGGTATCGTTTGACTTCGACAAAAGCAGCATAACCCGTGCGGTTAAAGATAAAATGCAACCACTCATAGACTACCTGCTCGCCAATGACAGTGCAAAAGTCACCTTGACGGGACACACCGACAGTATAGGTTCAGAAGAATACAACCTACAGCTATCCATACGTCGTGCTGAGGCGGTTCGACAGTATCTTCTACAACAGGGCATCGACAGAAAAATGATAAGAATTCTAGGTGCAGGCGAAAAGAGACCGGTTAAATCCAACGCCAAGCCGTCTGGTAGGAAAGCCAACCGTCGGGTGAGTATCGTGGTGAGCTAAGCGTGTTTACACAAATTTTCAAGGACACAAAGCCCACACAAGGACGCTTGAAAGAGACGTTTTAGTCTTCTTGGAACGAACGCTATTATCTTCTAACATCCAACTCACTGCTGTCTTTTGATGCAATAAGTTCACTCTCATGCACGTTTTCAATCAGACCTGATCAGCCTGATCCAAGTCTACGTATAGTGGGTCTAACGTTAACCCACACATCACTATTTTATTGCAATGAAAATGATCAACGATGATGTATTGCATGAACAACAAAAAGCAGAAAACAGCCACACACCCTACAATACCATCGAGCAACTGATTCCCCTCGGCGATTCCATCGTCACCAGAACCACGATACTTGATGAGGGCTCGCCTGAAGCCAAGCGCGAAGAAATTCTTCATTACTTCCACCAGAGCTTTACCTTGTATGAAAGTCTTTTCGAATGCCTGGTCAATGAAGAAGCCTACTACCAGAGAGCAAGCCCGCTTCGTCATCCACTGATTTTCTATTACGGCCATACTGCGGTTTTTTTCATCAACAAGCTGAATGTTGCCAACCTTATTGATGAACGAATTGATCCCTCACTCGAATCATCCCTCGCAATCGGTGTCGATGAAATGTCGTGGGATGATCTTAACGATAAAAGCTATGACTGGCCTACGCCTGCAGCGGTAAAGGACTATCGAGACAAGACAAGAGTACTGGTTGATAAATTCATAAGAACCTGTGATCTAAGCCTGCCGATTCAATGGAATGATCCGATGTGGATCATCATGATGGGCATTGAACACGAAAGAATACATCTAGAAACGTCCTCTGTTCTTATCCGCGAGCTTCCTCTGCACTGTGTGCGCGCACATACCCTCTGGGGAAACATATGTCGTGAGACGGGCGCAGCACCAGTCAATGAGTTATTGCCGGTGAAAGGTGGCTCTGTGACGATTGGTAAATCCAGGGATGATGCACTCTATGGTTGGGATGTGGAATACGGAGCACAACACCATCAGGTCGATGATTTCAAGGCCAGCAAGTATCTCGTAAGTAACGCTGAGTTCATGCAGTTCATCGAGGCCGGTGGATACTCGAACAGACAGTACTGGACTGATGAAGGCTGGGGCTGGATTCAGTATCGGAATGCGCAAATGCCGGTTTTCTGGCGAAAGGATGGCGGACAATATCTATACCGGACCATGCTTGAAGAAATCGATATGCCCTGGGACTGGCCAGTGGATCTGACCTATCTTGAATCAAAAGCCTTCTGTGAATGGAAATCAGAGCAAACCGGCAAGTCCTTGCGTTTGCCTACCGAAGCTGAATGGCATAGGCTTCGGGAGAACGTCGATACTGATCAACCATTCTGGAACAACGCACCCGGCAACATCAATCTCGAATATGACATGTCGTCCTGCCCTGTAAACAGACATGAATGCAATGGAGGTTTTTTTGACATTATCGGTAACGTCTGGCAGTGGACGGAAACACCGGTAGACGGCCTTGCAGGTTATGAAGTACACCCCGCTTATGACGATTTCTCAACACCCACGTTCGACGGCAAGCACAACATATTCAAGGGCGGTTGCTGGATATCAACAGGCAACTACGCGATCAAGGATTCACGCTATGCGTTCAGGCGCCACTTCTATCAACATTCCGGAATGCGATATGTCGAAGCCGGGCCCATACCGGAGATCAAGATGAACATTTACGAGATGGATGAAGCGGTATCGCAATATATCGAGTTTCACTACGGGGATGAGTATTTTGGAGTACCCAACTTCCCTGTCGCCTGTATAGAACAATGCATGCTGGCAGCTGGGGATATCAATCGTGGCAAGGCGCTGGATCTTGGTTGTGCCACAGGACGGTCAAGCTTTGAGCTGGCGAAGCATTTTGATCATGTCGACGCACTGGACTTCTCGGCACGACTTATTCAAGCCCCTTCGCAACTGCAGAGCACCGGCTTGCAGCGATATGCAATACAGGATGAGGGAGACATCGTTGCATACAAGGAAATATCACTCGAACAGTTTGGTTACAATGATATAAAGAACAAAGTAACGTTTATGCAGGGTGATGCATGCAACCTGCCGGAGAAATTTACAGGCTATGACCTGGTCTTCGCAGGAAACCTTATTGACAGGCTTTATGACCCTCGTATTTTTCTCGACTTGATTAAAAAGCGAATCAATCCGGGTGGAATACTGGTTATTACCTCCCCTTACACCTGGCTGGAGAGCTTCACTGAAAAGGATAAATGGTTAGGTGGTTTCAAGGCTGCGACTGGTGAGAACTTCACCACACTCGAAGGTATCGCTGACGCATTGCAACCTGAGTTCGTGCAATATCAGAAGCCGGTTGACGTCCCTTTTGTGATTCGCGAAACACGACGCAAACATCAACACACCCTTGCTGAACTGAGCGTCTGGAAAAAACTCTCCTGATTGACTGCACGTTGAAACCCTTAAGCAAAGACCTCGTCGATCAGATCCTTGCATGTACCGGCGCGTGTGGCATTCGCGACACGCAGCCCGTTCAGACTCTGTGGAGTGGCTACGGACAAATTGTTCGAGTTAACCTGATATTGGAGGATTATCATCGACATGATGGCGATACATCGCTTATTGTTAAAGATGTTCAGCCACCTGAAACGTTAAACCATCCGCGTGGCTGGAATACCGATGCATCCACACAGCGCAAACTCGAATCCTATCGTGTCGAAGCAAACTGGTATCGGCAATATGTAGAGTCTGCACGAAGTTTGTGCGCAATGCCTCGCCTTCTGGGCAGCTACTCATCTGTCGAACAGACGTCGCTGATCCTTGAAGATCTTGATCGTGACTACCCACAACGGCATGACCGTCTCAGTGTTGAGAGTTGTAAACCCTGTATCCGTTGGCTGGCAAGATTCCATGGGTATCACTTTCAGTCATCCGGTGAGGGCCTATGGCACACAGGTACCTATTGGTATCTAAAGACTCGTCGGGACGAATGGACGGCCATGGCCCCAGGCGCATTAAAGGATGCTGCATCAGCTCTCGATGCCAGATTGGAAAACTGCCAGTTCAAAACATTGGTCCATGGTGATGCGAAAGTTGCGAATGTATGCTTCTCTCAAAGTGGTCGCGATGTCGCTATGGTGGACTTTCAGTACGTAGGTCGAGGATGTGGAATCCGCGATGTGGCCTATTTTTTAGGTAGCGCCTTGACCGAGACTGAGTGTGAGAACCATGGTGAAGAATTGTTGGATGTCTATTTTTCGGAGTTGAGTAGCTATATCCCCGAGATGCTTCAGCAGCCAGTAGAAAAGGAATGGCGTGATTTATATGCGACAGCTTGGGCAGACTTTCATCGCTTTCTGGCGGGCTGGATGCCGGGACATACCAAGATACACGGCTATACGAGAGCCATGACCAGGAAGGCTCTGGCCGAGCTAGCTTTGAGAACGCACTAAGCCTTCAGACTAGCTGCCCGTAGGCGGCTCCACTCACGACCCGGAACAGCATCCAGCAGTTCCTGTGTATAGGGGTGTTGAGCGTTGTCAAACAGCTCCGAGGTAGCCCCCTGTTCGACGACCTTGCCGAGGCGCATAACAGCAATTCGATCACAGACCTGTGCAGCGACCCGTAAATCATGCGTGATGAAGACCATGGATAATTGCAGACGTTCGCGAATATCGGCTAACAGATCCAATACTTGCGCCTGAATGGACACATCCAGAGCTGATACCGGTTCATCGGCGACAAGTATCTCAGGCTGCAGTGCGAGCGCTCGAGCCAGACCAATACGCTGGCGTTGTCCGCCACTGAACTCATGGGGATAGCGCTCATAGGCCCGAGCGTCCAGTCCCACCAGTTCCAGCATGTCGCGCGCTCTTGTCTCTGCAGCTTTTGCAGATTCGCCCAGTATAACGGGGCCCTCAGTGATGATGCGTCCCACGGTTGCTCGCGGGTTCAAGGAAGCGTAGGGGTCCTGAAACACCATCTGGATTTTTGAGCGATATGGTCGCATGGCGGCTCTATCCAGGGCGCATAGATCCTGTCCACGGTAAATGATCTCGCCGGCATCCGTAGTATGCAGACGAACAATACAGCGAGCCAGCGTGGATTTACCGGAACCGGACTCACCCACTATTCCCAGGGTCTCACTTTCATTCAGAATCACATCAACCTCGTCGCAGGCATTGACCTTCTTGACGGGCGCACCCAGACCAAACCAGCCACCACCGGAGCTGTATGTCTTGATCACACGCTTCACTTCCAGGATAGGTGCACTGGCCACAACTTTCGCTGCCCGAGGTATGAGGCTTGGCACAGCCTCAGTCAGAGCTTGTGTATAGGGATGTTCCGGATGGTTGAGAACTTTGTCCACAGTACCGATTTCAACAATCCTGCCGTGCTGCATGACCGCAACACGATCGGCAATATCTGCCACGACCCCAAAATCGTGAGTGATGAAAAGTACACCTGTATCGTGCTTTGCCTGCAGCTCTTTTATCAATCTGAGTATCTGCGCCTGCGTAGTCACATCCAGTGCTGTGGTGGGTTCGTCAGCAATGAGAACCTTCGGCTCCAACGCAAGTGCCATCGCAATCATAGCCCGCTGCCTTTGTCCACCTGACAACTCATGTGGATACGCACTCATGATACGGGGTGGATCGGGCAGATGAACATCATCGAGAAGCTCAAGTGCCAACGCCCGCCGCAACTTGCGCGGCTGATTCTGATGAAAGCGGATAACCTCATCAATCTGATCACCGATGCGCATGACTGGATTAAGCGCAGTCATAGGCTCCTGAAAGATCATGGAAATTTCACTGCCGCGCACTTGTCGCATGCGCGCCTCTGTCGCCTGAGTGAGGTCTTCCCCCTGAAACAGGATACGACCCTTCTCGTATTGCACGTGCGGCGCAGGGAGCAAACCCATGACCGCACGTGCAGTCAGAGATTTACCTGACCCAGACTCACCGACAACACAGAGAATCTCTTGCGGTGCAAGCGAATAGCTGACCTCCTCTACCGCATAACTGCGCTCGCTTCCCTTGGGTAGCTGGACATGCAGGTTCTCGATGGACAGAACAGCCGCGGGCGTGTCCAGAGTCTGTACATCTGCATCAGGTAGGTCAGCCTGTGTGTTCATGTCCGTTCACGCAGCCTTGGGTTTAATGCATCGTTGAGACCTTCTCCAACCAGATTGATTGCGAGAACCGTAAGCATGATGGCTATCCCCGGGAAGGTACACACCCACCAAGCGCTTCGCAAAACAGTTCGGCCCGCTCCTATCTGAAAACCCCAGCTGATGATGTTGGGATCACCCAGGCCCAGGAATGCCAGACCACTTTCAATGAGGATGGCTGTGGCTACCATCAACGACCCGGTAACAATGATCGGTGAAAGGCAGTTAGGCAGTATCTCGCGCACCATGATGCGCCAGTCGCTCATGCCGATAATGTGACAGGCCTGTACGAACTCGCGATTACGCATAGACATGAATTCACCGCGCACCAGACGGGCAACTGCCGGCCAACTGACTACTGCGATGGCAATAATGACGCTATTGATCGACGGTTTCATGATGGCCACAATAAGTATCGCAAAGATGAACGATGGAATAGTCTGGAACATCTCGGTCAGACGCATGAGGACATCATCAATCCAGCCACCGAAGTAACCTGCAAAGGCACCTAGCAGAACGCCCAGCGTAACGGCGACTGACGTTGCCAGCAGACCTATCAACAATGAGACGCGGGCACCGTGCGCCATTCCAGCAGCCACATCCCGCCCAAGCGTATCGCTACCGAACAGAAAACCATTTTCACCGGGTGCAGACATTGACTGACCGACCAGCTTGAACGGGTCTTCGGGATAGATCAGAGTTGCCGTGGCAGCTATGAAAATAACAATGGCCAGAATCACCAATCCGACAACTGCAGACCGGTTCCGGCAAAAACGTGCCCAGAATGACATCAGGCGACCTCGATTCGTGGATCCAGAAAGGAATACAGCAAGTCTACGACGAGGTTTATTGCTACGACCAGCAACGCAGATAGCAGAAAAATACCCAGTAGAAGGTTCAGGTCTCTGGCAAACAAGGCTTCAAAAGCCAACATGCCGAGCCCCGGCCAGGCGAACACTGATTCGACGATAACTGAACCGCCAATCAGAGAACCCACTTGAACACCAGCCATGGTGACCACCGGTAGCAAGGCATTACGCAAAATGTGTACGAACACAATACGACGTTCCGTAAGACCTTTGGCACGCGCAGTGGTGACGTAATCCATGCTTGCCTGTTCAAGCATGGAGGCTCGCATCAGGCGGGTATACAGAGCCAGGTAGAATAGGGAAAGGGTAAGTGTTGGCATAACCAGATGGTGAGCAATATCCCGCACTCGATCCCAACCGTCATAAAACATCGCAACATTTTCCATCCCGCTGGTAGGAAACCATCGCAGTTTGAGCGAAAACACCACGATCATCATCAGACCAACCCAGAACAACGGTGTGGCATAAGAGATAAGAGCAAATATACTGATGACGTTATCGCGCCAGGTATTCAGGTTAGCGGCAGCAATCAGACCGAGTACGATGCCAAAGCCAACAGCGAGCATAATCGTGCTGACCATCAGCAATAACGTGGGTACGAGTCGGTCGAGCACCAGCTGCGATACGGGCATATCGTGCCGGAACGAATAGCCCAGATCAAAACTCAGCATGTTCTTCATGTACACAGCCAATTGAACTGGCAGCGGCTGATCAAGACCAAATTTTTCGCGAAGTTGCTCCATGTACTCCGGCGTGGCAGAACCCGCCTCGCCCGCCAGTACGTCCACCGCATCACCTTCTGCAAGCTGCAACAGGAAGAAGTTGACCACGATAATAGCCAACACCACTGGTACAGCCTGCAGCAAACGTTTCAACACATAGCGCGATCGTTGGGCTACCTGACTCACAGGCAAGCCCAACGGTAGTCACACACGCAAAAAAACAAGACTGACACCGTCTTTACTCTTCGATATAGGCCTTGTCGAAGGAGTGATAGGCACCCATGGCAGACACTGTGTGATCCTTGAGCTTGTCGTTGTACACCGTCAGAAACTCCATCTCGAACAGATTGACCACAGGTAATTCCTGACCCAGGATGTTCTGGAGTTCTGTATAGATTTCGCTACGTTTTGCAGCATCCGATTCAATGGCACCTGCGGCAAGAAGTTCGTCGACTATCGGATTGGAGTAACGAGTGGAGTTAACGAATGGAGTACCCTGACGAATCTGATCGGTGCCGTAGTGTCGCTGTACACCGATGACAGGATCAGGCAACTGATAGAAGTAGTTGACGTTAAGCTCGAAATCATAGTCTGCATAGACACGCTTGAGCCAGGTAGGTACATCTTCATAACGAAGCTCCAGTTCTACGCCGATCCCGGCAAGTGCCTGCTTGAGGTACTCACCCGCACGACGCCAGTCTTCCCCATAAGGAATCAAATCGATAACCGCCGACGCCCTTACACCATCGCCATTGGCTTCCAGCCCAGCGTCGTCGAGTAGCGCAATGGCGGCATCGACGTTAGGAGTCTCGGGATAGAACTCTGGCGTCGGTGAATACAGCCCCAGAGGTTCGAAATTCGAAGACATGGCACTCGTAGCAGGCTTGCCGTAGCCGAACCAAATGTTATCAATCAGGAACTGCCGATCAATCACCAGCGAGATCGCCTGACGCATTGCCTGGTTATCAAACGGTGCTTTGGTGGTATTCATTTCGATCAATGCCATGGGATTGATCATGGCGTAGCCATCGGTGGTCACACCGATTTCCTTGGAGTCCCGCAGACGTACGACATCGATATTAGGTATTGCCCCAAATGCACCATAATGGACTTCCCCGCTTTCCATTGCAGCTGTGCGGGTCGAGGCATCCGGGATAATTCTGGCCACAATGCGATCCAGCAACGGATAGCCTTCTTTCCAATAGTCAGGGTTTTTGTCCAGACGGATGTACTGACCCTTCTTCCACTCAACGAACTTGAATGGGCCAGTACCTACCGGATTGTTGGAGAGCTCTGCTTCGCGTACATCCTTGCCCTCAAGCAAGTGTTTTGGCACGATCGGCGACTCATAGGCCGAAAAGGCCCTCATCATATAAGGCGCAGGCTTGTCCAGATTGAAGACTGCCGTCAGTTCGTCCGGCGTATCAATGGAGCTGACCTCTCGAAACGAGTTGGGTCCACGTGGATGAAACTGCTTAAGCACCTCCATGATCGTGAATTGTACATCGGCTGATGTAAAGGGCTCGCCATCATGCCACTTGACGCCCTCCTGCAAGTTGAACGTCACTGTCAGGCCATCATCGCTGACCTCATAGGAGCTGGCTAGTTCCGGAACCGGGTTCAGGTCAAGATCGTAGTCTAGCAAACCGTTGTACACCTTCGGCGCTACCAGTCCGATAGGGCCTGAGGTTGATAGATAGGGAGCCAGCGACGGCGGCTCTGGCTGGGCGATCATAACCATCGTACCGCCTGCGCTCTGACTGAATGCCTGACCCGAAGCCAGAAACGAGGCGACAAGGCACGTACCTGTCAGCACCGATTTGAGCACGACTCTACGCGTATGGAACAAAGGTGAAAGAAGACTGTGTGTCATATTCAGATGGACTCTCTGGTTAAACCACGGGTTATCGTGAGTTGCGTATCTGCTTACTCGTGATACGGTTGAACAAACATAACCTTAACGATGGCATCAGGTCAAAGAAAAATGCTATCCGGCTCCTGCACTGATACTGGGCATTCCCTGCATGAATAACGACAGAACACGGCGTGTGCCACTCACAGGGTACTCGAATCGCCTGTCCGCAAGGGCCGGCGACACCATTAACTTCAAGCTATCTGCCGACAATCACGACGCGAAAGATCCTGCATCGGTACGCAGCTGGCTGACACATTCTATCTGTGCGGATCCGAACCCTTCGGGCCCTGGAATTATTGAACGCGATGCGTCGCAGTGGTACGACGGTGGTGAACACAAGGTCTGGCAGCAGCCTATAAACGCAGGATCCTGTGCATTGAGTTCTGCGGTTACCTGCCCCGCAGAATTGTCAGATATCCAGATCAGCGCTACCGTGTGGCCGACGCTTGTCAACAACACACGGCAATGCATCATGAAGTTCGGCGCTCTGGTCTTATGTATCAATGAGAACAACGCCTTCGAAGTCTCCTTGGACGAACATCTGGTCAGCTTTGTGCTGCCGGTACGGGAACGGCAATGGACAAGTATCACTACCCGCGTGCAACGACAAGGCGCAGATGTTGTTCTGTCCTTGCTTTGCCGTGAAATATCCGATGCCGTTACCAAGGATTTTCAACGTAAACAAGCAACAACAACGGCTACCACTAATGTACCGGCGGCGGTGCTTGATGGTTTTAAAAAAGCATCGTTTCATCTCAGTATCGCCGCACAACACGCCCACGATGCAATGACCTGTCATTTCAATGGCAAGGTTGAAGCACCCGAGTTACTGATCACCGGCTCGACGAGTGAAAGCCACACAAAAGAATCCAAACGCATTGCATGGGATTTTGGCAAGGACATGTCACAGCGTTGTATAGAAGACATCGAAGGCCACGCTATTTCACTTGAATTATTCAACCTGCCTGCTCGCGCCATGAAGAGCTCTGCCTGGACTGGCGCAGAGATGTGCTGGAGGCATGCACCGGAACAATACGCCGCCATACACTTCCATGATGATGATCTAGTGGACGTGCAATGGGATACCAGCTTTACGTATACGCTACCGGCAGACATTCCCTCTGGCGTCTACATCATGCGCATTAGTGACGGGCAGCATGAAGATGCCATGCCCTTTTTTGTCTGTGCCCCGAAAAACCAACCTGCACACAGGCTGTGTGTTCTGGTCTCGACATTTACCTATGCCATCTATGGCAATCACGCACGTCCAGATTGGGCCCCGGCCTGGCAGATTCAGGTAAAGGACTGGAATGCCTATCCCAACAACCCGGCACAATTTCCGGGATATGGACTATCGACTTACAACTTTCATAGCGATGGCAGCGGTATCTGCCATGCCTCACATCTGAGGCCCTTGTTCAACCTGCGCCCGGGGTACATCACGTTTGGTGACACAGCGTGTTCGGGGCTACGGCATTTTCAGGCAGATAGTCATCTACTTGCGTGGCTGGATGCCATGGACATCGGGTTCGATATCATCACGGACCGTGAACTTCACGAGGAGGGCGTCGATGCATTGTCTGGCTACGACATGCTCATGACCGGGTCGCATCCTGAATATCACACCGCACAGACGCTGGATGCCTTGCAGACCTATCGGGATACTGGTGGTCATTTGAGCTACCTGGGGGGTAATGGATTCTATTGGCGCATCGCGCTGCATCCCGAACAACCGGATGCATTGGAAATTCGTCGCGCAGAAGCTGGTATTCGCGCCTGGGCCGCTGAACCCGGGGAGTACTACCAGGCCTTTGATGGGCACTATGGAGGTCTATGGAGGCGCAATGGTCGCCCACCACAAGCTTTGTGCGGGCTGGGATTTTCAGCGCAGGGGCAATTCAACGGATCTTACTACCGGCGTAAGAACTTCGACCCTGCGTATCAATGGATATTCGACGGTATTGACGGTGAGCTCATCGGAGATTTCGGCTTGTGTGGCGGCGGTGCAGCAGGGTTCGAGCTTGATCGTGCCGATACACGCCTGGGCACCTCGCCGCAGGCTGTTGTACTGGCAAGCTCCGAATCACACAGCGATGATTTCATTCTGGTTCCTGAAGAGATGCTGACGCATCTCACCACGCTGCCCGGACCATCAGCAGATGATCTTATCCGGGCAGATATGCTCTGGTGGGATGCACCGGGCGGTGGCAGTGTGTTTGCGGTTGGCTCGATCACTTTTTGCGGTAGCCTTCCGCAAAATCAGTTTGACAACTGCGTTTCACGATTACTGAAAAACGTTGTTGACCATGTGCTTGAAGATGGAGATTAACGACGTTCCTTTCGGTAAACACTGCGCAGGCACAGCATGAAAAAGCCACTGAGTAACCAGAAGAATCCGCCAGCGCCTAAAAATCCATCATCATTGTCATCATCAATGCTACTACCGGCAGGCAAGATTTCCAGCACGGAAGAATCGGCCTGAAACAATAGTTCTGGAGCGGCATCCGCCGATGTTCTCTGTCGAAGAAAAGCAGCCGGCTGTGTATCCAGTTCTACTGGCAAGTCAATGCCCGGTATCGGTTGCCCGGTGACGTCCAGCACCGTTTCTCCCTCACGGCCAGTGCCCTCTCCCAGCGTCAGGCTCCAGCGGGACACACCATTGTCACAACTGGCATTCAATTGCGCCTGTCTTAACAATGGCTGGTCAGGCATCGCGGAATTGTAGTTGAATGTAGGATCTACCGTCATCTCATCAGCAGACAACGTGGTGTAAAGGCGCGTCAGATAAGCACCTTGTGGCAACAGTCCAACCCCGTTTCTTATGGGCTCAAGTTCGCGGGTCACAATCGCTTCTCGTACAGCAATTCTGGCTTGTCGTAATTCATCAGGCGTATAGGTTGCTGCCAACTGCTCGATGTCAAAATAAAGGTTAATATCCTGACCCTGCGGTAACGGCAGGATGGTTTGCAAACTAGCTAAAGCTGCACTCGGATCAGTGGTTAGAAACAAGGTATTCGACAGATACTCCGCGTCGTCATCAATGGTGTCGAGTTGCGCAAGGTTGTTTTCAACGACCGAAGCGTCAGTCAATGACGAATGAATCTGATCCGTAATACCACCCGCGTAGTCTGTAGCAAATCCCTGCCCGCCGGATTCATTCATGGCGTCGGTAATCAGGGACTGGTAGCTGGCAAACGCATTGAATGAACCTGAGTACCAATCCAGCCTTGTGTAGTTAGGAGTCACATGCTCATAGTTTTCAGGGATCGCCCGGGCATCGTTGACAACCCACACCAATACACCCATATCGTCTTCTGCCGCGATAGCTGTCAGGCGAATGGGTACCATGGGCTTTTCACTGTCGTAGCGCATGATAAGTGGCTGGATGCTGCCACTTGACTCACCGCTTCTAAGCTTCAGAGCCACGAACTTCATTCCTGCTAGTACATAAGGCTCGATTAGACCCCGCCCTGTATCTTCCAGAAAATAACCATTCTCCTCCAGCCAGATAGTCATATCATCCGGATTGTCACTACTGACAATGTCGATATCAAAAGGCCCTAAGGTCAATTCTTCTTCTATGGTCACGCCACGATCCGACTCCGCATTTGGCGCGGCGGCATCTGTCGCAGGCTGTGGCAAAGGCTGGTCACTGGGACACACCTGACCTTCGCGTTGCAATTGAAATTGCGGTCGTGTGGCAAAATCCAGTTCATTAAAGGTTATGTCGGCACCGAGCGATATTTCCGGGGTACTGGGTACAGGCACAACCCAACTAAAGTCCTCAGCGTTCCCGGAATACAAGATGCGAACCATCGCTGTCACCTTGTCTTCTTCCTGCCGGAAGACAATTTGCTCCGCAGCCTGGTTGATCGGCACACTGGTGCAGAAGAATCCACCACAAGCCATTGCGGGTAGTGGGGCAAACAACAATACTGCAGACACGCATGCTGCAGCAGCACTACTTCGTATCACCAACATGATCATCTCCTTGATAAGTATTTGGGATTATATTCCCTATTTTAAAAATACACAAGAACGCCTCGTCCGACGGAAAATCAGGTACCAAGCTCGCGCGCAAACTGCTCACATCGCTCAACGGATTCGACGGCACCCGTTGTCGTCATATCTCTCAAGCTGCAAGCGGCGACGGTATGAGCCAGATTCAGGGCCTCTGATAAACCCCTGTTTTCATGTATGGCGTATAAAAAGCCTGCGACAAAGGCATCCCCTGCACCCACAGAGCTCTTGACCATCGACTGCGGTACCGAGAGAGATTCGGTGATTAAAGTGTCACCTCCACGTGTGACGCAAACTGCACCATTCGGGAAATGTACAGCCACCAGCTTCATGCTCCCCAACTTCAGTGCAACGCTTGCGGCATCAATGCATTGCTGTACATCCGTAATGCCGTCGACCAAAGTGTCGCGTTGTGCTATCGCACCAATCTCGTGATCGTTAACGATCAGGTAATCAAGGTGAGGGAGACAGGGCAAGACCAGCTTGCGATTGAGCTCCGGATCAACCGACACCATCTCTATACTAGTCTCGATACCCAGAGATCTTGCCAGCTCGAGTAGCGTGGACCAACCGTTACTGCCGGCATTAGTGGGTTTGTCCAGCCGTGCATGCAGACTCAACAAACCCAGATGCAGTATGCGCTCGCCACACAGTGAAAAATCAAAGTGCGCAGGCTCCAACAGATCATTAGTACCGGGATAATGGAAAAACGTACGCTTGCCGGTATCCTTGACTGTCATGACATCGGTATAAGAGGTCGCACTCTTGTCAGTTCGATGCAGCTGGATCGTATTAACGTTATGTGCCGAGGCTCGCTCGAGTAGAAAATCACCATCTTCATCGGCACCAAGCAAGCCGATTGCAGCTACCGGCATATCGGGGTCAAGCTTGCAGATATCCAACCCCACGTTATAGGAAGATCCACCACCCTGCCGGTCAACCAGAAGAATACGAGCTAGTTCTTCCTCACCGGGCCATTGATCAATGAGTTTTATACGATCTACGGTCCAGCAACCAGCACAGATAAAGCCACGTCTGTCCATAAATAACCTTGCTTAGCGTTTAAGCGCTGAATCAGTGATTTTCAGATCGGCCGTCAGTGAGCGGGCCGGCTTTATCCCACTTGTCTTGAGATGCGCATGGTATTCGCGTACGGCATCGGCCGGCGTCAGCTTTTGCTCAAGTGTCGTGCGTATGAGCTTGACCAATGTCAACGGAGCTTCAGCAAGATTAATCTTTCGACCAAACAATGCAACCCTTGCCCCCGCCTGCTCTGCCTGCAACGCAAGTTCGAAGGTGTCACGCGTAGTACCTGCAGCCCCACCCAGAATCCCGGTAACCAGCCGTGCAGGATCATAGCTGCACAATTCATTCATGGCCTTGGCGCCATTAAACTGGATTTTCAGGAATTGCGGTGCATCGGCACTAGTGACACCGGCAACCGCTTTGATAATCATATCGTTTATATAGTGGCCCAATTCCGACTCCTTGATGCCAATATTGAATGCCGGGTTAAATACCTCTAGAAAGTGTGTCATGCCGGTTTCGCGGCATGCTAGACGAAACTCACGGTAAGCTTCCAGACTTGCCTTGTCCGCCTTGAGATCATTGGAAAAGGTCATTGAATACAACCCCAGTTTGCACAGAGGAGCGACCGCCTGCAAATCTGCAGAAGCAAAGGGCTCTGACGGATGCTTGCGATAAGTGCTGCCACGTGCATTCCAGATGTCAGTGGTGTCGTTAAGTCGAACAGCAGGCGTTACCGGTGACTTGTTGAACGTCCCTCGGCTTTTGAGAATTTCTGCGGTGGAGGCGGACATCAGCATGATGTCTACGAGCCCGGATTTGGACATCTCGTCAATGGCCGACAAGTGATGTTCTCGGGACTTCCAGCGACCACCAACGTCAGGTCCGGGAGCTGTTACCCCGAAAGCCATATCACCATCCTTGGCATCAGCAATGACGAATTGAGATGGGGCATACTTGCCTGCCCTGATTTTAGATAGTTTCTTGTTGAGTGATTTCACGCGCTGATGGTCTTTGTTCCGATGCAGACTCCAAACCTTAACACCGCTCGTCGTGAACGTATAGCTATGTGAAGCACCAGCCCGGCTGTCAAAAACTGTCGAAGATCAAACGCGTACAGATAATAAACAATGCGATCTGCACTGCCATGAAGAATTTTGCTTCGGGCAACCATTTCACCAGTACACGCCCGGCGATAGTGCCCAGCAAGGCTGCCGGAAGCAGAATCGACGCAAGCTTCAGTGTATCCAGAGAATACGGATGAAGCGTTGCGTAGGGAATCACTTTGGCAAGGTTAATAGCTGCAAAAACGATGGTAGTTGTCCCGGCAAACACCATCTTGGGCAATTTCTGGGGAAGCACGTAAATCTGATAAGGCGGTGAGCCAGCATGCGAGACAAAGCTGGTGAATCCGGACAAGGTGCCCCAGAACAGGCCACGTGATAAGGAAGTCGCCTCCGGTGCCTTCAAATGTTGCCGCCTTAGCCAGATATTCAGGCAGAACGCAACACCCATCAGCCCAATCAGCAACGACACAACGTCATCAGAGACGAGTGACGCGGTTGCCCAACCTACGGTAACACCCATAAAGCCCGCTGGAATAAGTACCTTGAGATTATCCGGACTAAACTCTTTGCGATACAACCACACCGCTACAGTGTCAGAAAGTATATAGATGGGCAACAACAAAACGGCAGCATTGATCGGCGACATCACCAGTGACAACACTGGCACACCCAGCATGCCGACTCCAGGTAATCCGCCTTTGGACAAACCGACAAAAAAAGCGGCGAGTACCAGAAGGCTCAACAACAATGGCGTATTGAAAAGTGAATCTATTACGGGCATTGGATATACTTGACGCGTCGTGTGACGCGACAAGCATACTCGCTCCCAGGCTCTATTCTAGCCAAACATATCTGAAACGATGGATGAGTACCAGCCAATGGACTCTTCGTAGGTCTCTTTGCGCAATGCATCGTCTTCGCCATTCTGGCTGATAAACGTACTAGTGGAATGGATGGTTCCATCATCAGCGGGCGCATAGCTGGCACCCACCTTTACGCCATCATCTGTCGCAATAAGGCTCCAGCAGGTATTACTGTATTTGGCTGGAAACACGCGACTGGACAGTAGATCGCCACGGATAGTCATCGCTGCTATCTTCGCCTGACTGTTGGCAGAGAATGCAGACTTCGGCATTGCACCGGCAATGCTGGCATCTCCTGTGACAAATATGTTTTCATCCACGGTGGAACGCATGGATTCCGCAACAATGGGACAAAAGCCACTGTCATTCGTTAATCCAGCTGTGGCAGCAATTGCACCGGCTTTTTGTGCAGGGATAATATTCAACAGTGCGCCTTCGAATGTATCCAGATCGGTTTCTACCATGCCGGCATTGGCATCCACTGAAAGAATGCCGCCGTGCACCTCGGGTGAAAACCATTCAATCATTTCAGGATAGTGGCGAGTCCAGCCTTCGGTGAAAAGTGCTTGCTTGGAGAACTTTGGCTTAGGGTCGATAATGTAAATACGGCTGTCCGTAAAGCCACGACTCTTGAGTATATGCGCCATCATGGACACTCGCTCGTAGGGTCCCGGTGGGCAACGATAAGGATTGGGTGGCGCTACCATGACGATGTTCTGACCATTCTCCAGTGCATCCAGTTTCTGCTTCAACAAAGAGGTTTGCGGTCCGCCCTGCCACGCATGTGGCGCTATTTCACTCGCAGCTTCTGAATAGCCAGGAACACTCTCATGGTCGAGCTCAATACCCGGAGACAGCACGAGTCGGTCATAGGCGATCCGACTGCCATCGTTCATGACCACTTCCCGAGCCTGCCGGTCAACATCCATAGCTCTTCCCTGCTTTATGGAGATGCCATAGTCAGAGGCCAGGGTTTTATAGCTGTGCGTAATTGACTCGAAAGTGCGAAACCCCCCAAGATACAGATTGGAATAGAAACAGGTGGTGTACGTGTCGGAGTCGTCGATCAACGTGATATCCAGTTGCTCACCGGCGTCCTTGGCCAGATAGCGGGCAGCAGTCGCACCCCCTGCCCCACCGCCAACGATGACAACTCTTGGGCGCGCTTGCCCTAACAGTTGCGGCGGCAGCATTAACGATGCCGACCCAAGGCCAATGGCGGATACAAACTGTCTTCGGTTCATGTTGCCCATAAGATTGTTCCTCTGTGGATGTAGACTCTGTGGTTGGAGACAAAGCGACGCCCGTGTTATCCCGAGCTTGTGTTGAGTTATTATTCTGTTGGTGTTTGCGAGAATACTGCACTCAATGCAGCAAGTTCCTCAGTACCCAGTGCTCCTGAAATAGTCTGCATGACACGATTGGATCGAGCACCGTTCTGATATTCAAGCAACGCATAGATGAAGTAGTCTCGTGTCAGCTTATGGATCGGCGGGACGCCTCCGTTGGCGTCATCAGCCTGGTGACACGTCAGGCATTCGCCTGCCAGATATTCACCGTATTCAGTATCTGCAACAATATCCAGAACAGCCTTGACCTCAGGATCACGACTGAAATTGGCGTTAACCAGATCGGCGGCCTTCCCGGAGGGATCAGACATCAGCCAATCCAGCAGCAGGGAGCGATGCTCGGAATCTGGCACTCCCGGATAACTCATGGCGGTGCCTTCCACCATAGACTGAGGATGCTTCAGGAACCGATCCAACGATTCGCGATCCCAGACAAGCCCTGTCGATGCCTTCTTTGTAAAGGCCTCGGAATACGTGTAGTTGCAATCAGCGCCGAGGGCGCGGCCTGCAATGCCTGCAAGGGAGGGCCCGACATGCGTGTCGGTATCAGGATCGAGTGAATGGCAGGCAAGGCATGGGGCGGCAAGCTCATCCAGTGGTTCAACATCATTGGCGAGGGTCAAAGAACTAAAGACGACTGCCAGAAAAACCAGTGGGAACAAATTGAATCGGAATAACGCGCGGAACGCTGAAACGGCCAGCATGTGTCAACTTTCTATGTTTACGTGCCGTCAACATAAACCATTTGTGGACTGACATTCAATATAAATATGATTTTTTGAATGTATTGACTGAACAACTAAAACTGACTGGAGATATATAACCCGGTAACTACAAAAAAACCCGCGCACGCAGATTAGCGAGCAACCCGAACGCGCGCGGGTGTTGGGCTGAACTAGCCCACATTTATGCCAAAGTCGGTGGCAACCTTCGCCAGGCCACCGGCATAGCCCTGCCCGTTGGCCTTGAATTTCCACTCACCGCTGTTGCGATAAACTTCACCGAAAATCACGGCGGTCTCCGTTGAGAAGTCTTCGCTTAAGTCGTATCGGGCAATTTCTGTCCCGCCATCAGCATTAACGATACGCATGAATGCGTTGCTGACCTGACCAAAGTTCTGCTTGCGGGTATCCGCTTCGTGGATAGTCACGACACACGTGAGCTTTTCGACATCAGCGGGTACCTTGTCGAGGGCTACATTAATTTTTTCGTCGTCTCCGTCGCCTTCACCGGTACGATTATCGCCTGTGTGCTCAACCGAGCCATCGCCAGATTTCAGATTTCCATAAAAGATGAAATCTTTGTCGTTGCGTACCTTGCCAGTATTAGCAAGCATGAGTATTGATGCGTCGAGATCAAAATCAGCCCCATCGGTAGAGCGATCATCCCAACCAAGACCGATAACAATATTTGTAAGGCCCGGGGCCTCTTTACTCAGTGAAACGTTACCGCCTTTTGAAAGTGAAACTCCCATCTTGACTATTCCTCGTTAATGTCATTAAAGATGCAATGAGCAGCCACATGGCTGCTCGGTATGACGAAAGGCTCGACTACAGAATCGCGCCTCTAAACTGATAAAGCGTAAATGCTATGTATGCCGCCAGAAAACTGAAACCCACCGCTCGCGTGATGCTCATGGACAAGGCCAGCATGGCAGCAAAACCAACCGACACCAGCACCATGAAAGTCAGTTCGACACCGAGTAGTGAAGAGTCTACGACCAACGGCTTGGCCGCTGCTGTAAATCCGACTATCCACAGGATGTTAAACGTGTTCGAACCAATAATATTGCCGAACATCATTGATGTCTCGCGTTTGGCAGCCGCCGCTATCGAGGCGGTTAATTCGGGTAATGATGTTCCCAGTGCTACAGCAGTCATTCCGATGATAGCTTCGGGTACCCCGATAACACCACCTGCAACCACGGCACCACGAACCAGCAATTCCGAGCCAATGGCCAATGCCAGAAATCCTGCACCCAGCATCATTGCCGCCATGGATGCTGACATGTCATGCTCCTCTACTTCGCTGGTGTCGATTTCCCGGTTGATGTACTGCCAAAGGACAAAACCTGCAAGCAATGCAACCATGGCAAATCCCATCCAGCGCTCGAAGACACCAAATAGCATGCCCGCCACGAGAATGGCCGTAGCAATTAACATGATAATCAGGTCTTTCTTGACCTCTCGCTTATCCACAGATAACGTAAAGATCAGTGCGGCTGCCCCCATGACCAGCAATATGTTGGCTATGTTGGAGCCAACGATATTACCCAGGCTGATGCCGGGAAAACCTGTCTGGTTTGCGTTGACTGATGTAAAAAGCTCTGGCAACGATGTACCGAATGCAACGATGGTTGCACCGATAAACATCGGGGACAGTTTGGCTCTTTGCGCAATGGCAACGGCTGCATCAATTGTCCAGTCGCCGCCTTTGACCAACATCCAGATGCCGGCAACTATCGCCCCTACGGCGAGGATGCCAACTTCGTAAGTTGAAAGTTCAATCATGTCTCTGGATTAATGGCCCGGTTATTCAATCTGTTGAGGATAGTATGATGGTCAGGCAAGGTCGAATTCAGCTGCATTCAAACCAAGATCAGTCGCGATCAATGCAACCATCGCGCGCTCTGATGCATCGAAATCACCATCAGCAGCACCTATGGCACAACACACCCTTACCAGGAGTTTTGCAGCACCTTCATCGTTGCGCAGTTTTGAAATTGTCTTCAAGGCTTCTGCCTTGCCAATCTCTGCATCGAACTCGAATTTGGCAACAGCATCGTTAAAGGCGTTCATCACATCCACCATCTTGAATACCTTGAGTTCATCCGAAGACTGCATGTAACCCACCATCTTCTGCTTTTCATCAGAAGATACTTCGCCATCAGCTGCTGCAACCAGAGCACAGGCAGATACCACAGCCTCCATGAACGCCTTGTTCTTGTATTTGCCAATTTCTGCAGTCAATGCAGCGCGAGCAGTTTCCGTATTCTTTTTCAGCCAGTCGAGCATGGGGTTCTCCTTTTTTGAGATGTTAGTTGTCAAGGTATCAAGACGTGTCGAGCTACGGTCAGTCCTTCAGTGTCGCCACGCTGTTATTATTTTTTGCCGGCGGTCCAGCTCAACCCGATTCCATAATGCTCATCAAGCTCTTTCGCCGACTTGAAATATTGGTTCTCCTGCGTCATTTTCAAGCTGCCATTGACATTTTCTAGCGCCGCAACCGCACAAACCCTGTGCTTTGAGTCACCATCCATACGTGATTCGACATCCGGATGACCAGGAACATGCAGGGTTATAACGCCATCGGTGGAGGACCAATTGGGCACCCCTTCATAAATGAGCGCAAAAATCACGACCAGCTGGATGTTGTCCCACCGCTCGCCATTGATCTTGAGCCATTCTCCATCGGTTACATTGCCCGTTCGATCATCACCAAGCAGATGTATCCATGGGGCATTGTCATAAGAACCGAAATTCTGACCCAAAGCCTGAACGGCGCCCTTCTCACCGTTTTTCATCCGGAAAAGGCAACTGAGGTCTAGATCAACGGACGTATCCCTGGGCCGACCGAACAATCCCTTGCCCGGAATTTTCTGATTCCAGTTCAGGTTGACACGTATCTCGCCCAGCGATGATCCGCGTTTGTCCAGACTGACCGAAGGCTTTGCCTTGGAGAGCGATATCTTGCTCAGGTTAATAGCAGGTGAGGCCTCACTCGGTGACGCTGACTCGACTGCCGACTCTGGCGTAACGGCCGGCCGGGGTGCCGTTGCACGATCAAGTTCGGTTGGTGGCTTTGGTGTCGTGTTCGAAGCGCTGGTTGTGCCAGGATCGTCGATCTCCACGCCAAAGTGTTCTGCCAATGGTGCCAGCCCTCCGACGAACCCCTGACCCACAGCCCGGAATTTCCAGCCATCGCCTCGCCGATAGAACTCTCCCAGAATCATTGCAGCTTCCGGAGCGCTCCGGGTGTCTATCGTGAATTCACAGGAATCGACTTCAGCTAAGCTACCTTGAGGGGTCGTCAATTTGATGTCAAGGGAGCTGATAGTCGATAACGGCGGAGATGAGGCGGCTGGTGTGGTGGCCGTAAAGGCAACACGATCGACATGGGCTGCAAGCTTTGCAATGTCGAGGTTAAAAAACGTGTTACCCCCTCCATCACCCGGCGACTCGGACGAAATCGAGATACTGCCATCTGTTGTACCGGGCTGACCATAGAAGATCATGTCCTCATCTCCCGATACTTTGCCATCGCTGGTCAATAAAAACGCACTGACATCGATAGTTGCGGCCGCATTACTGGTTTTCCAGCCGACATCCACGCAGAACTGACGAGCTGTCAGCGGCGTGTTCTGACCTTGAACAAGTGATTTCATGATCGCTACTGGACAGCAGCAATCGCGGCCGCTGCGGCAGCGCTCATGTCGCGTGCCGACTGGCCGTTGGCCGGTGTACCCAGTGCGGTAAAGGACCATCCAGACCCATCCCGGGATAAAACCCCCATGACAACACCCGTATGCGGTCCCTGCTCTGTCAATGTGTAGCGGCAGATTTCCGAGTGTGTTCCATCATCAAGAATTCTGCAAAACGCATTGTCAACCTCATTAAAGGTCTGGCCCTGATACGAATTGACGGTAAAAACCAGATGCGCTGCATTTGCCGGTAACTTCGCCGTATCGACCTTGATGGACTCATCATCGCCATCACCTTCACCCGTGGTGTTGTCGCCGGTGTGGATAATGGAGCCATCTGCAGATTTCAACTGTTTGAACCATACAAGGTCAATCGAGGAGCCGTCTGCTGCACAGACAATGCACGACGCATCGAGATCTATCGAACGACTACCACCGCCCAGCAGTTTGGCAAAGAAACCAGCGCTTTGCTGTTCGGCCGGGTCCCACCCCAGTCCCATGTGCAGCTTTGCGATCCCTCCACCCCCGGATTTTTCGAGACTGACTTTCTGGCCTTTTGACAGACTTACACTCATCGGAATTTTCCTTTGATAAAATGCGGCGCTGATCGCCTCAGACCGGCATCCACGGCAGCCCGAGTGTACAAAGTCATTGATCAGATTCACTAAGCTTAACAGGAAACACATTCCCTGATACGCCGAGCTATCCGTTAGATATACAAGGGTTTTTCGTGCAAACGATACGCCTGGCGACGTGTGTATACTCCACGGCAATCCATTTGGTACAAATAATGGTTTCTCTGATGACCGAGCTCGATGACAACAATGTCATGGTACGTCGAACAGCAACACTCAGCACAGGACAAATAGAGACTGAGCATCATTCCGGAACCCAGCATGATGGCCTGTACGGTTTCGGTGAGCGCATAAATCCGCGTCGCTCTTTTGTGTTTGTTTCCAGAGTCCTCGGTCGCCACATACCCGTCAGACCGACTGTAGCGAGGCAGGCGTTCACTTCGCTGGCAGACCAGTTACCTGCCGACCTTCAGGGCCCGATACTGATGACAAGTATGGCGGAGACGGCGGTTGGTCTGGGCGCGGGTGTGCACGATGCCTACCTGCAAAGAACACAACGCCACGATGTTCTGAACTTTTCCAGTACCCGAACCGCTCGCCCCCAGGCAATTTTCGGGCGTTTTTCTGAAGATCACAGCCACGCTTCAGGACACACGCTGTACGTACCCGCTCTAGAGCATGATCAGGCACTTCTGTCAGCTAGCCGCACATTGGTGATGGTAGATGACGAGACAAGCTCCGGAAATACTTTCCGCTCTCTCGGGGCTACCCTGAATGCTGCAGGGCTGAACCGATTTGAACGTGTTATCACCCTGACGCTCACTGACTGGTCTTCCGAAACCATCACAGTGGCATCCACGGCAGTGGCTTCCGGCCAGCTGGAAGCCGAGCGGTTTTCACTGTTAGCGGGGCGGTATACGTGGACAGCCGATCCCGATGCTGCCCCCATGACACTACCTGACCCAGACGTTCCATCGTCGCTTGCCTGCATACCAGTGCACAGAGCAGGTGATGCGCGTATCGGCAACTCCACGCGAACACGCATCACTGTTCCTGACGCTCTGCTTGAGTGTTTGGAACATTATGCAAGTGACAAGCGACCCGTGCTGATTCTGGGTACAGGCGAGCATGTGTGGGAGCCCTTTTTATTGGCGGAGGCCATCGAGCAGGCAGGACATGGCGTCAAATTTAGCTCAACAACACGCTCCCCCATATTGACTCACCATGATATTGCCAGCGCCTACAGTTTCAGGGACCATGAAAGTCTGGGTATCACCAATTATCTATACAACGTCAACCCGGTGGACTATTCGATGATCGTTATCTGCGTCGATACCCGTGTAGATAACATCGATATGAGCCTTGTGCTTGCCCTTGAAGCGCATCTGGTTTTCGACAATCACTTTATCGAACATCAGTCGCTCATTGCCAATGCCCGCTCACTCAAACCTGCAACATTGAAACTGCGTCATGACTGAAACACACACGCTATTGATTCTGACGGATCTAGATGATTCGCTGTTCAGCACCTTGCGCAAGATACCGACCGAGCAGCAAGCCGGAAAAGCACTCGCAGCTCGCGCTGCAGCCGGGAAGAGCAGTTACATGACGAGCAGACAGGTCGCCTTGCTCGACTGGATGGACCTGTCGCGTTGTGTCCCTGTCACGGCGCGTGGCACCGAAGCCTATTCCCGCGTTACAGTTCCATTTGCAGGACCGGCAGCCATACTCGCCAACGGTGCCGTTATGCTTGATGAAGCGGGCAAGCTGAATGAAGAGTGGGCAGAAATAATCAACACGGTACTCGCAGATCTGCAAGATACCATTCACGGCCTGACGGATACACTGAAAGTGCTCGCTGCAAAACGATCCATGGACATCCGAAGCTGGGCTGTAACAGAACCGTCCTGCGGTGCCGTTTATGCAGTAGCCAAGTCCAATGATTCAACGCACGGCAACGGACTGAAATTGTTGCTTGAAGATCTCAGGGATCACTTGCAGGCAAAGGATTCCAGTGCAGGCGATAACTGGCAATTTCATACCAATGGCAATAACCTTTCGGTAACGCCGGCGGGCATCAGCAAGGCCATTGCCGTCAGGTATCTTCTGGACAAACTTAAATCCAGACAGTCACTGCTGAGCATCGGTGTAGGTGACAGCACAAGTGACCTGGGCTTTATGCGTCTTTGTGATATGTGGATGACGCCAACGCAATCTCAAATCGACCAGCTGCTGTAGTCGTCATGCAGGCTCAAAAACTTGGCACTTACCGTGTTGATGACATCACCTTCCTGCTCAGCCCTTTGTCGGAACGAGAGCTGCGGAAACTCTATACAACCCCAGCCGACAAAGAACTGTTGATTCAACGTGGTCTTTTACACTATTCCCAGATGCTAACCCGGGAGCGGGCACCTGATGCACGGTACTTGTCTATTTTTGAGCAGGCGCTGACACGTTTCGGCGAACGAATGGGGCGCGACATTGCACAGCTTGCTATCGATCTGGCTCAGCGTGTAACGGGCCCGGTAACCTTGTTGTCACTCGTCAGAGCAGGCGTACCTGTCGGTGTACTTTTGCATCGTGCTTTACGAGAATTGGGGCGGGAGTCCAGCCATTACGGTATCTCCATCATTCGAGATAAAGGCATCGATCTCAACGCCATGCAGCACGTCCTGCAAAACCATTGCGCGCAGAGTATTCTGTTCGTGGACGGCTGGACCGGGAAAGGCGCAATCAGCGATGAGCTGGAGTTATCGATGGCCACCCACCCCGAGCTGGGAATCGAGCCGCGACTGGTTACACTGGCAGACCCTGCAGGCAGAGCCTGGCTAAGCGCCTCATGCGAGGACTGGCTAATTCCATCAGGCATTCTGGGCAGTACGGTTTCAGGCCTGATCAGCCGATCAGTGCTTCGCGACGGCCCTGAGCAGTCCGACGAGTTCCACGCCACCGCATCGCTTGATGAACTAAAGAATCATGATCTTTCACAACGGTTTGTGGATACGATCCACGCTCATGTGGTAGCAGCATTGCCTAACACTGTTGCTCGTAGCCACCTTCCATCTGACAGCACAAAAGCTGCGCAGCTTATTGCCCGCGTGGCTGAGGAATTTTCCATAGAGAACATGAACCGCATAAAACCCGGTATCGCCGAGGCGACTCGGGCGGTGCTGCGACGTGTGCCGGACAAGGTCATCGTATCAAGTAAGAGCGATGATGATCTGGCGGCCCTGGTTCATCTTGCCATTGAAGCAGGCGTGTCTATTGAAGAGCGTGGAGCTAACATACTGCCGTATCGGGCTATCACCATAATCGCGCATCGGGGTCAGACACCTCATGAATAATATCGATCCATTACAGTTAGGTGCGACCATGTACGTACCGGTCATCCATCCACAATTGGTTGAGGTAATAGCGGGCACACGTTATCCCAGCCTGCGATCAGTCGTGTTGTGCCTGGAAGATGCGCTGCACCACAACGATGTAACACTTGGAGTGGACAGCCTGAGAACCCTCCTAAAGAGCCGCGATATCAACAGCGGTCCCCTTGTTTTTGTCAGACCTCGCGATCTCGAAATGGCAGAGCTTATTGCAACTTTCCCGGGAATCGAGAAAGTGGATGGTTTCGTCGTTCCGAAACTGGCCGCCGATAGCTTGCCTGCCTGGGTAGCTATCGCAAAAGCCGTCGACATTGTGTTGATGCCTACGCTCGAGAGTGCCTGGGTCTTTGATGCGGTGGCCCTAAGTCACTTCACCAACACACTGGTAGACGCTGCCGGGGACCGTGTACTGGCATTGCGAGTGGGAGGGAATGATCTGTTGTCACATCTGGCTTTGCGTCGAGTACGAGGGCAGACTCTGTATGAGGGGCCACTGGCGGGCTGTTTGTCGCAATTAATGTGCAATTTAAGTGGTCGCGGTTTTGCTTTGACGGCACCGGTGTTCGATATTACCGATGACCCCGACACACTGGCACGTGAATGCCAGCGGGACGCCGATTTCGGGTTTGTGGGTAAAACGGCCATCCATCCAGATCAGATTGATATTATTCAGCAGTGCTTTGCCGTACCGCATTCAGCGTTTGTCGATGCCCAGCAAGTACTGGATAGCTCAGCACCGGCTGTTTTCAAGCGTGATGGCGCTATGATGGAACCCGCCACTCACCGCAACTGGGCGACAAGAACGCTGGCCAGGGCCGCCATCTACGGATGCCGCGCATAGTGTGTAATGCCGCTATAGGTAATTGTCAGAGAAGGTCTTGATTGTCTCTTCCAGTTTTCTGTCAGCAGTGGTTTCTCCAATTGCCGCAAACTTCCACCCGCTGGCGTGCTTGTAGGCTTTGCCCATGACCATGGACACCGAACCTGCAAACTTCGGATCATTGGCAATATCGAACTTGGCATGAATATCATCGACTCTTTGCGGTGTGCCGCTGTAGAGTCTGATGGATGCAAACGGGATATTCTTGAAATCATGGCCCTGAAAGGAGTTCAGTAAAAATCCAATTTGAGTGGCTTCGGAATTGAGCGAACTGAAATCCACGATAATGACTTCATTGTCCAGTCCGTCGTCGCCATCAAGGTCGCCGGTGCGATCATCGCCTGAATGCTTGATTCCACCACATGCAGAACTAAGTTGCCCGAAATAGACAACATCCAGAACCTTGCCTGATTGATCAAGAACAGCGACTGACGCGTCCAGATCCACGGCTTCCTTCTTTTTCCCGAACAGCCCTTTTTTCTCGATGGCGCCCCAGTTCACGCCTACGCAAAGCTGCGTGAGCGAGCCTCCGTCTTTTTCTAACGAAATTCTCTGTCCCTTCTGCAGAGAAATAGCCATGGTATTTTCGCTCCCGATTAAGTGTTGATTAACAATATTGTTATAAAAAGAGTGCCCTTCCGCACTATACAATACGTGTACATAGTGTCAGCTGCACAACTTTTCAATCAGTGTTCATTGCTTTTTCGGGCGTTATCTTCGATGCGCCTGATGGCGGGATGCCGACCCCGTCGGAAAATATCCTTAGCAAAAAGGTCTCATCAGTATGGAATTCAGATCACCGAGTCTGGTGGTCAGGCCGCCTTGTGTTGCTGGAATTTCTGCAAGAGATCGTCGAGCGACTGTGCGACCTCACCCAGCTGAATAGCCGCGGATTCAACATTAAACGCAGATTCCTTGGTCGACTCTGATTGGACAACCACGCCGTTCATTGCGCTGTTGATTTCATCGTTTGCCTCAGACGCCTGAACGAGCGTCTTGTTGATTTCCAGCGTGGTCGTGGTTTGCTCCTCCACGGACTCGGCGATGATCTCCTGAGTCTCGCTTATTTGCCTGACAATCTTGTTGATATCCTCGATGGCCTGAACGGCAGCACCAGTATCGGTTTGAATCGAAGCGATACGATTCTGGATCTCTTCGGTGGCCGTCGCGGTCTCTTTTGCCAGCTCCTTCACTTCGTTGGCCACCACAGCAAAGCCCTTACCGGCATCGCCCGCCCTGGCTGCTTCAATCGTTGCATTCAGTGCCAGCAAATTGGTTTGTTCGGCTATCGAGTTTATGACCTTGATGACGTTACCGATGCTGCGAGATGAATCTGCAAGCTGGCGTATGCTGACATCAGTACTTTCTGCCAATTCGACTG
This sequence comes from Granulosicoccus sp., assembly GCA_045106195.1. Taxonomy (GTDB): domain Bacteria; phylum Pseudomonadota; class Gammaproteobacteria; order Granulosicoccales; family Granulosicoccaceae; genus Granulosicoccus. The sequence goes on from JBGCEH010000006.1 coordinate 163,559, forward strand.
CTCGGTTGGCAACCGTTGTTGCATCACCTGCGTTCACAGCGATCTGCTTGATGGTAGCACCCATCTCCTGCGTAGCGCTGGCAACGCTTTGCACCGATGCACTGACTCTTACCGAGGTTTCCGAAGCATGACTGGTACGCAAATTACTTTCATCCGCCACTGATGTGATAGTAGCGCCAAGCGACTTCAGCTCTGCCGCTGACTGGTTCAGCTCCCTGGCTCTTTGACTAATCTGGTCAAAACTTCCACGTAGCTCATTGAACATATTATCAAGCGCCATGGCGACTTTTTGTAGATCGTCCTGCTCATCGCCATATTCTATCGGGTAATTCAGATCTCCTCTGGACGCTGCATTCACCGCACCAAGCAACGATTCAATACGACATTTCAGAGAGGTCGCTATTCGTGCATCGTGCTCAGCACGTTTGCTTTGCTCTTCGAGCTGCTGGATTTTTTCTGCCTGCTTTTCCTCTTCGGCGCTGGCGGCCAGCAGACGTTGTATTTCAGCCTCTTTCTCGGCAGCATCCTGTTGTTGTTTGAGCTCAATTACGGCCAGCGCATCTTGCTTGAAAACATTTACTGCTGCGGCAATCAGACCAATTTCATCTTTTCGATTGGAGCCGATAACGTTGATGCTAGTATCGCCTGCAGCCAGTTCTCCCATCTGATAAGTAATCATGCGTAGTGGCTTTCCGACGAGACGTAAAACAGTCCACCATTGCGCCACGATCAAAACGGCAAGAAACAGCACTGCAAGCCATGCACTCGTTATCAGTATTTTTTGTGCCGATGCCTGTGTACTGCTGAAATTCCAGACGATAACCAGCGTGCCGATCCGCTTGCTTTGCTTACCACTGATAATAGGTACGGCAACCGTGTAAGCGGAACCGTGAAATTCACCCACGGGTTCATCCTTACCGATTTTTTCAGTGAGAAATTTATTGTCTGGCTTTAGGCCGCGACCCGCCTCTGACTCATGCTCCAGCCAGAGCGCGTTGTTTTCATCGAAAACGTATGCCACGGCCAGAGCGTTATCCTCTACTGCATCAACCGATGATCGTATAACCTCACTGACAACCTCTGTTTTTTCCAACGCAACCCGCCAGCAACCTGCGTGGCCAATAGTTCAGAGATTACGGTGTGACTGATAGCAGCCTGATCAATGGAATTCTTGTAACTGCTATTGGACGATATCCACATGAGCAAGCCAAACGCAAGCGCTGTACCCACTGCTGTCGTCAACAGAAGCCATCGACTGATCGATGATACTCTTTTCGATGAACTTTCAGCGCCATCACCGCTTACGAATTCCATACGGATTTCTATCCTTTAATCAAATGTACTTACTATTGGGTGTTCGAGTCTTCAGACGTCGGGAAGCGCTCGCTATAGCATGAGCAGCCCTTCTGCATCAATACCGATAGTGACAGCGCCGATAACTTTGCCCGTGGCAGGATCGGTAATTGAGTAGCTTACTTGCGCCTGATAGCGCTGCGACGAGTCATCGAGCTCTACATCATCAACGAATAAGGTATCCGGACCCACCGAGAAAGTTTTTTGCCACTTGGCCTCATCACCTTGCCAGAAATCCGAAGTAAGATCGCTTTGTCCAACATTCAGGCCATGGGCATCCATGACGAATACTTCCGTCAGCAAGCCCTCTGATTCTTCACGAACACCTTGCAGATAAATTGACAACTCATTGGCCATCACCTCGTCAACCAAAGGTCCAGTGCCGCTTTCAGACTCACTGCGCCACTGCTTGTCGAGGCTGTCAATACCTGACTGATCAATTGAGGCATGCTTTGCATTCTGAGCATTGATTGCTTGAACGATCAAAGGATTACCAAGCCAGGATTGCGCATGATCTTCCAGATACGCTCTGGCCGCAGCTTCGATTTCAGGATCTGCAGCCACCGGTGCTACAAATGTTGCGGTGACGCCGACGGTGATGCCCAGCACGAGTGCTGGTAAGTTTATGTTCATAGGGCTATAGCCTCCTTTTTAGTTAAGGAATTCGTTTTTGCAGGCACTCCAGACAATCCCTGCTATCCTAAACATCAGCGGCCGCGTAGCCATTAGATGAATCGAGTAACGTCATCAAAAGGTTAGCTGGGGACTTACCGACGCAAATTGTGAATACAGCGCTCGCAATTCACCCAAAGCTCCCAGGCTTTTTACACTCGTCTCCTTAGCCTGAACGGATACCCGAGACGCGTTGACCTGCCTTGAAAGGCATAAGCGGGGCGTGATCAGCGAGCACTCTGGCATAATTGAGATCTTGCGCACCAGACCAGAAGGGATTATGAAAAACGCATTTAATCGATTTTCACAAAATGAAGGAATTCACGGTGTGCGTGACGGAAAGCCATCATGATCTCCACGCGTGAAATTCTGGCAGAACTCATCCAGTTTGATACGACCAGTCGCCTGCCAAACAAATCATTGATTCTATTTATCGAGAAGCTGTTAAACGACCACGGCATTAGCTCAACCATCATTCCCGATGCTGACGGTTCAAAGGCCAACCTGTATTGCACCGTGGGCCCGACAGACAAGCAAGGAGTCATGCTATCCGGCCATACCGACGTAGTACCCATCGATGGACAGGACTGGACTCAACCGGCCTTCGAACTTACGGAGCTGAACGGCAGACTGTACGGGCGTGGCACGACTGATATGAAGGGGTTTGTTGCTTGCGCCATGACGGCCGCCATCAATGCCAGCAAAAGCACGCTGGTGACGCCGTTGCACCTCGGGTTTTCCTATGATGAGGAAATTGGCTGTGTTGGTGTGCAATCGTTGATTGACATGCTGCATCATGCCCCGGTAAAGCCAGCGATGTGCATCGTCGGCGAGCCTACTAGCCTGAAGGTAGCAACCAGACATAAGGGTAAAATGTCCGTAACTGCACGATGTATTGGCCGTGAAGGACATTCCGCGTTAGCACCAAACGCGTTAAACGCGATCCACCTTGCCTGCGATCTTGTTGGCGTTATCAGGCAGATGCAAACCGCTATTCAAGCGCGTACTGATCTATCAGGTGTTGATCCATCAGATGTACCCTACACCACAATTCATGTGGGCAGAATCAATGCCAACCAAGCGCTTAACATCGTACCCAATCTGTGTACGGTCAACTTCGAAATTCGTTTTACCTCAGCAGATGATCCGCAAGCCCTGTTGAACGAGATTCGACTCGCAGCAGACATCATCGCCGGCAATGCCCGAAAGACCATTCCCGAGGCTGCTATCGAGCTTGATGTGTGGAATGCCTATCCCGGTCTGGATACGCCTGAGGAATCCAGCGTTGTCGATTTTGTAAAATCTTTGGTGGGGGCTAATTCCACCACGTATGTGGCCTTCGGTACAGAGGGTGGGCTTTTTTCAGAAAAACTGGGAATTCCCACCGTCGTTTGTGGTCCGGGTTCAATGAATCAAGGACACAAGCCTGATGAGTATATCGAGATTGAACAAATCAGACAGTGTGAGCAGATGTTGCAGCGTTTGACTGAGTTTCTGATGGTTGGCGAATTGTAGGGTTACCTGGCGGCCTTTGTCACCAGCGTCTTGATTGCCTGGGCAACTGCCGAAAGCGTTTGCTGTCTGCGCGTTACAACCCCTACCCTGTGAGTAATGACAGGTGAGGAAATAGCGCGACACTGTAAGCCCATCTCTTGCATCTGTACCTGGCTGGTGCTGGGTACGACGCTCAAGCCCAACCCTTCACAAACCATGCGTCCAATGCTTACCAGCTGGTGTGATTCAAATGCGGGAGTCAGCATGAGATCTTTTTTACTCAACGCCTCGTCGATATGTGCCCGAGTACCTGCCGGGCGTTGCAAGCTGATATGAGGATAGGCGAGCAGGTCTGCCCAGCGCAACTGCTTACGGCTTAACAGCGGATGCTCCGGCGGTAGAATGGCAATAAAGCGATCTGTGAACAATGGCTGGAAATCAAGCTCCGGGGCATCTCCGGGATCAAATGTTACGCCAAGCTCACAACGGCCTTCTCTTACCATCTCTACGACATTTTCTGCAATAACGTCGTGTACCGTGACATTGACATTCGGATGTTGCCGGTGAAACTCGGCCAGCACCCGTGGAAGCAAATTGGTGGTGTACGTCGGCATGGCGGCAATATCCAGCTTGCCGCGACGCAGCTCGAAATGGTTTCTAACATCCTGCAAGGATTGCTCCCAGTCAGACAACAGCCGTCTTGCAACTGGATAGAATGCCTTGCCCTCCGGTGTCAGTACTACCGATCGCGTCGTACGGGTCAACAATTTTCCTCCCAGACAATCTTCCAGCTTTTTTATCGCAACGCTAAGTGCCGGTTGCGACAGATGCAACTGGATTGCGGCTTCAGCGAAGCTGCCGGTACGGGCAACAGCGCTAAAGGCAATCACCTGATTGATAGTAATGGGTGCAATTTGCATTAATAACCCTGGATTATTAATCAATTAAAAAATACAATTTGATAAATATAAAGTTTTCTTGCACCCTGTGCAATTATTCGCGTTGATCAGATGAAATCAACGCTAACGACGACAAGACCAGGAGTGAGCTGTGGCCGGATTTGACAAGGTTGTAACCAGTTACGAGGAGGCCCTCGATGGCCTCGAAGACAATATGACGATCATCTCCGGAGGGTTCGGCCTTTGCGGCATCCCCGAAAATCTGATCAAGGAAATCAAGCGCAAAGGCACCAAGGGTCTGACCATCGCCTCCAACAATGCTGGAACCGATGGCAAAGGCCTTGGCTTGTTACTCGAAGACAAGCAGATAAAGAAAATGATCGCCTCATATGTTGGCGAGAATGCCATGTTCGAAGCCCAATTAATGAGCGGTGAGCTAGAAGTAGAACTGACCCCGCAAGGCACATTGGCTGAGAAAATGCGTGCCGGCGGGGCCGGTATCCCCGCCTTCTACACCGCAACCGGCTATGGCACACAGGTTGGTGATGGCAAGGAAGTACGCGAATACGATGGCCGGCATTACATCCTTGAGGAATCGCTTAAAGGAGATTTCGCCATTGCCAAAGCCTGGAAGGCAGATCGATTCGGCAATCTCATGTTCCGGAAAACTGCACGCAACTTCAATCCGGTAGCTATTACCGCAGGCAAGATTGCAGTGGTCGAGGTGGAGGAAATCGTCGAGGTCGGTCAACTGGATCCGGATGAGATTCATCTGCCCGGCATTTATGTAAATCGTCTGATTCAGGGTACGTTCGAGAAACCCATCGAACAACGTACTGTGCGCAGCGCATAAGGAGTAATTGACATGGCTTTAACTCGCGAACAACTCGCTCAACGCGTCGCTCAGGAATTTCAGGATGGCTTCTATGTCAACCTCGGAATCGGCATACCTACACTGGCGGCAAACTATATCCCCGACGGCATGCAAGTGATGCTTCAATCTGAAAACGGCTTGTTAGGGATGGGGCAGTTTCCCCTGGAAAGCGAAGTGGATGCAGATCTGATAAACGCCGGCAAACAGACAGTCACCATGATAGAGGGTGCATCCTTGTTCTCATCGGCAGAATCCTTCGCGATGATCCGCGGTGGTCATGTGGATCTGACAGTATTGGGCGCTTTTGAAGTGGACTGCCAGGGCAATATTGCTTCATACATGATTCCGGGCAAACTTATCAAGGGCATGGGCGGTGCCATGGATCTGGTCGCTGGTGCTGACAACATCATTGTGACGATGACGCACGCGTCCAAGTCAGGACAATCCAAGCTTCTCACCGAATGCACCTTGCCACTGACAGGAAAAGGCTGCATAAAGCGTGTGCTGACAGACCTAGCCTTGATGGATATCGACAATGGCAAGTTCATTCTCCGAGAACGCGCCCCGGGAGTCAGTGTAGAAGAGATTATCAAGCTGACCGAAGGTGAGCTCTCCGTTATCGGCGATGTGCCGGAAATGGTCTTCTAGTTTTTCGGGATTTGAAACATTTATGGCATCAGCACTGACGGCAACCACGTCGCCAGTGCTGGTACATAGGACACCAGCAGTAACACCAGTATGTTGCTCACCAGGAAAGGCATGATCGCCTTGACCACAGGCATCAGTGGTTCATTGGCAATATTTGCGCAGACAAAAAGACATACCCCAAGTGGTGGTGTGGTCAGCCCGATCATCAGGTTCAGCACCGCAAACGTCGCAAAGTGCAAAGGTTCTATACCCACCGCTTGTGCTAGTGTCAGCAACGGCACAAAAATGATGATCAGTGCAGCAATGGTTTCCATGAACATACCAATAACCAGCAACAGTACATTGATGATCAGAATGACGGCAATCTTGTTGTCGGTTATTGATAGCACTGTATCGGCAATGAGCTTCGGTATTTGCTCAGACACCAGTATCCAGCCAAAAACGTTGGCAAAGCCCACCAGTGCAAGAATACCCGCTGACGATATGGCACTGTCGACAATGATGCGAGGCACCTCTTTTATCGGCAGTTCCCGATACACAAATGCACCCACGATGAATGCGTAAATACTGGCGATAACTGCCGTTTCGGTTGGCGTGGCGAGCCCGCTGAGCAAACCGTAAATGATGATCACTGTCATCGCCAATGCCCAGAAAGCACCGGCAAAAGATTTTGCAATCTCGCTGGCACCCAACCATGCCTGTCTGGGAAATTGTCTACGCCGGGCGATGATATACGCTGTAACCATCATGGCAAAGCCCATCAGTATTCCGGGGATCGCACCAGCGAGAAACATCTTGCCAACAGAAATGCCCGACAGAGCACCCACGATAATCATGGGAACACTCGGCGGGATAATCGGGCCGACTGTTGATGAGGCCGCAGTAACTGCTGCCGAAAAGTCAGCCGGATAACCCGACTTTTTCATCCCGGGGATCATCACACCACCAATAGAGGCTGCATCCGCCACAGCGGTTCCGGTAATTCCGCCAAAGAGCATAGATGCGCCTACATTCGATAGCGCCAGGCCCCCACGTATCCAGCCAACCAGTGCATTGGCAAAACGTATAATGCGTTCGGTAATCCCGCCTCTGTTCATCAGATTACCCGCGAGAATAAACCCTGGAATGCTGAGCAATACAAACACATCCAATCCCGCGTACATTTTCTGCGGCATCACGACAACGGGAATATCCATCACCAGCAAATAACAAAGCGATGCAACGCCAAGTGTCACTGCGACAGGAATACCAACAATCAGCGCAAGAAAGAAAACAGAGGCAAGAACTAGCAGTCCCATCAGTTATCCGGCTTCCGGTTGATAGCCAGACCATCATCATTGGCAAACAGCATTGACAGTATTCTGAGCAGTGAAAAAACAGCTAACGATGCCAATAGAATAAAAACTGAGAGATGTACATAGGTCATTTGCAAGGACATGGCTGGCGAGGTCTGAAACGCACCGATGGACACAAATTTCCAGGCCGGCATTAGCAAGAACAGGCACAAGGCACAGCTAATAAGCGCTGAAAAAAATCGCAAGCGCCGAGGCCATCGCCCGGGCAGAGATTCACAGACTATGTCTACATTAACCAGATCGCCAGAACGCCATGCCAGCCCTATGCCAAAGGCACACAGATACAAAAGTGCAAAACGTGTGAGTTCTTCTGTCCACACGGGCGATGCGGCAAATGAACGACCCAGCACCTGTATGAGCACCGCCGCAATCAGCAAGACAAAAGATATTCCCAGACAGATGCGACTCACCAGAACCACAATCGCTTCCAGTTGTCTGATGATGTTTTGCATGATTCTCCAGGCGCCGGTGTGCAGGAGCCGCTAGCCAGTCATGACTAACGGCTCTACAATCAGATCTAGTTACTGAACAGGTCTTCAACGATAGGCTTGATTTCAGGCTTTACGTTGGCAAGCACAGCCTCTTTTGCTGCCGCCTGGAACGCTGGACCATCAACATCCACAAACGTCATGCCGTTGGACTCCAGATACGCCTGATCTTCGGCAAGACTTTCAAGCAACAGTCCTCTTTCGAACTTCTGCGCAACAGCAGCGGCGTCCATTACAGCAGCCTGATCAGCTTCGGGCAGTTTTGCCCAAGTGGATTCTGCGATCGTCAGGTAGATCCACGAGCGGACATGTTCGGTCTTGTTGACATGACTCTGAACCTCATTGAAGTTAGCTGAGCGAATCAATGCCAGTGGATTTTCCTGCGCACCGATAACACCGTTTTGCAGGGACGTAAACACCTCAGAGAAAGCCATGGGAGTTGGTGAGGCACCCAGAGACTGCCATACGTCCACAAACAACGGTACGTTGGGTACCCGCATCTTTAAACCATCCAGATCGGCCGGTGTTGTGATCGCCCGATTGGATGTCAGGTTTCTCGGACCACGCGCAAAATACGCTATAGGACGAACCTGTGCCTTTTCGATGATTTCAGCCTTGACATCGTCACCTATCGGGCCACTGGCAACCTCATCCATGTGTTCGAGCGATTTGTATGCATAGGGCACCGCCAGCAGTGCGGCCATGGGCGCCCAGTTCTGCAGACTTTCACCAGTTATAGTCATGTCTACCGTTCCCAGTTGCATGCCGTTGATAAGATCAATTTCCTTGCCCAGTGATTCATTAGGGAAGACTTCCACTGCGATGCGTCCGTCGGTTCTGGCGCTAAGCTCTTCGCCAAACGTCACGGCTGCCTTGTGCCAGGCGTTCTCCTCATTGGCCAGATGCCCCAGCTTGAGCGTCATTTCGGCACTTTGTGCCGAGCCACCTGCGATGGCAAGGCAGCAAGCACCGATCAATACTGTCGCTTTCTTGTAATATCTGTTATGCATAATTTTCTCCGTGGTTACTTCAAGGATAGGCCTCACCCAAGGCCTCGACATTGTCGAAGTACTGCGGGTATCTTTTCAGAATGAGAGGAAGAACCCGCAGTACTTCGCGTAAATGATTTCGCATGGCTGTCTGGGCACGTCCGGGTGCGCCCTCATCAATACAGTCAACGATAAGTTGATGTTGTTCAATCAAGGTTTGCGTGGGAAAATCCTCAAACGTAATGAACCGGACCCGGTCCATTTGCGACTTGGTTGCTTCGAGAAAATCCCAGACTTTGTGCATGCCCGCTGCGTCTGCCAGCGTATGATGAAATTTTTCATCAAGCTCGATAAACCGACGGGCAGAGTTTGCCTTGCATTTGCGTTGTTCTGTCAGCTGTTTGCGCAGATCTGCAACCAGAGATTTGTCGGGATTCTTTGCAATCATTCTGATGATGTCTGCCTCTACCGCCTCTCGTACAAATCGGCCGTTCAATACGGACTCCAGATTGATACGTTTGACGAAGGTGCCGCGTTGCGGGCGAATCTCAACCAGGCCCTCGTTAACCAGCGTAATCAATGCTTCACGCACCGGTTGCCGACTTACATTGTAGGTCTTTGCAAGTCCTGTCTCTGAGACGCTGCTGGATGGCTCCAGATCGTTACGAATAATGCGCGAACGCAGAATGCGCCGCAACTGCGGACTCACCGCCTGCGTATGATCGAGCTGCCATTGGTCAGAATTGTTCAGGGAAATGCCATCGGAATGCACGAAGTGAGAACGTATCACAGTTGCACTCTTCCATACAAGTATGTAGATTTATAACTCGTAATCGGAAAGACACGAGCCTGAGTGGGTACCTACCGGTAAAAGGTAAGGCATATGCCGACGAAAGAGGGAAATGGCTGTACGATATGCTTCGATTCCCGCCTTCGCGGGAATGACGTTCTCCTGTTGCGAGATATTAATATCAAGTCAATTTCATTTTTCAGTAGACAACGCGCTCGCCTGCGCACGCAACCATAAACACAAGCAACTGAATTAACTGAATTAGCGACGAATCATGAAACAGACGTGGAGATGGTTTGGCCCTCACGACACCGTGAGTATCGACGACATCAGTCAGGCCGGGGTGGAGGGAATTGTTACCGCCCTGCACCATCTGCCCAATGGTGCCGTCTGGTCTGTTGAACAGATTAAGAAGCGACAGAGCGAAATCGCACACTACCGTAATGGTCAACCCAGTGGTCTTGCCTGGGATGTGGTTGAAAGCCTGCCCGTGTCAGAATCTGTCAAGCAGCAATGCGGTGACTGGAAACAGCATCTGGTCAACTACACGCTCAGTTTGGAAAATCTTGCGCAGTGTGGCGTTAAAACAGTGTGTTACAACTTCATGCCTCTGCTGGACTGGACGCGCACCGATCTTGCCTACAAACTGAACAACGGCGCACGTTGCATGCGATTCGATATCAACGATTTTGCAGCGTTTGATATTCATATCCTTAAGCGTGATGATGCACAGAGTGCTTTCCCGGAACAGGTCGTCGAAGAGGCGAAAAAGCGCTTCAGTGAAATGAATGAAGAAGACAAAAGCACACTTGCGAAAAACATAGTTTGCGGACTTCCGGGAGCAGAAGAAGGCTACTCACTGCAGAACCTTAAAGAGCATCTTGCACTGTACGACAACATCTGTGAAGCAACGCTGCGAAAACATCAACTGGATTTTCTCAGTGAGGTTATACCCACTGCAGAGAGGGTGGGCATAAACCTTTGCTGCCACCCCGACGACCCGCCGTTTTCACTGCTTGGCTTGCCCAGAATCATGTCTAGTGAAGAGGACTATACAATCCTTGTGCAGACGCTGGATTCAAGAGCCAACGGGATAACACTCTGTTCAGGGTCGCTAGGTGTCAACACTGATGTCGATCTTGCAGGCATGATGAACCGTCTTGGCAATCATGTGCATTTTATTCATCTGCGAAACGTGAAACGAGAGACATCGGGTCAGAAAATCTCTTTTCATGAAGCGGCACACCTTGAGGGTGCTACCGATATGGTGTCGCTGATCAAAGCGGTAATCAATGAGGAGCAGCGACGAAAAAGCAATGGACAAGAGGATCACAACATCCCTTTCAGACCCGATCATGGCCAGGAGATTCTGCACGACCTGAACGTAGCAGGACAGCCTGGTTACCCCGCTATAGGCCGCCTCAAGGGACTGGCGGAGCTACGCGGGATAGCAACTGCCCTGACTCATGCAGGCACCTGAAAATTTGTCGAGGCCATTTTTGCCATCAAGCCCTGGCAAAGCTGGTGAACCGTTATCCGGCAATGGCTGCCGATAACGCTCGCACGGCAACTTGTTCGCAATCAGAAGGTGTTTTCAGCTGGTAAAACGCAGTGGATACAGGTCTTCCTTTCCCCAGAACACTACACCATCAATGCAAATGACGGGATAGATGACGGTCGTGGAAATCTCACCAGATTCATGCAAGCGAGGTGTCTAATCATTAATCACCGGCGTAATACCCGACAATATCGCCGTCCGTACTGACACCCAGCCCGTTCAGCAAGCGATTAACGTAATTGAAGTAGGCCACAATCTGATTGGCTTCAAGAATCTGCCCATCATCCAGACCTTCCCGTCGAAGGCTTTGAATGTCAGCCTCCACCATTGCCTGTGGCTCACAGGTGAGCTTGCGCGTGTAATTAAGCAGTGCAAGCTCGCGACCGGAAAATACCTCTTCGAGTTCACCTGACTTCAACGCTCGTTCTATGGCATCCGCCTTTGCCTCGTCATCCATAAGATGCCGTGCATTAGCCCAATGGTTAGCCAAGGAATAATGACAGTCATTAAGGATGGACACATAGGACGATAGCGTCTCCTGTAGCCAGGCAGGCAGGGTATTAGCGTCGTTGTGCAAGGCCGCCCGATAGAGGGCCACATGCCCTTGCATGGTAGCAGGTCGCAAGGAATGAACCCGCATCACGTTGTCTACCGTGCCGTGAGGTGTGCGTGCTTCATCAAGCAGTTTGCGCAAGTGAGCATCGGCCTCGGTGTCGCCGATCATGTAAATCCATGCTGACACCCGACATCCCCTATGCTACAAGCGTGGGTGAGATCATATGCCTGCCTGGCTCAAGGCTCAAGCTTTTTGATTACCCTGAAACGATTGAAACACAAACGCCGCCCCAAACCCATCTACCCCTTGCTCTTACGATAATTGAATGCTTTGCTAAAACGCCACAGCAGGTACTCTCCACAACGTATTGGCGGTTCTGAACTATTGTAGTCATCCCCGAAAACGTCACGTGCATCGATGAGCGTGTCTGGGTTTGGGTCAAACGCCAGCACCAGGGATAATCGTTCGCGCCCTGAGCTATTGACAACTCGATGAGGTGTTGATTTATAAGCGCCATCTGTCCATCGCGAGAGCAAGTCAGCGACATTGACAATCAGCGTGCCTTCAATTGGCGGTGCTTGCAGCCATTCTCCATTGACGTCCTGAACCTGCAGACCCCCTGTATTGTCCTGACACAATATGGTAAGCACCCCAAAATCCGTGTGAGGCCCTACCCCAAACTGCTCGATACCCAGATCTTCGGCCTGAGCGGGGTAGTAAACACTCGACGCTCTACTCAAAGGTCTGTCAGCACTTTGCAAAAAGAAATCGTCAGCCAATCCCAGCCCTAGTGCAAAACCACGGAGCAAATGATGGGCAACCTCATGGGCTGCATGAAACCAGGCCATGGAATGCTGTGACAACTCTGGCAGCTGTTGAGGCCAGCGATTAACACCACGAAATGGATGATCGTCTATAGACTCACCTGCGAGCTCTTCGAAACCCCAGACCAGACTTTCTTTCAAATCGCTTCGGGCGTCATCCTCCATTTTCGCGCCTCCCATAGGCAACCATCCACGATGTGCCGCGCTTATCCTTACACGGGCTTTTTCATCCGCCGGTAATCGAAAAAACGCAAGAGCAGCCTGCCGTGCATTGTCCAGAACCTCATCGGGAATACCATGTCCTTTGACGTAGACAAAGCCAAGCCCCTTGCTTGCAGCATGCAAGGCCGCAGCCACGACGTGAGGCTCCGAGCCATCTCTGAGCGGAGTTATATCAACTACGGGAATGGCTCCTTCATCAAGACTCTTTGCAGTCGCGTAGGCCATATCCCTGAATTCCCGTTAGCTACAGCACTTGAATACTACATCGCCAGAGGAAAATTCGCAGGCGCGTATTTCTGTCAGTAGTTATCGAGCTCGTTTCGACCAAGATGCAATTGCCACTGCAGCTATGACAATAAGCCCGACCAGCATCTCGCGTACATAACTATCAACGCTCATTTGCGTCAGACCATTATCGAGCACACCCAGAATCAATACTCCCATCAGGGTATACAACACACGCGGCTCGCCTTGTCGACTGACGGTCATGCCCAGGAAGACTGCCGCTATTGCATCCAGCATCAGCCCTGATCCCTGTGTCGGATTGGCTGATGCTACTCGTGCGGCATACATCAAACCGGCACCTGCAGCTCCCAGGCCGGTGAGCGCAAACGCGATAAGCCGGAGACGAACAATGCGTATTCCCGCAAGGTGAGCGGCCTCCGGATTGCCACCAATGGCATACAGGCGACGACCGAAGGTCGTGTGTTCGAGCAAGAACCAGCAAGCGAATATCACGATTCCTGCGGTGATCGTTAGAAACGGAACCTTACTGTCACCGACGTCGAACCCTCCACGTGCAAAGCCTGAAAATCCTTGCGGAATATCACGACCGAAGATGGTCTTGCCGCCGGATAGGTAAAAGGCGGCCCCTGAATAGACAGTCAGGGTACCGAGCGTTGCAACAAACGGCAGAATTCCGAGGACCGACACAAGAAATCCGTTAAAAAGCCCACCCGCAATACCAACAAATAATGCCGCACTCAAGCCCATCCATATCGGGTAGCCCGCAGCGAACATCATGGCGGCAACGATACCTGCCAGTGATGCCATGGAACCCACCGACAAATCGAAGTCGTTCATCACCATCACGATGGTCATGGTCGCTGCGACCACAGCCAGCATCGACAATTGCTGACTGATATTTATCAGGTTTCGTGCTGTCAGAAACGTATCGGGCAATTGCACCGAAAAGAACAGAATGACCAGAACAAAACCTAATAGAGTTCCAGACTGACGTAGCGTTTTGATGGTTTTATCACCGGTCATCTAGTTGACAGTATGTGTCGCAGGATAACAATGTGCGAGCAGTTCGGCACTGCTCATCGCACCTCGATCCAGCAGGTGCGCTTGCCATCCATCCTGCAGAACCAGCACTCGATCACACAGGCCCAGCACTTCAGGCAGATCCGAGGTGGTGAGGACAACCGCGCATCCTTGAGCACTGAGATCACGTACCAGTTGATAGATGTCGTATTTTGCTCCGACATCCACCCCGCGCGTAGGCTCATCAAGCAGCAGTAGTTTGGGAGTACCCATCAATGCACGGGCAAATACCACCTTTTGCTGATTACCGCCCGATAACTCGCTCACTGCCTGATCGAGATTATTGCACTTTAACCTGACCTGTTTACCGACTTTGCCAGCATCATCGTATTCATTACGCCGTTTTGCCCTGAAACCATAACGGTTCCAATGCGGCAGCAAGATATTAGAACGTACAGGCATATTCAGACACAGGGCCTGCGAACGTCGTTCACGAGGAATATATGCCACACCCCGCGCCCAGGCGTCGGACGGCGAATGCGGTAGCGGACCATCGTCAAACTCCACCTCGCCTGACTGCATAAGCTCCAGACCCATGAACAATTGCACGAAGGCACTCTGACCTGCTTCTGCAAGTCCCGATACACCAAGAATCTCTCCTGCGTGCAACTCGAAAGACAGAGCATGAAGATTCTGCGTGAACGCCGCTTGTGCACGAAATACAACACCGCTCTCTATCGGATGCTGTCTGGGTGGAAAGGTGTCGCTAACAGCACGACCTGTCATTGCCTTGATGATGTCCTCCTTCGACGAGTCGACAATGGGTGTTGTCATGACACGCCTGCCATCGCGGAGCACGGTTACGTCGTCGCATATATGCAGCACTTCATCCATCCGATGCGACACATACAACACGGCAGCCCCTTGATCCGTCAAGCGCTCGATAACGTCGAAGAGTCTGTCTGACTCTGCCTTGGAAAGTGCCGCGGTGGGCTCATCGAAGACGTAGAGCTGTACCTGATTGCCGTGCCCTGCTACCAGCGCCGCAGCAATCTTCATCATCATCCGGTCACCTGCGGGCAAATCACCAGCCAGCATTGATACATCGATATGAGCGGCATCCAGAAACGCCAGAGCCTGTCTTGCCTGTGAACGTACCAGTGCCCAATCAACCGCTATGCCAAATCGTGTCGGCAGTTCACGGCCGAGCAGAATATTCTCGGCAACTGATACTTGCGGAACAATGTTCAGCTCCTGATGTATGAACCGGAAACCTGCATCGTGTGCATCCTGCGCGCTGTGTAGAGGTCTTGTTAATCCATCCTGCAAAATGTAGCCGGTATCGGCTTGCACGACGCCAGCAATAAGCTTGATCAGGGTACTCTTTCCAGCACCGTTCTCACCCATCAATGCATGCACTCGACCTGCTGTTAGAGACAGATCGACGTCCGCCAATGCGGGAACGTCGCCATAGGACTTGGACATACCTGTGAATGTCAGGCTTCGCATGCGTTTGCCTGCAAGATTGAGCAAGGGGACAACAGCTGCCCCATCAACTATTCAGGACGGATGAGTAGCTAGTCTGCCGCGTTAACCTTAGTCACAAGTTGTGTGGGCACGTAGATGACTTTTGCAACTTGCTCGCCACCTTCGTGCAGGTTAGCGACAACCGATGCGGCTGTCGCACCCATCGCCGCAAAATCCTGCGCCATGGACGCCTCGAAATTTCCGCCAGCAGCTATCGCATCACGGGCTTGAGGATTAGCATCCATCCCTACTATCACAATACCCTCATCGGCACGATCAGCATCCTCGATAGCCTGCAAAGCTCCCAGGGCGGGTTGATCCCAGGCAGCCCATACAGCCGCGATGGAACCTTCTTCAGGGTTGGCAGCCAATATGGCCTCCATCTTGGCACGACTATCAGCGATACCACCGTCCTGCACATCAGGGGTGACGCGATCAAGGACATCGATATCAGGGAAGTTTTCGAATATGGCGTCAGCCACCACGCCGCGAATCTGCACTGGGGGGAAGGCGTCGAAGACAAACATCACGACGTTGCCGTCACCGTTGATACGGTTTGCCACATACACAGCTGTTTCAGCAGCCATGGAATATCCATTGGAGGTAACGTTGACCGCTACCAATGGGTGAGACCCTGCATCGAGTCCAACAACGGGTATACCTGCCTCCTGAGCGGCAATAAGACCGACATTAACCTGCGCCGGATCTACGGCGATAACGATAGCATCGACGCTCTGGTTTACCGCATCTTCTATTCGACTGATGACCGCAGCAACATCGCCAGCTGTGTCAATTACATTGACCCCCCAGCCTTGATCCCTGGCAGAAGTTTCAAATCCTTCGACGGCTGCCTGTGTGCCAGGCTGCGCCAGATAAGGTGTAATAACAGCAACCGTCTTTGCCCAGGCCGCAGATGCTGTCAATGCCAGTGCCATAACGGCTACTCTGATGATACCTTTCATTTTTCTCTCGGTATTGTAGGCGGATAGTTCAGGTGCACTCCCCTCCAATCATGTACGTATTTTACGGCTTTGAAAAGCAATACTTTGCTCAGACAAGGAAAATTCACACTGGGGCTTCAACAGCCGATAAACGTCGTCCCAAAGCATCGTTGGCGTCAATAGCGTCTTTGTAAATATCAAACACAACGTCATACGCGGCAACACGAACATCATCAGGGATATATTGTGCATCGTATCTGGACAACTGCTTCCAGGCATCCTCAAACCCTGCGTACAGTCCTATCCCGATACCTGCCAATGTAGCCGCGCCTAAAACACCAGGTTCACCCGCTGCCAGAGTTTGCAAAGGCGTGGCCAGTACATCGGCTCTTACCTGCGTCCAGGATGCTGAGCGGAAGCCGCCGCCACCACAAGAGATGATGTCGCTTTTTTCATTGGCAGAGACTTGCAAGGCCTCCAGCGCATGGCGAGCGGCAAACGCGACGCCTTCATAAACTGCCCGGGCAAAATCGGTACGTGTGGTCTGGCGACTGATACCCAGAAACGCTCCACGAAGATCAGCGTTCCATAATGGCGCACGCTCACCTTCCAACTGAGGAAGAAACAAGGGTGTTGCGGCACGTCGCGGCGTGCTCTCAACCATCTGTGCCATAGCCTCCAGTGGGATGCCTGCCCATTGTGAGAACCACATGGCCGCATCACCTCCATGCTGTGTCGGGGCGGCATGCAAACGGATGTCGCTGCACTCAGGAAAGACAATGACGCCCGGTGTGGGTACAACTTTTCTCGACGATATCCCCAGAATTTCACTGGTGCCACTCAAATAAACGGTGGAACGTTCACTGGCACCACCTGTGCCCACCAAACCTGCCCAGGCATCCAAAGTGCCTGATACTACAGGTGCTCCTTTGAATGAGCCGTCAACCATGTCGCCGACAATATCGGTAACACCGACAAGCGGCGCCATCTTTTCCGCAGCTCCCGGAACCAGAGCCAACACCTCATCGATATAGTTCAGCTGATTGTCCACCAGACCGATGTTGGACAAGGGATCCGATGTCGCCTTCCCGGTCATTGCCAGCAGGCAAAAATCTTTAGGCAGCATCACCCATCGAGTCTGCTCCCAGATATCCGGATGATGTTTTGCCATCCAGGCCATACGGGCAACGGCATGACTGGCATCAATCGGCATGGGCGCACCCCACCATGACTCTTTTTGCTCGGCAGTCACCCTGGCATCCAGTGCCGCAGCTTCCGAAGCCGCCCGGCCGTCCTGCCAGATAATGGCCGGATAAAGAGCACGACCCTTCTCATCCACAAAAACATGCGTACTGACCTGACTGCAAAGACCTATCGCATCCACTTTATGGTCCTTGAAGCCTGCCAGCGCAGCATCGATTAAGCGCAGCCAGTCATCAGGATTCTGCTCGACAATAGTTGAGTCTGAGCGAGTCGTTTCATAGCCGCCCGAGAAGCTCTCGTGCACAACACCTTCAAGTCCGAGTACCGCAGCCTTGACGGATGTAGTGCCTACATCAATTCCGATAATTTTTTTCATGATTATGCAGTGCCTGCCTGAACCTTCGTAGCTCATTTGATGGCAGTTCACTCATTACGGATTTGTTAAGCCACAATAAGCGACAGCATCAGGAGCTCTCCAACAGGCGTGAATCAGGTGAGAAACACCCCTGCCAATGTCGAAAATATCAAGACCACCGCCACGCTGCAAACCCTGTAGCGCCTGCACAGAGGCTCGTCTCTGTCGGTCACGATGAACACGTATCTGACGCCACTATAAATGGATACAATGACCACTGACATCACCGCGGTCTGCACAATTTGCCAAATCATTTTGATATCCCCACTTCCTGATTGTGAGCGCCGCGTCTGAAGAGTACGCGTTTGAAGAATACTAGTACACAATACCCTTGAAAAAAGATGGTATGAAATCATAGAGTAGATAAGATACGAGTCGTTCGAAAAGACCTCAAAAGATAGATGTTACCATCATTCGTTATTGCGGGATCGGATTGCAGGCTCTGAAGCAGAACTCGCGTAATGTCGTAGAATGACTTGTAAATCTGCCCCCTTAACGTCGAAACCATCCGATTGACGCTCCTTATTCATAAACGGTTATCGTCGCTATTAATACTCTATCAGAGTACCGAGAATTTTGTCTTTGACCGAATTCGTCATCCCGCCGGGCCCGATACACGGCACCCTTGACAATGAATTACAGTGCACGCCTTTCTGATCTAACTGATCAACGAGACAACAATTTCAATTTAATGCGATTTGGGGCAGCGGTCGCTGTTGTCCTCAGCCATAGCTATATACTCACGCACAACGAGCCAAACTCCATTCCCAGGAGCATGGGTTATCTGGCTGTCAATTGCTTTTTCGTCATGAGCGGATTCCTCATCTGCAAGAGCGTCACCGAACGCAAATCGACGGCACAATTTTATATCGCCAGAATTTTGAGAATTTATCCGGCATTGGTGATTGGAGTTTTGATTACCATTTTTGTCATCGGCCCGTTACAAACGACAGGGACACTTTCAGAGTACTTTCAAGACAAACAGACCTACAATTTTTTAGTCAAGAACTGTCTTTTGATATTTGGAATTGAGTATCATCTGCCCTCGGTATTTACTGGTGTGGGCGTCGGGGCAATAGTTAATGCTCCTCTCTGGACATTGGTTTTCGAAGTCTATCTTTACTTGTTTTCAGGGCTTCTGGGGGCCTTGCTTCTCAGAAAAAAACATGGCAATCCCAAACTGTTTTGCTGGTTTGTCATTGTACTATCATTATTTGCTCTTATTTTTCATGTCTATAACATTACCGTTCAGAGTTTTGATTCACATCTCTTTAGGAACAGCATCCGCTTCGCGGCATTTTTTGGAATAGGTGCCAGCTTCTACGTCATGCGACATTCGGTCAAATTGTCACCTTGGATTTTGATATTTCTGCTATTTGCACTTGTCGCCAGTATCAAGCTGCCTGTATTTCACGCGGCAATAATGTATCCAATACTCGCTTACACACTACTATATGCTGCGTATATACCCAAAGGACAATTGTTGAAATTCAATCAGGTCGGGGACTATTCGTACGGTATCTATATCTTCGCATATCCCATCCAGCAATCATTCGCAAATTACTTTCCTGACATATCGACACTCATACTTTTTCTGGCTTCACTAGCCACCACGTTATTGCTGGCTATGCTGTCATGGCATTTTGTCGAGAGTAAAGCACTACAATTCAAAACCCGGGTTTGAGTAGCATCTGGTTGGTGGATGCATTCCCATCGACAAAAACATTCCACTCAAACAGGTGGCGTTCCCACACACCGTAGCGTTTATTACTACTGGCAAGGCCCGCCTGTTTAATAATCTGCTGGCCAGAGCAACCACCTGTAGAGGCTACTGTAATGTCTGAAAGAGAGCCTCGACCATCAACGAATGTACCGTCTGCGGTGGCATAGAAGCGGCCTTTGGTCGCTTTGATCGTCGGCGTGATACCCAGAACCGTGCCGGGACATACATCAAGGACGTTCACTACACCGTCGCCGTCTTCATCAGGGTCGGAATTGACGTTGATGTCTGTTGCCCAGCTGATCAGATGGCGCTCCCATAGACCGAAGCGCTCGTTACTGCTGCTATGACCAGCGGATGCGATGATCTGCTGGCCTGAGCAACCACCTGCAGCCGAGACTGTGATTAATGATTCCGTCCCTCGCCCATCGATGAACAGTCCATCGACCGTGGCATAGAAGCGTCGCTTGGTCACGCCGACTGTCGGCATCACACCCAGTACAGTGCCCGGACATAGGTCATCAACATCGGCAACCCCGTCAGCGTCTTCATCACCGTTGCCCGACCCATTATCCGGCGTCAGCACAACCCAGATCTGTGCGGCTTGTTCAGGAACACGCCCATAAGCGACTATAGAGCCGGTTTCACTGATCTCCCGTGCCACCTCGAGCTGCAGACCTTGCGCAGCGGCCTCAGGAACAAGACTGTTCAAGTCAACAATGCCGCTGGCTGCACTCCAGAAAAACGCACGGGCTTCGCCGTTTACATCAGCCGATCCACCCACCACCTGCCCTGCATCATTGACAGCATTGGCTACCGAGAAATCACCCCCAAGGGTTCCCAGGTCGAGCAATCCATCAACGGCTGTCCACGAGAACGCGTGTGTGCCGCCCGTATCCGTTGTGGAGAATCCGACAACTTGTCCAGAAGTGCTCACATCACGAGTTGTCGAGAAATTACCACCAAGCGTACCCAGATCGGTTGTTGCACCGTCAGGGGTGAATAGAAACGCTCGGTAATTACCATCGGCGAAGCGCGTTTGACCGACCACTTTCCCATTGTCCGTTGAGTCCTGGACAATACTGAATTCGCCCATGACACTCCCACGATCGATCATGCCCTCATCAGCCCTCCACGAGAAAATATGTACGTCCCGGTTATTATCGTAAGCCAGCAGACCGGTAACACGCCCGTCGTCGTCAACATTGAATGCGTAGCCTGACTGAGCACCGAGCAAGTCCAGGCCGGTCATTCCATCTTCAACAGTCCAGGAGAACGCGCGACTATTACCGTCGGGATCATCAGTAATGCCAACGACCTGACCAAAACCATTTATGGCATAAGCTTCCGAATGTGTACCTAACGTACCGAGATCCTGTATGCCCAGTCCCGGGCTCCAGATAAAGGCATGATTCCGGAAAGCATGGGTAAACGAACGTCCCACCAGCTGACCACCTTCATTGATGTCATTGGCAACTGAATAAAAGCCACCGAGTGTACCGATGCTTTTTGAACCGTCCTGTACGTTCCAGACGCCTGCGCGGTTAGCGTCGATGGGGTCGGGGTAGAAGCCATTGATAGCAACGAACCCACTCTTCGTCACACCCTCATCCACAAGCGTGAGGCTTGTTCCATCGACCGGTGGATTTGAGGCTGCCGGTGTATCGATAATGCGCAGCGAATAGTCTGCCGAGAGACTTAGCGAGAGGGTAGACAACGCTAGTGCGACAGATAGGCGAAGCAGGCAGCTAGACCAGCAGACAATTTCCATGGGGCCTTTTCCGTGATAATGCGAGTGTGTCAGGCGGCGCAGTGCCATCAGTATTTTTCCTGGTCTCTGTAAGAAGACTTTATAACCAGACCGTATACGGTGTTGAAGTGCAATACCATCTGGCTTCTGTAAAATATGATTTGCGTATTCTCTATCAGCTCAGTCGAGCCCGCTGCATCAGCCGCGCCGGATCATGAATAACATGCTCACCACGCTTCCATGTGATAAGCCCTTCAGAGTCAAGAGCTTTCAGTTCCCGCGAAACGGCCTCTCTATGTGAACTGATACGATCTGCAATATCAGCTTGAGTCGGCACCGATTCCAGTCTGATGGGAGGCTCGTCGTCTCCTGCATCTGCAATTAGACGTAGTAATTCGAAACGAACACGCTGATTGACACTGTACGAGGTATATTCATAGACACGCTGCAACTGCACTCGTACCATGGAAACCAGACGGTTCAGCACTTGACTCTTCGCTGACGGGTGATCATCCAGCATTTCAAGGAATCGCTGCCTGCCAAGACTGGCAACCACCGATGTTTCAGTGCAGATGCAATCACTGGTTCTTTCTCCATTGTCAATAGCCGCGAGCTCACCGAACATCATACCCGGTGTCAAGTCCTGGAAATAGACCTGCTTTCCAGAATGATTGTAGGCACACGCTTTCACCAGACCACTAACAAGAAAATATACATGCCTGTCATCAGTAGGTGAAGGTATAACATATTCCCCTGCTTCATATTGCTTGCACGACATCTTACGTGCAATTGCATCCCGCTCCTCACCGGTAAGGGTTCGAAATATTTCAAAAAAACCAAGGGTTAATCCGGTAAGCTTCATGTTCATAACAGTTGCCATGTCATGCTGGTGTACTACGCGAAGTTCAATGTCAAATGATAGACTGGATATACTCACAATTTAAAGGCCTTAACTCAATACTCCGCATCTGAACGCAAACATTGTTGCTTCAGCGATCGACTCGATCTCAAGTTTTCGATAAATGTTTGCCACATGGGTTGCAGCGGTATTGCGACTGATCTTTAATGCTTTAGCAACCTCCGGTCGTGTGTAGCCGCTGGCAATGAGCGTGAGCACCTCTCTCTCTCGACGTGTCAATTGCCCCAGATTCAATTCCTCTGTCAAGCTGTGCGATGTAAACAATTGAGTTGAAGGTATTTTCGACAATCGGCCACACACCAGATCATGCAATTGCCTTAGCTCATCCTCTGACAGGCCGTAGAGTTTGTCTTCAAGGGTACTTTGAGGGGTGAAACTACGTGATGTTGAGTGCTTTGTCCTGCCGCCGGGTATGGATTGAGAATTCATGCTGACTCCGTTGAGATGGTAATTTTACCAAGTCCAGATTCGCACTTTATCCGTTTCGGCTATATGGTATTTACCACACTAAAGTCGATTTCCTGTACAAAAGTCAGCAGCCTCCTTGCCGCCGAGTATTCGACTAACTTGTCTGATCAGCTACTGGGTATCGTCAATCACTAGACGCTGACTGGACATTGCCAAGGGTATTGCCGTCGATGAAAACGCTAGATCATCAACAAATACCACAGCCTGAGACAGCCCTGAAGCCCGCGCCTGTGGCCCCTGGAAACCGTCTTGCGTGGCTATTATCTCGTCACGAATGTCATAGGTAGCCTGCTCACTCCCTATTGAGAAGACAAGAGATCTCGCCTCTTTGTCAAAGCTGATGCTAACCGGATATTCGGTATCCAGTAACACCGGAGCATTGAATCTGGGGCAGTTTTCGGCATCTCCTCCGATCAATTCACGCGAAGAATCGAAATTATGGTCGGTAGATTCAAAAGCACAGTATTCGGCAAAGGTCTCTCCCGTGGATGTACTCACCAGTGACAGGGACGCATAGACGTTTCCCGTATTATTACTGGGATCGTCAAACGCCTGAGTACGATACACAAGAGCGCCAACGCGTCCCTCAATTTGCCCCTCACCAGCGTCGTTTGCAGCAATAATCGATTCGGATGAAAGCATCAGGTTAGCGCCGATATAATCGGATGTCCCTCGACCAATCAATCGTGCAGGACGATGACCAGTGACTCTTGCATCGCTTGACAGTCGCAGCCTGCCGTCAATGACCTGCACGCTTTGTGATCTGAAACGTGCTTCGAACGCAGGACGATATGGCCCCATTAATGGTATTGATGCAATGAAATTTTCAGTAACCGAATCAGTTTCCACGCTGAAAAGGCTGCCAATGGCTCGTCCTGAAGAACCATTATGCTGAACCTGGACGATCGCATCGTTTTGCGCCGCCTGAAACGCTTGCCAAGGCAACGCAAATTCACGAATCATGTCGTCAACTGAAAAGATCAGCGAGTTTCGCTCAGCGTCAAAACGGATTCCCAATTCATAAACAGTATCAAGAGCCGGTGTAAATTCTTCAAAAACACCACCGTCTTCGCCGTCCAGAATATCAATTCGCTCATCATCACCACCTTCAACTCTGCGGCTCACGTAATAACTGATCCGACGGCGACCATCACCTCTGAGGCTGAACTCAACACTTGAGTAGATGTCACCCGTCCTGTCATTTGGCTCAAAGTCCAGGTTATCCCGAATCAGGGATCCTTGTACCCTGACGGTAGCTCGTGCGTCGGGATCTGCCGGCAGGCTGGACGCGCTGGAAAGACTGACGCTAGCGGCTATTGCTTGAGTATCCCCATTGATATAAAGCTCGCTGTAGTTACCGCGCTGAGAGAATTCAGGTGCTGAGTTCGCACGTAACTCGATACCGCCCATTGAGTAGCCGATGCCAGAATCGCCCTGCTGAGTATTGTCATTAAACCCGAATTGCCTGCTGTCTACGGTGAAGTCGTCGATAAAATCAAGGCTCTGCGCGTGATCGAATATTGGTGTGATATCAGAATTCGCAGGCTCTGGAGGCTGAAACACCGGAAATTCAGGGACCATGTCAAAACCCATCCGCACTTCGGCTTCAGTCAACGCTGTGGGGGTAGTACGCAAGTTGTCAATGAGTGCTACTACACTGGCCCCCCCTTCTGCATTGGCAACAATTCTTGCAAATGGCTCATTAGCATTGAATATTGATGTATTGATATCCTCTATTACTACAATTCCATTGATGCGAAACACCACCGTTGAAGCAAAACGATCCAAGGCAATAGCGACTCGATAGGGGGTATCCAGCTCTACCCTCATTGCTAATGAACGACAACGCCGCTCGCCATTGTCAAGAAGACCCTGCTGATCGTCGAATTGCGCGTCGTTGGATCTCACCAGACAAATTTCCGCTTCACGAGTACCATCAGCTCGTGCATTCAGCTCGATAGAGGCGCGAACATCACCGGTACGGCCGTCCCTCTCATCTTCTGGTACATCGCTGTAAAGGACACTTTCCAAGCGGCTCTGTACGCGACCTGTTTCCAGTAGCGAGCGGCTAGACAAGGTTATGGTGGCCTCAAGATAATCGGAAGGAATTAGTTGAGCTAGTGACTGTTCCTGGTAATTTCCATCGACCGAGGCAATACTGAGCTGGACCTGTCCATCTACCACGGACGGCTGGGAAGTACCCGCGTCGCCATTACTGAAAATATCAATTTGATCCAGTACCACTCGATCAGTGGCAAAGTCATAACTCTGATCATCAAGCTGCAGGCTTGTCAGTCGCGCCACCGCAATCCCGGGACCATTTTCCTGTGTGGCCTGAAAACCCAACTCTTGATTGCCGAAAGCGATAAAAACGTCACCAGGTAAGTCAACCGTAATGCGATCATCGTTGAAAATCCCCATCAGCGTGCGCTCGTCGAAATTAAACTCATAGCCGAAAGTGAACGATTCCTCTTCACTCAATTCCAGACTACTGGGTGCGAACCAGCAGTTGGAGCCATCGTCCTGAATAACAACCGGGTCAATGTCTTCCTCCCCATAACTACCCAGACACATCTGGGCCCGTGATTGACCTGAACCGGAAATACCCACACGAAAATCGATATTCACATTGCCAACCGACGGGTTATCACCGCCGACTCCATTGTCTGCCAGGATGTTATACAAGTCGGACGTCAGTCCGACTGATGCAAACGAGTTGGACTCTACTGACAGAGCGGTTTGTGCGTCAAATTCAGCCGTTGCCGTAACAGCCCGGATACCGCGACCTAGTCTCACATAGCGATGAGTGAATCCAGTTCCATCACTCTCAGCACGTAACACGATTGCATCGTCGGACACGTCCGCCGAGGAACTTCCCGTACTGTTGTCAAAACGAAATGTCCGGAAGAAAACGGTATTGGCATCGAAGCCAGCCGCAAAAGGGTCATCGAATTGTGATAGGAATTCTGGTGAGTAGATTTCTGCTACCGGAGTCGACTCAGGGTTGGAAGGATCCGCGGGAGCAGGCGTCGTTGCAGGGTCTGCCGCTGGCTGGGTTGTTTCGGGAGATTGGGGACTGGATCCACTGCAGGCTTGTAAAAGGGCAACAGATAAAGACAAGCTCATCAACAGCCATCCAGGATTTTGTATGCGTGAATTTCTGTAGCGTAAGGACATAACGAACTCCTTGAAGGTTGGAAAATTCATCGTTGGCAGAGGAGCTTTTCGATGCAGATTCAAATTAACAAGGACAGTAAAAGCTTGCCTCATACAGCCGAGTGAGAGTTACTCAGTCAGTTGAATGAATGGGTACAGTGATATTGGCCTGGTGATCAGAATGTAAATGTTGCGGCAATAAACAGAGACAAATGCAACATCCACTTGCACCGGAAACTTGACCCTAAGCTGTCTTATGTGTCAAATAGTCGAATCCAATCAAGAGCCCAATCCATGAAACGCATCGTCATAACCGGAGCTTGCGGCCATCTGGGCCAAAAGGTTTTCAACATGCTGGCGCAAGCCGACGGTTACGAGGTCTGCGGCCTTGATTTGCTCCCGTCAGATCATCCGGATATCCATTTTGCAGATTTCGCCACGACGGAAGAGTGGGTAGAACACCTGAAAGACAAGGATGTCATCATTCACCTTGCCGGTGATCGAGATCCACAGGCATCATGGGACTCCGCTATTCGCAATAATATGGATGCGACCCTGAATCTGTATCATCATGCTGTGAATCTGGGTATTCAGCGATTCATATTTGCCAGTTCAAACTGGGTGCAAGGCGGTAGACGCTTCGGAACTCATCGCCTGACAACGACGCTAGCGCCGCACCCGATTAATGCTTACGGCATGTCAAAGCTGTATGGCGAACTTACCGGAGCCTACTTTGCCAATCAACATGGCCTGTCGGTCATTTGTCTACGTATTGGCTGGATACAATGGACTCACGACAACAAGCCCGGTAAACACATGGCCATGGGCCGCTGGGGCCAAGAGATGTGGCTCAGCGATCGGGATTTCCTCAACGGGATGCAATGTGCCATTGCTGCCGAGAACATTGACTACGAAGTATTGAATTTAATGTCCGACAATCCCGGAATGCACTGGGATATCGAGACAACGAAAAGAGTCATCGGTTATCAACCACAGGATGGCCACAGCCCCAACGTTAATGTAGTGGCCAGATTGCAATCTGCGGCTGTTAAGCTTGTGATACACAGACTACCTGGATTTCTGGTCTCCCGATTTCCCGACTGGTAAGTCAGCAGTTATCAGCATGCTACAAAAAAATAGCAATACGGTTTTTAAAGATAGTCAATTGTGTGATATGCCACGTCTGGAATACCTGCGTGGGTTAGTGTCTTTTGCAAATATATTTTTTTAGGTCTATCGGGCAGCAACGTAAAACCGTTGTCAGACCAGACACGTCTGCCACCTAGTTCAACAGTGACAAAAAAAGCGGGCTTGTCCGTTTCCAACTCAAGCACACGCCCCTCACTGCCGGGCTCCACCTTCACATGGATTTCGGGCACAGGCAACTCGTAGTCTTTGTACGGCCGCGGCCAATATTCACCTTCTCCTGCGACCGGATCCACACCGTTAGTGCGACATTCGGAATCCGAGTTTCTCTCCCATTGAAAGCTCAAGAAGCACCCCACCGGTATTTCACAGGCCGCAAGCGTCAGCTCATCGATAGCGCTGTTTTCGCCCACCGTACAGCTACCAGACCAACGCCTCTTAACCGTAGCCGTCATGTCAATAGCCTGCACTTCGTAACGTAGCTCGACTGCATCTGGCTGATCACTGACAGCTCGCAGACAAACAGGTGAAGTATCACCCAGCCCTTCCCTGTCAACAGGTACTATCATCAGCATGACATCACGATAGAAACGACGAGCTGCATAGTGCAACAATTTCCACGCACCACCGTATTCAAGTGACGACCAGGATGCCACTGGCCAGGTGTCATTCAACTGCCAATACAGAGTGCCCATGCAATGGGGCTTTAAAGAACGCCAGTATTCGACGCCCGTGCGAATAGCCATGGCTTGCTGGCATTGCGACAGAAAAACCGTGCGCTCAAACGAATCCGGAAACTTGAAATAGCGTACCAGAGTTTCGGCAATTCGCGCATTGCCCCCCTCATTGCGCTGATGGACTTCCATGACTCTGGAACTTATGTTGCAATCGCCATCCTCGGCAAAGCTCTTTACCATGGGCATGGAAGAAAACGATTGAAACCCGAATTCTGAACAGAACCGGGGCCGAATTTCCTGATACGCAGAGAATGGTCTGGCTTCGTGCCAGACATCCCAGAAATGCATATCACCCGCGGCATCGCTTTTCCAACCGTCCGCGTAATCCAGCAAGCCTTGCGAAGGCGAACTTGGCCACCAGGACGTTTGTGGAACTTCAGTTGCGATGATTTCTTCAAGCGCCGTATTCAAGCGCACATAGTTGGCCAGATAACGATCACGATTGTTTCTGGTTACCTCCCACCACTGCAAAGCCCCAACCAGCTCATTATCTCCACACCACAATGCAACGCATGCAAACCTGGACAAGCGTCTAACCTGTTGTGTGGCCTCTTTACGAACACTAGCCATCCACGCAGGGTCCGTTGCCGGATAATGATTGCAACTGAACATGAAATCCTGCCACACAAGAATACCTAGTTCATCACAGAGGCCGTAGAACCAGTCAGCCTCATATTGCCCGCCACCCCAGACACGCAGCATGTTCATGTTTGCATCAACCGCCGATGTCAGAAGCTCTCGGACAACCTCTGGCGTACCTCGTGCAGGCAGGGCATCCGCAGGAATCCAGTTTGCTCCGCGCATGAATACGGCACGACCGTTGATCTCGATAGCAAACCCGCTACCTGGCCCCTGTGAGTCTGGCTTGCAGACAATTCGGGATTCACGAATACCGATCTCAGCTTGCCATTGCTGATCATCCAGCACGACGCGCAAGCCATAAAGCGTCTGTTCACCCAAACCCTGCGGCCACCACAGGTCCGGGGTAGACACCGTCAGCTCCATATCAATACTCTGCTCACCAGGGTACACCTCAATTTCCCGAGTGACCTCTGTGTTCCCTAGTGCAATAAGGCAACTTACCGAGGCCGCCTGAAAAACCTTCGCCCTGATGCTTACTGCCAATGTGACATCCTGCATATCAAACGTCTGGTTGATACACACATCATCAATACGGCAGCGCGAAAAATCAGCAATACAGACAGATCCGTAGATACCCGATGGCATCAAACAGATATTCCAGTCCCAACCCGAATGACAAGGCGTTTTTCGCAGAAAATGATTATTCGGTATCCTGCAATTCTGACTATCCGGTAGATCGAAGGGATGTGATTTTCTTGATTCAGCGGCAATATCTCGTGACACAAGAAACTCAATGCTCAATTGATTGTCGCCATGGCGCAATGCCTGACTGATATCAAATGCATAACGAACAAACTGATTAACAGTGTCGCCAATCAATTCGTCATTCAGCCGAATGATCGCAATACAGTCGATCCTGTCGAGCAACAAGACAACATGACTATCGGAGGAGACAAGGTCGTAATCGAACCGTCGGGTCAGCAGCCAGCCGGTCTGGTTGACCCAATCCACGGCAAACTCATTATCGCGGTAATAGGGATCCTCGATAACCTGCGCAGCCATTAATGCTGAATGAACATCACCCGGTACACAAAAAGGTACACCATCCAGTTGCGCCAATGTCAGATTGTGTGCTTCTACATTGTGATCGGGTGAAGACCGGTCGTCGATTGCGCTAGCGCGGGGTTGCTGTTTGAGCGATGGGGTGAGCATCCAGCCATCATTCAATTCAATCAGATTGCTCATACTTTTTCAATTTCAACTGACGGACACCGGTATATCCGCCATGCAGCCTTGAACTCAAACCATCAGTGCCATAGCGTCTTCCGGCGTCAGCGGTTCCGGCCGATGACATCGCGTAGCAATCTGTTCAAAGTTACCACTTTCACCCGAGCGCAATATTGATGTCATTACATCAACAGCATGGATGGCCAACTCCAGAGAACAGCGATGTGGCCTGTTGTTCTGTAACGCATCAACCATGTCGGCAAGACCGGCTGTACGATAATTGCTTACCCACCCAAGCTTTGCATGTACTTGATTAGGTCGGCCGAATGGATGGTCCCAGGGCTTTACGGGGTTTATCAAGCCACTTTCGTCTGCCATCTCCAGCATTCCACCAAAGAAGTTGGGATCAGGGACAAACAGACTACCCGTCGTGCCATACAATTCCATGTTGGCATGTCGATGTGCCCAGACGTCCCAACTACTCGACAAGGTAATGGTTGCGCCCTGCTCAAACTCCAGCAAAGCGTGAATGTTAGTGGGCGTATTCACCGGTATCGTCTCTCCACAGCGTGGCTCGGAACCAATTGTCCGGGTAGCGGAAGCTGCGCTGGCCAATGCACCGACACGTTTGACAGGACCCAGCAGCTGAATAAGATTGGTGACGTAGTAGGGTCCAATATCCAGCACCGGACCTGCACCTGGCTGGAAAAAGAAGTCGGGGTTAGGGTGCCATTGTTCCATGCCATGACTCATTACATGTGCGGTACCGGCCACCACCTTGCCTATTTCACCGGCATCGATAACAGCACGCGCCTGTTGATGTGAACCGCCCAGAAAAGTATCAGGCGCTGAGCCGACCCGCAGGGACTGACGCTCTGCCAGGCCGCGCAAGGTTTCACCTTGTTCAAGTGTCAGCACCAGTGGCTTTTCAGAATAGGCATGTTTACCCGCCTCAAGAATCTGCTTTGTCACCTCAAAGTGCGCATCCGGAATGGTCAGATTAACCACCACCTGAATATCGTCGGCCGACAGCAATTCATCAACGCTACTGGCACGTACCCCAAACTGTTCTGCACGTGCCTTTGCAGCCTCAACATTCATATCGGCAACTGCAACAACCTGTACTCCCCGGAACAGCGGGGCCAGACGCAGGTATGCCTCGGAGATATTACCGCAACCAATGATGCCAACACCCAGATTAATCATGCCGCATTCCCGATTATCGATCGTACGGTTTCGATGGAACGCCGGGCAAACCGTTGATGATCATTGGGATTATCATGCTCCGTTATGCAATATTGCATGGCAGTATTTTCCAGCGCCTTCAATAATGCCGGCCAGTCCATAGTGCCGTGGCCAACATCAGCCCACCCGTCCTCATCAGCACATTCACCCTCTGGTGCCAAGTCCTTTATGTGCGCGCTGATCAAGCGATCGGCGTAGCGCTCAATCCAGTTCAAGGGATCCTGCTTGCCCACCACGCACCAGGCAAGATCAAACTCGAGCTGTAAACTATCGTCACCAGCAAGAATAAGATCCAGAGGCAAGTGCGTGGAATCAACATCAACAAATTCAAAAGCATGGTTATGCCAACCGAATGCAAGACCCGCATCCTGCAAGGGTTTGCCGATCTCAGCCAGTGTCTTACCTAGCGCTTCCCAGCCAGCAGCAGTCTTGACCCTCTGTTCCGGAGGCACGGCAGGCACAAACACCACTTGCGTATTCAATGCCTTGGTATGGGCAATTACAGTGTCCGGCTGATCACGCACCATGTCCAGACTAAAGTGGCAGGTGGCCATATGTAAACCGCTGGCATCCAGATCTTCCTTGAGCTTGCCGATATCAACACTGTCAGTAAACAGCCCTCCATATCCTTCTACCTGTTCGTAACCGAGCTTGCCCAACATGTCTAACGTATCAGACAGGGGAGAAAAGTTTCGTGAGCTGTAGAGTTGATAGGAAACAGGATTCATGGTTTCGGGTGTCCGTGAGTAATCATTTTTCAAAAACAACGTTAAATCGAATAGTGATGGTGACCGCGGTGACGGTGACAGCAGTACTGAAAACAAGGCTGACGCTTGAAACCGTTGTCGTGCTGCGGCGCCAGTAAGCCCGGTTTCACAATCGCTGTTCTGAGGTTGAGTCAAAGACCGAAGCCGCCGCTGGATTTATGCCTATGGCAAGCGTTTCACCGGGGCGCACCCGAGCCTGTCCATCCATGCGTACCCGGAACGGCGTACCGGCAAACGTTGCCAGAACCAATGTGTCGGCGCCGGTGGGTTCGACGATTTCAACCTCGACGCTCATCTGGAACGCAGCGTTCGTGACAGCGTCACCGGTGACAATGTGTTCTGGACGAATACCCAGCCAAACGTCACCTACATGATGAGCATGAACAAACTGGTAACCGTCCATTGGCAGTGCATGCTCCCCTACCTGAATGACGCCATTGTTCAGTGTCCCTTCAATAAAATTCATTGATGGTGAACCGATAAAATCGGCCACATACTTGTTCATCGGACGGTTATAGATTTCATCCGGACTACCGAGCTGCTGCACCGACCCACCCTTCATGATGGCAATGCGATCAGCGAGCGTCATGGCTTCTATCTGATCGTGCGTCACGTAGATCATGGTGTTCTCAAGCTGGTTGTGAAGACGCTTGAGTTCTACCCGCAGGTCGGCACGCAGTTTGGCGTCCAGATTCGACAGCGGTTCGTCGAAGAGAAAGACATCAACATCGCGCACCAGTGCACGACCTATGGCAACCCGCTGACGTTGTCCGCCTGACAGAGCGCCGGGCTTGCGCTTCAAAAGCGGCTCTATCTGCAAAACCTGAGCGGCGTACTCAATTCGCTTTTTAATCTCTGCCTTGGGTACGCGGGCATTTTTCAGACCGAATGATAAATTGCCTTCCACTGTCATCTGCGGATACAGCGCGTAGGATTGGAAGACCATCCCGATACCACGTTCGCTGGGTTCTGCCCAGGTGACATTCTTACCCTTGATGAAGATTTGCCCATCATCAGCTTCCAGCAAGCCCGCAATGCAATTGAGCAAGGTGGATTTACCACAACCTGATGAACCGAGCAGGACCAGAAACTCACCGTCGTAGACATCAATATCAAGTTGACGCAAAACCTTAACAGCACCAAACGATAAATCAAGCTTACGAACAGAAACACTGACGTCTTGCATGAGTTGATTATCCCTTCACAGCGCCGGCAGCAATGCCGCGCACAAACAGCTTGCCAGAGGCAAAATAGATGATCAGGGGAACGAGACCCGTCAGCAGCGTTGCTGCCATATTGACGTTGTACTCTTTCACACCTTGTACGGAATTTACGATGTTGTTCAGCTGCACGGTCATGGGGTAAACATCAGGCTTGGTGTACACAACCCCGAACAGAAAATCATTCCAGATACCCGTGACCTGAAGAATGATGGCCACAACGAAGATTGGCAGTGACATGGGCAACATGATTCGTAGGAAAATCCCCCAAAAACCAGCACCATCAACGCGTGCAGCTTTGAACAGTTCCTGAGGAACCGAAGCGAAATAGTTGCGGAACAAAAGCGTCAATATGGGCATGCCAAACACCGTATGAACCAGCACCAATCCCCATAGACTTCCATACAGTCCGATTTCTCGCAGTATGATAACCAGTGGGTAAAGCATGACCTGATAGGGAATAAAAGCGCCGACAAGTAGTATGTTGAAAAACAATTCCGAACCCTTGAAACGCCAGTTGGCCAATGCATAGCCATTGACGGACGCTATCATGATCGACAAAAGCACAGATGGAACAAGGATGCGTACCGAATTCCAGAAACCGCGAGACAAGCCTTCACAGTTAATCCCGGTGCACGCCTCGGCCCAGGCCTTTACCCAGGGTTGGAAGGTAACTTCTACCGGCGGGCTGAACACATTGCCAAGACGGATCTCCGGCATGCCTTTCAACGAGGTCACGATCATCACATACAGTGGCAGCAAGTAATACATGGCCACCAGAATGAGAATTCCATAAAGGAAAATATTATTGCGAGACAAACGTTTTTTCGGTTTTCTCCCTCGCGGGCCGTCATCAATCACGCTGTTATCCACGTTGACGCTCTCCATATTGCAGATACGCATAGGGCACGAGGATGATAACCACCATAACGAGCATCATGGTGGAGGCTGCGAAACCCTGACCAAGGTTCTGACTGAGAAACATCTTGTCGTAGACGTACTTGGCGGGTACTTCAGATGAGATACCCGGACCGCCGGATGTCTGCGCGACGACAAGATCGTAGACTTTCACAATACTTGACGCAATAAGCACCAGAGAGGTAATGAATACCGGCTTCATCATGGGAATGATGACCACGACATAGGTTTTCCAGGTGGAAATACCGTCGACGCGTGTCGCTTTCCAGATGTCTTCGTCAATGCCTCGCAGGCCCGCCAGCATGATGCACATGATAAGCCCCGTGCCCTGCCACAAGGCCGCAATAAGCACGCCGAAAATAACAATGTCCGGGTTGTTGAGTGGATCAAAGGTAAAGCTCTCCCAACCTACACCGCGCATGATTTTCTGCACGCCGAAATCTGGATTGAGTATCCATTGCCAGACCAACCCGGTGACGATGAAACTCAATGCAAACGGATATAGAAAGATTGTCCGGAACGCATCTTCGAAGCGGATTTTTCGATCAAGCATTGCCGCCAGGACGAACGCGATGACCAGCGTAAATATCAATGAGCAAATACCGAAAATGGCCAGATTTTCAACGGAAACCAGCCAGCGTTTGGTTCCCCACAGTCGCTCGTATTGTTGCAGACCAACGAAGTCGAGCTTGGGTAGCAGGCGCGACTTGGTAAACGAATGCACAACCGTCCACGCCGATCCGCCGACGAATACCACCAGAGCTGTCAGGATCATGGGAACAGATGCCATTTTGGCTGGCAGGTAGCGCAACCACTTTACTGGCCTGCGCCGCAGAGCTGCGCTATCCGTTAATACCTTGTCTTTGTCGGGATTATCTTCTGACATATCGTTCGGACATATTTCAAGCCCCCCCGCTACTCAGTAGCTTGGATCAAAAGCCTGCAGAAACGGAGTACTGATCCGGTCGATAACCGTCGAGTACACCACGGGTTGAACACCGGCTTAACCCGTGGCTGCATCTTACGAATCAACAGTCCGTTTCTGCATCAGATCACATGAATATGATCAGTCGGCGTCTGCGATAATGTCAGCAAAGCGCCCTTGCGCCTCTTTGGCAGAGAGATCTTCAGATGACCAGAATTCAACCATGAGGTCTTCTAGCTGACCCTGAGTATCTGGCGAGAGCACCTGGTTGTTATCGGGTAAAATGTTGCCATCGGCCAGAATTTGCAGACCCTTTTTCATACAGTCGTTGGCAGCGGCAAGATCCACATCACCACGCACAGGCAGCGATCCTTTTTTCAAATTGAAATTGACCTGAACTTCCTTGGAAAGCATTAACGCGGCAAGTTCTTTCTGGGCAGCCTCTACTTCAGCATCGTCCTGTTTGGGAAAATAGAAGGCGTCACCACCGGTGGAAATGATTTCATTGACACCCAGTCCCGGCAGGCATGTGTAGTCCTCGCCCGCTGTCTGTCCTGCTACCTGGAATTCACCCTGCGCCCAGTCACCCATAATCTGGCCACCCGCTTCGCCAGTTATAACCATGTTGGTAGCCTGATTCCAATCCTGTACGTTCGAGTCAGCTGAGTATTTTCGTGCAGCCGCTGCAGCCTCAAATACTTTCCTGTAAACATCACCACCGGCAACTTCTGCGCTTTTGTTGACATGAACCTCTGTCCAGGCATCCAGACCGGCAATAGCGACTACGAGGACATTAAACGCACCGTTGGACTGCCAGGGTTGCCCACCCATGGCGAGAGGGACCTTGCCGGCTTCCTGCAAAGCGGGAGCCGCCGCAACAAATTCATCCCAGTTTGCGGGTACTTCAATACCAGCGTCTTCAAAGGCCTTGTGGGATAGCCAGATCCATTGCCATGAATGTATGTTGACTGGTACACAATAGATACGGCCATCGACGGTACAACTGTCAAGTAGTGATGTTGGATGTACGATATCGCGCCAACCTTCGGCATCCGCAACATCAGTAAGGTCAAGCATCAGACCAGCTTCTATGAGCTCTTCTGTCTGGCGACCATGATTGAACTGTGTTGCTCCCATCGGATCGCCACCAATAATACGGCTGACCATCACCGGACGTGCAGTACCACCGCCACCGGCAATTGCACCGTCGACCCAGTTATGTTCAGTATTCTCGTTAAAGGCTTTGGCAAATTCTGCTACTGCGGCGGCTTCTCCACCTGATGTCCACCAATGCGTGACTTCGAGGTCGACGGCCTGGCTAACGCCGCAGACGGCCACGGCCGCTGCACCCAAACACATGTTGCCAATGGTTTTTTTGCACAATTTCATCAAGTTTCCTCCAAGGTTAATTGACTTGCTTTAAAGACTATAACGATTTAGATTGGATGTCTATAACGATTTAGATTCTCATCGACATCGGTAAATCAGGTCAATAGTTGGGTTGGAAAGCTCCGCGAGCCCGAACCAAGGGCGTTGGAAACGAGTACATTCATCTGCATGAACGAATCGGACAATTCAAAAAAAGCGGCGGCAAACGAACCCGAAGCCACGCAAGCATCGCTCGCCACGGGTGAGCGGCCCACGCTAAAGACAATTTCACGCCTGAGCGGGCTTGCCGTTCCGACAGTGAGCCGCGCGCTCAGCAACGCACCAGACATCGGTCAGCGTACGAAAGACCGGGTAAAAGCTATCGCACAGCAAATCGGTTATCGGCCCAACCGCGCCGGCTTGCGCTTGCGAACCGGCAAAACACAAGTGATATCACTGGTACTGGCCACCGACTTTGACGTCATGAACCAGACAGCGATCCTCATCGGTTCGATTGCCCAGGGCTTGCGTGGGACCGAGTACCACCTGAACGTAAACCCATCTTTCGCTGACGACCCTATGTCACCTGTTCGCTACATTGTGGAGTCCGGCTCAGCCGATGGCATTATCATCAACGCCACGTTACCGGATGACCCACGGATAAACTATCTGCGAGACGTCGGATTTCCATTCGCAACTCACGGTCGTACATCAATCGCCGAGCAGCATGCTTATTTCGATTTTGATCACTTTCGACTGGGGCAACTTAGCGTAGGAGAATTTATCAACCGTTCACGTCGTCATACTTTGCTCATATCACCACCGCAGCAACAAAACTACGCTCAAGAGCTTATAAGCGGTGCTCGTGAAACAGCAGAGAAGCACGGCATGACGTTAACCACTCTTGACAATACAAACTGCGAGTCCCCGCTGGAAGAAATTGAAACTGCCATTCACGCGCATTTCAAGTGCTTTCCAGAAACCGATGCGTTGTTGTGTGCATCGACCACAGCGGCACTGGGCGCCATTGCCACTGTGGATGATCTTGGATTGATAATTGGTGAAGATGTTGATGTCTGTACACGGGAAATCATTCCGTTACTGGGGCGTTTTCGGCGTGGGATATTAACCGTCGACGAAGATGTCGCACTCGCGGGCATGTTTCTGGCGAAAGCCGTTGTCCAAGCAATAGAACACCCGCTCGAATCTCCACTACAAGCACTTGAAGTGCCGGAGAATATCAACGTTTTTCCACAATGATTTCATCATGGAGAATGCGGTGTTGCACCATCGAAAACTGTTGTATAGTATTCTGAATTCAGAGTTCTGAATACTATGAAGCGACTACCGATATCTCAGAGCCGTGCTGAGCAGACGTATCAAATCTTGCTGGATGAGATTTGTGACGGTTCGATGCCAGCAGGTACCCCGCTGATTCAGGAGGAACTGGCAGCACTACTGGGTGTGTCACGCCAACCCATTCAGCAGGCACTGGCCAGACTCAAAGGCGACGGATTACTGGAGGATGCGCCTGGCCGCGGACTTTGCGTGCCGGCCCTGAATTTGTCGAGAATGCGCTCGCACTACGAAATTCGAAGCTCGCTTGATCGTCTGGCCGCGCGTCTCGCTGCGGAACGTGTAGCGGATATCACGCTCGATGCAATGGTGGTTAACGACACAGGGTGGAAAATTATTGATGCAGGCACTGAGGCCGTTGCCAAAGAAGCTGTCAGTGACATGATCAGACTGGATATAGCGTTCCATTCATACATCTACACAATATCGGGTAATCCACTGATCGCAACAACGGCTGAATCTCACTGGCGCTTTCTGCGTCGGGTAATGGGCGACGTTTTGCGTCGCGCTGAGCCACCTGCATCAATATGGCAGCAACATGAGGCGATTTTAAAGGCAATTGTTTCGGGCGAGGCCAGCCATGCAGACCATCTTGCCAAACATCACATCGACAATGCCAGTGAAGCATTGATCAACGAATTGGCGAAAGATAATGGACTGACCATTGACAGTCCAAAGGTTCGCACACAAGGGTGAATACAAAGCAAAAACAGCTGATTTTTAATACGGTGCTATCGGCGTGATTGTGAATCCAATGACACTTGGACAAGTCATTACGGCACATTCGCGCCTGCAACCGGAAAAATTAGCCGCTCGGGATCTGGAAAAAAACTAACGTATAAGCAGTTAAACGCTCGTGCCAATCAATTAGCCAATGCCCTCAGAGGACTCGGGTTGGAACCCGGCCAACGTATGGCCTTGCTTACCTACAATAGAATTGAATGGGCAGAATTCTATGCAGCTCTCAGCAAAGCAGGCCTGATCGCGGTACCCATTAATTTTCGCTTAACCACTCATGAAACCGAGTTTATCCTGAAGCACAGTGGTGCATCAGCACTCATTGTGGAAGACAGGCTCATCCACATCATCGAACCCATCCGTGACAACTGGGTATTTTAGCAGAACGGATGATCACGATTTGTGACAGCGCACTTCCTGGCGAAAAACACGACTACGAGTCGCTGTTAAAAAAGGGTGACGATACAGCCTGCCCTACCGTTGTCCACACTGATGAGCCGTGGTGTCTCATGTATACATCGGGAACAACGGGTCAACCCAAAGGGGCTATTCGTAGTCATCGTGGCATGACGATGCTGGCGTTGATGACGGCAATCGAGCTCAAACTGCAGCGAGAGGACAATGCCTTATTAGTCATGCCGATGTGTTACGCGAATTCGCTCAACTTCTTCACAGCCTTTATCCACTGTGGTGCGACAGTAACTATTTTCTCGCGCCCGAGTTTTGACCCGGAGTTGTGTTTACGCACCTTCGCTGAAACCGGTGCCAGTTTCACTTCTCTGGTACCGACGCACTATAATTTACTGCTCGAGGTACAACGAAAACAACACGCCAGCTCTGACTATACCCGGGTCGAGAAGCTGATGATTTCGTCTGCGCCAGCACGACCAGATACGAAACGCGCGATTATGGAGATGTTCCCCAACTCGGGGCTCTTCGAACTTTACGGATCGACAGAAGCTGGCTGGGTGACCATGCTGCATCCGCATGAACAGTTTGACAAGCTGGGCACGGTTGGCCGAGAAGTGATCGGCTCCCGACCCATTAAGCTGCTCGATGACAAGGGCGATGAAGTACCGGACGGTACGCCCGGTGAGTTGTATTCCTGTGGACCTTATTGCTTTGATGGTTACTGGCAACAACCCGAAGCGACCGCAGCGGCTTTCCGCGATTGTTATCTGTCTGTCGGAGACATCGCCCAACGCAATGCCGATGGTTTCATTCGCCTGATTGATCGAAAAAAGAACGTCATTATATCCGGTGGAGAAAACATCTATCCATCAGAGGTTGAAGCCCTGCTCGGTGCTCACCCCTCAATCAGCGATGTGGCAGTCATCGGTAAAAATGATTCACTGTGGGGTGAACGCGTAGTCGCCGCAGTGGTATTACAAGCCGATGCCAGTATCAGTTCGCACGAGTTACTGCGATGGGGAAAAGAACATATGGCAGGTTACAAAAGACCACGAGAGATCGTGTTTTTGAAGCCACAAGAGATGCCCCGAAACACGACCGGTAAAATTCTACATCGTGAACTGCGATCCCGGCTAGCCATCAATAGCAATGGTTCTGACAGTCTATCGGTCAAATCAACTGATGTTGCGGATGATTCACAACAGCATGAGGGAAACTAAGCAATGC
This sequence comes from Granulosicoccus sp., assembly GCA_045106195.1. Classification (GTDB taxonomy): domain Bacteria; phylum Pseudomonadota; class Gammaproteobacteria; order Granulosicoccales; family Granulosicoccaceae; genus Granulosicoccus. The sequence goes on from JBGCEH010000006.1 coordinate 203,513, forward strand.
CGCCTCCAGCTCTGACACCCAACACCGTGGCCGGTGTGGTCGCACGTTTTCTCAAATCCAGGCAAGTGGATCGTCTGTTTGCGTTGTGTGGTGGCCACATCATGCCCATACGGATGAGAGTAGATGCCGAAGGAATCGATATTGTTGACGTGCGTGACGAACGCGCCGCCGTGTATATGGCACACGCCTATGGAGAACTTACTGGTTCTGTTGGCGTTGCGCTCGTTACAGCAGGACCCGGTATGACGAATGCGATGACCGGTATAGCCAATGCACACATCGCTCGCGCCCCTTTACTGGTTTTATGCGGCCGTCCACCACTGCCCCAGAGTCACCGCGGCAGTTTACAAGACCTGCCACACGTCGATATGGTCCGTCCCATTACGCGGTTTGCGAGGACGCTGACAGAGCCCGAACTGGTGGTACCCCAATTGGACGAAGCAGTTTCCTGTGCATTGGGTGAGGGAGGCGATCCCGGTCCTGCGTTTATCGATTTTCCAACTGACACGTTGCGTGCCGAGATACCGGAACCATTGCAGTTCGACACGATGCACCCGTACTCATCGTCTTGGCAAACAACGGCGCATGGCAAATCGAGGTACATGATCAAAGCGACAATCATGGCAAAGTGGTGGGCACCCGGTTGCAGGTGGCCGACCACGCCGCTATGGCGCGCGGTTTCGGAATGCATGCTGAGCGCGTTGAACGTGCGAAAGACCTCGCACCGGCCATCAAGCGCGCGTTATCCAATACACCAGCCTTACTTGATGTTGTGATTAGTCCCGACGCGCGATCATCCGATGGCAAAACGGGACTTGCCTGGGTACCTGACCTGCAGCCACTCGAGGCCTGGGATGATGCAGAGCGACAGTGGCGATCTGGAACCCTATCCTGACTTTTACTTTACAACTTTTCCATTGTGGATTCATAAATTGAGGAACCCCGTGATGAAAAAAACCCGACGACCAGATATCCAGCTCGCGAAAATTCTATGTTACGGGTGGCTTATGGCTTGTCCAGCTGTCTGGGCACAACCCCCTACGTTGGCGTTAGTGGCAGAGAATCTGATTTCACCCATCGACATCGCCACACTACCCGACGGAACAGATCATCGTTTGATACTGGATCAGTCAGGCGTTGTTCACTTGCTGGCACCGGATAACTCACTGGCGGCTGAACCTTATTTGGATATACGCGATCGATTGCTGCCTCTACGTGAGGACTTCGAGGAGCGCGGCCTTTTGGGAATGGCCATCCATCCGCAATACCGCAGCAATGGAAGATTCTTTGTGACCTATTCAGCCCCTTTGGCAAAAGATGCACCGGCACACTGGAATCACACTCGCATTGTTTCCGAATTCACCGTAGATCCATCAAACCCGAATCGACTGGATACAAGCACAGAGCGCGTTCTCATCCGGCAAAACTGGCCAAGCCGCAAGCACAACGGGGGCGCACTGGCTTTCGGCCCTGATGGTTTTTTATACATCGGCTTCGGTGATGGAGGGGGCATACATGGCGTCGGACAGGAAACCTTGAACGATGCGTACAGCGTGCCGGAACATCAATTGCACTGGGACTCAACTGCTCAGGACTTGCAGTCGCTCTATGGCAAACTGATTCGCATCAACGTGGATGCCGGGCTGCCAGGTTATGCGATACCTGCGGACAATCCGATGGTGGGAAAACTCGGTCGTGATGAAATTTATGCCTGGGGATTCCGAAACCCGTACCGTATCTCGTTTGATCCGGATAGCTCGGGCGCGCTTTATATCACAACGGTTGCTGAAACACTGTGGGAAGCCATCTACCGGGTCGAAGGTCCCGGCAATTACGGTTGACCAACGACAATTTCAGTCCTTACGGGTCTACCGGAAAAGTATGGCTTCTGGAATTTTGATCGGTGTCCGTTACCACCAATGGTGCCCGGGGCCGGACTTGAACCGGCACGGTATTGCTACCGAGGGATTTTAAGTCCCTTGCGTCTACCAATTTCGCCACCCGGGCATGGGCAGGCATGTGACTTTTTCAGGCACTCACTCTACACGTGTAGAGCGGAAACAATTTTCTACAAGCGATACGAAAACATAATTGACAATCGAGGAAATGGAGGCTGAGCCCGGAGTCGAACCGAGGTAAACGGATTTGCAATCCGGTGCATAGCCACTCTGCCACTCAGCCGAGTGTTGGATAGATACTGCTGGCCTGTAGAGACTTGAGAACGATTACATGTCATGTAAACGGTGGAGCGGGAAACCAGGTTCGAACTGGCGACCTCGACCTTGGCAAGGTCGCGCTCTACCAACTGAGCTATTCCCGCACCGTATTTTTACTAGGACGTGATTACAACTGCACTTAAAAACGTAAAAACCATCGGTAAATTGGAGCGGGAAACCAGGTTCGAACTGGCGACCTCGACCTTGGCAAGGTCGCGCTCTACCAACTGAGCTATTCCCGCACCGATCGGCCTATTTTGGAATGCAAAAGCTGCCCTGTCAACCCTCGAGGAAAGAGTTTTGGAACGATAATTACTCCTGCCGGTCAATAAATGCTGCCCGCATGTATCCAACCATCGACCAGATCGTTAAAGCGGCAGCCACATACAGCGCAATCACCCCCATTTGGTAGATCGGAAGACCAAAAAAATCGTACAAATACAACAACATAGCAAGAGACGTAATCTGGGCAGTTGTTTTCACCTTGCCCAGCCAGCCAACAGCCACTTTGCCGCGCAGCCCCATCTCGGCCATCCATTCGCGCAAGGCGCTGACCGTGATTTCCCGACCGATGATAACGATAGCCGGAATCGTTAGCCAGGGGCTCTGATCGAACTCCACAATCAGGATAAGAACGGTCGATACCATGAGCTTGTCAGCCACCGGATCGAGGAAGGCACCAAAGCGGCTTTCAACGTCCCACAAGCGAGCCAGATAACCGTCCAGCCAATCGGTGATTCCGGCTACGATGAAAATAATACAGCTCAACGGGCGAGCCCAGGCGTAGTCAAGATAAAACACCACCACGATGACCGGTAACAGCGCAATCCTTAGCAGCGTCAGCCAAGTAGGCAGATTGTTTTTCATGGGTAAAAGTCTACTTCTGAAGCGCCTTGTTCGGATGAAGCTCATCGTACACTCTTGCGGCAAGGTCGTGGCTAATCCCGGGTACCGCTGAGATGTCGTCCACACCGGCTTTCTGCAACCGCTGCAAACCGCCGAAGTGCGTGAGCAGCTGTTTTCTGCGTTTAGGCCCTAATCCCTTGATGTCTTCGAGAATCGAGGTCTGTCTCTTCTTCGCCCGCTTGCCGCGATGGCCGGTTATTGCAAAACGGTGAGCTTCGTCGCGAATCTGCTGAATCAGCAATAATGCAGGCGAATCACTCGTTAATTGACGCTCTCGCCGCCCCCCTTTGTCTTCATCGCGGCAAAGAATCAAGGTTTCATCGCCGGGTCTTCTATCCGGTCCCTTGGAGACGCCCACCACCTGCACGGTATCCACCTGTAATTCAGTCATTACTTCCAGTGCCACCGATATCTGGCCTTTACCGCCGTCGATGAACAGGATATCGGGCAAGTCACGCTGCTCCTTGAGCAGGCGTGTATAGCGGCGAGTCAAAGCTTGACGCATTGCCGCATAATCATCGCCGGGTGTAATTCCCTCGATGTTGAAGCGGCGGTAATCACTCTTCAATGCACCTTCGGCATTGAAGACCACACACGATGCCACGGTTGCCTCACCCATCGTATGAGAGATGTCAAAACATTCCATCCGGCTCGGCGCATCCTCAAGCTCAACGAGCTCTCTCACGGCATCGAGCCTTGCAGCCATCCCAGAGCGAGATGCAAGTCTTGAAGCAAGTGCAATATCCGCATTCGTAATCGCCATGGTCTGCAACCGGGCACGATCTCCACGCACACTGTGCACAATGTTTATCTGATGACCAGCTCGCTCGCTGAACACGTCATGAAACAATTCTGCATCTTCTGCCGGTTCGCTGCATATGATTTCGCGAGGCAAATCGTGTTCGAGATAGAACTGCGCGAGAAACGCATTGAGTATCTCGCCGCTGGTGCTGCCTTTCGGCGTTGTCGGATAAAAGGCCTTGTTCCCCAGATTAATGCCATTGCGCACGAAAAACACCTGCACACAGCTTTGGCCGCCCTGGCACGCCACAGCGACGTAATCCACATTGCCGTCGTCACGCATATCGCTGGACAGGTCGCTCACCGTCTTAAGGCTGCCGATCTGGTCGCGTAATCGCGCGGCGGTTTCGAAGTCCAGAGCAACGCTCGCCTCTTCCATCCGCGTGACCAGCCCTTGCACCACTTCCTGACTTTTACCCTCCAGTACCTGAATGGTCATATCGACATCCTGACGATAATCTTCGGGACTGATTTTACCGACGCAGGGTGCTGTGCAACGCTTGATCTGATACTGCAGGCAAGGTCTTGAGCGATTGCTGAAATAGCTGTCTTCGCACTGACGCACCTTGAAGAGCTTTTGTACCAGCTTCAGGGAACGCTTGACCGAACTGGCACTGGGGTATGGACCAATGTATTTCCCTGGGGCTTTGCGCGCACCACGCTGGTAACTAAGGCGTGGGTAGTTGCTCGATGTCGAGATGTAGACGTACGGATAGCTTTTATCATCACGCAACACCACGTTATAGCGCGGACGATGCTCCTTGATAAGGTTTTGCTCAAGCAATAAGGCTTCTGCTGCGCTGGCAGTGACCGTAGTTTGCACTTGCGCTATGTGCGACACCAGCGCTTGCGTCTTGCGGTTGTCTACGGTCTTCTGGAAGTAGCTCGAAAGACGGCTCTTCAGGTTACTGGCCTTGCCTACATAGATGATATCGTCCTGCGCGTTGTACATGCGATAAACACCAGGACGAGTGGTAACTGTGCGCATGAACGCCTTGGCATCAAACTTCTGGTCAGGCTCAGGTTTGTCAGACACCGGCTGATCAGACAAGGCTAGTTCCAGAGCCCATGCCGCATGGCCAGCCGCACAAGCTCTGCTGTTGTCTTCAATCCCAACTTTTCAAACGCACGCGTCCGATGAGTACTCACCGTTTTTTCACTGATGTGAAGATTGGTGGAAATCTGTCGGTTACGGTGGCCACGCAGTAGCAAATTGATGATTTCGCTCTCGCGGGAGGTGAGCTTGTCAAACGGATTTTCATCGCTACCGTTGATCATGTCCATCGCCATTTGCTGGGCAACATCAGGGGACAGGTACTGCCCACCACCCATAACCTGACGCATCGCTTTATCCATTTCGTCAGCACCGCTTCCTTTGGTGATATAGCCGCGCACGCCGGCATTAAGCAGTTTTCGGATATGTCCGGCCTCAAGGCTGCCGGTAACCATGATAATGCGGCTTTCTGGTGAGAGCATCATCAGCTTATCGGATGCATCCAGACCATTGATTCCCGGCAAGTTGATATCCATAAGAACCACATCAAACTGATGAAGGCTGGCCATTTGCAGCGCCTCTTCACCAGAGCTGGCTTCGGATATGGTTTCTACCTGAGGATTGTCTTCCAGCAGGCGGCGCATGCCGGCGCGCACGAGGGCATGGTCGTCAACAACCAGTACTTTTAAATGCGATGGCCCTTGCATGGAGTTTCACCTACCAGTTAACCAATGCGGAACCCCAGGTAAAGCCACCACCAAAGCCCTCCATGAGCACGGTGTCGCCTCTGCTGATCCGCCCGTCTCGCACAGCAACATCCAACGCCAACGGAATTGACGCCGCTGAAGTATTGCCATGCGCAGCTACAGTTTGCACCACCTTGTCCATTGGCATGGATAATTTTTTCGCAGTAGCATCAATAATCCGCTGGTTGGCCTGATGTGGAACAAGCCAGTCGATATCCGTCTTGTCCAGATTATTCGCAGCCAGTGTCTCATCTACAATACGCCCAAGCGTGCGTACCGCTATGCGAAATACGTCGCTACCCGCCATTTCGACATAGGCTGTGCCCTGCTGTACAGCATCCAGTTGATTGGAAACCCCTTTGGGAACCTGTAATAGCGAGGAGTAGTCGCCATCAGCATGCAAATGCGTTGAGAGGATGCCGGGCTCCGAATCACGTTGAACAATGACCGCTCCCGCTCCGTCGCCGAACAACACGCAGGTATTTCTGTCGGTCCAGTCGATGATGCGGGAAAAGGTCTCGGCACCGATAACCAGCGCTGTGGTTGCCATTCCCGTTCGGACGAACTGATCAGCTACCGACAAGGCATACACAAAGCCTGTACAAACGGCCTGAATATCAAACGCCGGACAACCATGCACATCGAGCCTGCTTTGCAGTAGGCACGCTGTGCTGGGAAATACCTGATCTGCCGTTGTGGTGGCAACGATGATCAGGTCAATATCCTGTGCCGGAATTCCGGCTGCTTCAAGCGCACGTCGCGATGCGGCCTCTGCAAGATCCAGGGTAAATTCATCATCGTCAGCGATGTGTCGCTGTTTAATGCCAGTGCGTTCAGTAATCCAAGCGTCGCTGGTATCGACCATCTTTTCCAGATCGGTATTCGTGACGATACGTTCCGGCAGGTAGCCACCGGTACCGATGATGCGTGAGTAATGAGCCATGCCTAGGCTGCGCTAAGCGACTCACCCAGGCGGGCTGCAATCATGGTAGGAACATTTGTGCCGATTTCCAGCAACGCAATGTCAATGGCATTGGCAAATGCCACTGCATCGGCGCTACCATGGCTCTTGACAACGACACCTCTGAGACCGAGAAAGCTAGCCCCGTTGTAGCGTCTCGGATCAACCCTGCTGCCAAATGCACGCAATACAGGACGCGCAATCAAACCTACAAGCTTGTTCCAGGTGGAGCGCTTGAATTCCTGCTTCAGGTAATGCGACACCAACCGAGCCACACCCTCGGTGGTCTTGAGCGCAACGTTGCCGACAAAGCCATCACAGACAACGACATCAACCTTGTCGGTAAAAATCTCGTTACCCTCAACAAAACCTGTGTAGTTGAGCGAACTTTGCGCAAGCAAGGGTGCGGCTCCCTTGACCTGCTCATTACCCTTGAGGTCTTCAGAGCCAATGTTCAGCAGTGCAACCTTTGGCCGCTCTATGCCATCAACGGCTTGTGCAAGGATAGAACCCATCAGCGCAAACTGATAAAGATTGGTCGCAGAGCTGTCAACGTTGGCGCCCAGATCGAGCATGTGGGTATGGCCATTCATGGCGGGAATGGTAGAGGCGATAGCTGGCCTGTCTATTCCCACAACCGTTTTCAGGACAAACTTGCTGATGGCCATCAATGCGCCAGTGTTACCTGCGCTGACGCAGGCATCGGCGCTGCCATCCTTGACAAGGTTGATGGCGATCCGCATGGATGACTGTTTTTTGTTGCGCAGCGCAACCGCAGCGCTGTCTTCCATGGTGACAACCTCAGCGGCCGGAACCAGCGTATAACGTCCATGCGGCAAAGGATCGTTGCCCATGCAATCCTTGAGTAGCTCAACATTGCCGACGAGGAGTAGATGAACGTCCGAGCGCTTGTTTAGCACTGATCGCGCGGCGTCAACAGCCACGATAGTGCCCCTGTCGCCACTCATGGCATCGATAGCTACCCTCAGGGTCCCCTCGGGTAATGCGGTATCGGAAGGCTCGCCGTCTGACGGGATGGCGCTAACCAACTTGTCGTCTGGTGACGGCGAAGCCGAATCTGGTGACATGTCACTGGACATGCCTTAGATCGACCGTAGTGGGGCTGACAGCACTGCGAGACGCCTAATCTTCGTCCTCTTCGATCTCTTCAGGTGCTTGTACCACCTGGTTACCACGGTAGAAACCGTCGGCAGTGATGTGATGTCGACGATGCAGCTCACCGGTGGTGGGATCGGTGGAGAGCGTTGTTTTTGTCAGTGCGTCATGTGAACGACGCATACCGCGACGGGATGGAGTCTTGCGGCTCTTTTGAACGGCCATGATTGATATCCGTTAGCTAGGTGCTAGGTAGGGTTAATGTAACTGCAGGTTTTTCAACACATCGAAAGGGTTGGTTTTACCTTCCTCTGTATCGGCTGGCAGTGTGCCAAATTCGGTTTTTGCAACACGACACGTCGATGCATCGGCGTGTCGTGGAATATCAGGTACGTGCAATATGACCTCATCTTCGTAAAGATCAACCACATGTATGTGCCCATGCTCGTCCAGAATCACGGGGTCCAGCTGTTTCGGCAAGGCTTCTGCTGCTTCTTCGTCGTCGACAAACACCAGCTCATAGGGTTCATCTATTTCGACATCCATCGACTCCAGACAACGCTGGCATTTGACCGAAAATGTCGTCTTGATTCTGCCGCTGATCAGGATATGTTTCTTGCGACGCGAGAACATGGCCGTGCAGTGTATGTCATGCTCCGTTGCAGTAAGAATGTCTCCTAATCGGTTCATCTGTCTTTGCGGTATTACCAACTCGAACCGCGTGCCATCACGCGCCAGAAGGTCTGGATTAAACCGTTGAGGAAGTGCCTTGACCATAACCCGCCAATGATAGAGAGTGGAGCAAGTTAATGCAAGCAGTTGTTCTAGCCTCCGGGTCACAATATCGTGCTCAATTACTCACAAGGCTGGGGATAGATTTCAATGTCCTCAGCCCCGATATTGACGAATCAGCGCTTGCCGGCGAACCACCCGCTATTCTGAGTACCCGCCTGGCATGTGAAAAAGCGCATGCTGCAAGCCGGTTGATCGACCAGGCATGCCTAATCATAGCCTCCGATCAGGTGGTATCAAACGGCCATGTAACCCTAGGCAAGCCAGGAACACCCGACCGGGCACGCGCGCAACTGGCCAGCATGAGCGGACAAAGCGTTGAGTTTTTCACCTCGCTCTACATTCTGGAAACCTCAAGTGGCCGCCATTTCACCGCTTTGGATACCACACGCGCCACATTGCGCATGCTTGATGAGCAGAGTATCGCACGCTACGTAGAGGCTGATAACCCGCTGGACTGCGCCGGCAGCTTCAAGGTGGAAACGTTGGGTATCTGCCTGTTTGAGAGCATCGAAAGCCAAGACCCGACAGCGCTGATCGGCTTGCCATTGATCAAGACTTGTGAGGGTCTCAGGCATTTCGGACTCCCCCTGCCCTGACTTAATCAGAGTAGCCAGTAGGCTCCATGCAGCGTGACGGCGGCAAAAACACCCGCCAGAACATCATCAATCATGATGCCTGAGCCGCCGTGAACGTGACGATCAACCCAGCTGATGGGCCAGGGTTTCAGAATATCGAATATGCGGAATACGATAAAACCTGCCAGCATCCATTGCCAGGTAACCGGTAATGCAATCATGGTCACCAGATAACCCACCACTTCATCCCAGACTATACCTCCGTGGTCATGCACACCGAGGTACTTTGAACACTCGTCGCAGCACCAGACGCCGAACACATACAAAAGTACCAGTACAACAAGGTAGATCCACAGGTTTTCGGGCATAAGCAACAGCACCGGAATGCCAAGCAAGGTTCCAAAGGTGCCGGGCGCTTTGGGCGCCAGTCCAAGCCCCATACCCAGGGCAAAGAAATTGGCGATATTGGCAAAGAGCGCTTTCGGAGGTACGGCCTGCATGATCCTGCTTACCTAGATCTCATTTCCAGCGGGCGCAAGCTCATCGCCAGCTTGTCGAGCACTCCATTGACATAGCGGTGACCCTTGTCCGCGCCGAAGCGTTTGGTGATCTCGATACCTTCATTGATGACTACCCTTGCCGGGATATCCTGCTGTTCGCGCAACTCGAAGGCTGCGATTCGAAGCACGGAACGCTCTATAGGATCAAGATCGGCCATGGGCCTGTCGAGGCAATCTAACAGTGTATCGTCAAGCACTTGCGGGCTGTGACTGACACCGTTGAACACAAGAAGAAAATAATCCACATCAACACGGCTCATGTCCTGATTATCAATGAACTCCTGGCGAATAGTGGAGCTTTGGGCATTACTGACGTCCCACTGATAGAGTGCCTGTAAAACGCGCTCTCTGGCAAACCGGCGAGCCTGCGACCGGCTAGGCTTTCTGGACTTTCGTGGCCGGACTGCCTGGTTGGCATCCTGGCGCACATCCGAGGTGGAATCCGGTCCTGCACTGGCAGCTTCTGCTTCGCGCATCAAATCACCGAGCGAGCGTGGCTCTTCAGTGCCGGGGAGCAGCGGTAACTCTTCAGCCGGCACATCTGTGTCTGCGTCTGTTGCTAGCGGAATATTTTTCATGAAACATTTTGCACGTAAACCGGAGACATTGTCAGCTTATCCCCTGCGCCACTGTGTTTTTCCATCGGCATCCTCAAGCACGATGCCCATTTTGGCCAGCTGGTCACGTATTTCGTCACTGCGCTTGAAGTTCTTGTCGGCCCGCGCCTGCTGACGCTCGACGATCAATCCATCGATTGCCTCATCGGACAATCCGCTTATCTCGCCTGTGCCTCTAAGGGCTGCCTCTGCATCCTGCTGCAGAATGCCCAATCGCTCACCCATATAGCTCAGCGTATCGGCAAGCATGGTTGCGCGCACGCTGTCTGGTTCCTTATTAAGACTTCCAGCCAGTTCATGCATCACGGCCATGGCTTCCGGCGTGTTCAGGTCATCGTTCATCGCATCATTGAAACGTGCAATATAAGTAGCCTCAAGCGTCTCGATGCCAGGCTGAGGTGTCAACGTATGCCCTCTCAATGCGGTGTAGAACCTACGTATGACGGTACGTGCAGCTTCCAGTCCTTCCGTTGAATAATTCAATGCGCTCCTGTAGTGGCTGCCGACAATGAATGTACGGATTTCCTCGCCACTGTATTGAGCCAGCACATCCTTTATGGTCAGAAAATTATTGAGCGACTTCGACATCTTCTCGTCGTCAATGCGCACCAGTCCGTTGTGCATCCAGTAGCGGGCAAAGCTGCCACCGGTCAGCGCCTCGCTCTGCGCAATCTCGTTTTCGTGATGCGGGAATTCCAGATCCATGCCGCCCCCATGAATATCAAATTCGTCGCCGAGCAAGTCCATTGACATGGCGGAGCACTCGATATGCCAGCCGGGACGACCCGGTCCCCACGGAGAATCCCAATTGGGTTCGCTCGGTTTTGCAGACTTCCAGAGTACAAAATCCAAAGGGTCGCGCTTATTCTCATCAACCGCAACCCGTTCACCGGAACGAAGCTCTGATACGTTGCGTCCTGAAAGTTTGCCGTACTCGTCGAAAGAGCTGACGGAATAAAAGACATCGCCATTATCGGCTGCATAGGCATGACCGGACTCTATCAGCCGACCAATGATACGAATCATGCTGTCGATGGTTTCGGTGGCACGAGGTTCATGAGTGGGCGGCAATACATTAAGTGCGCGTTCGTCTTCGTGCATCTTGTCAATGAACCGCTGGGAAAGAACGGCGGGGGACTCATTGTTCTCGGCAGCCCGGCGGATTATCTTGTCGTCGACGTCAGTAATGTTGCGAACATAGTTCACCATGTAACCTAACGACTGTAGATGCCGGAACAGGACATCGTAAACAATCATTACGCGCCCATGCCCGACGTGGCATTCATCGTAAACAGTAATACCACAAACATAAAGCCCGACTTGCTGCTCTAGCAGCGGTACAAACGGCTCTTTACGTCGGGTTAGTGTGTTATGTAGAAGCAGCATTGAAAGTATTCTAGACGGTGGTCTCACGTTATGGCTGCAAGCGTAGCAGATTACTTGATGGTTACTGGAGCAGGACCATCAGGTAAATGCGGCTAAAATGCCGCTATTGAATTTCTTGCCCTTACAAAACTAGGAATTGTGATGTCATTCAGAAGCGCTGCAGCTTTTATAACACTACTTACCATCGCACTGTTTTTCTCGTCGGCGGCGATTGCCCAGAGTTCACCCGACAAGAACTCCACTGATAACACGAATGCCAATCCAAAGATTGTCATCCGAACCACCTTGGGCGACATGGTGGTAGAGCTTGACCGTGAACGTGCCCCTCGAACCGTCGAGAACTTTCTCGCCTACGTGGACGATAACTTCTACGCCGACACCATTTTCCATCGCGTTATTGAGGGTTTCATGATTCAGGGAGGGGGGTTTTCCACTAATTACCAGCGCAAGACCACTCGCTCACCCATTAGCAACGAGGCCTACAATGGCTTGCGTAACCGGCACTACACCATTGCCATGGCTCGCACCACGGCCCCACATTCAGCCACGTCACAGTTCTTCATCAACAGCCAGAACAACAGCAATCTGGACCATACCGCCACCACTCAACGCGGTTGGGGCTACACGGTTTTCGGACGCGTTATTCAAGGTGAGGACGTGGTCGACACAATCAGTCGCGTAAGAACCGGCCCCGGAGGTCCATTCAGCCGCGATGTACCCAGCGAACCCATCGTCATCATGAGTGTCGATCGCTGGCCTGCCGAATCCGCCGAGGACGAATTGACCGGTGACATCAATACAGAGTCCGGCGAGCCTGCAAAAGGTGCTGCAGCCGCCGACCCGATAGAGGCGGTCATTCAAAACGTCCAGACTACCTTGGGCGGCAACAAAACCAGCGTCGATATCAGTGACAACAAGGATGACGTTTCCAGCGAAATCATCAAACAGAACTAGTAGGCTGATACACTTTACAGTTTTCGTTTAACTGACAAAGCGTAACCAAAGTCTTATGAAAGCGACAATCATCACGAATAAGGGCACTATTGTTCTTGAACTCGATCAAGAGAAGGCGCCTGAGACCTGTGCCAACTTCAAGCAGTACGCGGATGATGGCCACTATGACAACACGGTTTTTCACCGAGTCATACCTAACTTCATGATACAGGGTGGTGGATTCACGGCAGACATGGACCAGAAGCCCACTCGTGCCACCATCAAAAACGAGGCGGCAAACGGTCTTGTCAACAATCTGGGCACTGTAGCCATGGCCCGCACCCCCGATCCTCATTCAGCCAGCTCACAGTTTTTCATTAACCTGACCGACAACGATTTTCTCAACTTCCGAGATGAATCCCAGGCAGGGTTTGGTTACTGTGTCTTCGGAAAAACCATTGAAGGTATGGACGCCGTCGAAGCCATCGCAGGCGTTAGCACAGGTTCTGCCGGACCCCATCAGGATGTACCGGTAGAAGCCGTCGTCATTGAGTCTATTGTCGTCAACGAATAAGGCAGCATCCCGCTACTCATCCGGGAACCTGAACACCTACTTTATTGCGGATCTACATCTGGACCCGGCCCAGCCGCGTCCATACAAGCTTGCGCTGGAATTTCTTGCGCAAGTACCGCCGGCAGAGTCACTGTACGTTATGGGTGATCTGTTTGAATACTGGATTGGTGATGATGCTGGCATACCGCTCTACAAGGACGTCGTCAGCGCACTTGCTGCGCTCAGTGACAGCGGTTGCCAGATCACCATCATGCACGGCAACCGCGACTTTCTTCTGGGAGGTGCGTTTGCACAGGCTACAGGTGCAAGCCTTGTGATCGCTGACGAACTCATGATCGATCTGGATGGCGAGCCTGTTCTACTGATGCATGGTGACACCTTGTGCACCGACGATACGGAGTATCAGGCGTTTCGCAAACAGGTCAGAGACGCGCAGTGGCAGCAGGCCTTCCTGGCCAAAAGTATCGAGGAGCGAATAGCCTATGCCACAGGCCTGCGTAAGCAGAGCAGAGATCTGAGCGCTGAAAAGACAAACGAACTAATGGACGTGACAGCATCGCAGGTTGGTGCAAGGTTCGACGCCCGTCAATGTAACACCATGATCCATGGGCATACCCACAGGCCCAAGGAGCATCTGGACGAGCCGATTGGCACAAAGCGGCTTGTGCTGGGAGACTGGCATCCCGAACACGCAATCTACGCAGTGCACAATACAGCCGGTCTTTATTTGAATCGTTTTGAGGGTGTACTACCAAGCCAGATGTAGTGGAGCAGACACTAGCCGCGTGATGCTCTATCGTCCTTGTACTCCGCTTCCATCTGTTTGATAAGCGCCAGTTCGTCTTCATTGAAACCCGCCTGCAGCCGTGCTTCACGATTATAGGGACTGCGAAGATATGCGCTGTTCTCACCGCGTAACAGATCGTGGAATACCGTCGTTCCATCCAGAGAACGTTCATTGCAAATGTGCCGAAACCACCGGTTGCCGACCTCGACATGAGTAATCTCGTCGGTGTAGATACGCTGCAGAATATCTGCGGTCTCATCATCTTTCAGATGCCGCAGCTTGTCGATCATCGGCGGGGCAACATCCAGACCGCGTGCTTCCAGAATCCTTGGCACCAGCGCCATTCTCACCAGTACATCATGATCAGTGCGTCGCGCCATATCCCACAGACCATCATGGGCAGGCAGTTGACCATAAAAAGCGTCGAGCGATTTGAGCCGCTCATGCAGCAACAGAAAATGCTGGCCTTCATCGGAGGCTACCCGCAGCCAGTCTTCGATATATCCCACAGGTAAACCTCTGAATCGATATACCGCATCCAGCGCCAGATTTATCGCATTGAATTCGATATGCGCCAATGAGTGAATCAGGGCCACCCTACCCTCAACACTACCCAGCCCGCGTCGCGCAAGATCCTTTGCATCGACCAGCTGTGGCTGCGAGGGCCTGCCGGGAGCATCGAGAACTCTTACTGTAGAGGCACCGGTATCGTTCGCTACCCTGACCCTGAGAGCCGCTGGCATGTTCATCCAGTTGACATAAAGCGCCTTGCTGGCCTCTGCCTTCTCCACAGGATCTGCGTTTAGCAATGCCTGCTCGGCAGCGACGAATACGTCACTGACGATCAAGTTGTCAGCAGGTGCACTGTTCATGAACAATCCGAGATACCGTGGGGTGGTACCATCCTACGGCAATTCCCGAGCTCTGGAACCGTACGATGATCGTAATACAGTCATGAATGTAAAAAAATCAACGCAGACAATCTTGCTCGCACTGACGCTACTCCTACTCACGGGCTGCGCCATGCAACCACCCACACCAGAGGATGTCGGTGAGAGTTTTGTACTTGAACGCGATCTGATCGGTAAGACCGTTGCTTCCGGCAGCTTCAGCGCAATAGACGGCACTCATCGGGAATTCACTGCCCATATCGACGGCTCCTGGGATGGCAAGACGGTTACCCTTGTAGAAGATTTCGAATATGCAGACGGCGAGAAAGAGCGCAAGACCTGGGTGCTTACCAAGCTACCCAATGGAGAATTCTCCGGCATACGCGAAGATGTAGTGGGAACAGCACGCGGCTATCAGGATGGCAAGGCATTTCGCCTCGAATACACCATGGCCCTACCCAACGACGACGGTACTCCCGGACGCAAGATGAAATTTCGCGACGTCCTCGTAAATGATTCCGAAGGCACGATTATCAACAACGCAACTGTGGGTCTGTGGGGGTTCCGTGTGGCCACAGTCAGCCTCGAAATGAAACGCGTAGAGTAGAGGGGAGTAACTAGGCCGAACGCCCGGTTGCCGCCAAGGTGGTAAAGAGCTCCCTGCTTTTCAAAGGCTTATCTCCCAGCTGAATACGTAGTATCTGCCGCATGAGTGTCCGGCACTCACCGAGCACCTGCGCATCACTAAAATCCAGTTCATGCATGGCTATCAGGGTTTTGCCATGCACTCTCACCCCGTCATCGGGTGTCAATCCATCAGGGTGTATGGAAGGACTTTTGGCCGTGGTTCGATGCTTCTCTTTCAATAAGCCAAGCCCGGCACTACCTTGCACAGGCACGGCTACGGCATTGGCTGGGTGGTAAAGGTACTCTCGCTCCGGCATCACCTGTGCACCTTCGGGTGTGCAAAACGGCAGGTTCGGCAGCACACCCAGTATGTCGAGTAGTTGCAGCTCAAAGGTACGCAACACAATCTCGTAACTGATATCCACTTGTTCAAGTTCAGACAGTGCCAGTGAATAAAAGGCAAAAACCGAATCCTGCGGCTGGTCCTTACCCAGTAAACGCAGTACAAGCTCATTGATGTAATACCCGCACGCCAGACGCACATCGCTTAACGCAAGCGCCGCTCCACTTTCTTCAATCCCGGTGAGTGTACGCAACTCCCCTGAACCAACCCACGACAGCAACAGGGGCCGGAACGGTTGATACAAGGCGCGTATCTGTGGACGTGAATTACGCGCACTTTTTGCCATCAAGGCAATACGCCCGTGCGTCATGCTAAATGCATCGACTATGAAGCTGCTTTCCTGATACTCGCGATAATGCAGAATATATCCGGGCTGCAGTGACGTGCTGACACTACCGTCATTCATGATGTTTTACAGGCGGAGTTGCGCAGAACACTACGGGTTTTCGTAACCCAGGCTACGAAGCGCACGCTCATCATCTGCCCACCCTTCTTTCACACGGACCCACAACTGCAAGTAGACCTTGTTATTAAACAGGGTCTCCAGACTGACGCGCGCACGTGTACCAACCTCTTTCAATTGTGCCCCACCCTTACCGATGACAATGCGCTTCTGACTGTTCTTGGCTACCCAGATAACAGCGCCAATGCGCAACAACCCCGGGGTCTCCTCAAAGGTCTCGACCTCGACACTCAACGCATACGGCAGCTCGGCCGAGAGCAGACGCGTAAGTTGTTCACGCACCGCCTCAGCGGCGAGAAATCGCGATGAACGATCTGTGAGTTCGTCTTCTGCAAATTGCCAGGGTGCTTCGGGCAACAAACCACTGACCGCTTTGGTTAATGCATCCACTCCCTTACCTTTGCGAGCCGATATCAGAAACACCTCTTTCAAGCGCTCATGCGACGGAATCTTTGTCAGAAAGGGCAAGAGATCTTTCTTGTGCTTGATCGTGTCTATCTTGTTGACGGCGATGAAAAACGGTACACCTGAATTGCTGACAAGCTCAAAGGCTCGTTGATCGTCATCGTTCCAGACCATCGCCTGAATCAGCAAAACGACAATATCCACATCGTGCAACGACGATGAGGCCGTCCGGTTGAGCACCTGATTCAGCTTCTGTGTACCGGTGACATGGATACCCGGAGTATCAACATAAATAACCTGCCGATCACCTTCAGTCTGAATACCGAGGATACTGTGCCGGGTGGTTTGCGGCTTGTGTGCGGTGATGCTAAGTTTTTGTCCGACCAAGTGATTCAATAACGTGGACTTGCCTACGTTTGGCCGGCCAGCTATGGATACAACACCGCAATAGGTCATGACAATTTCGTTTTTCTCTAGACTGATACAGTCTACGCGCAGCGCGGCTCAAGCGGGTGGAAGGCGTCGCAAAGCGTCGATCTTGTCCAGCATCAGTTTCGCAGAAGCTTGCTCGGCTTTACGTTTACTGGAGGCCGTTGCCGTGATTTCAATCGGCGGCTCATGCAGAACACAGCGCACGGTGAAATGCATATCGTGCGATTTTCCGGTGGTCTCAATAACCTGGTAGTCGGGGCGTTCCAGCCCTTCGGCCTGAAGCTGCTCCTGAAGGCGTGTTTTTGGATCCTTGAGTTGAGCTGAGGGCGGTAGTTCGGCAATCCGGTTACCGTAAAGTCTAAGTACCAGTGATCTGGCAGCCTCGTACCCGGCCTCGATAAATACCGCGCCTATGATCGACTCAACCACATCCGAGAGTATGGAATCTCGCTTAAAGCCACCACTGCGCAGCTCCCCTACGCCCATGATCAGGTAATCGCCGAGGTTTAGCTCACGTGCGATATCGGCCAGCGTGCTTTGGCGGACCAGACTTGCACGCAAACGACTGAGCGCACCTTCGTCCTCTTCAGGGCGGTGATAGTAAAGCTCAGTGGCAATCGTAAAATTCAGGAAACCGTCACCGAGGAATTCCAGCCGCTCGTAGTTGCACGAACCGCTTGATCGGTGAGACAAGGCCTCGGTCAGTAGCCGCTCATCCTTGAATCGATAATCGAGCTTGTCCAGCAATGTCTGAATGTGCGCCATCCATGCATGGTACCAGCGTCGAAACCTCTATGGCCCACCATTGTGAGACTTGTCGAACGTGGTAACCAGATCGATATTACGCAGCAGGTTGGTACGTCGCTCATATTTTACGGACACAATATAGCCATGCTCCTTGCTGGGCGTCAGCTGGAAGGTGTCCTTGGGTTTGAGATCCCAGAGGTTGTTTTGTTGAAATGCAGTATCAATGTACTGATACACTTTACTGCGCGATTGCTTGAGTACCTCTGGCTTGGCAACGAGGCCATCAGCGATTTCGCTCACCGTCCAGTTTTCGAAATAATGCGGCACTACCTTGAGCGCAAACAAGCCAAGGAACGCACAAACAGACAGGATGATCATAAAACCGGTGACGCTCAGCCCGGCCTGACGCCTGCCTTGCGGGTATGTACTAGTACTCATGCAACATCCTCATGCCAGGGAATGGTGCTGCAGAAAATCTCACACAGCACTGACACCTCTTACAGCGTCAGAGTGACAGAGTTCCTGAGTAAGTCACCGTCTGACGGGATCGCTTTGTGAGCAACTCCACACCTGCGGGGAGGGTAAATAAGAACACTCTCAATAGTTAGCCACTACCTTATGCTGTCTCCCAAACGGCTCCAGATAACACCATCATTCCAGTGCATCCAGATGAATCGGGCCTTGCCCACCAGATTTTCCTCAGGAACAAACCCCCAGAACCTGCCATCATTGCTTCGGTCACGGTTGTCGCCGACCATGAAATAATGGCCTTCCGGAACCACAAACGTGCCTGAACGCTTGGCAACCTCATCGGGAAACTCGAGGATCTGATGCGGCTCGTCGGCCAGTCGCTCTTCACGCACAACAGCGCCTCTGACCACCAGATCGTTTATGGGGCTGACATATTGCTCATCACCTTCGGTTTCCATCAGCTGACCATTGACGATGAACATCCGGTCGATGTACTCCACTTCATCACCCGGCAAACCAATAACCCGTTTTATGTAATCCAGCCGAGGATTATCCGGAAAACGGAACACCGCTACGTCGCCTCTTTCAGGGGAGCCTGTATCCAGAATCTTGGTATGCGTTATGGGCAGCCTTACGCCGTAACTGAATTTGTTGACCAGGATAAAGTCGCCAACCAGTAATGTCGGGATCATTGAACCTGATGGAATCCGGAAGGGCTCGAACAGAAACGAGCGCAATACCAGTACCACCAGAAACACCGGGAAAAACGACTGCACATACTCAACGAGCAAAGGAACGTCATCACTGCCACGCCCTGCCGCCCGACGTTTTGGTGCGAATGCCAGCGCGTCGATTAACCAGATAAGACCGGTGATTGCCGTAGCAAGCACCAATACAAGCGGGAAATTCAATTTATCAATCCAGCTGGAAGGCATCAGTTACGATCCGATTGTAATACGGCGAGAAAGGCTTCCTGCGGGATTTCCACCTTGCCTACCTGTTTCATCCTGCGTTTGCCGGCTTTCTGTTTTTCCAGCAGCTTACGTTTTCGAGACACATCACCGCCATAACACTTGGCAGTCACGTTCTTCCGCAGTGCCTTTATAGACGAGCGGGCTATAATATGCGAGCCAATCGCGGCTTGCACAGCAACCTCGAACATCTGCCGTGGAATAATATCTTTCATCTTGTCCGCCAGTTCGCGCCCACGATTCTGCGATCGATCTCGATGAATGATGGAAGCCAGCGCATCAACCTTGTCACCGTTAATCAAAATATCCACCTTAACAAGGTCAGCCGCTTGAAAGCGCTTGAACTCATAGTCAAAAGAGGCATAGCCCTTACTCACTGACTTTAATCTGTCGAAGAAATCCAGTACCACCTCGGACATGGGTATCTCGTAGACCATCTGCACCTGCCTGCCCAGATACTGCATGCTCAACTGAACACCACGCTTCTCGACGCAAAGCTTGATCACATCACCAACATAATCTTGCGGTGTAAGAATATTCGCCTGAATAATCGGCTCGCGAATCTCATCAATAACGTTGACCATCGGCAATTCTGACGGATTATGGATGTAGTCCAGCTCGCCCTTGGTATCAAGAATTTCGTAGACTACCGTAGGCGCTGTGGATATCAGATCCAGATCGTACTCACGCTCCAGACGCTCCTGCACTATTTCCATATGCAGCATGCCCAGAAAGCCACAGCGAAAACCGAAGCCGAGTGCCGTGGATGATTCAGGCTCAAAATGCAGAGCTGCATCATTCAATCGAAGTTTAGACAGTGCTTCACGAAAATTTTCGTAGTCATCGCTTTCTATCGGAAAAAGTCCGGCAAAAACCCGTGGCTGCACTTCCTTGAAGCCAGGCAAGGGCTCCACCGCCGGTCGTGATGCCAGAGTAATGGTGTCACCTACCCGCGCCGCCTCGATTTCCTTGATGCCAGCAATGATGAATCCCACCTCACCGGCGGACAGCCTATCCATGGTTTTACGTTTGGGTGTGAAGATGCCGACATCATCTGCCTGAAACGTACGCCCTGTCGACATGATCTGTATTTTCGAACGGCGATCGATACAGCCTTCGATGACCCTCACCAGAGTCACCACGCCAACATAGGCATCGAACCAGGAATCGATAATCAGTGCCTTGAAAGGTGCATCGAGATCACCAACCGGCGGTGGTACTCGCGCAACCAGTTGTTCTAGCAGTTCGTCGATACCCAAGCCTGTCTTGGCACTGACATGAATAGCGTCATGGGCTTCGATGCCAATGATTTCCTCGATTTCGTCGACGACTCTGTCAGCGTCTGCAGCAGGCAGATCAATCTTGTTGAGCACCGGAATGACTTCAAGATCCTGCTCGATGGCGGTGTAACAGTTAGCGACACTTTGAGCCTCAACGCCCTGAGAGGCATCCACTACCAGCAAGGCACCCTCGCAGGCTGATAGAGAACGTGACACTTCATAGGAAAAATCCACATGCCCCGGCGTATCGATAAAATTCAGGTGATACGTCACACCATCATTCGCCTTGTAGTCAAGAGACACCGCCTGCGCCTTGATGGTAATCCCGCGCTCCTGTTCGATATCCATTGAATCGAGCACCTGAGAGGACATCTCGCGGGCGGTCAGGCCGCCACAGACCTGGATAAATCTATCCGCGATGGTAGATTTGCCATGATCGATATGGGCAATGATCGAGAAGTTACGTATGTTTTGCTGCATGCGGACGGGGCTGCGGTAAATTAAGCATTGGTGTCGATTGTCGACATCCGCCCATTGTAGCTTGCCAATGCCCGTTCAAGCGCTTTATGAAGGGCTTCAAGATCCAAAAAGTGCTCGCACACCTCTTCATTCTCGCATTTGAGGACAGGCACACGTACGTTGTAGGCGTTTTTGAGAACATCGTTGGTGTCGATATCGACTTTCAGCAGTCGATAACTGTGAGGATCGAGCAGCTCGAATAGGAGCTGCTCGAGATCCTCACATAAATGACAGCCGTCACGATAATACAGTGTCAGCTGCGGCTGGTAGCTCACGGATTGAGCTGCAATGCCAGAAAAACGGGACCTTCATCGCGATGTACCAGGACCGCGACATTGCCACGGCCTTGCAGCTCAGACAGAACTTCGAGCAGGTCACGGGCGTTATCAACAGGCTTGTTATCGATCATGGAGATAACATCACCCTCGACGATACCCGCCTTGTCGGCAGGCCCGCCATCCTCGACGCTGTCGACCTGCACCCCGCCCCTGTCGATTCCCAACTGATCACGGGTCTCCTGGTCCAGCGGTTTGACGGTCAACTGCAGCACATTGTCAGGCAACGGTTGCCGAGCAGGGCTGACACTGCGGCGCAAATCATCGTCATTGGGCAGCTCACCAATGTTAACGATCACGTCGATACTCTTGCCTTCACGCACAACTTTCAGATTTGCATCGCTGTTGGCGGGCACACGTCCCACCAGCGGCGGCAACGATGATGAGCGCTCGATTCTATTGCCCTCGAAATGCGTAATGACATCACCCACCTTAAGAGAAGACTGCGATGCCGGACTGTCGGGCAGGATGCGCGAAACCAGCGCGCCATGGGCTACCCGCATACCGAAGGATTCAGCCAGTTCCATGGTCACTTCCTGAATGATCACGCCCAGCCAACCACGCGTAACCCCACCCGTTTGCCTGATCTGCGTGGCAACATCGATAGCCATTTCGATCGGAATCGCAAACGAAAGGCCCATAAAACTGCCGGTACGACTGTAAATCTGGCTGTTGATACCAATGACATCGCCATTCAGGTTAAACAGGGGCCCCCCTGAATTACCCGGATTAATCGCCACATCCGTCTGTATGAAGGGTACATAACTTTCATTGGGAAGCGCTCTACCGGTGGCACTGACAATGCCCGCCGTCACTGAAAAATCAAAACCGAACGGTGAGCCGATGGCAAGCACCCACTCGCCCACCTCCAGATCATCGCTATTACCAATGCTCACCACCGGCAAGTCATCAGCCTCGACCTTGAGTACCGCTACATCGGAACGCGGATCAGCTCCAATAACCTGTGCCGTCAGCTGGCGCCGATCGTGCAATCGCACGGTCACCTCATCGGCAGATTCCACAACATGATTGTTGGTCAGAATGTATCCGTCCGCCGAGATAATGAAACCGGAACCGGTAGCGCTGCTCTCAGATGGCTGGCGAGGTTGCTCCTGAAAACGCTTTATCAGCTCATCGAGCTCAGTGTTGTCTTCAAGACCCGGAATCTCGGGACGTTCTACCATCTGGCGTGATTGGCTGATACTGATATTCACCACCGCCTTGTGATTGTTCTTAACCAGCGAGGTAAAGTCGGGTAACTCGAGCGCTTGAACAACAGTGGCGCTAGCGAGCAGCAGGACGAACAGCGCAATGGTTGCGGTCCGGTCAACGTAAAAACGCAGTGTTCTCATCTAGGCTCTCTGTTTGGCACTTATTCGGCTGAACGGTGCGCGGAGGAAGGATACGTCGCGGATGAAGAGTACGTAGCCACTATACGGGCTGATCGAAGGCATAGACTGCGCTCGGCCCGGGCCAGAACGCCTGGCGCCACTTGACGCCATGCAAAAATGCCACCAAATAGTCCCGCCAAAGCGCTTAAAACGACAAACAACTCGGCAAAATCTGATGCGTCAGCGGTAGACGCCGTTGATGCCGCAGTCGCCACCAACAAGCCGGACAATGGCAGCCCATAGGCGCCGAACACCGGCCAAAGCCATCCAGAGCCCTGTTCGTCTATTTCAAGCATGACTTGTTGCCCCACAAACGCTGATGATTTTTCATCGCTTTCAACCCACAACCGGATCTTCGCCTGCTGCGGGTCGAACAGAGCAGCGCCACAGCCCTCTCCCCGGCTGCAGCGTTGGCATTGACCGACTGTATCAAGTTCGACCAGCGCTCTGCCTGGGCCGCCAGCGCCGGTATCAACGACCCGCGCCTGACGCCTCACTCTTTCAGGATAACGGCCGCGGCTACGGCACGAACGGTGGCTTCGGGTACTTCACCCACGGCTGTAATGAGCGCGGATCCGGTGCTGATACCAAAGGCGTTCATGGCGCCCATTCTGGACAGGCCGACACTGGCACCGGATTGCTTGTCAGCTGCCATATATTCAACGTAGACAGACACTGATGCCATACCGTCGGTGAGCATCACATGGCTGAAAGGCCCATCCTTGATCGGCATGGCTGAATAGGTTTCGGAGACCTTGCGGTAACCCTCGGGCAAGGCGTCAGTGAAGCTGATGCGATCTGCCGTTTCGCTTTTGCGGGCCTCGAGAGTGGAGGTAGCCTGGGCTTTGCCCGGTTCCAGCCAACTGACCACGTTGTCACGATGGCCGCCTCCGAGAACATCGAAACGGGTGAGATCAACGTTGGCAAGGTATTCAATCTGGGTGAAAATCACTTGCTCTACCGGCTGGGTAGGCCCCTCCAGTAACATGGAACGAAGCAACATGTTGTTTTCGACATCAATCCAGAAGCGATAACCATATCGGTACTCGTCTCGCGGTATGACATTGACCACATGTGTGGGTCTGCCGGCAACACGGTCAGCCTGGCCACGCGTGAATTCGTATCGCCGATTGTTTATGAGGCTTGCATCCACTCTCGGTATCAAGTCACGCGGCTTGGATTGGCTAACCACCACAGACTGGCTTCCTGGCCAGATACAGGTAACGAGGGAATTGTTCCGGATAACCTCTCGTGCCTCCCCATCGAGGGCTGTGAGGCGCTCGAACTCGCCCCGCCCACCATTGGCGTGCAGAATATGCATGCTGGTCAGATTGCCGCCCTGTGCATGCACGAAAACACCCTCGTAATTCAACGTGCGCAGCGCCAGCGACATGGACTCGATGAGCGCCACAGGCCCGGGAGCCGAGTCATCAGGCTTGTTCTGAGCATGAGCCGTCGTCGCCACGGACCCGAGACTGGTAACACAGACGGCAACAAGGGCTTGACGAGCAACGGCTTGACGTAGAACGACAAACCAACCTGCCTCAAGGGCGGCAGGCCAAGACATACTTCCCAGGCTGCTAATGGCACGGCTCATCGATATTACTGCCCCTGATTGCTCGCTTCGTAACCGACAAGGCGGGAGTAAGGCAACACACCTTCACGTACCGACGTCGGCGAGTTTTCAATGT
Organism: Granulosicoccus sp.; assembly: GCA_045106195.1. Taxonomy (GTDB): domain Bacteria; phylum Pseudomonadota; class Gammaproteobacteria; order Granulosicoccales; family Granulosicoccaceae; genus Granulosicoccus. Next base: position 228,105 of record JBGCEH010000006.1, read on the forward strand.
GCTGAGAAAGCATCATGTTTAGGCGTTGCTCGTCAGAAACCCGCTGTGATGATTCGGGAGACACCCAATAGGATCCAGTATTGGCCACAAAGTCCACAACCGGTAAAACGGCAGTATCGTTCTGCGCATTCTGGTCAGGCGTAATCTGCACGGGGGAGCCAGCATCGATATTACTCGCCAGCGTGGAAACACCCACTAGCTCCTGTTTCTCAAAGAGATTAAGACCTACAACAGTAACGAGCGCAACACTGGCTGCCAGCGCAAAACCTGCCACACCGGTATTGACCACCGATGCTTTCTTCTGGATGGATGTTATCTTTTCGGCCACAGGTTCACGTGTAACCGGGACCGAGGACTGAGCCTCGGCCTCGGTTTCTGCCCGCACAGGCGCAACTTCTGCCAAAACCGCCGCCGACGAGGAGGATGCGCCGCTGAAAGGCGTGATATTGCTGTAACTCGGCTCATCCCTGATGGCATCGCATATCCTGGATGCCAGTGCATGATCAGCACGCACAGGTTCGTTTTTCAACACATCGCGAATCATGTGATACCGCGACCATTGGGCTTTAAGAGCGTCATCAGCACACAGGCTGGCTACGCAATCAGCGGGATTGAGCTCGTGCCACTCACCGTCCATGAGTTGGGACAACTTCTGCTTGTTGTTCAATTTATCGGAATCGTGCATGACTTACCTGCGTTTTTCCTCGAGCAATGGCTCGAGATTAGTATCTATGGCTTCACGTGCTCTGAATATACGTGATCGTACCGTACCTATCGGGCAATCCATGGCAATGGCAATCTCATCATAGGAAAGACCGTCGAACTCGCGTAAGGTGATGGCCTCACGAAGATCATCCGGCAGGGCAGCGATGGAATCCTGAACGACCCGGGCAATCTCTTCAGTGGCCATGACCCTATCGGGCGTAGCATTCTCGCGCAGCGCCGATCCACTGTCGTATTGCTCTGCATCTGCAGCATCTATACCGGTATCGGTAATCTTGCGCCCCATCGTGACCAGATGATTCTTGGCAGTGTTGATGGCAATACGGTAAAGCCAGGTATAAAAAGCGCTGTCACCGCGAAAGTTTTTGAGACCACGGTAGGCCTTGATGAAGGCCTCTTGAGTGACATCCTGAGACTCGTACACGTCGTGCACATAGCGGCCGACAAGATGGCCAATCTTGTGCTGATACTTGAGCACGAGGAGGTCGTATGCCGACTTGTCTCCGCGCTGGACCCGCTCAACAAGGGCCATGTCTATTTCTCTTTCACTCAACGGTTTCGCTCCTCGAGCGATCTGTGGTGCAAATTCCAACACCTTGTTCGAGGCACGAATCATAGCAGGTCTTCCTTGCGGCAAACGCCCGATGGGCTAATACCTGTATGACAACTCCGAACAGGTTAGTTCACAATCCGGATGAAGAAAGTGTTAACCCGATTAGATTGTGTGATGAACTAAACTATAAGAACCACGACGTAAACCGACCAGTACTGCAACAACAACAGGTGTCCTGCCCATGTCTCTTCCTCTGGTTGTAAAAGCAAGCGAGCTGCAACAATGCCTTGCACAACTACATGCCGATAACCAGACGCTGACCGATGCTGGTTTGTGCCTGGTAGACCTGCGCTCCCCGGAGGCCTACGCAGAAGGTCATATCGAAGGGGCAGTTAACATCAACCCCGCATTGTTGAATCGCAGTGAGCCCCCCATGGGGGGTCTCATGCCGGAACCGGACGCCGTCAATCACTTTGTGCAAGGCATCGGCGCACGGTTGGGCGATCAGATCATCGCCTACGATGGTGGTCTGGAAACCCCTGCTGCCCGCCTTGTGTGGGTCATGGATGCCTACGGCTATGAAGCCTGCAGCTGGCTAAGCGGTGGTTATAGAGCCTGGGTTACCGAGGGTCATCCAGTCAGCATGGAGCCGGCAGCACCGGGCCATGGTGGACTGACATTGAACATGATTGGCGACAATGTGATCTCTGTCGACAATCTCATGGAACAGTTGTCCAACCCACAGTTTAAAGTGCTGGATGTCCGCAGTGCCGGTGAATATCAGGGAAGAGATGTACGCGCAGCCTATACCGGTCATGTACCCGGTGCGAAGCACATCGAGTGGACGGCCATGCTCGACGATCATGGCTGTCTTCTGGACGATGCCACTCTGGAAAAAAACCTTGAAATACTAGAGGCTGAACACGACGATACCGTCATTGTCTATTGTCAGTCACATCAACGCTCCTCAGTGACCTACGTCGCGCTGAAACATCTGGGCTACACCGATGTGCGCGCCATAGACGGTGCATGGTCTGCATGGGGAAACCGCAAGGACACCCCCAAACACTCCAGCTAGTCTTACCCTTCAGGCACCGGAGATAAGCTTGCAATAGTTGTCATAGCGAAACGAAGCTATGGCTCCGGATTTCACAGCATCACGAACCGCGCATACAGGCTCTACCGTATGGGTGCAATCGCCAAAGCGACATTGAGCCGCAGCTTCCGCCATTTCGGAGAAGCCATGGCGTACTGTCTGTTCGTCAAGATGTGCAACGGAATACTGCCTAACTCCCGGCGAATCTATAATGGAACCACCTTCGGGCATCTCATACCAGTATGTCACCGATGTAGTGTGCGAACCGAAACCTGTCGCCTGAGACACCGCACCGATCCGAAGCTCTCTATCGGGCAGCAGCCTCTGGATGATCGATGATTTCCCCACCCCACTCGCCCCTACCAGCGTCAAAGAACGGCCCTCCAGCTCAGTCAGTAATTCCTGCATACCGTCGGGCGTCTTCGTATCAATCATGACGGAGGGATAACCGATATCGCGATACGTTACCAGCATGGCTTCAGCTGCAGCCAGCTCATCGGATGTCATCTGATCCGCTTTATTCATGATGATCAGCGCACTAACCCCTGCCCGATATGCCGCTACACAGAACTGATCGATAAGCAGTGCATCGATTCCGGGCGGATTGGCAGACACGATACCCAGATGCGTTAAGTTGGCAGCCAGCGGTTTGACCCAATGACGGTCTGCCCGTTCTAGAACGCTCCGGCGTTCAAGCAGTTCATACACGCGGAGCACGCCATCTTCACGCTGGCACAGCACCTCGTCACCGGCAACCAGCAATGGCAGGTTTTTCAATGGGTAGCCTTTCTCAAAGCCTTGCTGATCGAGCAATTGAAGCGCAACCGTTGCCCTGAAATTAGCAACCACACGCGCGGTCAACATCGTGCCCTGCGGGCGTTGCCTTGCAGTCTTTTTAGTCACACGAAGAGTATGGTCGGTGGAGTGTGTAACAAAGGCGCGGCAGCTTCGGTGTTTGTGTGCTTGAATATGGATCCAATATACTAGTGTATCTGAACGTTATGACTCATGCCGACGACAATCTGATCTGGGTAGATCTGGAAATGACGGGACTCGAACCGGATACGGACACCGTGATCGAGATCGCATCTATTGTCACCGACGCTCAATTGAATACGCTGGCCGAGGGACCTGTGCTGGCCATACAGTGCTCAGAGGCACGCCTCGCCGCTATGGATGAATGGAACACCGAGCACCACAATGCGTCCGGGCTGGTTGAACGAGTGCGCAACAGCAAACATTCTCTCCACGATGCAAGCCACGAGACACTGGAATTCCTGAAACCGTGGATCGCCGCAGGCAAGAGCCCCATGTGTGGAAACAGTATTGGTCAGGACAGACGCTTCATGGTGCGGCACATGCCCGAGCTTGAAGCCTTCTTCCATTATCGCAATATCGACGTCAGTTCCATCAAGGAACTGGTGCGACGCTGGAAACCGGAAATTTTAGAGGGTTTTGTCAAGCAAGGCGCGCATCTGGCACTGGACGATATTCGCGAATCGATTGCAGAACTGGCGTATTACCGGCAACACGTTTTTTCAATCTGATCGAGTTGGTGTTATAGATCATCAACAGCCCGAAAGCGCAAGCAAAAAAAATGTAAATAGCCATTTTTTTTATTGAAAACCGCTTGACGAATCGAATAACTGCGTTTTTATGCACAAGGCCGTGGAAAACGATTGCAGACGCTGCAGCCGCACCGTCAAAGGGTGTTAATATATACAGGGTTTTTTTTAAGTCTTTGTTTTAATTAACTTTAATATATATCGTTCAAATAATAAACAATTTAACAATAGTGTTAAAAAACCAGTGACTTACCCTCATTTAGCAGTTCTATGCACATAGTTATCCACAGAAAATGTGGATAACCGTATCGCGAAGAAACCGACGAATCAGTTGACCGGTGTTCGTTGTGCAAAGGCAATGGAAAGGGTGCCTCCATCGGCAAATTCCAGCTCGCTGCCCACGGGAATTCCACGTGCAATCTGCGTGATGGGTATCTGGTAGCCGGCTGCCATATCAGCGATGTAGCGAGCCGTCGCCTGCCCTTCCACCGTAGGATTGGTGGCCAGCGTGATTTCATCAATTCCGCCGGTTTTCATTCGCTCATCCAGTAGATCCAGCCCCAGATCCTTGGGACCGATGCCATCGAGCGGCGACAAGTGACCCAACAGCAAAAAATACTTGCCACGATAGTCTGTTGCCCGGTCAATCGCCATAACATCAGCAGGATTTTCGACAATGCACAGTTGTGATGATTGCCTGGCAGGATCAGAACACCAGCGACACAGCTCAGCTTCGGTGAACAGACGGCATTGTTGACAATGATGGATATTGTCCATGGCGGACACGAGCGTCTCACCCAGACGGCGCGCTGCATTGCGATCACGCTTGAGCAAATGCAAAGCGATTCTCTGCGCTGACTTGGGGCCAACACCGGGCAGGCACCGCAGGGATTCGATCAGATCTTCAAGCAAGCCGCTGGATGACATTGAATCAGCGTCCTTGCAATCAGAATGGCATCTTCATACCCGGTGGCAATTCCATGCCAGCGGTAAGACCACTCATCTTGTCCTTCGAGGCGGCGGCCAGCTTCTGGGATGCGTCATTAACAGCCGCTGCGACAAGATCTTCCAGCATGTCCTTGTCATCACCGACAAGGGAGTCATCGATAGACACTTTTCGTAACTCGTGCTGACCATTCATGATGACACTCACCAGACCGCCACCGCTCTTGCCTTCGATCTCCATGTTGGCGATCTCTTCCTGCGCTTTTTGCATGTCTTCCTGCATTTTCTGCGCTTGCTTCATTAAATTGCCGATGCCGCCTTTCATTATTTCTGACTCCTGCCAGCTTGTTGAATTATCAATATAGTACAGCAGAGCTGTGACAGCTGAGAGCTAGCCGCCCGGAGGATTTGCAGATCGATTCAATGGCCGGATACTGGTCTCGTCAACCGAGCCGTCGACCTGATCGATAAGCTGGCGCACCAACGGATCGAGCTTGATCGAGTCATGCGCCGCTGCCATATCATCCTCGGCCTGCTTTTGCGCAATCTTGGCAGGTGTGTGAAGAGATTGTTTGACCTGAGCTATGTTCAACTGAATCTCACGAGCAAACCAGTCTGTCAACGCACTACGCAAGCGCTCTACAAACCGTGTCGTGTGCAGGTGCTCAGCACTCTCTTCCAGCTGAAGCTGAACACAATCACCCTGCATGCCCAACCACGTGCAATTATTGGCCAATTGCAGAGGCATGCCGGCGACGTCCAGCTCTGATACCACTTGCGGCCAGTCAACTGACGTTACGTTGTTTTTATCGATAGTCGATACTGGCTCTGGCTTTGGCTCGACAGGCGCTGGCGCAGGCACAACAGGTTCGGCAGGCGAAGGCACGGCAGTACCACTCTCTAGCTGCGCAACAACCGCGTCCGGCAAAGGCTCGCCGCGAGCAGCCGCCAATGCTGCAGCACGCATATCGCCGCCCGCAGAAACACTCCCACGGACTTCCAGCCCGGGGGCTGTAGCAGCTGGTTTCACCGCTACGACCGCTTGCACCGATGCGCTCGCCACACCACCCGTTGTAGGCAAGTCCGGCGCAACGCCGACGCTGCCACTACCGCCTCCATTTCCGTCTTGAGCACTTCCATCCTGAGGCTTGAACGAATGCATCCGCAACAGCGCCATATCAAATGCTTCGCGCGTGTCCGGCGCAAACGGCATATCGCGCCGCGCGTGCAAACCGATCTGATAAAACAATTGCACAACATCCGGATCAAGCTCGGCGGCAAGTTTTGACAAACGGCCAAAACCCGGCGTGGCGTCAGACACACTTCCAGGCACCGTTCGCAACATAGCCACGCGATGCAATAAGGTAAGAATCTCTCCCAGCAACTCGGAAAATTCCGGCGCATATTGCGCCAGTTCTTCTACCTGGGAAAACAGGGCGGGCATATCACCTGCTGCAAGTGTCTCGATCAACGAAAGCAAGCGCTCTACTGAGGCGCGCCCCAACATACCCTCAACATCGACAGCTCTTACCGCACCCTCACCCGATGCTGCAGCCTGCTCTACCAGTGACAATGAATCACGGACACTGCCTTCAGAGGCACGGGCAATAAGATCCAGCGCCGGCAGCTCGTACTCTATTTTCTCTTCATTGAGAATCTTCGCCAGATAATCGGTAAGAATCCCCGGCGACATCCGCTTGAGATTGAACTGCAAACATCGCGACAGGACCGTGGCAGGCACTTTCTGGGGATCGGTGGTGGCCAGTAAAAACTTCACATGTTCGGGAGGCTCTTCCAGAGTTTTCAGTAGCGCATTGAAACTGTGGGTGGAAAACATGTGCACCTCATCGATCAGGTACACCTTGTACCTGCCACTTGCGGGTGCATAAGGTACGTTTTCCAACAGCTCTCGCGTACTTTCGACCTTGGTGCGCGATGCAGCGTCGACTTCGATCAGATCGAAAAAGCGTCCGGCATCGATATCCTGACAGGCACTACAGGTACCGCAGGGATCAGAAGTAACGCCGTTGGTTTCGCAATTTAGACACTTGGCGAAGATACGGGCAATGGTGGTCTTGCCGACCCCGCGCATACCGGTGAAGAGATACGCATGATGAAGGCGGTTGCTGTCCAGCGCGTTGACCAGCGCTCGCAACACAGGCTCCTGCCCCAGCATGTCGCGAAAGTGGTGCGGTCGCCATTTGCGTGCAAGGACCTTGTAACTCATGGAAACGTTAGACGGTAAATTAAGGCGGCATTCCGCACCAGCCGCATCCCGGCGCCCGAATCCATTGCTGCAGCTGCTCCCTTCCGGGCCTGACTGGGTTAACAACTTCTCGTCGCGAGAGTGCCGATACGGAACACCATAGCCCGACTATTGTGAGGTCTGACGTGCTCAGGTGCAAGCACCTTTAGGCAATCTGTTGACAAATATCCGGAGATTTCTACAAACGATGAATATGTGGGTGAAGTAGTATGAGTAACCCCTCTAACAGAGAAGCTTTACATGAGCAACAAAAACGTCAAACCGGCCGTACTGGCAGCACTCGCAACAGCTGGCCTTATGGCATCCGGAAACACGCTGGCCGCCGACAAACAACTCGTGATATCGGTCTACGGTTTCGGCCAGGATGCTTTCACCGAAATTGTCTACAAGCCTTTCGAAGCCCAATGCGATTGTGAACTGATTGTCGAAACCGGTAACAGCGTTGAGCGCCTGGCCAAACTGGAAGCTCGCAAGGACGATCCTGAAATTGACATGGCGGTCATGTCCACCCATGACGCACTGGCCGCAAGTCGCAAAGGCATTACACAAGCCATAGACGTCTCCCGTCTCAGCAACCACGGCAAGCTCTACGACATTGCCAAGGATCCGTTGGGCGGCAATCTTGGCGTGGGCTACACCTTCTATGCCACCTCCATTGTCTACCGTACCGATAAAGTCACCATCGACAGCTGGCAGGATCTGTTCAAGGACGAGATCAAAGGCCGCGTGGCTTTCCCGAACGTGTCTACCAATCAAGGCCCACCGGCGTTGTACATGCTGGGCAAAGCCATCGGTGACGACAACGCCAGCCTGAAAGCACCGATTGCCAAGGTTGCTGAACACAAAGACGACATCGTGACCTTCTACGAACGCTCCTCGCAGGTTGCGCAGCTGATGCAACAGGAAGAAATCCTGGCAGCACCGATTGGTCGTTTCGCATGGGGTGCTTATACAAAGATGGACTTGCCCCTGGCCTGGGCAACGCCCAGCGAAGGTCAGACCGGTGGCATGAACGTGATGATCCTGACCGAAGGCGCAAAAAACGAAGATCTAGCCTATGAGTTCATGGATTTCTGGTTGTCCACAGAAATCCAGACTGCTCTGGCCGAAGCTCTGGTGGACAGCCCCGCCAACTCAGAAGTTGTCGTCAGTGACGACATCGCTGCCAACCTCACCTACGGTGCAGATACGGTCAAGACACTGAACCTTCTGGCACCTGATGTCATCCTCGACAATCGCGATGACTGGCTGACGACCTGGAACGATAACGTCACGCAATAACGGGAGTCCTGAACCGAAAATCTGGTCTGACAAGCTGTGTTCGATAATCGTGCTGAGGGGCTGGCGCTGATTTTACCGGGGGTGCTGTTTGCAGCTCTGGTATTTCTGCTGCCCGTCGGCATTCTATTATCGGAAGGCTTTCGGGTTGAAGGCGCCTGGAGTATTCAGCCGTATATCGACTTCTTCGCCAGTGAACGCAATCGAGCGGTCTTCTATCGAACCCTGAAACTGGGTGCCCTGGTTACCACATCAGCAGCCATCATAGGTTATGCCGCAGCGTGGAGCATCGTCTCCCTATCTCCCGCATCACGCGGCCGGATGATCGGACTGGTGATCCTGCCACTGATGATCTCGCCTGTCGCACGAACTTACGCCTGGATTGTCATTCTCGGCCGCACCGGCATCGTCAACAAAGCACTGACAAGCATCGGCCTGAGCGACGAACCCATCCGCTTTTTATTTACGGAAACAGCGGTCTTTATAGGTCTATTACAACTCTTCTTACCGTTAATGATTCTATCCTTGACCAGCGCACTGGAAAACATGCCCAAAGACGCTGTTCCTGCCGCGCGTGTGCTGGGTGCCAACCCGTTTCAAGTGTTCTGGAATGTTATCCTGCCGCTGACTCGTGAAGGCCTTGTCATCGGTGGCACGCTTGTATTTACAGGCTCCCTTACCGCTTTCATCACTCCCGCCATCCTCGGTGGCTCCAAGGTGCTGATGCTTGAAACCTTGTTATATCAACGCGTCACTGTGGCCAATGATTTTGCCTCCGCCAGCATCATCGCCATGATCCTTATCATCATGAGCTACTGCGCTAACCTCCTACTGAAACGACTGGCAACCGCTCGAGGCTCTCGATGAACAATCGCTGGCCACAAGTCGCTGTTCTGACGTTGGTCCTGCTCTTCCTGATTGGCCCTTTTTTCATCATCGTTGCCGCTGCACTATCGGCTGGTGAGTCATTGGCATTTCCACCGCAAGGCCTGTCAATTCGCTGGGTCATCAAAGTCTTCGAGATCGAAAGTTTTCGCGAAAGCTTTGCCTTGTCCATGGCGCTGGCGGTCTTCGGTACACTTGCTGCACTGATTCTCGGTGTGCCCATCGCCTATGCACTGGCGCGCTACAAACTCCCAGGCGCTGAAACCTTCAGAACCATCGTCTCCGCCCCCATTATCGTACCCGGCATCATTGTAGGCCTTGCCTTGCTCCGATACCTTGTCGTACCACTGGACGTCGACGTCGTCACTGCCCTGTTCGCAGCACACACCGCTCTGGTCCTCCCCTACGCGGTACGCGTGGTATCCGCATCGCTGGAAAACCTGCGAAGCGATATTGAAGAGGCCGCCGTCCTACTCGGCGCCTCACGCCTCGGTGCGTTCTTTCGTATCGTGCTACCGAACATCCGCAGCGGTATCCTGGCAGCCTTCATTCTCGGCTTTGTTACCAGTTTCAATCAGGTACCCGTCTCATTGTTTTTATCCGGCCCCGGCGTTCGCACCTTACCGATAGATATGATCTCGTATCTTGAAACAACCTACGACCCATCAGTGGCAGCGCTTGCTGCCTTGCTGGCATTTCTGTCCATAGCCATTGTTTTCATTGCCGAACGGTTTCTGGGTTTTTCTCGCTATGTCTGACTACCTATCTCTCGATGAATTGACACTGGCCTATGGCAAGTCAATCGCTGTGGAGAAACTGACCCTGGGCGTTACCAAAGGAGAACTCGTAGCCTTTCTCGGCCCATCAGGCTGCGGCAAAAGCACCACCATGCGCGCGATCGCCGGACTGATGAAAACCCACTCGGGCCGCATACGGCTGGACGGCATAAATATTACAAGAACGGCTCCCAACAAGCGCAACGTTGGCATGGTTTTCCAATCTTATGCCCTGTTCCCCCACCTCAGCGTGACGGAAAATGTAGCCTTCGGCTTGCGACTGAAACGTATGTCGACAAATGACATCAAACAACGCGTGCACGATGGTCTCGCTATTGTTGGCCTCAGTGAATTTGCCACCCGCATGCCGGCAGAACTTTCCGGCGGTCAGCAGCAACGCGTCGCACTGGCAAGAGCCCTTGTTATGGATCCAAAGGTACTTTTACTCGATGAGCCACTGTCCAACCTTGATGCACGCCTGCGTCTGGAGATGCGCAGCGAACTACAACGTGTACAACAGCAAACCGGCCTGACCATGATTTTTGTCACTCACGATCAGGTTGAAGCCATGTCACTGGCAGATCGTATCGTGGTCATGAATCAGGGCTGTGTGGAACAGATAGGCTCACCAGAGACGATTTACAATGCACCTGAAACACGATTTGTAGCAGACTTTGTAGGCTTCGAAAACATCTTCGACGTTTTAGACAAGCAGCTCGCTGGCAACGGACATACGCTGCCATTAAAGGAACACCTGGAGTCAGCCCCGGCAGGCCTTGCCTGGCGCCCGGCTGCAGTGACTCTCGGCAAAGGCCCATACCATGCCACTATTGTAGGCAGTGCATTCGCCGGCACGGTCAGAGAATATCTTCTGGACACGGCAATTGGCCCTGTCCGCGCGGATGCCAACGCTGAACTGCCCGCTCACGCCCTGAACAGCCTGGTCAGTTTTGACCTGCCACTCGCCAGAGCCGTCCCCCTGTCGAAAATGGGCCACGCATGAGCGAGCTATGGATCGATACCGATCTCGGCTTCGATGATATTCATGCATTGCTTTTGCTTCGCGGCCACAAAATCCACCCGGTCGCACACTCACTGGTATTCGGTTGTTCAACACTCGAACACGTCGTTAAAAACGCTCAAGGCCTCGAAAGCGTATTCGGCTTTGGCAGTATCTGGCATTGTGGCGCAGAGGCCGCTCTTGATGGGCAATGCCGAACTGCCGAACATGTACTGGGCAAGTGCGGCATGTTGAGCAGAGGCTTGAAGCTTCCTCAGGTTGACGCGGGAAGCGCTGCATTTCTGCAAGACATTCAAGCCGTTGAAGGCCTGATCAAATGGTTATCCAGCAACCCGATCAATCCACAAATCCTTGCACTGGGCCCACTAAGCAACCTTGCACAGCTCATCACTACAGCGCCGGATATCGCAGCAACCCTGTCGAAAATCACCTGGATGGGTGGATCATGCGGACGCGGCAATCAGACAGCATACGCCGAGTTCAACGCTTGGGCAGATGCAGAAGCGGCAGCCATTGTCATGCAATCGGGTATTCATGTTCATATCGTGGAATTGGAAGCCTGCCGAAAACTACAACTGGTTTCAGAAGACCTTGAGCCATTGTCTTTATTGCAAAATCACAAAGCAAAACTCATCCACGACCTGCTCGGCGGATACCTCGATATTGCCCTATCCCGTGGACGTACCGGTATGGCACTCTATGACCCGTTGGCCGCAGCGGCGGTAGTTGTTGCTATGGACAGGGATGCAGGTATCAGTACCGCAACGTCTAAAGCGACGAGTACGGCGACATCCGGCGACAAGGATATCCTTGGTTCGACACCTGTAAATATATCCATCGAAACCGCCAGCCGCGAGCAGTCCGGCCGAACGCGTATAACGCCAGTAGCGGATCCTGCAGAAGCCCGGCATTCGCTCTGCGTAGTCAACAACATCGATGCCGTCCACGATATGCTGCTTGACGCGTTGTACAAAACCGCGAAAGAGACGGCACCGGATCCTGCATGAAGGCAATAGCATGACAGCAACAGAACCTTCTGATCTCAATGATGCCGCTCTGCGCGACCACGCCGTAGCCGCAGCACGTGGCCATGAACCCTTCGAGCTACTGATCACCGGTGGCATGATCTTCGACGCCGTAACAGGAGAGACACGTACAGCCGACATTGGCATCGTCGGTGGCCTGATCGCCAGTGTTCATACCGGCGGGCACAACGATGGACAATGCAAGAATGCTCGCACTTGCATTAATGCGACAGGCTTGATCGCCATACCCGGTCTCATCGACACGCACATGCATATCGAAAGCTCGATGGTCACACCGGCGCGCTATGCCGATGCAGTATTGCCACGCGGGGTGACTACCATCGTCTGGGATCCACACGAACTGGGGAATGTCCATGGACTATCCGGCGTTGACTGGGCCATTGAAGCCTGTCGTCCGCTGGATCTGCGCGTCATCCTGTTAGCACCATCTTGCGTTCCGTCGGCACCGGGACTCGAACGCGGCGGCGCTGATTTCACCCCCGATACAATGGAACAACTACTGGCACGTGCCGAAATTGGTGGCGTTGCTGAAGTTATGAACATGCACGGCGTTATCCACCGTGAAACCCGAATGAGTGGCATCGTACAAGCCGGACTTGCAAGCAGTAAACCGGTTTTTGGTCACGCGCGCGGGTTAAAAGAAGAGTCACTCGCAGCCTTTATGGCAGCCGGCGTCATCAGTGATCACGAAATCACCTCTGCAGACGATCTCATGCAAAAACTGCGTGCTGGTATCGGCATAGAACTGCGCGGCTCACACGATCATCTGCTACCCGAATGTGTGCAAGCCCTGAATACGCTAGGCATGCTGCCCTCCAGTCTGACACTATGCACCGATGACGTCTTTCCTGATGATCTTTACCACCACGGCGGTCTTGACGACGTGGTGCGCCGCCTGATTGCTTACGGCATGCCGTCGAGTTGGGCCTTGCGTGCTGCAACCTACCATGCATCACTCAGGCTATCGCGACCGGACTTGGGGCTGATTGCCCCCGGACGACGCGCCGATATTGCCCTGGTGGATTCGTTGCAGTCACTTAAAAGTCAACATGTCATCGCAAACGGCAAACAGGTGGCGTCCGGTGGACACTGCCTCACACCCGCCGCTGCTATCCCACCTGCACCCCTGGCATCGTCAGTCAAACTTGACAAGTTGCACGCTGTTGATTTTCGTATCTCCGCCCCTGAAAATCTTTCCCGTGTCACAGTACGGGCAATCGCCAAACCACGCTTTACCGAACATACCCTGGTGGCGGCTGAAATCGCCGAAGGATATATCATCCCCCCAAACGATGTGACCCTGATGGCCGTGGTACATCGGCATGGAAAAGTCACGACGGCTCCCGCCGTATGCTTTCTGAAACACTGGGGCCAGTGGAATGGCGCCTTTGCTACAACCGTATCCCACGACTGCCATAACCTCACCGTCTTCGGCGGCAACGAAGAAGACCTCGCACTGGCAAGCAACGCCGTGATAGACATGCAAGGCGGCATGGCCGTAGCGAAGTCCGGCAAAGTATTGCAACGCCTTCCACTTCCGCTATCCGGATTACTATCAGAGACCTCGCTACAGGAAACCGCCGTGCAATTCGAGGCGATCCGACAGGCCATGGACCAGGTTGTACAGTGGCAGCCGCCATACCTGGTTTTCAAAGCCTGTTTCGGCGCATCCCTGGCATGCAATGCAGGCCCCCACCTGACCGACATGGGAATCGTTGATGCAGCGCTTGGCCCGACTCCACTTGAAATAGTTGTCGCCTCTTAAAGTTAATTATGTCGACATTCAGTGATGAAACAAATCAAGCATTTATTTTCTTTCTGCACCTTCTTTCTGCACCCGATAGTCTTCGCACAAACGCTCAAGTTGTGACACTGAAGCGTCCAGTGCTGCATGGCATAAACCAGCTTCGTTTTCATCATTAACAACTTGCTTCAGCAAGCGAATGTTTGACCAATTGCAGAGAAAGCCGCCGGATGCCAGACCTATTTTTTCGCACCATCACAGAATGCATTATTCCATGACGTCGAGAAACTTAGATCCATGAATCCTGATTATAAAATTGACAACCTGACTGACCTGCAAAAGCTTTTCTAACGAAAGCATTTCCAACATGAGAGCTCTACACAGGCAACGCTGTCTCTACCAGGTTGACCCAGTAGTTCACGCCCGTAGCAATGGCATCATCGTTGAAGTCATAGGAGGTGTTGTGGTGTAAAGCGCCATCGATAGCAGGGCCGTTGCCTAGCCAGACGTAACAGCCGGGAATATTCTGACTGAAGAAGGCGAAATCGTCACCGGCGGTTGAGCGCGGAAAGTCGGTGACAACCGGTTTGGGACAAGTACGTTCTGCCGCTTTAAAGGCCACGGCAGTCGCCCGTACATCGTTAATCACCGGGGGAATGCGTCGGATGTATTCATAGCTTGCACGCATACCGAATGTCTGTGCAATGCCTTGTGCCACACGGCCAATCTCGGCTTCGAGTTGGTCACGTACTTCAGGCGTATAAGCTCGTGCAGTTCCGCCGATGTTCACGGTGTCGGGGATGACGTTTAGTGCTTCCGGGTCGCCACCGTGCACCGAGCATGCGCTAACGACTGCCGGTTGCAGCGGGTCAACACATCGGGCCGGGATGGTTTGTAGCGCGGTGATGAAGTGTGCACTTGCAGTAACGGCATCACGTCCAAGGTGAGGTTTGGCGCCATGTGTGCCCACTCCATGAAAACTGACACGCCACGAGTCCGAGCTGGCCAGTTGCGGTCCCTTGACAACAGCCATTTCATCAACGGCAAGTCCGGGCATGTTGTGTAGACCGAACACGCTGTCGCATGGGAACAGCTCGAACAGCCCATCCTCAACCATGCGCAATGCGCCTCCACGCCCCTCTTCTGCAGGTTGAAAAATGCAGTGAACCTTGCCCGAGAAGTTAAGCGTTTCTGCAAGCGTCAGTGCCGCCCCGAGTAACATGACAGTATGTCCGTCATGGCCGCAGGCATGCATTTTTCCCGGATAGACAGATTGATAGGGCCGCGTAGCTTTTTCGCTCATCGCCAGAGCGTCGATGTCGGCTCGCAATCCGATACTGGATTGTCCAGTACCTGCGTCGAGAGTGGCTACCAGGCCAGTACCGCCGAGACCTCGATGTACTTGCACTCCAGCGCCTTCGAGCACGTTCGCAATCAGATCACTGGTACGTTGCTCTTCAAAACCCAGCTCTGGATGGGCATGCAGATCGTGGCGCAATGATCGCAATAGCGCTAAATCGACTAGCGGGGCTGATTCGTTCATGGTGATATCGCCAAAAGTGATGTCGTCAAACTCTGTCGAACACTATACTCTCCAAGCGTTTCTGCAAAAACCGCCCTTAGAACTCAACCACAGTGCGCATGCAAAACCCCACCGACCTGAAAGCGCATGAATTCTGGCAAAGAATCGAGCCTCCCGGCACGTACGAACTGCAGCCGGATAGAGGGTTTCAGACCGCTTACCCGGCAAGCTTTAGCGATGGCAGTCAATTGTTGTTGCCGATTCGTGAGCGTGATGGTGGCAAATACGCTCTGGCTTCATTGATCATCAACCAGGCGAACTTTGCCGTGGTGGATGCCTTGGCGAGCGCACTAGCTGATCAGCTCATCGAAAAACAGATTCAGTTGCTTATCGGTATACCCACTCTGGGCCTGACACTGGCAGAAGCAACGGCCCGAAACATGGGGCATGACAGGTACATTGCACTGGGGACTTCACGCAAGTTCTGGTATGACGATGCCTTGTCGGTGCCAATGCGCTCGGTCACCAGCCCCGGTCAGCAAAAACAGCTTTTTATCGATCCTCGGCTGTTGCCGTTGCTGACGAACAAGCGTATCGCCGTCGTTGATGATGTCATCAGCACGGGTAGCTCGATGGTGGCAGCGTTAAGCTTGATGGAAAGATGTGGTGTACAACCTTTGGCAATCGGGTGTGCAATGCGGCAGAGTGATGTCTGGCACGACGCGTTGGCGCGAACATTACCGGGAATCGAGCGATGCGTTATTTCTCCGCTGACCTCACCGCAGCTTATTGCTCACCCAGACGGAGGATGGATGGCCGATACGCGTCGTTAACGTCATCACCCTGTCACATAGAAAGCACAGGATGCTCCAGATCAGCTATCGCTCCGCAGACCAGATAAACTACCTCCCATTGTTATGTTTGCTCAATCTCCGACACCCACAACGTCAAAACCTGCCTCCAGACCCAGTAACGATACGGCCATGCCAGCGCATATCCTGAACGTTGAAGACGAATCCGCTATTCGTGACATGGTGAGCTTTGCGCTTGAACGTCACGGACACGTTATTCACGCGGCAGCCACAGTCTCAGAGGCGCGAAACCTGATGGGCACGCAGAAGATGGATCTGGCTATCATCGACTGGATGTTACCGGGCGGCAGTGGTCTGGAGTTTGTACGTTTTTTGCGCAAGAACGAGCTGTACGCCAACCTGCCTATCATCATGCTCACGGCCCGGACCGAGGAGCGCGACATCACAGCAGGCCTTGATGCAGGTGCCGATGACTACGTGACCAAACCCTTCTCGCCACGTGAGCTGCAGTCGCGGATAAAAGCCTTGTTGCGGCGCAGCAGCAATTTTCACGATAGCGATGAATTAAAACGCGGACCGCTGGCACTGAGTTTGTCGGCTCACAGGCTCAAGGCAGATGGTCAGGAGGTCGATCTTGGACATACTGAATTCAAACTACTGGCGTTCTTCATGCAACACCCCGATCGCGTATACAGTCGGTCTCAGCTCCTCGATCATGTCTGGGGGCCCGGCACATTTATTGAAGAACGCACTGTCGATGTGCATATATTACGACTTCGCAAGAGCCTTAAGCCCTTTGAGGCCGATTCTCTGCTGGAAACTGTCCGCGGAGCGGGCTATAGGCTGCGAGCCACGTAACAAAACGGTATCATCCGCACCATGAAACGCGCGCCCAAAGCCATGCCATGTTCAGCACCAATTTAAAGACTGAGCTCACCTGGTTCTTCTGGGGTTGGGTCCTCGCGCTGATGGTCGGTCTGATCATCAACTGGCCTGCCATCACCCTGTTGCTATACGTCTGCGGTTACGTGGCGTGGCTTCTTTATCGGATGGAAACCATTGTTGGCTGGCTTCGCACCGGGGCAAAGGCCGGCCGTGCGCCCTACAGCTATGGGCTGACTGACGAAATGGTACAGCTGATTCATCGTGAGAAAAAATACAGCCGCAAGCAAAAAAACCGGTTCAGGCGATCGCTATCCCAGTTCAATACGCTCGCCGCCAACCTGCCCGATGCCATCATCGTCCTTGACAACGATTACGAAATTCGCTGGAGCAACCCGGCTGCCCGCACGCTCCTGAACATTCATCCCGAGAAAGATCGTGGCCAGCGCATCGACAACCTTATTCGTAACCCGGTATTCAGTGAGTTTCTTGATGAGAAGAACGAGAACGTCGAGGCGGAAATCCAGGGTCCCACTGCCGCCGACCGGGTTCTCACCGTGCGCAAGGTACCCAACAAGAATCACATGACCGTGCTTATCGCTGCTGACATCACGCAAAGGGCGAAGGTGCGGGAAATGCGCAAGGCATTTGTGGGCGATGTCTCTCACGAGCTGCGTACCCCCCTGACGGTGATACGCGGCTACCTGGAAATGCTGCAGGAGCACGAGAATCTGGACCCGCCTGTCAGGGAAGCGCTCAAAGAGGTCTCCACGCAATCGGACAGAATGCGTGGCATCGTCGATGCCTTGCTTGAGCTGTCCAAGTTGGAATCCAATCCGCTGGGTGAACATGAAGGCGAGCCGGTGAACATCGCTGCCATGGTCCACGCCATGATAGTTCCACTGAAAAATGAGGCGCCGGAACACCGGTTTCAACTACATCTTGACGAATCGCTTGTGATCATTGGCTCCGAGCAGGAACTCTATAGTGCCTGTAACAACCTTCTCACCAATGCAATAAAGTACACGAGTGCGGGAACCACCATTACGGTTACCTGGGCCATCGATCGGAAGGGTACGGCACAATACAGCGTTGCGGACAACGGGGCGGGAATAGAGCCTCGCCATCTGTCGCGTCTCAGCGAGCGGTTCTACCGTGTTGATACTGGCCGCTCTCGTGAACAGGGCGGTACTGGCCTTGGCCTTGCCATCGTAAAACATGCTGTTCAGCGGCACGGTGGCCGTCTTGAGATCAGGAGTACACCCGGAAGTGGATCTCAGTTTACGGCTCTGTTCCCCGACAGCCGTGTGCAAGTGGTACAACAAGTTGCCAACCAATAGGCAAATATAGAAGGAAATCCCGGCTCGATGCTTCTGTGTAACAGTGGTGTCATATTCGGGTCCGATACTTCGGTTGGTTGCGATGTGCAACCTCAACTTTAGAGAGACGCTTCATGAAAAAGACTCTGCTACTTGCTGGAACTGCCGCCGTTGTCAGTGCTTTTGCAGCCAACGCATTCGCGCGCGACAGCATCAGCATCGTCGGTTCTTCCACTGTTTACCCCTTTGCAACCGTGGTCGCTGAGCGCTTCGGAAAAACCTCGAGTTTCTCAACCCCGAAAATTGAAGCTACCGGCTCCGGTGGCGGTTTGAAGTTGTTCTGTTCAGGCATTGGCGTGAACACGCCAGACATCACCAATGCTTCGCGCCGCATTAAAAAGAGCGAGTACGAGATGTGCCAGCGTAATGGCGTAACCGATGTTGTTGAGGTGTTAATCGGATTTGACGGCATCGCAGTCGCCAACTCGGTCAATGCGGATCAATTTGACATGACAACAAAGGATCTGTATCTGGCTCTGGCGAAGATGGTACCCAATCCGGATGGCTCTGAAACCGTTGTTGAAAATCCGTATACAAAGTGGTCTGAAGTCAACCCTGACCTGCCCGCCATTGACATCGAGGTGCTAGGACCGCCTCCCACATCCGGTACGCGTGATGCATTTGCAGAGCTTGCCATGGAAGGTGGTTGCAAGGCCTTCGATTTCATCACCAACATGGAAAGCGATCAGTTCAAGTCCACCTGTCACACCATGCGTGAAGACGGTGTCTACATCGAAGCCGGTGAAAACGACAATCTGATTGTTCAAAAACTGGAAGCCAACCCTGATGCCCTGGGCATCTTCGGCTTCAGTTTTCTCGAGCAGAACGAAGACAAAGTACAAAGCTCGATTATTGACGGTTACACAGCAGATTTCGACGCTATTGCCGACGGTGATTACAGCATTTCACGTCCGCTTTATTTCTACGTCAAGGCGCAACACGTTGGAACGGTTCCGGGCATCGAAGAGTATCTGGCAGCGTTCACCAGCGAGCAGGCCTGGGGTGATGACGGTTACCTGACCGACAAAGGCATGATTCCTCTACCGGAAGAACAGCGAGACGAAATTGCAGCACAGGTAAAGAGACTGGAGAATCTGGTTCTGAACTAGCCATTAACGCTACAATTGTTGATCAGCACCACCGGGTCGCCTAGTCAATCGCGTTTGCCAAAGCATATGCAACAGCACTTGCAACAGCACTTGATTGGGCGGCCTCTGCTTTTTTGAGACAGACACTTCATGTCAGCTACAACCCTTCTACTCGTCGCCCTGGCGTTGGCAGCGGCAAGCTTTGCTTACGGTCGCATGACCGCTTTCAAAATTGCCCAGCAAAACGGTGGTATGAAAGCCATGCATTCGCTGCCCAGCCACTACGGCATGATGGTCGCCATGTGGTGTGCACTACCGGCACTGGCCATCATCATTGTCTGGAAGCTGTTTGAGCCTGCTATCGTCAGCAACTTGCTTGACAGGGCAATCCCGCAGAACATTCTCGACGCCGGACCCAAATCGGTTGAGCTATACAAGAACGATATAGGCAACCTCGTTGACAGCGACAAAATAGCGGGTATCACGGACATGGCCAAGCAGGAAGCAGCACAAATGCTGAGCAACCTGCGGCAAACCAGTGCCTGGGCATTGGTGGTGCTCGCCTTGAGTGCTGCCATTGCGGGTGCAAGGGTGGCACTAAAACGTATCAAGCCTACAACGCCTGCACGCCATAACGTAGAACGCGTGGTTCGCATCTTTTTAATTAGCTGTGCATCACTGGCCATATTGACTACGCTTGGCATTGTATTGTCAGTGCTGTTCGAATCCATTCGCTTCTTTCAGCAAGTGAGTATTATCGACTTCATTACGGGTACCAAATGGAGTCCACAGACAGCCATCCGGGTCGATCAGGTTGGCTCATCAGGCGCCTTTGGTGCCGTACCTTTGTTTGTCGGTACGTTGCTTATTTCATTTATTGCCATGATTGTGGCGGTACCCTTCGGATTGATGTCCGCTATCTATCTGGCAGAGTACGCCTCGCGTCCAGTGCGCAACGTAGTCAAACCACTTCTTGAAATACTGGCAGGAATTCCGACGGTTGTTTACGGTTTTTTTGCAGCACTGACAGTAGCACCTGCATTACGCGGTTTTGGTGACGCGCTGGGGCTCAGTGTCTCTTCCGAAAGTGCACTGGCTGCGGGTGCTGTAATGGGCATCATGATTATTCCGTTTGTGTCATCGCTTTCCGATGATGTCATTACGGCGGTGCCGCAAGCCATGCGTGACGGTGCATATGCATTGGGTGCGACAAAATCGGAGACCGTCCGGCAGGTGGTTATTCCCGCCGCACTACCGGGGATTGTCGGAGGAGTTCTACTGGCAGTGTCACGGGCAATTGGTGAGACCATGATTGTGGTGATGGCCGCAGGCCTTGCTGCCAACATAACCGCCAATCCGCTGGAGGCGGTGACAACGGTTACGGTGCAAATCGTGACATTGCTGACCGGTGATCAGGAATTTGATACAGCAAAGACTCTGGCAGCCTTTGCTCTGGGACTCATGCTGTTCGTCGTCACGCTATGTCTTAACGTCATTGCACTGCATGTGGTGCGAAAATACCGGGAGCAATACGAATGAGCAACCCGAAAATGCAATCGCAAACGACCGAGCTTGTCCGGAAGTCACTTAAAAAGCGCTATGCGGCAGAAAAACGCTTCCGTGCCTACGGCATCTTCGCCATTCTTGGCAGCCTAGGTTTTCTGTTCATCCTGCTGACAAGCATCATCACCAAAGGTTTGCCGGCATTCACGCAGACCTATGTAAAACTGGACGTTGAGTTAAGTGCAGACACTCTTGGAATAAGCGAATCACCCACGCTGGATGAACTGCGTGCTGCCAACTACAACGGCGTTATTCGGCAAACGTTAAGAGATCAGTTTCCGGATGTCAGCAAACGCAAGGAAAAACGTGCCTTGTACGAACTGGTCAGTATCGGTGCGGAATACGAGTTGTTCGATCGTGTTGTTGCCAATCCGGCGCTTATCGGCGGCACGCTGACCCTTTGGGTTCCCGCTGATGATGAGATGGGCGCAATCATCAAGAATGGTGATGATCTGAGCAACCCCGACAGCATTGTTACCCGCATGAGCGACCAACAGATTGGCTGGGCAAAACAGCTTCAGGACAACGGACAACTGGAAGTACGCTTCAATTCGACCTTTTTCGAAAATGGCAACTCGCGTGAACCTGAGCTTGCGGGAATTCGTGCAGCTTTGGTGGGCTCGGCGTTTACTTTGTTGATAACTTTCTGTCTATCGTTTCCTATAGCGGTTGCAGCGGCGATCTATCTTGAAGAGTTTGCACCCCAGAATAAATGGACGGATATTGTCGAAGTTAATATCAATAACCTTGCCGCGGTGCCCTCCATAGTATTTGGCTTGTTGGGCCTGGCGGTGTTCATTAATTTTTTCCACTTGCCCAGATCAGCACCGGTGGTTGGCGGGATCGTGTTGAGTCTCATGACACTGCCAACGATTATTATCTCCAGTCGTGCAGCATTGAAGGCAGTTCCGCCTTCTATTCGGGAGGCTGCCAGAGGGCTTGGGGCATCTGATTTGCAAGTCGTGACACATCATGTCCTGCCTCTGGCGATGCCGGGGATTCTAACCGGCACCATTATTGGACTGGCGCAAGCGCTGGGTGAGACAGCTCCCCTGCTCATGATTGGTATGGTCGCGTTCATCGTGGATATACCGCAATCGGTTACCGACTCTGCTACGGTGCTACCGGTCCAGGTCTATTTATGGGCAGATAGCCCGGAGCGGGCCTTTGTAGAGAAAACCTCGGCCGCGATTATGGTTCTGCTTGCATTTCTGGTAGCCATGAATGCCGTGGCTGTCATGTTGCGTAAACGATTCGAGCGACGTTGGTAGCGTTATTACTACAATGAATACAGCAGTCACAGACGATATACTCACCAGATCAACCTTAAAGAGTCAGCCAGTGCCCAACTCCGCCCAGGAAGCATTTGACAACCTAACCGAGACCGTCGGACAGGTACAAGTCGACAACCCCAAGATGCGCGCCGAGAACGTCGACGTTTTCTATGGTGAAAAACAAGCTATCTATGATGTAAACCTGGATATCGGCAGTAATGAAGTTATTGCCATGATAGGCCCGTCCGGATGCGGCAAGTCGACTTTCCTACGCTGCCTCAATCGCATGAACGATACCATTCCTTCATGCAAGGTAACAGGCAAGCTCACCCTTGACGGAGAAGACCTTTACGGCGCCGACCTGGATCCTGTATTGCTACGAGCGCGTGTTGGCATGGTCTTCCAGAAGCCAAACCCGTTTGCCAAATCCATTTATGACAATGTCGCTTATGGTCCACGGATACATGGATTGTCTGCCAACCGGGCAGAGCTGGACGACATCGTCGTAGACAGCCTTAAAAAGGCCGGGCTTTACGATGAAGTCAAGGACCGACTGGATGCTCCGGGCACCAGCCTGTCGGGTGGACAGCAACAGCGACTTTGTATAGCACGCTCCATTGCGGTAAGCCCGGAGGTTATTCTCATGGACGAACCGTGCTCGGCACTGGATCCCATTGCCACAGCAAGAATCGAGGAGCTGATTGACGAGCTTCGTCAGAATTATGCGATTGCTATTGTTACGCACTCCATGCAGCAGGCGGCACGTGTTTCCCAGCGTACGGCCTACTTCCATCTTGGCAAACTCGTTGAGGTCTCTGACACCAACACTGTGTTTACCAATCCTCAGCATGAGCTGACTGAAAATTACATCACTGGCCGGTTCGGCTGAGCGGATTACAATTATGGACAAGCTGCATCTTGATCAACACATCTCCCATCAGTTCAACAAAGAGCTGGAGGACATCCGTAACAAGGTCCTGAAAATGGGCGGTCTGGTAGAGCAACAAGTAAACGATGGACTCTCCGCGCTACTTGAGGCCGATAACGATCTGGCGACCGAAGTGGCCCAGAGAGACTTCGAGGTGAACCGACTGGAAGTGGAGATTGACGAAGAATGTACGCAGGTACTGGCACGTCGCCAGCCTGCCGCCAGCGACCTTCGATTAATGGTTACTGTCATTAAAGTGATTACCGATCTTGAGCGTATCGGTGATGAAGCAGAAAAACTCGGGCGTTTTACGCGCGACCTGACTGCCATGCCAAATGACAGCATGCCCAGCTACCGAAAGGAGTTACGTCATCTTGGTGAACTGGTGAAGTCAATGCTACACGACACGCTCGATGCCTTTGCCAGGATGGATGTGGATGCTGCGTTGAGGATTGCCGAGCGTGACGAAGACGTAAACCGCGAATATGAGACACTGGAGCGGCTGCTGGCCACCCACCTGGTGGAAGATCCCAGGCAGGTATCCAAGTTATTCAAAATTACCTGGTGCGCACGAGCACTGGAACGCGTAGGCGATCACTCCGTGAATATTTGCGAGTACGTGGTCTATCTGGTGAAAGGACGTGACATCCGCCACACCAGTTTCGACAAGATACGCTCCGAGTTCATGACCGACTAGGTTTAGAACGAGGGTAAATACCTGACGCAGATAGGGTCTTTCATCCTAACAATGACCTCACACGACAATTACAGGTAGCCCGAGTACAGAACACCGCCAGCAACAACCACAACCCTGGCCATGCGAGTGCCCCTCCTCCAAACAAGCCCCCATCGGAGTTCAGACTGCCTTTGAAAAGACGGTCGTTGGCCTGTATCGCTCTGAAAGCGGCCAGTTGTGGGTCCTGAAACGGTACGTCTATGTATTGGCCTAGCCACGGAATAAAGTGTGAGACGTTGGTGTAGATACCATAGAACAGTGGCAAGCCGCAGCCATTACCAAAGCTTGTGATACCCGCCTGAACCTGGACACCGTTTGCGTTGATAAACAGAGGACCGCCACTGTCACCTGCGCACGCATCGACCATACCGTCAGCGAAGCCTGCGCATAAATGAGTGTCGGCAATAAGCCCACCGTAAGACTGAGGCGCGTTGCACAGCTCATTGGTGATCAAAGGCACCAACGCATCTTGCAACATCGTGGGATACACCGGGTTGTCCGGATCGGCATATTCGATAGCGCCCCAACCGGCGATAAATCCGAAGGTGCTGGTGAAGTCGTTAGTTTCGCCCGCAAACAATGTCGCAACCGGTGCGTTCACTACGGTTTCGAGTTCGAGCAGAGCGATATCATTGGGCGGTAATTCCCGCAGCCCGTCATAGTTCGGATGGATGATGATCTGCCGTACACGATGCTCGCGATCAGGGGTATCACGCACCAGATCGTCGATACCGGCAACCACACGAATGAAATCCGGTCGCCTCGGCAAGTTGAAAATATCATGCACACAGTGTGCAGCAGTCATTATCCAGCGATCGGCCACCAAGGTACCACCACAAAAAAGGCGCTGATCAAGCGGTACAAAACCCGGCGTTACCAGAGCAACCATGGAAGGATACTCACCCGGCTCTGCATCACCACCACCGAGAATTCGCGCTGTCAGTGGCCTATTGTTGATGATTGCGGTTGCAGAATCATTGCTACCGGACTGGTTAGTCACAGACTGGTCAAGACCAGACTGCGCCATGGCGACCGAGAGGCCACCGACATAGATCAGTGCAGCGAGAAAAGCGGATAGCAAACGCATGGGGTCTTAAGGTTCCTGTACAAAACGCACACATGCCTTTTCAGGCAGCGTCGATTCCCTTTGGTTCGAAGGATATCTTCGCTTGAATATCCTAGCGACCAGAAACGGACTTACAGAAGTCTACAGCACGTAGAGTGTGTCAACTTTGGAGAAATTACCGAAAAACTCAGGTCTTCTCTTCCGCAGCCAGATCGGGCATCGGGTGCCCAGGCATCAGTTCGTAGGGATGTACCCAACCTGGTAGCTCTTTAATACGCCCCAGCCAGGCGTTGATATGCGGATAGTCATCCCAGCTGAATCCGATCTCTTCTGGCCAGAATAAATAGCCACAAAGCGAGATATCGGCAATGGTAGGTTCTTTGCCCACGACAAACGGAGAATCTGACAGCCTGGCTTCCAGGATTCGTAAGGCTGCAGTGGCACGCTTGTGCAGGAAGGCTGTTACCTCGTTCTCTCCCTGATCAGTAAACCGGCGCATGAATCTGAGTGTGGACACCGAGCCTGTCAACTTGTGGTTATCGAACAGCAACCAGCGAAGCACCTCACGATGGGCAGGTACCGACCGGGCATCGTAAAGTTCGAACGCATCAGCCAAATAATCCAGAATGACCCCCGACTGGGATAAGGTCAGATTTTTGGCTACCAGAGTGGGCACTTCCCCCATCTCGTTGATGGCTCGGTATTCATCTGTGCGGGTTGCACCGTTGAAGAAATCAACAAATTTCGGCTCCCAATCAGCTGAACAAAGATTGAGCATTAGTGCGGCCTTGTAGGCGTTACCTGACTGGGCGAAGCAGTGCAGCGTGTATTTCATAGAAAGATAATTTAAGGATTTGTCCAATTATCGTCTATCTGGGCGGGACGTGCTGATGGAAGGTGTTTTTGATGCACCTGCACTAGGTAATGGCGGAGAGAGAGGGATTCGAACCCTCGATACAAGTTACCCTGTATACCAACTTTCCAGGCTGGCGCCTTCAGCCACTCGGCCACCTCTCCGTACTATTACTACCTTACCTAAACCCTACTTGCCCTTGGAACTCGGGCAGCCACGCATAATACTCTGATTTACGATTCCGGTGTGCTGCGCGGGGTGTAAATTGGTGAAGGAAACGTCGCCACGTTGCCTTTAAGTTCAACGACCTTGGCTGTGCCACGCTTTTCGACTTCATCAATGCGAATGATGGAATGCATGGGGATGATGGTCTGGGTGACGCCTTCGAACTCTGTCTTGAGTTTTTCTTCGCCGGGGTCTACCACCAGCGTGGTGTTGGTGTCGAATACGAGATCCTCGATCACGACAAACCCGTAGAGGTCGCCCTGATACACCTCGCGGGCATAGATTTCGTACACTCTGTCCTGATCATGCGAGACAAAGCGGATTCTGTAGAGCACGGATTCTTCTTTCATTTACGTTTGCTTCGTTGCTGTGCCTTGCGACGATGTCTTGGATGCACTGGAATGACTCGCAGCTTGTGTGCCGGGCGCGGTTCGAGTTTAGCCGCCGTAGCGATAGACTCGATTTGCTTGGCGTCCAGCTCCTGTATTTTTCCACGCGCAAGCCATCGTGGCATTGTAACCGGCCCGAAGCGCGTTCGGATCAGGCGACTGACCTGCATCTCCTGTGATTCCCACAGGCGTCGCACCATACGGTTGCGCCCTTCTTTGAGTGTCACACGAAACCATTGATTGGCCGTTTCACTGTCTGCCTCGGCGACAATTCTGTCGAATTTGGCTAGCCCGTCATCCAGCTCGACGCCAGAAGAAAGGCGTTCTATGATTTCCGGAGTGACCCGACCATTCACTCTGACTGCGTACTGGCGTTCGAACTCGCCCGACGGGTGCATCAGGGCATTGGCCAGCTCGCCATCATTGGTCAGCAGCAGCAGACCGAGGGTGTTGATATCCAGTCGTCCTACCGCAATCCAGCGACCATGGTGCAGCCGTGGCAGATTATCGAAAACGGTTTTGCGTTTTTCGGGATCATCGCGAGTGGTGACCTCGCCCAGTGGCTTGTGGTAAACCAGTACCCGTCGCAACTGCTGGTCATCGGTCACGACCTTGTAAAAGCGTCCCTTAACCACCAAGTCATCATTCAGGGTCGCTTTATCGCCCAGTTTTGCAACCTGGCCGTTAATGCGGATTTCACCCGCGGCAATCCATGTTTCAAGTTCACGTCGTGAACCCAAACCCGTATTTGCCAGTATCTTTTGCAGTCGTTCCGCCATGCGCGGGATTCTAACAGGCAAGCGCCTCATTAAACAGGCTGGCGCAGGCTTTAAATAGAGTAAACAGATAGATAGTCACGCTTATGAGCACACCGTCTTTCAAGTCCCTGAATATTGCCGTCCTAACAATCTCTGACACCCGCGGTGAAGATGAGGATATATCGGGCAAATTGCTGGTCGAGAAGTTGACCGACGCCGGCCACCACAATCATGAAAAAGCGATTGTGCGTGATGACAAGTACGCGATTCGAGCGGTGGTTTCTCGCTGGATAAACGATCCTGAAGTGGATGTTGTGCTCAGCACCGGCGGTACTGGTGTCACCGGTCGTGATGGAACACCAGAGGCAATTCAACCGTTGCTGGATAAGGAAATAGAAGGCTTTGGCGAGATGTTCAGAGTGCTCTCCTATGAGGATATCAAGACCTCTACACTGCAATCACGCGCGCTGGCAGGCGTGGCAAACGCTACCTATCTGTTCGTGTTACCCGGATCCAGTAGCGCTTGTCGAACGGCCTGGGATAAGTTGATTAGTGAACAGCTGGATAATCGGACACGGCCGTGTAATCTGGTGATGCTGATGCCGAGGTTAAAGGAGGTTTAAGCCGCAGCCAATCGGCAATCGCCTTACCAGCCACGATGTTCCTTGATCTTCTCGTACGCCTTCTGGATGTTCTGGGTCTTGTCTGTAGCAAGCTTTATCATCTCTTCCGGCAGTCCCTTGGATACCAGCTTGTCGGGATGATGCTGACTCATCAGGCGTCGATAAGCGCGCTTTACGGTAGCTTTGTCGTCACTGGGCTCCACACCCAGGGCTTTGTAGGCATCCCGCACAGAGAAGACTGACGATGTGGACGGTGGTGCTTGACGACCTTCGTTACGACTACCGCCGGACGCACCTGCACTCGCACCTGCACCCGCCCCCGTCATGCCCATACTGAAACGCACCAGCACTTCCAGTTGGCGAAAGGTGGTTTCAGTAAAGCCGAGTACCGCAGACACTTTCAGTAGTGCCACCTCTTCTTCAGGTGACATGACCCCGTCGGCCAGCGCAGCCTGAATCTGGATTTCCAGGAACATTCGGTACAGACTGGTACGACGCTGACACTCCTGCCTGAACTGCAACACCAAGGGCTCGGCATCAAAGCCAGGCTGCTTGCCCTGATTAAACAATTTGATGGCAGCAGCACGCAGCTCGCTATCGAGTTTCATCTGCTTCATGACCGCTTCCGCCAACGCTATCTCGGTAGGATGCACATGCCCGTCAGACTTGGCGATATAGCCCATCACCGAAAACGTCGCGGTGAAAAATGCCATCTTGATACGCTCGGCTTCGCCCGGTGGAAGATCGTCGTCCGAGACGTCGTGCGTCAGTGTGGCCTTCATACCCTTGTCGAAGGTATGGCCAAGTGCGGCTCCCAGCACAGCCCCCAGAGGTCCGCCGATCATGAAGCCAAAGGCACCGCCCAGAAGCTTTCCCCACATTGTCTCAGTATCTCTTTTGTTGTCGATATGAATTAACGGTACACGATGTACTGTAGAACACTTGACCGTTCAGTACACGTAGCGGCGGAACAAGCGTGATTATCAGCAGGAAAAAAACTATCGCTGCGGCTCGGCCACACTTGTCAGCTCGCGAAGTAACGTCGTTGCAAAAACCCCGGGGTTCAACGAAAACGCCAGCTCAAGTGCATCATCTGCTACCCATTGATGCGTCAGCAAGTTGGCCCTTGCGCGTAATGCTCGTCTTTCCTGAGCCAGTCCTGCGCGTTCCATACCTTCGCAAAGACCAGCCAGGGGTTGCAGGTGCACAGCTTCGAATTCTGCACATTCAGCCGTGGCAGGTGAACGACCTCGACCCCACCAGGGTGCACTTGGATGAATATCAAAATCGCGAAGTCTGTCGTCGAGTGATGGGCCATCAGTTGTCTGATCACAGGCTTTATCGCCTGTAGTAAAAAAACTTCGACTACCATCAAGGACGGCGGGTTCGCCCTCAAGCAAGCACTGCCAGCTACCACCACGCACACGCGCTGCACAGACGGTATTGAACACCGCACTGCGCGCCGATGACAACCACAGACTGCGTTGTTGACGCGAGCACCGTTTACGCGGGCGCGCAAACCATTGTTTCGCACGCTGAAGGTTTTGCGCCCCATACCCAAAACGCTGGGCACCGATGTAGCTCGGAAATCCCTGTGCGTCGATAACACTGATGCGGTTATCAACATCTGTCCTGAGTGAGTGCTCATGCCCTTTATCGGCCTTCACGTTACGTAGCGTTATGACAAACCGATTGCATCTGTGAGCACCCCGCTTGAGCTTGCGGGCGTGCCGCACGCTGTGCTGGAGGCGCAAGGATTTCACATAGCCTCCGGAGGCCTCCCACGCGGCGTGTTGAGCATGATTGAACTGATGCACCCATTGTTCAAATACCGTTGAATCATTCACCGTTCTGACACTGAACCACTGGCTGGACACGGAATGCCTGTCTTTCAGGCCACACAAGCCGACGTCTGCAGAGCTTACCGCATAGCGCTCCTGCAATATGCTCAACACCTCATCGGTGTTCATGGCTGTTTTTTCGATTTGCAGATACAAGTGTTCACCACTACCTGAAAATTCGATGTCCAGCACCTCATCAACCCGGAAATCAGCCGCTTGCTGCTTTAGAATCGCGCTGAACAAGGGCTCACCATGTGCAGTGGGTGGATCAGTGATATCGGGGTTCATTGAATGCGCAGTTACGGTTTAGGGACACCTGGAAGGACCAGGCTTTGGTCATGCGAACACATATGCAGAACCAACAGGGCTTTCTGACGGTACAATAGCGTATTACTTAACCGGAAAAGAGTTTGCCATGTCACGATACGCTCGTCTCAGCTGCGATGATGCCTACCAGCTGCTGCTCGATGGTCCGGTAAACATCATCGATATCAGAGATGAAGAAAGCTTCAAGGCGGGACATATTACTGATGCATTGCACATGGACAACTCGGCAGTTCAGGCCTTCATTAACGATGCAGATACCGACATTCCACTTATCGTGTGCTGTTATCACGGCAACATGAGTCAGAGCGCGGGCGCCTATCTGGCCGAAAAGGGGTTTGATGTGGTTTACAGCCTCGATGGCGGATTTGCCGAATGGTCTGCCAAGTTCCCCGACGATTGTGAACCTGACTAGCCGACGCAGGTCTCATATCCAGGCAAGTAACATCGCATTGACCCGGTGTGCAAAAACGTTTGACAAAGGAGGTTCGACACACGGTTTAACGATTGGACACAGGCATGTAACATTTTCAAGGAAGCACAGATTTACACTGCCTGTCTAATAATGGCCAAATGCGTATGCTGAGGTTTCGGCAATGTCTATGTATGGCCGATACATCATGCGAAAACAGGAAGATTACTCATCCTCCAGGGAACACCCAGTTGACTCGACGCCCGACCACCTCTTTAACCTGGCTTCACCTTCTTGCGCTGTTGGCTGCGATCACTGCCAGCCTGGTGTCGACAATTGCTCATGCGCGCACAACACTGGTTATCAAGGGTGTGGAAGGCAGGCTTGCCGAAAATATCCGCCTGCTGGTTACCCAGCCACCAGAACGAGACAGTCAGCGCCAATTCAGGCGCTATATTGATGGACTTCCCGAACAAGTCATCACCGCTCTAAGCGCTTATGGCTATTACTCAGCTGAAGCGTCAATCAGCGTTGACGAGATAGCGCCTCCCGCCCGGAAAAATGGGGCAGAGAAAGTGGCAGGCAAAATTGGTGAGGCCATCAAAGGCAAACCTGAAAATAAAGCCAAGGCCGGCGCTAACAATTCGAAGGCGCTCCCAGAGCCCACCTCAATCACACAAGTCACCGTTACGGTCACACCAAACAAGCCTGTCACCATTCAGGAGCTGACGCTGGATGTCGAGCTGCCCGGTGAAAATAATCGTGATTTTGACGAGGCACTGGCAAACGTCCGTGCGCAACTTGCACAAGGCAAGGTCTTTGTCTCTGCCGACTATGAATCGGCTAAATCCACGCTGCTGACAAGAGCACAGGATCTCGGTTATTTCGATTTTGAATACACCAGCACCGAGGTACGTGTCAGCCGCCGGGCCAACTCGGCGAAGATTTCCCTTCAGGCGGCTGCCGGAGAACGCTTTACCTTTGGGCAAATCCTGTTCAAGCAGCGCACGTTCAGCGAGACATTCATGAATCGCTGGGCACCGTTTACCTCGGGCGATCCTTATCAGGCGCAGCTTATTGGCGAGCTGACGCAGAATCTGCAGAGTAGTGGCTACTTTTCCAGCGTACGGGTCCGGCCGTTGATTGATCCCAGGTATGAACAGACGGTACCGATTACCGTCGATCTGACTCAACGCGAGGAAAATCAGGTTGCCATCGGTCTTGGTTATTCAACTGATACAGAGATACGTACCAAGCTCACCTGGGGCCGACCTCTGATCAATTCACGAGGGCACTCTGCCGAATGGGGCATCGAGGTATCGCGCTACGTGCAAAGTGCAAGCTTCGCTTATCGAATCCCGAGGGACAAACAGCCACTGTTCAACTACTGGGGCATCGAATACGGACTTAAAAACGATCAGCGAGAAGAATTTGACAGCTTCCTCAGTACCTTGAACTTTCAACGCGTCACACGCACGCCCAGAGGCTGGGATGAATCGATCTTTCTCAGATGGGAGCGAGAACGTTCAGAACCGGGCGGTGTCCCGCTCGAATCCGATCTCGTGATGCCCGGTGTGAGTTATTCGCGAAACCGCAGTAAAGGCAAGCCGTTTCCGACGTGGGGGCAGGCGATTAATTTTCAATTGATGGGTGGATCGGAAAGCCTGCTATCGAGTGTCGATTTTCTGAAAATGGTTGGCAGGTTTCGCTATCTGAGAGCCATAAGCGACAGGAACACTATTATCGCAGCGGTACAATATGGTGCAATCCGGTCAAATGACTATGAACGCGTGCCACTCTCACAACGCTTTTTTGCCGGCGGCGACCGTACCGTGAGGGGCTTTGCATTTCGAGAAATATCACCGCGAACGCCCGAACCTGAGAGCGAAGCCGTGGGCGGTCGTTATCTGGAGGTGCTGAGCCTTGAATACAATTACCGCTTTGTCGATAACTGGAGTGGCGCATTGTTTGCCGATGCAGGTCGTGCGTTTAATCGATTTGATGTGGGATACAGCGTAGGTGCAGGCTTTGGTGTACGTTGGCAATCACCGGTCGGGCCGTTTCGTCTCGATATAGCAGCGCCTGTCAGCGACAACGATACGGGTAGTGTTCGCGTGCATATCTCTCTTGGATCCGACTTCTGATCGTTATGGAGAACATTGACACGACTATGCAAGCGATTGCCAGACCACGCCGTTCGTGGGCAAAGCGCATCACTCGCGCTCTACTCTGGACCGTACTAATTCTGTTTTTGCTGATGCTCCTGATTCTTGGCGCAGTGTATTGGCTGGCAGGCACCGATTCAGGTTTTGCCCGTGTGAGCTCGCTGGCCAACGAGCATGTTGCCGGGCTCAGCATCGATGCGCCCACCGGAAATCTGCGCGACGGGATCAGTGCAGAGTCGGTCAGCTTTACCAATGAGTCGATAGACATCAAGGCAACATCGTTAAGCTCCGGTTGGCAATTAGGCTGCCTGACGAGAAAACGCTTTTGTCTGGATGACTTGCATATCGAGGCGCTCGATATTGCCACCAAGACTGAGGAAGCCGTAGAGCCTGCAGAACCTCGTACAGGGGCCATCGAACTACCCGATATTGCACTACCCATTGATATCAGCATCAGCGATATCACCATCGGTACCGTCCGCTTTCAGGCTCCGGGTGACGCGCCGCTCCAGATTATCAACGATATCCAGTTAAGCGCCAGCACCGATGCATCTAAGGTCACGATAGCCAACGTCTCCCTGGCCTATCAACAATTCACGACAGGTCTGGCAGGCACAGTTGACTTGCATGATGAATACCCCGTAAATCTTATCCTCGACGTCAATGCCGATGATGTGTTGCCGGACACCGTGCCCGAAGGCAATGGTGCACAAGCCCTGCAGGTTGATGTACAACTGAGTGGCTCACTAGCCAACCTAGTGATTGATACCACTATTAGCGGGGTTGCCGATGTTACTCTGAATGCAACGGTTCAACCTTTGGAACTGAACCTGCCAGCCACCTTGTCCATTGCCAGCGACTCCCTGGGCTGGCCCATCACCTCGAAAACTCAAGTGCTCGCCAGTGGCACACGCATCAAAGTCTCTGGCGATATGGACGACTACGCGTTTTCACTCAACACGAACATCACCGGGGAACAGGTACCGGAGACGGGTATTCGTATTTCAGGCGTTGCCAATACGGAGCGCGTGACACTTCCCGACATTGATATAAAGACGTTGGGTGGTAGTGCAGAGGGTACGGCACTGGTCTCTCTGGCCGAGCCCATGGTGTGGACTACTGGCTGGCGCATGAATAACATTGATCCGTCACTTCAGGTGCCGGATCTGAAGGGGTCACTCAACGGGAACATTCAGGCCAACGGCACGGTGTCCTCCGGCAAGTGGTCACTGAATCTGGACTCGGCGACCATTGATGGTGTGCTCCGGGAGCTGCCTTTCAAACTGGATGCAAAACTTGCCAAGGGACTCAACGACCTGTGGGTCATTCAGCATGTCAGTCTCAATAACGACCGCAACCAGCTGAAGGCACAAGGTATTGTCGGAGACACGCTGGATATAAAGGCCGATATCAATTTGCCACAACTGCAGAACTTCATGCCCGGGCTTGCCGGCGGCTTTGATGTAAAGTTGCTTGTCGACGGCGCTGTGCGCGCTCCACACGTCGTTGTTGATGCAACGGCTGACGTCTTGCGCTTCAACGATATCCTGGTTCAGTCTCTGGCAATCAACGGTGACATAGAAGAGCTGTTCATTCAGGACAGTTCACTAGAAATCGATGTGGATACCGTAAGAATAGGTACAAACACGATTAGTAATACAGCTTTGACCCTGCAAGGCAAACGTACTGATCACCAACTCACACTGAAGGCCGATGGGCCACAACAAACCACTATCGACCTAGCTCTCAGTGGCGATCTGGATGACGCCATGAACTGGACAAGCTTGCTCGAAAAGGTGCAGGCGGCATTGCCGGGCCATGCGCTCAATCTGGAAGAGCCTGCAGCCATTGCCTGGCAAAATGCCGATCAGCGCGTTAGCGTATCGCCACATTGCTGGCGCATTAACGAAGCATCGAACCTGTGTTTACAGGATGAATTCAATACCGATGCTAACGGTGAAACCAATATCACACTGGACAGCTATGCGCTTGAGCAACTCAATGCCTTCTTGCCGGAAGATACGCGCGTCGGGGGCGATTTCGCTGCCAATGTTGCCCTTCGTTGGGGTGAAAATGGCCCCGACGATAAAAGCGCCAGGGTAGCTGCTACTATCGATGATGCTACTGTCAGTACCGTCGATGGCTTTGGCGACCCGGTGGAGTTTGGCTACGACACCATAGCACTGGATGCCGACGTTGCCCCTGACGATGTCAGCGCCGATCTCACTTTGAGTTCGCAACGCTTGGGGGACGCTGCGATAACCGTACAACTCGACCCTTCCAATCCCGACAGCGCAATCGATGGTTCGATAGCACTGGATGGCCTGCAAGTGGAGATTGCCAAGGCTTTCCTTCCCGACTTCGATGAAGTCAGCGGTACGCTCAGTGCCGAGGGCCAGATAGGCGGCACACTCACCGCGCCTGAATATAACGGCAATATCATCCTGGCATCACCGATACTACAGGCCGAGATTCTGCCGCTACCCATCACTGGCGGCAATATCATTGCGCGCATCAATGGCCAGAGTATGACGTTGGATGGACAGATTCTCAGCAACGAAGGCCGCATTGTCGTGGGCGGGCGTGGCTCACTCGATCCGCAGAACTGGAGTGCCAACGTCACACTCAAAGGGGAACAACTCAATGTTCAAAGTGATCCCCTGCAAAGCTCCATTGTCAACCATGATGTGAGAATCGAAGCTAACGCGCGCAGAGTTTCTGTAACCGGTGATATTGATATTCCGCTTGCTGTTATCGATGTAGCCGAGCTACCACAGGGTGCAGCCACGGTATCCAGCGACGTGGTTATCATCGAGGATATTGAAGAGGAAGCAGTACCTGTCGACGTAAATTCCAATCTCAACACTAACGTGGCACTGGATGTATCACTCGGCGATGAGGTATCGCTGTCCGCCTATGGCCTGACCGCTAACTTGACCGGTGATATGGACGTCAGGATACGCGGTGCGAGGCCTCCACAGCTTGGCGGTGAAATTCGTGTGGTTGACGGTATATTCAAAAAATATGGTCAGGATCTCCAAGCCAATGGCCAGATCATTTTTGTAGGCCCGGTTGAAGGCACACGTCTGGCTATCGATGCCGTACGGGAAATCGAAATTGAAGAACGCACAGCGGGTTTACGCATTCAGGGAACTGTTGCCACACCTGAAATAACACTGTTCACCGATCCATCGGATAAATCCCAGGACGCCATCCTGTCCTACATTATCCTGGGAAGGGACATCAACGAGGCCAGCGACCAGGAAGCCGATCTGTTGCAAACTGCAGCACTGGCACTGGCCGTAAAAGGCGGAAGTAGTATCGGGGGTGGCGTTGCGAACGCGTTGGGCGTAAAGGAATTCGGTCTGGAGACACGTGGTAGTGGCGACAATACGGAACTGATAGTCAGTGGACGAATCAACGATCGATTGCTTTTGCGTTACGGTCGTGGTGTGTTCGATGCGCAAAACACGCTCTACTTGCGCTACGACCTGACGAAAAAGCTCTATCTGGAAGCTGCCACCAGCGCTGTACAAAACGCGGCAGATCTGTTTTATTCGTTTTCATTCTAGTGATGCCCATCGCAGCCAAGCCTGTCGTGGTATACCTGTCACAGGCTATCGGTACTTTCGTGCCTCAGGACAACTGATATGACAAGAACGTAGATGAGCACAACCCCCGAACATCTTTATATTGATACAACACAGGCACTTGTTGAGCTGTGCGCGACGCTGCGCACGCGTCCCTACATCGCTATCGATACCGAATTTCTGCGCGAACGTACCTACCGCCCGGAATTGTGCCTGGTTCAAGTCAAACATGAAGAGCTACTTGCCTGTATCGACACCATCGCCATCGAGCAACTCGATGCTCTGGTCGATTTGCTGATGGACGACACCGTCGTCAAAGTGTTTCACGCAGCCTCCCAGGATCTGGAAATATTTTATCTAATGTGCAAAGCGGTTCCAAAGCCGATCTTTGATACTCAGATAGCGGCCCCTTTGATGGGTTATGGCGAACAGATAGGCTACGGCAATCTGGTCAAGGAGCATCTGGGAATCGAACTAGCCAAAACCCACACGCGCGCAGACTGGACGCGCCGCCCCTTGCCCGAGAACCAGATTAGCTACGCGCTGGATGATGTCATTTATCTGGAGCAACTGTACGTAGACATGTTCAGGCAACTCACTGATCTGGAGCGCATGAGCTGGCTGCAACCTGAATTTGCAGAATGGGAAAACCCCGAAAAATATGATCAACCAGCTGGCGAGCGCTGGAAGAAGATCCGCAATATTCAGCGATACAAAGGCGAGTCTCTTGCGATTATTCAAGATATGGCCAAGTGGCGTGAGATAAAAGCCCGCGAGCTCAATCAGCCACGCAACTGGCTGCTAAAGGACGATATCCTGCTGACTCTGGCACAGCAGCGTCCCGACAGCGATAAGGAGCTGGATCATATTCGTAGCCTGGACAGAAAGACTCGAGAACGTTTTGGCAATGAATTATTAGCCATCATAGCCAATGGACGTGGCGCAACCCCTGAACCGCTACCGCCTTTTTCAAAAAAACAGAAACTTAATGCCACCAATCTTGCCAGATTGCAGCTGCTCAATGCCTGGGTCCATCAACGCGCACACGAACTCAACATTGCACCAGGACTTCTGGCACCCCAGAAAACACTGGAGAAAATGGTCACCGGTGACGGACGTAGCGCGCTTAAAGGGTGGCGTGATCCTCTTTTAGGGGCAGATCTGGCCGCGCTGCTGGAGGGACGGGCTTCATTGATCAGTGCAAAGGCCGGTTTGGAACTGGTTGAGCGCTAGACTTCCTGTCGGGTAAGACCGTTATGCATGATTAATCGTAACAATGTAAAAATTTGTTACGAGGCTATCAATTGTGCCGCCAGAAAACATGTGAAACCTGCCGAGGTCTGCCAAACCCTTCTCATTGTAATGATATGTTTGTCACAGTTCTTTTCCTCTGGTGATTGACAGCAGATCTCAGCAGTTGATAATTCCAGACAAGCGTAAATGATGATCCGGGCAAACAACGATAAAGCCGTTCGTTTGCTCAGCAAGGGCTAGCCAGCCCACAAGCCCTTTCACAAGAAGCATCTTATGTCTCAATATCATCAGATTCTGATACTGCCACTGATTGCATTGGCACTATCCATTCTATTTCCTCTGTTCACCAAGGACCTCTCGCTGTCAAATAGTTGGAAGAGCCGGCGACGTCGACGAATTATTCGTGGGCGTATTGCGGTCGTCGCCTTGTTACTTGCCACTGTCTTTACCGAATTATTTCCAATCGAAGGCATGAATATAGTCATTCAGGGCCTGTTTTTCACAGCGCTGATCATGATCCCTGCATGTATTGTTCACTGGGTGCTATACACACGGCATGGCGATGGTCGGGATGAGGAAACTTCCCAAAACAATCGAAGCTCAGATTACGACAATGCTTCAATTGCAGAAGCCCCAGCACCTACCGGCAAAAAAAGAGTAAAGCGTACCAACAGCCAAGGATTGCGCCGGGCATCAGGCACTGCTTCCTCGAAGCGATCCGATACAGATAAAGATTCTCCAAAAGCGCCCGATTTAACCGTTTTTGCAAATAAAGCAAATTCTTCTAACGGTCCCCACGCAGAAACCGATACCTCACGCGACGTTCAGGAGCAAATGGCGCGAGTCTCCAAATTTGTTCAGTCTCACGATCTGGATTCACGAGGCTTCGTTGCGCCTGATGACGAAGACCCGGGCGAGGCGGCAAGAAAGAATCGGGGAAGCAAGGTGGTCGAGGACAAGGCAATGATTCCTTCAGCAACCAGTCCTTCAGATATTTCCAAGCTCAGCACCGGGCAAATCTCTGAACTGGTTGCATCGCTGACAAAAGACAAAAGCCGACTCCAAAGACTGGTTATTGCCCAACAGGCATCCATTGAATCTGAACGCGAAGCCCATGATCAGACACGCACATTGACGCGCGATGCTATCAAGGTGATGCGTAGTGCGCGTACCGCCCAGAAACACGCCGAAAAACTGGCCAGACGTGAGCGTGCCGAGAGGCAGCGTGTTGAAGCCCAGTACAAGAAGGTAGCGGCTTCCCTTCGCAACGCCATGTCAATCATAGAGAAACGAAAGGCTGCGGAACGTTCAGGCGATGCTATCCCTACGCTCAGAACTGCCAGCGTGGCGGACAAGGCTGTGTCTTGATGAGTGCCTGAAATCCGGTCCAGGATATCAACGATCAAAATCCGGGGTATACGTAAGGCGCTTGTGGGTGTACCTTTGCGGTCCCATTTTGATTTGAATATCGAGCGTACGTCCCGCAATGAGCCAGAGTTCAACCGTAACGCAGCTAAACCGGCCGCTGTCCAATACCAACATCCTCAGTGAGCAGACCCTGATCTCGCCAGATCAGCTGCACAAGAGTTATCCGCGCTCCGAGAAAGCCACACAAACCGTCGAAGCTGGACGAGCCAGTGTCGAAGCCATCCTCGATGGCAAAGACAAGCGACTCCTGGCAGTCGTAGGCCCCTGCTCTGTCCACGACGTGGAGGCTGTTCAGGAATATGCAGCCCGCCTGATGACTTTGCGTGAGCAGGTATCAGATCGCATCGAGTTGGTCATGCGTGTCTATTTTGAAAAACCGAGAACCACCGTTGGCTGGAAAGGACTGATCAACGATCCCCATCTTGACGACAGCTTCGATATCGAGGCAGGCCTGTCCAGAGCGCGCGAGCTACTTGTCTGGCTTGCGGAGCTGGGAATGCCTACCGGCACCGAAGCCCTCGACCCCATCAGCCCCCAGTACCTGTCGGATCTGTTCACCTGGTCAGCTATCGGGGCGCGTACCACTGAATCGCAAACCCATCGCGAAATGTCCAGTGGCCTGTCAACGGCAGTCGGGTTCAAGAACGGCACCGATGGTGGACTTGATGTCGCCATCAATGCCATGCAATCTGCCGCTAATCCTCACAGTTTTCTCGGTATCGACAGCCGCGGTCAGGCCACTGTGCTCAAGACGCGTGGTAACGCCTACGGCCACATCATCCTGCGTGGCGGCAAAGGACCCAACTACGATTCAGTCCATGTGTCCCTCACCGAAGAGGCCATGAAAGCTGCCTCTCTACCACCACGCATCATGATCGATTGCGCACACGCCAACGCGAACAAGGACCACACGCGCCAGCCGCTGGTCGCAAAGAACGTGGCTGCCCAACTGGCTGATGGTAATGAATCGATTATTGGCATCATGCTCGAATCACACCTGAATGCGGGTAATCAGAAACTGAAGGATCCGGCCAATCTCGAGTATGGCGTCTCCATTACCGATGCCTGCATCGATTGGGATACCACTGAGTCGCTAATGAATACCTTGTACGACACTCTGGAATCACGTTTCAGCTGAGATCTCCCCATGCCCGCGTTTTCCTGGCGCTACAGTAAAAAACGTAGCGCCAGAAACAGGGCCATGCCCAGAATGATGGTCCACAGCAGGTGCCGGGTTAGCGCAACGAACACGATGGCAGCGACGCCTGCCACCAGATACTCGTTTTGTAGAGTCAGCGACAACTCGCCCCTGGGTGCCAGCATCATGGGTACGGTGATGGCACTGAGTACGGCCACTGGTACATAGCCCAGTGCTTTGATGAGTAATGGCGGCATGCGGATTCTGCCGCTCAGTGCCAGAATCGGGTAGCGGACACCAAAGGTCGCTACCATCATGCCTGTAATGAGCATGACTTCCTGCCAGTAACTCACGATGTTGTCTCCCTGTTGTCACCATTATTGTCACCCTCGTCGAGCAGCATCGCGACAGCAATCGCTGCTAAAGCGCCCAGCATCAGTCCCGCCTGATTCGGCCAGTCACGAAGCCAGAAAGAGACAGCACCTGCAGCAATCGCACAAGCCAGCATAGGCACAGTCTTCAGCAAGGGCACCACGATGCCGATGAACGTCACGATCATGGCGAACTCCAACCCCCACTGACTCATACCCTGCAATTGAGTACCTGCGACAATGCCGATTACGGTACACACCTGCCAGTTCACGTACATGGCGATCGATGATCCCAGGTGATACCACTGTTTGTGAGGCGAGTTATCTGCTCGCGCGTAACGCTGCACGACCACCGCGTACGTCTCGTCAGTCAGCCAGAACGCCAGTGGCAACAACCATCGCTGTGATTGCCTCGACAGGTAGGGGCCGAGAGATGCGGAATACAAACCATGACGCAGATTTATCACAAAGGTGGTGAGGACGATAACCAGAACCCCTGCCCCCTGGGCGACAAGACCTGCCGCGACAAACTGGGAAGAACCCGCAAATACAATCAGGCTCATACCCAGAGTTGCATAAACGGAAAGCCCGGCACTGATCGCCAGCGCACCAAAGATTATGCCAAATGGAATGGCCCCGACAATGACCGGAATGGTGTCGCGGGCGCCAGACCAGAACTCGGAGGATGGGGAGGATTGCATGGTGGAATTGACCTA
This sequence comes from Granulosicoccus sp., assembly GCA_045106195.1. GTDB lineage: Bacteria > Pseudomonadota > Gammaproteobacteria > Granulosicoccales > Granulosicoccaceae > Granulosicoccus. Next base: position 269,340 of record JBGCEH010000006.1, read on the forward strand.
CACGTGTTATCCCGGCGAATGCGGGGAAGATGGGACATTCGCGGGGTTGACGGGAAGTTCGCGGGAATGAAGTGACTAGCATGCGATAATGACTACATGGTAGCTAAAGACTCACTGTTCGCAAACCCGTTGGGGGATATCGAGCGCTTCAAATTCAATCAGGCTGTTGTGGATGTGTTTCCTGACATGCTGAGGCGTTCGGTTCCTGGTTACGAATCCATTATTACGCAGTCTGCGCTGCTGGCCAGTCGCTATGTGCAACCCGATACGCACATCTATGATCTGGGATCGTCGTTGGGTGCCACTGCCATCTCCATGCGTGATGCGATGACGAACTGCAATCCTTCGCAGACTCATGGCTGTGAAATACATGCCATTGATAACTCTTCGGCCATGGTAGAGGCCAGTCGTCAGCTGGTTGAGAATTCTTCGTCATCGGCGGCAAATACCGGTATTCCAGTTTTTGTCCACGAAGCCGATCTTGAAACTCATCCACTGGAAAATGCTTCGGTGGTCGCCATGAATTTTACGTTGCAGTTTGTTGATGTTCTTGCACGCGAAACCTTGATGCAGAAGATCGCTGATGCGTTGAAACCGGGTGGCGTTTTTATACTCAGCGAGAAGGTGGCATTTTCCGAACCGGTACTTAACGAGCTGCACATTGAGATGTACCACGCTTTTAAAAGTGCCAATGGCTATTCCGATCTGGAGATAAGCCAGAAGAGAACAGCACTGGAAAACGTGTTGATTCCGGATACCTTGACCACTCATCACGAGCGATTAACCAATGCAGGGTTTTCGCACGTTAGTGTTTGGTTTCAATGCTTCAACTTTGCATCGTTAATTGCTATCAAGGCTTCCTAGAATAAAGACGCCATGTCCATCTACGTCTTTAACAGTCAGGCCTTTATCGAGGCACTTCAAGCCACACCGCTGGAGACATTTGCTGACGCACTTGCGCTTGCCGTCGAAAACCAAGGGCATGCGTTGAAGCATGGACACCTACCGGGATGGGAGGCAGCAGTAGCGGCGTTGCCAGTGACTGAAGCCTGTTCGTGCAGTATTGTTGATGGCGCAATCGTTATTGATTTTCCATGCGACGACAGCCCCCAACAGGCATCGTTAAAAAGTGCATTGCAGGCACTTATGCCATGGCGCAAGGGGCCGTTCCGTTTTGGTTCAATTGATATAGAAACAGAGTGGCGGTCGGACTGGAAATGGGATCGGCTTGAGCCACATATCAGTAAATTGACAGACCGCTGCGTTCTGGATGTTGGCTGCGGTAGCGGGTATCACTTATGGCGAATGCGCAAGGCGGGCGCGGCCATGGTAGTGGGCATTGACCCCAGCCTGTTGTATGTCAAACAGTTTGAAGCCACGCAGCACTTCATTCAGGACAATTACGTACACCTGCTGCCCTTGCCGATGGAAGCATTGCCCCGGAACATGGGCAGCTTTGATACCGTATTCTCGATGGGCGTGCTCTATCATCGTCGCGATCCTCACGCGCATTTGCGCGAGCTGGTCTCATCGATGACAGCATCAGGAGAACTGGTGCTGGAGACTCTGGTGGCTCCGGGTGAGACAGACTTCTCCCTGCCCATTGAAGGTCGGTACGCCAATATGCGCAACATTTATGAATTACCCAGTGTTTTGCGCCTCTGTCACTGGATAGAGGCGGCAGGCCTTGAAATTATCAAGGTAGCCGATGTCAGTATTACCAGCCGTAAAGAGCAGCGCTCGACTGACTGGATGACGTCACACTCGCTGGCTCAGGCACTGGATGCGGAAGACGTGAGTAAAACGGTAGAGGGATATCCGCGGCCGTTGAGGGCTGTCGTGATTGCACGGGTTGGTAAGTCCGTTCAATGAGGGGTGGATTTCCGACTTCGCGAGGATGATGGCCGCGTCTGGACATGACGAATGCTGCCCGTCATGACGATTATCACTCAGGATCGGTGTTTTTTGAAAATGGTAATAAAATTCAATTCGTGATTGAAATCACACCTATATTGATCGTGCAAATCGTCCTCTTTTCAAGGGGATAGATCAACAAGGCAGAGCTTGACTGATAATTGCAGCGTATCTCTTGCACTATGACTTTGTAAAATGATGGTGAAATGTTTCGGTCAATAGACAGCATTGCCTTTCCATCTAGTTATACTTCGCTCACTGACGTAGTTACACCGGTGTTACATGCCATTAGTCCAGGCGAGTTGTAGTCCTTCCAGAGCCTATCAACCCAAAGCCCCCATACAGACTCCCGAGCTGGAAAACGGCACACGGCGTAACGCCGACGGCGCCGAGTACATCTACTATCACGGCTACTGGGTTCGCTATTACGAACCACTGGAAGAGTCGCTGACCTCCCGCAAGACCCTGATAGACAACCTCACCCGTCGCGCTTTTCATCACACAGAGCCCGGCATCAACACCCCTGGGGAGCGTCTTGATACCGCCCGCAGGTACTACAACAACCAGACGGACCCGGCACTCAAGCGTGTAAATGCTGCCATGCTGGCAGGTGCGCTGTTCAACCGGGCTACCGATATCTTCACCGCCATTGTGGAGCTGGAAGAAAAAGGCGTACGCATCAGTCGCGACAACGAGCTCATGCGCGCCTGTGGAGACTATTTCAAAGAAGCGCTGGAACTGGGTATGGAAGTGAGGCACTTCAGCGGTGAAGAAGGGATTGATGAGGTCTGGGGTGAACCGTTCAGAGCCTTTACCCTACCGATAACCTCGTACTATGAGTCCCGTTTCATCAAGGTCGCACAGGCCATGGCTGGTATCGACAAACTGGCCAATCTCATGAAAGACACGTTTTGCTCACGCCCCGAATTCTCCGAGATTGCGCCATTGATCGACGCCTATGCCACCGCGGCCAGGCATGAGTGCGAAACCATGAAGTCTGATGTACATATTTTCGATATCTGGCCACAGTTTGTTGCCGCCGGAGAAACTCTGGCAGCCGTCAAGCCACGCATCCAGCCCAACTGCTCAAGAGAGTGCCAATACGTCATGGAGGAGGCTCAGAAGACACTGGTAGCTGGCCGAAACCTCATTAACTGGATAGCGCGGGCGCGCGTGCCCATGCCTCGAAGTTCCAAGGTGTACCTTGAACGCATTGAGCGACTGCGAGAGCGCCTGTCTGACTGCTAAGCGCCTGTGTGGTACGTTTGCGCCAGCATACGCATACGATGGTGAATGAGGCGGTGCTCACCGCTGACGGCTCGTGTACCCTCAACAGCCAACGCTATGGGGAGACCTATCATTCCACCTTTGGTGCACTGACAGAGGCCCGCCATGTATTTCTGAACGCCACCGGCGTCAGCAACAGGCTCGAGCAAGGCCTGCCCACGCGTATTCTGGAAATCGGCTTTGGCCTTGGGCTTAATGCCCTGTTGACAGCTGATCTTGCCCGACAATCTGGCACCCCGCTAGTCTTTCACAGTTTTGAGCATGATCTGGTAACCCCGGAAACCATCATGAACCTTGGGTATGCGTCGTTGATGTCAGACAGGAAAGTATTCGATGCACTACTGCAGGGTGTCAAGCAAATGCATAAGCGACGCGAGTACTCTGCACACAATAGCATCACGCACAGGTTTCCACTGGCCGACAACATCCAGCTTGTTATTCATCTCGAGGATGCGACAAGGGCAAATCTGCAAACACTCGGCGACAACGACTTTCACGCAATCTATCTTGATGCCTTCAGTCCGGATACCAATGCCGAATGCTGGAATCCTGCATTCATCGATACGCTTGCCGGCGTACTGTCTCTGGACGGTTCAATGAGTACGTACTCGGCTAAAGGTGATGTGCGGCGAGCCATGTTAGCCGCCAACCTGATCGTCAAAAAATTGCCAGGGCCGCCGGGCAAGCGCGAGATGCTGGTGGGACAACATCGTTCAGACAAAAACTGAACGCTAATTGCCGGATTATCATCAGGCTATTGATATCCGCACACCAACAGTCAATACATCGACGTCTATACTTCTGCCTGAATAAAGTCGTGCCTGAGTTGAAATTGACCAAAAGGTAAACATTGTGCAACTTCGATGGTGGATATCAGTAAACAGGGCAATTACTATGGCACGATTCACGCTCACTATTTCGGGATGATCACAAAGGGTGCTCGCCCATGCACGTTACACTACGCGCGCGATTTGTTAATACCGTATGCATGCGCCCTATGACATGTGTGCGACGCATTGTGGTTCCAAGGCCGCTCCACGACTGCACCCATGCAGCCTCGCAAGGATCGGCACACTAAAAAAGGATAGAAAATGAAGATAACCATTTACGGATCCGGCTACGTTGGTCTGGTCACCGGCGCTCTTATTGCTGATGTTGGCAATGAAGTCTTGTGCGTGGACGTCGATGAGACCAAAGTTGCCAACCTCAAGAAGGGTATTATTCCCATTTTTGAGCCGGGTCTGGATGATGTTATCAAGCGCAACGTTGAATCACAGCGGCTTGATTTCACCACCAACATGGACGCAGCAGTCGCCCATAGCGATGTACAGTTCATCGCCGTTGGCACTCCTCCCGACGAGGATGGTTCAGCCGATATGCAGTACGTGGCTGCGGTTGCCCAGACTATTGCCGAGCGCATGACCGATAAAAAGATTGTGGTTAACAAATCCACAGTGCCCGTCGGTACCGGCGACATGGTGGAAAAGGTCATCGCTGACGGACTGAAAACCCGCGGTCTGACTATCCCCTATGCAGTGGTGTCAAATCCTGAGTTCCTCAAAGAAGGCGCTGCAATTGAAGATTTTATGAAGCCAGATCGCATTGTTATCGGTACCGATGATGAGCACGCCGCGGATGTGATGCGCGAGCTATACGCACCGTTCTGCAGAAACCGCCGTGACCGGCTCGTGTTCATGAGTCGTAAGTCGTCCGAGCTTACCAAGTATGCCGCTAACTCCTTGCTGGCAACCAAAATCAGTTTCATGAACGAGCTGTCCAATATTGCTGATCGTCTGGGCGCTGATATCGAAGATGTTCGCGTCGGTATCGGCTCTGATCCACGCATCGGTTATCACTTTATCTACCCCGGATGTGGCTATGGCGGATCTTGCTTCCCCAAGGACGTCAAGGCACTGATTGCCACAGCCCGCGAAAACAACTACGAGGCGCAACTGCTGCAATCGGTCGATGCCGTTAATGACCGTCAGAAGCATGTGCTGTTCGAAAAACTGATGAAACATTTCGACAATAACATCGAGGGCAGGAAATTTGCGATTTGGGGTTTATCGTTCAAACCCAACACCGACGACCTGCGCGAAGCGCCAAGTCGCGTGCTTATAGAATCCATCTTTGAACATGGGGGTACGGTGCGCGCCTATGATCCTGTTGCCATGAAAGAGATGCGCCACTTCTACCCGAACGAAAAGCGTCTGGAGCTGGTAGGCACAGCGCAGGACACTGTTGAAGGTTGCGATGCATTACTGATCAATACCGAATGGCGTGAATTCAGAAGTCCTAACTTTGATGTTCTTAAAAAAGCGCTAAACAACCCGCTGGTGATAGACGGACGTAACCTCTACACCCCGGAGCAGATGATTGAGCAGGGCTTTGTCTATGACTGCATCGGGCGACCTGGCAAACATGCCTCCGCTGTTGCATTAAAGGCTGTACAGTCAGCGTAACGCCGGCACCGCGCTTCATTAAGCGCTGTGGTTGCCATCGATATCCGACGGGCAGCTACAGCGCTTTTTTTATGCTCGCTTTAAACACACGTTGCCCGGTACCTGCACCGTGCTGAACGAGACAGCAACGCCTGGCCAATGGCGCAGGCACGTACTTGGGCTCGCTGTACCCGTCATGATATCCAATAGCACCGTGCCGCTGGTGGGCATTGTCGACACAGCCGTCATGGGCCGCATGGGTTCGCCCGAATGGGTAGCAGCAACCGCTGTTGGCGCGGTCATTTTCAGCAGCATCTATTGGGTGTTCGGCTTTCTTCGGATGGCCACCGGTGGTCTGGTTGCCCAGGCCTATGGTACGGACAAACACGGTAGCGTCGGGCGTATCTGTGTTCGAGCCCTGCTGCTGGGCTGCTTGTTCAGTCTGGCGCTGCTGATACTTCAGGTTCCGCTGTTGAGCCTGGGTCTTGCCGCAATGGAAGATAATTCCCAGTGGCAGGAACTGACCGCCCGCTACTTTCATGTACGGATTTTTTCTGCGCCAGCCACCCTGCTCAATTACGCGATTCTCGGCACGCTGATAGGGTTACAAAAAATGCGCGTCGTGCTGGCGCTGCAAATATTGCTGAATTTGTTGAACCTGGCACTCAACATCGGTTTCTTTCGCTATACGTCGATGGATATCAGCGGTGTGGCGCTGGCAACAGTAATCAGTGAGTACATCACGCTGTTTACCGGACTGTGGCTGCTCAGGCACCTTATCAAGACTGCGCTTGCCGAAGGGGCCATCAGACACTGGCTGTTCAGCCGCGATGAGCTATTACGCTACTTCCGAATCAGTCGGGATCTGTTTATTCGCACGCTGTGCCTGACGTTTGCCTTCTACTGGATGACCGTATTAAGCAGTCGTCAGGGTGTTGTCATTCTTGCCGCCAATACAGTACTGCTGCATATGGTGCATTTTGCCGCGCATTGCATGGATGGTTTTTCAGATGCCTGCGAAGCGTTAACAGGCTTTGCCGTTGGTCGCAAGAGCAAACCGCTGCTACTACGCGCAACGCGCGCAGCGGTGGACTTGGGGGCAGTAGCAGCGCTCGTGTTTGCTTTGGTTTTTGCACTGGGAGGACCATCCATCATCGCCCTGCTGACAACCGATGATCAGACGCGCCAGACGGCCGCACAGTGGCTACCCTGGGTTGTGTTTGCGCCGCTGATCGGTATATGGAGTTTTCTTCTGGACGGCATTTTCATTGGCGCCACGCAGACAGCCAGTATGCGCAACGGGATGTTGATATCATTGGCGGTGTTCATGGCAACAGCAAGCGTTGCGGTCCCTGCCCTTGCAAATACCGGTATATGGGTCGCCTATTTTGTTCTGTTGATCAGTCGCTCGTTAACGTTAAGTCTGGCATGGCCTCGGGTAGTGGCAGCCACCACCAGACCCATTCCAGCCACACCCCCGTCTGTGGCAAGCTAGACTTTTGCATATTCCAAAACGGCGCACTCGGTTATGGCCCTTACGTTTGAGAAACTCAAGTCTCTCAAAAATCTCAATACCTTCAGGTTCGATCAACGAGCCGAGCTGTTCGCGCATGTACACTCGGAACAGGAAATTGAGGAAGCTGTGCGCTATGCAGCCTATGCGCAGTTGCCTCTGTTTGTTCTCGGTGGAGGCAGCAATCTTGTCATTGTCGACGATATACCCGGGTTGGTTATCCAGCTCACGGACCAAACTGTTACGCCGTTAACGCAAGACAGCCATACGACACTGGTAACCGCCAGTGCCGGGGTTAACTGGCACTCACTGGTGACAGACACTTTGGCCATGGGAGTGACAGGGCTGGAAAACCTGAGCCTGATTCCGGGCTCGGTAGGTGCAGCACCGGTACAAAACATCGGTGCCTATGGTGTTGAGGTTAAAGAGCGCATTCACCGGGTAAGAGCGTTCCACATACCGACCCTGCAATGGGTCAGCATGACTGCACATGACTGCAGTTTCAGCTACCGACACAGCACCTTCAAGGAACACCCTGATGACTTCATTATCAGTGAGGTACAATTCATACTCGGCGAGCGGCATCCACTGCAAACCTCCTACAAGACGTTACACCAGCACCTGCTGGCCAGAGACCTTACACAGCCCACAGCACTTCAGATCAGCGAATCGGTTATAGCCATTCGTCAATCACGCCTGCCAGATCCCGCCAACATCGGCAATGCGGGGAGTTTTTTTCATAACCCGGTAGTCACGCCCGAGCACCTGCAGCGCCTGCAAACGAGCCACCCCCAGCTACCTTTCTACACACAGTCAGATGGCAGCTACAAGCTGGCAGCTGCCTGGCTGATCGATAATCTGGGCTTTAAAGGTATGGTGAGAGACGGTGTTGGCGTGCATGATGCACAAGCATTGGTTCTGATCAATACCGGCTCAGGGAGTGGTGAACAAATCATGGCGTTAGCGACAGAGATTATCAGCGCGGTATCTGACGCATACAACATTACCTTGAGTATCGAACCCAAGGTGATGGAAAAATAAACCCATTCAGAGGTAATCTGTCGGTGAAGGACATCTTTCCAGTTCTCTTATGCGGTGGTGCAGGTACACGTCTGTGGCCGTTGTCGCGAAAAAGCTACCCTAAACAGTTCTCTGTAACGTGGGGAGACCATACGCTGTACCAGCAAAGCGCATTGCGCACGGTTGGTCCCGGATTCAAGCCACCAACGATTGTGACTGCCGAGGCCTATCGATTCATCGCATCGGAACAATTACACGAAATGGACCTTGCGAGCGATACACTACTGGTAGAACCCAGCAGCAAAAACACAGCGCCTGCCATTCTTGCAGCAACATTGCGGGTTATGCAGCAAAACCCTGATGCGATATTGCTGGTAGCACCTACAGACCATCTTATTCCGGACGTTGCGGCATTTCAGGAAACCATAAGACGTGCTGAGGCTTCAGCGTCTGCCGGCAATCTGGTGACTTTCGGCATCGAACCTGACCGGGCAGAAACCGGTTACGGTTATCTGAAACTGGGAAAAGCGATCGAACACAGTCTTCGTGAGCTAGAAGCCTTTGTGGAAAAACCCTCTTCCACTGATGCTCAGGTTATGCTTGACTCAGGCGGATACCTCTGGAATGCAGGCATCTTTCTGTTCTCGGGTAAATCTCTGATCAAGGCTTTTGAAGAACAGGCACCGGAGATACTCAATGGGGTGCGGCTGTCACTGGACAACGCGCAAAACGATCTTGATTTTACGCGACTGGAAAGCGCGGCATGGGAAAAGCTGCCATCCATCTCCATTGACTACGCCATTATGGAAAAGGCAGACAATCTCACGGTTGCCCCGTACACCGGTGCCTGGTCAGATCTGGGTGATTGGCAAGCCATTCATCGGGAACTCCCGTCAGATGACAATGGCATGGTGCTAACCGGTGCATCTACCGCAATTGATTGCAAGAACTCGATGCTTCGCGCAGAGTCGGATTCTCAACAAGTGGTGGGTATTGGACTGGAGAACATACTCGTGGTTGCCATGCCCGACGCTGTTCTGGTCGCAGATACCAGCTGTGCGCAAAACGTCAAGCAGGCAGTGACTATTCTCAAGGAAAACAGGGTAAAGCAAGCCGAGGATTTTTCCCGTGATAACCGCCCATGGGGCTGGTATGAAACGCTGGCGTTATCCGATAGATTTCAGGTGAAACGGATTGTGGTCAAACCCGGTGGGTGCTTGTCATTGCAGAGCCATTTTCATCGATCAGAGCATTGGATTGTCGTAGCCGGTACAGCCAAGGTTACCATTGATGATGACGTCAAACTGGTGACCGAAAACGAATCGGTATACATTCCGCTGGGTGCAGTACACAGAATGGAGAACCCCGGAAAACTGCCGATGGTCCTGATCGAAGTGCAGACGGGTACCTATCTGGGCGAGGATGATATCGTGCGCTACGAGGATATCTACGCGCGCAATTAGGTTGTAAGTGCCCCCTCATCTCTCAGTGCCGGTGAAAATTCGAAAGGCCACAACGCAAAAGAGCCGGGGCAAATGCCCGGCCCTTTGCTATTACTTGAACAAAACACGCCCGTTTAGATAATGTCTAATCCGGCTGATTTACGCGCAGGCCGTGTAGGCTCGCCGAGATCCATCGTCAGGTCAAACACGTCTTCAACGTTAGAGCTGTTGGTGGATCGTGTCTCCAGACCAAAGTCAAACATCTCGTCATCGTCACGCATTTCTCGCACCTGGTCCGGACTAAGGTGCAGACGTCCACGACCTTCGCCACCTTCTGAGTCTTTATCCGTGTAGCCGTAGTAGTCGTAGTAGCCCTGGTAGTAGTAATCACCGCCATAGCTGACGAGCTTGTCCATATCAACTTGTGTCATGACAGAACCTGCAATCTTGGCTTTGACGTGTTGCAATCGCTGCACACCACGCTTGACCAGATTGATGGAAGTGCTGTGCGATTTGACGCAATAAACAACCGCATCACACACTTTGCTTAGTACCAACGCGTCAGATACAGCTTGAGTCGGAGCCGAGTCAATGATGATTCTGTCATAGTGATTTCGCAACTGAGTTATGACAGTCTTGAACCGTTCTGAGGATAAAATCTCCAGAGGATTCTCAGGCATAGGGCCGGCGGTAATAATATCCATCGAACCACCAAATGCGCCTTTCTGGACACACGCCTTTGCAGGCTGACTGCGCGAGATCAGGTTAGATAGACCAGGGCAGTTTGATGGCATACCGGCAGCGCTGCCGACCGTTGGCCTGCGCATATCGCAATCGATCAGCAGGGTTTTCTCCATCTGGCCAAACGCGTGGGCAAGGTTAATTGAGGTGGTTGATTTACCTTCACCGGGAATTGATGAAGTAATCATGATCACCTGGGTATCCTGCTCTTTAGAACGGAGGAATAACGCCGTACGGATGGTGTTGATCGACTCTACAAAAGTGCCCTTCTTATCTTCGATCTCCAGCGGATTAAGCGGCAGCTTCCGCTCTCTTGACAAGAGGCCACCTTTCAGCAACGGCATGATTCCAAGCAGGTTAACACCGACCTTTCTTTCAACATCGTCAACGCCCTTGACGGTGTCATCCATTTGTTCGTACAGAAATGCCATCAGCATGGACAAGACCAGAGAGGCCAGAGCAGCAAGCGCGATAATCAATTGCTTCTTTGGCTTAATGGGATAATTTGCAGGGACTGCATAGTCCGAGATCCGGGCATTGGCGGTCTCCAATCCATCTGCTGACCGGGCTTCCGACATGCGGCTGAAAAACGTGTCGTAAATATCGCGATTGGTGGCAGCTTCACGCTCCATGGCATCGAGGGCAAACTTCTTTGTGCCCAGCAACTGAATCTCTTGTTTGCCCGCACCCAACTGGCTTTCAATAGAGGCAACTCGCTGGCGTAGCAGTTGCACATCCTTGCTCACTGACTGGGAAACACGCTGTAGGTGCCCTTCCAGAGTAGAGTTCAGAGTATTGAGTTGTGATTTTGCGTCAACCACTCGCGGGTGACGTTCACCGTATCGATTAAGTAGCTCATCCAGGTTTCGTTGCGCCTGGCCAAGCTGTGTCTGAGTCTCTCTAACCAGAGGGTCAGCCTGAACCGTGGTCACTGAACGAAGGAGATCAGGATTGCCGCTGGATGCCTGAACATCCCGGAACAGATCTTCGGCATCAGACAACTCTGAGCGCGCTTGAGACAATTCAGTTGTCAACAGAATAAGTTGAGTTTCATTAAGTCTACCGACGCTTCCGTCAACATCCACCAGACCGTTTTCCTGCTTGAAATTCAACAGGCGTTGCTCGGACTCGTCGAGTGTTGCCTTGAGTGATTGCAACCGTTCCTGCAGCCAGGCAGACGCCTTGGTCGTCAGTTCCATTTTTGAATCGAGATAGCTCTCGATGTATTGCTCACCAACCGTATTGGCGACCAGGGCCGCTTTCGTAGGGCTCGTTGACTGGTAAGACAGTTTGACCAGCTTGGTGTTTCTTACCGGTGTAACGCCGGATTTCGCCATGTATCGGCCAACAACGGCTTCTTTCTCTCTCGTAGACAACCCTTGAGCACTGGGTGCCAAAGCAATGATGGCCCCATTAAACCGACTGGGAAGACGTGAGTACTGATCTTCAGAGACTGCCTGGGTTCCATCAGCCATGGGCTGAGCCCCATCGCTCATCGATTGACCGTCTGCAACGACTATTCCTGCATTGTTCGTTGCTTCAGAAACATCACTGACACCGCCTTCTGATGGGTAGTACAACTCCTCGTCGCGCCACATGTCCAGAGAATCGATGACTTTTATCGCAAGCGTTCTGGATTTGAGAATTTCGTACTGTGTCTGGTAGTAGTCCGAGTTTTTGTTGTCAACACCGTACAATTCTTCAATGGATACAACATTCATCTGTTGCTGCTCGATAAGCAGCGTAGAAGAGGCGCTGTATATCGGTGTAGCGGTATAGGCGTAATAGCCTGCCAGCCCGGTTATGAGAGCGGTAAAAAGAACGATAGGCCACTTGTGCTTTCGCAGCACCCGAAGGTAATGCTGTAAGTCGATCTGGTCTGCCATGGAGCGATTTTCATCTTCTCCACCGTCGACATCGTCAAAGTCGTCCATGTGTAATTCTTGGGTCCGACTATTCATCAGAAAAAGCCCTCTTTGATGGTCACGATATCGCCAGGAAATACTCTACCGCTCATACTCAACTTCTCCTGCTTGCCTGTCGCGTTGGGACTGTCAGCATTGCGAAGTACAAAAATCTTTCTCGTAGAGGCGCGGTCTGTAAGACCACCTGCCAGTGCAATGGCCTTTTCGGTGGTGAGACCTTGCTCGAATGGATAACTACCCGGCGACCGCACTTCGCCGTTAATGTAGAAAGGCCGGTACTCTATAATAGTGACGTTGACCGATGGGTTTACCAGATATCCATCCTGGAGCCGCTCCGTGAGGGTTTGCTCCAGTTCTTGCGTGGTCCGCCCCGCTATACGGATGTCTCCCAGATAGGAATAGTTGATGATGCCATTGGCGCCGACCTCGGCTTCCAGTGTCAGATCCGGCTCATCAAATACCAGAATTGAAATCCGGTCACCTCGATCAAGCCGGTACTCATTGTCCTGAGCATGACCGGCGAGCGAAAACAGAAATACCGTGATCAGGATGGGGGGGAAAAGCAGTTTAGAGAGTAGAGTCTTCATTTGCCTCGATGAAACGCGAAAGTTACTGGATGCACAAATTTACTGGATAAAAGCACGGAAAATACCGCGGCTCGTCGCATTCTAACAAAAGCGATTGAAAGCCAGACTGGAATATGACCACTGATTAACGTTGCTGCTATGACAGTAAACGCAGCTCATAAGTTGCGAGATGCATGTCGGTTGGTTGGATTATGATTTTATGCGCCGTATTTTAGGACACATTTTTGCACTGTGCTCTGAATGCAGCACTGCAATGCCTTTAAACATCAGCGTCACGGGCCAATTTGGGCTGTGTATCACAAATTTACAGGGCTATTTCAAGTCTTTTTCAACGCGGAGTATGGTGATTACAGAACCTACAACAACCTTTGGCGTCAAAATTACAACGCCAGAGTGGCGTAATTCAACTAAAGCGTTACATTGATGAAAACACCGATTCTCTGATTGTCATAGTCGATTTCCGTGTCGAATTGCCCCGGGCACATGTCAAAAGAACGGCTTTGGTTACGGTAAAAACCGCCAATATCCATCCACCGGCGAACCGATACCCCTAATTCATAACCGAATTCAGCCTCCGATGAGCCTCGAAACGGGCAACTTCGATCAACCAGCTCTGATAACACGTATGCCTTGTGTGCTACGCGAGCAGAGTATTCCTGATCCCACTGCAAGGTCACGGTATTGCGAATTCTACCGTCTCCTTCAGCCGCATTAAATGTTGTGGCATTGTCAATCCTGCGAGAGCCGTTCAGGGTGAATAACGCAGCTTCAGTTAATGAATAAGCGATTTCTGCTTCAGCAATGAGGTCGCTTGTTCCATCAATCAATACGTTGTCAGAACTTATTGCAGACGAGCCAATCTCAAACGAACCCGTCAGCCGGCCAGTAGCGGCGAACCTTGCACCGACCAGGAATGCAGCTTCGGACCTGTCTCGAGTGTCAAGGTCATAATCATAATCCGAGAACCGTGCCTCGAAGGTGAGTCGTGTGTCCCGGGATAACCTAAGGGAAAAAAGTGCGAAAGGTGCAATGCGGTTGTAGGCAAAATCGTCTGCCGAGTCTACTTGACTCACAGGGTCAAGTTGCCGCATCCGGACACCGAAGTCCAGATTGCCCCTTGCCCTATCAGCACCGAATGTCCCGACTGCTGCAAAATTAAGATCGTTGAATGTAAACGGCTCACCGATCTGGCGAGCATTACCAAAGGTTCTCTCGGCTCCCAGTTCGAAACTACGACGACTAACATCCAGTGAGGTAGCCACACGCCATTGTCGTCCGAGCACACTTCGGCCCAGGAAATTCAGGGTGTGGTCTTGATAATCAAGTTCTGACACTGAGTGGCTGGCGTAGTCTCCTCTGTATTCAGCCCGCAGGCTGGTTGATTTTTGTGATGCAAACCAGATGAGCGAGGGTTGCAGGGAAATTCGGGTTGTGTCTTCGACGTTGTCATTCTCGAGAAAAGCATTGTCATTTAATCCATACTCCAGCCGAATAGAAGGATAGAGATCGGTCTCTCCCAACTTTATTCGGCCACCGTCGGGTTCGCCTTGTGCGTAAACGCCAGGTGCGGTTCCGAGAATGGCGCCAAGACACAACAGCATGACGGGGTACTGCACTCGGCGACGCAGGATTCGAGAACTAAGGTAAGACATTTTTAGGATTTCCTTACAAGCATTGCTGAGTCCCTCGAATTACCGATCGGAGGTACGCTGGAGTAACAAGTTTACTCGATAGGCCGCGATTTGCCTGCCTTGTAGTCCCTGTACGCTATCAATAACATGGAAGTGTCATCATCCAGAGGCTCCCAATCCAGTTGTCGCTTGGCTTTTGAACAGTCCAGAACGCAGGTTTCATCGGCGATCAGGTACTGCTCGGGGTCCATAATAGGTTTTCCAATAACATCGAAGGCACCCAACACCCATTTAACGAGGAAGGCAGGCGTTGGGATGGTAAAGGATCTGCTGTTGGCCTCGGTGATCAGGCTCTTAAGCAAGACGTTTACCGTAGGTGGATTACTGGACCCCAGATTGTAATTTTCGCTGGGCAGTCCCTTTTCAACCGCGGCCATGCAGGCACGTGCACAATCTGTAACCGAGATGAACTGATAGTAATTACGTCCGGAACCAATAGTGGGCACTGGCAAGTTCATATCGACGAGCTTAAACAGCTTTTCCAGAATGCCAAGCCGACCGTGGCCAATGATCAAACGTGGGCGGAACAGGGTAATGTTGAACCCTTTGCCACGGTAGGTATCCACCAGCTTCTCGGTTTCATACTTTGCATCACCATAGGGTCCTAGTGGGGCAAGCGGATGCTCTTCGGTCCGGGGATTTTCCAGAGTATGGCCGTACACCATGTCGGTGGTGTAATACACCATATTTTTCAGACCCTGCTCTTCCATCCACTGCAGCACGTTTTCGGTGCCCACATACAGGGCCTGCCAGAAATAGTCCTTACGCTCAGCCCGAGGCAAAATGGGAACCAGCAAACGAGCGGCAAAATGGTAAACCACATCGTCAGCGCCAACCTCAATGGCGGCAAACGTGGCTTTGTCAGTCACATCCATTTTCAGGTACGTGACACCGTCCCGGTCGTAGTTCCCGAACTGTTCAGATTTTTTCTCATCACAGATGAGCACCTGCTCACCCTTGTCGGCCAGCAATCGGGTAAGCTCGGTACCGAGGAAACCATCGCCACCGAAAATAATGTGTTTCATTCTTTATCCTGACTTGAAAATGCGAATTTTACCGTGCTTGCTAGCCGCTTTTGGCGACCATCGCAACACCGCATATGATGAATGCCACTCCGGCAACACGCCAGAGCCCTACCGATTCTGATAAAAAGTAATGTCCATATAGCGTTGTCAGGACAAATGATAGTCCTAGAAACGGATAGGCGAAACTGATCTCTACCCGGGACAACACGATAAGGTGTGAACCCATGCTGACCACCATCAGCGCCAGGCCTGCTACCACGTAAAAATTCAATGCAACCGACGGCAACGCCCCAAAAATCCCTGCGGCATTCAATTCAAACTGCGGGATGATGGTCATGCCGTGCTTGAGTGATATTTGCGACAGAAAATTGGTCGCAATGGTAAACAGTATCAGGGGGATAAAACTGGTCATGAACAAGCGTTCCTTATTTTAACAATGAACAATGAGTGAGTTGACCTGGTCAGCATTATTCTCACCGGCCTTGTTGAAGATTCCTAAATGCTGAGCTTTTTGAATATCCGCGTGGGCACTTCGCGGATGATTCGCATAATAGGCCGCCAGAACCAGGGCGCATATACAACATCCTTACCCGCTTGCCAGCCGCTTACGACCGCCTTGGCTACCTGCTCTGCCTCAACCCACAAAACAGCCGGCTTTTTCTCTATATCTGCCGTCATCGGACTGATAAAGAATCCGGGTTTTATGACCAGAACGCCAACACCGGCCCGTTGCATTCTACCGCGCAAACCTTCACAGAAAACACTCACAGCCCCTTTCGCGGCCCCGTAAATATAGTTTGAACTTCTGCCCCTGTCGCCAGCCACCGAACTGATGACAACAAAGCTCCCGGCCCGCCTCTGCTCACACACATTAGCCAGACGCGTCAACAGCGAAATGGCACTGATACCATTAGTGACCATGGCAGCGTGTGTCGCATCCCATGTGCTTTCACACTGTTTCTGGTCTGGCAGAGAGCCGGCGAAGAACCAGAAAGAATCCGCATCGCTCACGGTAGACACCAGTGACTCATGCCCATCGAAGTCATCAAGATCTGCCTGCACCACGCTGACGGTGGCTCCGCGAGCCGCAAGATCATTCTTTACCGAGTCCAGTCGTTCTGGAGAACGCCCGACAAGCACCAGTGCGTGACCCGCTTCTGCCAGTAATCTGCAGCAGCCTTGTGCCAGATGCGATGTTGCACCGAATACAACGATTGTTTCCGTACGTTCAGACATGTTCTAGAATTCCGGGGGTTTAACACGTTGCCAATAATCAGATTGATAAGCCGTATCCGTGTACTGCATGAATTCACGCACCCTCGGAAACGAGGCCTCGAATGACGCCGCTGACATCAGACGGTCCTTGGCAGGATAAATAGCGCCACTGGCTGCAATCACAATCGCTTCAAGCTCTTTGAGCAATCGCTCAGTCGTGCCACGTCGGTATGCAAAATCCAGAGCCAGACAAAAGCCGGGCCTTGGAAATGACAACATGCCCGGTGACACCGACGCACCAAAAATTTTCAGTACCGCCAGGAACGAGCCCAGTCCAGAGCGGCGGATACGTTCCATAACCTCGACAAGCGCTGCTCGTTCAGCGTTCGGGACTACAAACTGGAACTGATAAAAACCGTTTGAACCATAGATGCGATTCCAGTGAGCGATGGCATCCAGTGGATAGAAAAGCTTGTCGATAACCACGGTTTCCTGCTGCCTGGAGGCTCTGGCGTTGGCGTGATAATAGAGCGAGTTGAAGGCACTGATGGACAGGCGATTAAGTGCCATGGATGGAAAACTGAACGGCACACTCAAACGGTTGGCATCTGCGCGCACATACTGCGCTTCGGCGTCCGCGTGGTTAGCGGCTGTTAAAATACCGCGTGCCTCGTTACGACCCGTGGACAAGCAGTCGAGCCAGGCAACAGTGTACTCATGCGTTTTCTCGTAAGTGCCACTGAGAGCCGTGAATTCATCCAGCCCGTGAAACGGCACGTTAAGGCAATCCATTAACGGACCTTTCACCGGTATCAGAGATATTTCGATGCTCAGCATAAGGCCAGTCAAGCCCAGACCGCCAATGCTGGCGTGGTATAAATCAACATGGCTTTCCGGTGAACAATGGAAACTTTCGCCGCTGGATTTTACCAGGGTGAAAGATTGAACATGTTGACCGAAGGAGCCACGAGCATGATGGTTCTTGCCATGTACATCATTGGCGACAGCGCCACCGAGCGTTACAAAGCTTGTACCCGGACTCACCGGCACACACCATCCAGCAGGCAACGCCACTGAAAGGATATCGCGCATGGTGACGCCAGGGTCGGCACATAGCCGGCCCCGCTCCTTATCGAAGCTGAGGATCTTGTTGAGGTAGCGGGTATCTATGAGGGTACCCTGAGAATTCAGGCAACTATCGCCATAACTTCGACCATTACCGAACGCAAGAAAGCTGGCAGAGGTGTTGCTCTGATTGCCCACGGCTCCAACGGTGACGCTGCCAGCATCTCTTCGCCATGCCGGCGCAACCGCCGCCTGCTCTTTTTTTGCTGGTATACCCCAGGATCGATAAGCGCTCATTGCCCTAGAGAAGAAACCCGATAGAGACGACCATTAAAAAACACAGTAGCGTGAACAGGCTGGCACGGTCCTTGAGCACATACACAATGGGATCCTCATGAACCTTGCCACGCGAGGTCATCAACCAAAGGCGACCTATCCAGTAGAGAAACCCCGGACACAATACCCACAGAACTTCGGGGCGTGAATAGTTCTGCAGTACTTTTTCACTGTTTATGAACAGGGCAATAACCAGCACGGCAACATAACCCGCAGCAACTCCTGCAGAAGTCAGCAATGGCAAATCAGCGACAGAATATCCCCGGCCATTGGCAGCCTCACGCCCCTCGTTTTTAAGGTTAGTCAATTCACTTACCCGCTTGGCAAGCGCAAAACTGGTGAAGATAAACACGGAGAATGCGAGCAACCAGAACGAGTGCTCTGCCTCGATGACAAGGGTTCCACCAATGATCCGCAGTGTGTGCAATACCGCAATGGTGATGACGTCGAGAATCACCTCTTTTTTCAGCGCAAATGAATACGCCAGTGTGGTTACCAGATACACCAGCATCAACAGGGCGAAGCTGGGTGGAAGAATCAGGGCCAGACACACGGCAGCCCCTAACAAACCTGCACTGACCATTATGCCGTGCTTGATCGAAATACTGCCGCAGGCGAGGGGCCTGTGTTGCTTGGTGGAATTTTGCCTATCGGAGGCGAGGTCCAACAGATCATTGATAATGTAGGTGGCTGAGGCCATCATGCTGAAGGCCAGAAACCCAAGCAAGGCCATGGCCACCGAATACAGATGGCCTAGTTGCTGATCCAGAAACAGCGGTACCAGAATAAGCAGATTTTTCGTCCATTGATGCAGGCGAATCATCTTGAGTACGCCACGCAATCCCCCCCCCTCGTGAGAGAGATTCTTTTCGAAGCGGATGTCTGCATAACGGGGCTGATCACTGCTTAGCCCAGCGAACCAGGAATTTCTGGCCACCAGCCAGACTTTACGGTCCGGGGTGTCGTTGCCGACGTAGTCAAATCCTTTCTCACCATAGAGTTTGATGAGCAGCTTTTGTTTGTCCCGACCTGTGAGATTGACCTGGTCGTCTGACCCATACGCCTCAGAAAACAGGGGGTAGCGCTTTTTTATCGCATCGGCCACGCGCTGATTACTCCCCGTGACGAGAATAATACGCCGACTCTCACTGGCAGCAACAAGGCAGTCCAGCAAGCGTTCGTTGACTGGCAACGGTAACTGGCTGATATCAACCCGTCGGCTTATCTGTGCCTTGAGATTTGCCTTGCCACCGATAAACCAGAAAACCACATTGAAAACCAGCCATGGACGGGATTTGAGCAAGCACAAAACCGACTCGAAAAGCATATCTGTTTTCAGAAACGAGCCATCCAGATCCACACACAGTGGAAAGTCAGGATCTATTTCGGTCTGGGGGGAGGACATCAGAGCGCACGCTCAACGAGATAATCCGCCATTGTATCGCGGTAAAGCGATGATGATGGAGACACTATTACCAAAATTATTCGGCATATTATTGACGAACCATGAATACCTGTTAACCAATGCTCATAAAACGCGTTTCAATTGGGTATTCGAGCAGAATAATGTCATGCTTAAATCAGACCGGACATCGAGTCTGGTGACCGTCCTGAACACTGTGGCTCTCACTGCTATATTCAGTCGGCTTATGACATCAGCGCGTTCTCTACATGGATTATAGTCAACTCAAAGAAGAGCTTTTGTGGTCGAGAGACACACGTCCGCGCAGTTTTGTTCTGTTCTGCATTTTTCTGCTGATGACAACCCTGCTCACCTGGGCAATTGGTCTTCTGGACAATCGCTATATTGCGCTGGAGCATGAGGGTTTCGGTGAAGTTTTTCCCGCGCAGATCGATAGCTGGACCAGAGTGGGCGAGAGCAGCATGACCCGATCAGCAGTCACCACCATTGATGTCTACCCGGAAACCGGCACTGATAGCGGTGCAACGTTTGTCATGGCCCTGCCTGACTCTCTCGGCGCAGATTACAACCTCATCAGAGTTCGTTCGATAGTCTACACCATGGCCAGACCCTCAAATCCCGACCTTAAAACAGATGCTGGCGTCCTTTTGCGCCTGCTGGACAGAAACGACGATATTTTCCAGCACTCCTGGGTGTCCAGACTCACCGGAGACTTCGACACACATAGAGATGAATATCTCACGGTTATTGATCCGAAAACAGAATCCATCAAAATCCGGTTTTCAAACAGAAAAAGCGATGGCAGCTTTTCTTTAGAAAAAGTGGATGTGGACATTGTAAAAATATCACCGTTCTACCGGTTTTTCTTTTTACCGGCACTGGTATTGATGTGGGCAGCCTTATTGCTGGTCAGCGCTATCTACGTCATTCGTAAATCGGGTAGACGAAAAACGCTGATGCTGGTCGGCGTCGTATCGTTCATGATATTGGGTATTCTATTGCCCAACAGCTTGCGGGACTCCATTGTCCATCCCGTGTTTGATCAGCTAAAGGCACTGGGTCTGGCCGGCAATAGCGTAGCGCTGGTACATTACTACAAAGCTGGCCACTTCCTGGTTTTTTTCCTGATCTCGTTAATCCTGTTCTATACCGCCAAGCAGTTACGCATCAGTAAAACGGATTTGTTTGGCGTCTTGTGTGTGGTGGCCATAGCAACAGAAGGCGCACAGCTTCATCTGTTTTTCCGCTCGACTCAGCCGATTGACATTTTCATCGATACCGCGGGGATCGCCCTTGCCCTGCTGGTCTATCACGCAACCCACAAGAAATTTGGCAGCAGGGAAAAAAAATCCAGTCGCCGTAAAAAGAGACGACGCTCAAAACAAAAGGCCGTGGAGTAGCTCGTTAACATCAACGGCTCACTGCCCTGCTCTACCCTGTCTACGCTACCCTGCCCAGCGGTGGCACATGGTGGAGTGCACGGTACATGGCAGCCACAACCTGTTTTTTCTCGATCAACGGCCTGGCAGCCTCTGATACGGCTTCGCGATTGACATCTATCATTTCGTCAGCGTATGCCAGAATGGCATCAAAGTCGGCTGCTCCATCGCGATGGTAGGGAAACGTATTGTCGAAAATATCCTTGTGCCCGGCATAGACAGGTAGCCCTGCCCGAAGATACTCTCGTGCTTTCAATGTGTTGCCTTCGGTAAAGCGCTTGCGATGTATTCCAAACGTGCTCAAGCCCAACGTGCAAAACGCCATCAGCTTGTCCACTTCAGGCTTGTCCATAAAGCCGTGCGCCACAAATCTGGGGTCTTTGGCAAGCTGCACTTGCTGAGACTCCGTCAAACGCCCAACGATATGCAGCTTGAAATCACGAGAACATCTTTCTGCAGCATCAAATAGCAAGTCCAGGCCCATCCAGATGGGAAACTCCGATGACAGGAATATGAACTCATGACAATCAGCATTCAATGACTGCTGAGGTAACACGGGTGCGTCTCCATAAACGGCACCATTGCCGTAATGAATAACCATTTTTTCCGAATCGCCTGACCTTGCTTTCTGGTATTGACCAATCTGGTTGGTGACACAGGCAATGGCATTGACATGCCTTAGGGTAAGACGCCCTATTGCCTGCTCGCAAAGCGCCAGTACACGGCTACGCGGATTGCCATTGCCGACAAGCTCATAAACTTCCATGGTGTGATGCATGGTGACGACCGGAATGGAACAAGACTTTATAAAGCGATACTGATACGGATCGTATTTGGCGTAGCGCAACATGATGAGATCAAACGAGGGAATCTGCTCTTCCAGCCAACGGTAGTAGGCGCTTTTGAATGCACGATAACCATTATCCCTGGATCCCGGCACGGTAATGGGGCTATCAGTATGGCCATTGCACACCATGCGCGAGCTCCAGGTGATTCCCAGCTCGTCGGCAGCCTGCTGTTCGTATTCCATCTGGCGAACAACACCGATCATGGGCGCGCGCATGTGCGCTGCATGCAGAACCCTCAAGGTCATGACTGAAATTTCCTGGCTGAGTACGCTTGAGCAAAAACCACCGGGCTACAAAAGCCAGACGCTTTCGTACGCTTTGATCATTTTATGGATGTCAAAATTCTCCAAAGCTCTTGTACGGCAAGAGGATTTTCTTTCCTGCCAGGCCATGGTGTTGTCGCGTTCAACCATCGCTTGCCCAATTGCTTCGGCCAGAGCCGAAGAATCTCTGGGCGGGACAACCCAGCCAGTATCACCCACCATGGCGGCAGCATCGCCCACGTCGGTAACAACACAAGGGGTAGAGCATGACATAGCCTCAGCCACGACATTGGGAAAGGCTTCTCCAAAGGCACTTGGGAGCACATGAAAATCAATGCTGTTCATCACCGCCGGTACATCACGGGTACTGCCGCAAAGCAAGACACATTCGCCTAGCTCACGCTCATTGATATAGCTGGCAAGCTCGGTATTACTAGCATCCATGTTCGGGCCGATGAGCAAACTCACAAACGAAGGCGCACCTTGCCGCACAAGATGCTGACAGGCATCAACGAGATTACGTTGATCCTTTTGCGCGTTCCAGCGGGCCACGGTGGCAAAGACAATACGCCCTTCCAGTCTTGCACCATCGATGGTGAGGTCGAGCCCGGAAAAATCTTTCGAATCGGGCTGGAATTTGTCCAGATCATATCCGTTGCCGACAAAAACCATTTTAGATAACGGGTAGCCTTTGTCGACATGGACGTCCAGGGCCTTGTTAGAGCAGGAAATGATGCGCTTGGGGAGATATTTTGCCAACGCGGCCAGCAGCGAAACCACGACTCTTGTGTTGCGCGCCGTTCCAGTTTTGTCCAGCGTGGAATGGTGGATACCCCATACAATGTTGCGAACACCTGCAAACCGGGCCATCAGCCCTCCCAACAGATCTGAATGGTACATCCAGGTTTGGACGACGTCTGGTTTTATTACCTTG
The DNA here is from genome assembly GCA_045106195.1 of Granulosicoccus sp. Lineage (GTDB taxonomy): Bacteria > Pseudomonadota > Gammaproteobacteria > Granulosicoccales > Granulosicoccaceae > Granulosicoccus. The sequence goes on from JBGCEH010000006.1 coordinate 292,449, forward strand.
ATAAGCTTGTACAGCCGCAGGACGCCAGAAAGAGTGAACCGGCCTCTGGGCATATCCAGATGGTGTAGCTCTATATTCATGGCGGCTATAGGGCCGCTGTATTTACCTTCGGATGTCAGAGAAATTACATAATGCTCATGTGCGTGATCATGAGTCAGTAGATTGAACAATACTGCCTGAGCCCCCCCATCGTAAAGACTCACTATGACATGGACAACGCGCATCTGGACTCTCTTGCTGGTTGATTGAGGTGGGCGACCAGCAGTAGAAGTCAACATGCACAGATGCCGCATTACCCTTGTATGGTAACGGAAACGGCTTTTTGATGCGACGAGATACCGCCTCAAATCGCAACGGTTTTCACCCGTTTTTGAACTTGACGACAGCGGTAGCATATCCGCGCAGGCCGCACAACATATTCAGTCTTCTGGGCCATCGGTGCCGATGACAAGACGGAATCATCACCACCCAATTTGGAGTTTAGACGATATATTCGCCACAGACTTAGAACATGTAACACTCCAAGGAAATCACCTCTGAACATGAAGATAGGAAACCATTGGGCCAAGGCGGCTCTATTGGCGGGGTTCTGCACGACTGCCTATGGCGACAACCTGAACAGCGACAACGTAAGCTCAACCTTGCGTGAGCAACTCGCCCCGCGCACCCTGCTGTTCAGCGAGGCTCCGGAATTCAGTACTGCCAGCAGTTCGTCAGTCGCAAACTCTTTTGCCGATATTGAGAAAAACGGGCTGGACAATGCCTGCTATGTCGACACTGACCATTACGTTGCAGAATTTTTGTACCAGAATCCGGGCACCTGTTATTGGTCAATAGACATCGTCAACAGCACGATTAGTGCAGAGGCTGTTCCGACAGCGCCGAGCGACGCCATTAAATTACCTGCTCCCAGCGGCGGGGACGACACCAGCAATCTTGAAAAAGTGATCAACCAAAACGCTGGCCAGTCATTTGTCGGTCAGGGAACGTATCGCGTAAATGATCTGGAAATTTGGGTACCCGCACGTATTTTCAATATGCCCATGAAGCCTTGGCGTAACGCCTCTCAAATTGTCTCGGTCAGATCGCCTGATGTGAGAATCTACGGATCACCCATAGACGCCGAGGATTCCAGCAACACGCACATCGGCTTCCACGTCAGAGACGGCGCGGACCGTTTTCACCTTATCAACAGCGGTTTCAGCAATGTCAGACACCAAAACAACAAATCGGCAGCAGGTGTGCTGATCCGGGGGGCCCGTGATTTTCACATTGCCTGCAACCGGTTCGAAAACATTATTAACCGCGCGTCCAATAAGTCAGCAACGGCTCGCGCCAACGCTATCTGGATGAACGGAAATAAAAAGTCGAACGCCTCTGGCGGTCACATCGTCAATAACCTGATCCAGAATCTGCAGTCAACCGGCAAATTGCGTGACGCTGAATTTTTCACCATCCAGTCCTATCAAAATTCACAGAGCGAAAAACCCGTCAAGCTGTTCGCCAATACAGGTCTGGATGCAGGCAAGCGATTTGTCAAACTGCAAACAGGCAATGTCAAAGTGTTATCCAACTATTATGAGTGGAAAAATAAACAGGGACCACTCGGCGACCGGGCATTGCTTGCACATGTCGAAGTCCACTGGGTAGATGACTTAATTGCGAGAAACAACCGATTCAAAGCCAGTGCCAGCAGCCGTTTTGACTATGTTTTCATCACGCAAGTGCTCACGGGAAGACGCATTCAGGACAATATTCGATACGATTGTAACGATATCGAAATCGTCGACAAGCTTGATCCAAATAGCAGAATCTCGCCCAAGATCATCACTGCCCGAGTCAGGCAATTGCCTGCCAATTCGACGGGATCAGAGGCCACGAATTCAAGTGCCAATAACAACCATATCAGAGGCAGTGGCACTGTACGCTACCACTATTCATTTGGTGCAGGCTATGCCAAAGACGGTGGACGCTTTGAGACCAAAGGCAATGTGTTCAGCGTGCCTTATCTGAATGCTCAATACCAATAAAATAAGTCAGCTAATTTTTGCATTGATTGGAGCGTACTTGCAAAGCCATTGGGACATCTATAGGCCCGTCCCTATGGCTTTATTTGCAATCAGGCCACGCCCGAATTGCCGTAAATAAACGGCAGATCACCACACAAAGGCGTCATTCCCGCAAAGGCGGGAATCCACGCCCCAACACGGATTAACACACGCCGTCGCAGGTACCACGAACATAAAGTAGTGCCATCCGGCCATGCCTTACTCGTTTTATTGCCCCGCGAAAATTCATTATGCCCCAGAATCTGGTGACAGCCCGCAGCGAACAGTCCAGGATAGCGGACAACGTCTAGAGAACAAAATCCGAATCGTATATTTGCCGTCTCTTACGTCGCTTTTTTCGCGACTTGGTACCTGATGCAGCAGCCTTCACGCTGGACACTACCGGTTGCAACATCCACAAGCCCAAAGCAAACCACAGCATCGTCCACCCGGCGTATTTACTCAGAGTGACGCTCAGCAACACGTAGATGAGCGTGAACGAGCTGAAAACGGCGATAGGTGTGCGTGCCCCGCCTCTTGCGGCAAACATCTTGATAACGCAGTAAATCAGGCAAGCTACGATGCTGATAAACATGAAAAACCCGTAGAATTGCCACGCACTTAACAGGTTATGGATATAAGTACCAAAGTCGCCATAGCGTTCTGCAGTGATGGAAAAATTGCCTACCAGAAATTGTTCTGGCAGATCCTGCAAACTCTCAGTAAGCAGGTTCATCCTGGCATTGAAAGAGTTATCATCCGAGACGCCTCCCAAAAACAACATTTCTCTTACTTGCTGACTATCCGGGTCAATAATGTTGTTACCTACCGCGTAACGCAATCCAAAGAAAAGTATGCCGCCAACCACGGCTAGCATACCGGCATTGCGCAATATGTTACCGCCGAGATTCATGAAGGTCACCGTCATGATGAACACCACTAACGCGGTACGCCCTCCCAGTAAAAACAGGCAATACACACCACATATTGCAACCAGCCATCGTGTTTTCGGCGACAGTGCATAAGCGAGAATCATGGGAATGATGATGTATCTTTCTACATTCAGGTGACTGATGTTGGCGGCTCTGACATCATTGTCCTCCGACTGGTAGGTCTGGAAGAGCGACTCATCAACACCAAAGGCCATTATCAAGGTGATGCTTACGGCAATCAGAATGGCGAATACCCATGACTCTCTGAGCGTCGATGCTGCAACGGAGCCACCAATCAGAAACCACAGCACCGACACAATCCATACAGATCTCAGCGATTGTTGAACATCGTTTCCATCAAAGCCAATGTAGGTGTCGTAGAGGATGCGCTGCAGGGTAATAGCGGCAAATCCAAGGCCGAGAAGTAACATGCCCATGACCTCGCCATTGCCAATCTGAAGCCCGGTAACCGATGCTCTGACTGTGCGTTGCATAGCGTACATGCCCGCAAGCACGACAAGCGCAGCACCCACAAAATCGACATTGAGCTTGAAATATAAAATATTGCCAAGGTTAAGGTAACAATAGACCAGCAATAGCATCAGGCCGCTGACCTTAATCAGTTTGTACACGTTAGCCTCCGACAGTCACGTGGCGAGCAGTTAAAGAAACCGAGCATATAGTTGTCTTCGAACCATGGGATAAAATCGCAATTCCACCGCCCACGAAAACACCAATAATCCCACAAAATACAAAAACCAGGCAACGACACCATTACCGATGCCACTGAACCACGTTGCCGTGACCATCAGATGGTAATGTGAAATGTATATGACATAGGAGATAGGCGCTAGCACCGCGAACGGGCCGACAATAACGTTAAAACCTACCCATTTACAGCGATGCCACAGAATCGCACATGCTAACGCCACTAGGGCAAATCCGGTGTGTCGCAGTTCTATAATCGGGTGTTTACCCACGAACGTCTCACCGCCCGCCTGCCACCAGAAAACGCCGTTTATCAGAAGCACGCCACAGATACCCGACAGGCTGGCCAAGGGCAGAAAACAGGTTTTTAACGTAAAACGCCGATGATTCAGATACAACTCTGCCAGAAATACACCCGACCACCAGATACCAGCGTACATCAGGACCCGCGGAATGAACGACGGCCAGACGCAGTAAATGACCGAACTTGCGATTGCCACACCAAAAACGATCAACGACAGGCGCTGCCGATCAGACACCATACTCACCAGAGGAAAATACAGCATGTAAAACCACCATTCATAGGCCAGTGACCACAAGGGGTCATTGCCCAGCAGAGGATCAACCAGCACACCCGGTTTGTCCGAGGGCCAGTCCTGCAGCATTAGAAGATTACCCAGCAGGTCTATCAATGGCACCTCTACCAGAACACCACGCTGATAGCTTTCCAGTAAAAATCCAACGCAGAAAACCACAAGCAACGGTACATATATTCTGGCAAATCGCTTGACAAAGTAGGTCTTGAACGACTTGTCCAGAGTGCTCTGGTGGGAAAGATGGATAACAAAACCGGACACGAGAAAGAACAGGATCACAGCTTCCTGGCCAAACCTCAGTAACCTGCCAAGATTCAGGCCGAAAAAATAGTACTCAAACTGTATGGTGTGGTGAAAAACCACATAGATTGCAGATAGACCGCGAATAGCCTCCAACTTCATCAGCTTGTCGGTGCGGCTACCTCCCTGTGACACTGGCGCTTCAGGGCTTGTACCCTGATTGGCCTGATGAACCTTTTTATCAGTACGCATGTTTTCCCTGTGCTGTCACGTTTTATAGCTCAAGCGCAGCTGCCTGTAAATGTGCACCGCCACGAGGAAAGCCGAAACTGCGACGGCAAGGAGCGTCACCAACAGTGAGGCATCAAGGAACTGACTGATTAAAACCGGCGCTGACGTCAATACCGCGATAACAGCCGAAACAAGTAGAGGCTCCAGCACCATACTTGCACCCTCTCCCACCAGATGGGCCAGCCAGAACAGCATGATCATGTAGCACACCGCACTGCCCACACAGTACATCGCGATTGCCATGAGGGGGCTTCCTAGATGTGCACCCCACATGATCATGCCAAATCGGGTAACAACCAGCAGAGCCTGGAAAACGAAATCGTGAGATTGCTTTTCCACCACAGTGAAGATCATGACCAGTGGAGCAACGGTAATGGAAAAGTACACGGAGATGACCACCCACTGTGCAAAAAGACCAGACTGTGTCCACTGCGCACCGAACACCCACTCGAACAGCTGGGGGGAGATAAGAGCCAGTAGCAACAAGGGTGGCAGTGCAACGACAACCAGATGCCGATGGGTCTTCCTTGCCAGCTCACCCAGACCACCCTGACGGTGAGCGCTGGCTGCGCTAGAGAAAAGCACACTCGACAGAGCACCGCTCATGACCCCTGCCGGCGTATTGACAACACGCGTTGCCAGGGCATAGAAGCCTGCCACAGCAGGCCCGAACAGAGCAGCAAACATCAGGGCAGGAAGCTGTGCACTGGTTCTGTTTAGAAGACCAGCCCAAACAGATATCAATGGAAGATGCTTGTATCGTCTGGCCGCATACCAGAGTTTGCTGACAGTGACAGATCGAATATCCGGTCGGGACAAAAAACGCTTACCCAAAGAGAAAGAGCCCACACCCTGATTGGCAAGCTGCCCACCGATCAGACCCAGTGCCCCGAGCGGAAAGGCGACGATTTGCACTAACACACTCCCAAGTACCTGCTTGATCCGCGCCTGGCCAATTTGCCCGTAGGCATTCTGGCGAATTGCCCAGTACCGAAAGGCGGTAAACATCCCCAACAGGAATACGCTTAACGGTAGCGCCCACAGAAACGGCTTCATCTGTGGCGTCGAAAGCAATGACGTAAGCTCATCACCAAAAAAGTACAGGCCAATGGCCGTCACCAACGTTGTCAGCAATACGCATACCAGTGACAGGATTGCCAGGGTAGCACCCTCGGTATCGTCCTCCGGCAACACGATGGCCATTTCATATCGCAGGCACACCAGCACACCCAGAATGGTGGTTAGCGACATGTAGATTGCGAGCATCCCGAAGTCTTCCGGGGTATAAAGGCGAGTCAAAAGTGGCGATACCAACAGCGCAATTGCCTGCCCAAGGGCATTGCTGCCAGCGAGAACCGATACTCCTCTGGCCATCAATCCTTTGGGCAGAATGCGCTTTATCGCCTCAACGACCACTCTCAGGTAGTCCGGACAACATCTTTAACAACCGCGACGACATCATCATTCACCTTGTTCACATCAAAGCGCGTCTCGGCCAGGTGACGACCGGCATGACCCATGGCCACTACGGTTTCAGGCTTTTCGAGCAAAGAGCGCATCGCACTTGTCAGGCCAGCCTGGTCTTTCGGCGTCACCAACAAACCATTCTCACCGTGAGTCACCGTTTCGCGACAACCAGGCCCGTCAGAGGTAATCACGGCAAGTCCAGTAGATAACGCTTCGAGAATTGAACGTGGAACACCTTCCCTGTAGAAGCTGGGAAGCACGAAAACATCACACCCTGCCAGAAACTGAGCGATGTCGGTACGCCGCAAATGATGCGTGACGATTCCGGCGTCGTGCAACTGCCGAAGCCTGTCCAGGTCAATGGATGACGGAGAGCCCGGCTGCGGGTCACCTAGTACAAAAAACTCGGCGTCCTCGAAATCTGCCTTGAGCTGCGCTGCCGCTTCAATAAACAGGCTCACGCCTTTCTCCTTGATAAGCCTGCCGGCAAACATGAACCGCAACTGCGTTTGCCCACGAGGCTCTCGCCACTGGAACTCGTTCAAATCCACACCCGAACCATCCACCACCGATACGCTGGCAGTAGCAGGCACCAGTGACAAAGACTCGAACAAACCCCTGTCATCATTGTTCTGGAAAATGACCGCAGAGTTGTTTTTAAGCGCGCGGCGATAAAGCACCGTCATCAACTTTCCGATAAAGCGCGCTTTAAGTGTATCGCCAGAAAAACCATAGCCAAGACCTGTGATAAGACTGATTGACGGTAATGACAGACTGGCTGCTGCAAGGGATGCGTAAATCACCGGTTTTGCATTGTAGGAAAAGACAAGATTGATATCGTCATCGACCATGATTTTCCGAAGCGCATTGCGCGCTGCCCAGTCCTTTGCCGGATTCATTCCGGTTCGATTGAGCGGAAATTGCCGCGTTTCAGCGCCCAGCGCCTCAAGTGACAGGCGAGTGGGTTCCTTATATTCCGGCGCTGCTACGACAACACGAAATTCCTCTTCAATCAGGCGCTCTATCAGCCGTCCCCGGAACCGCAGCAGGGAAATATCGATGGAACTGACCAACAGCACACTCACAGATTGCCGATCGTTGCGCAAAAGCCCTCCACCAGACTGTGTGCCATCGACCTGAAGATGATTGTTTTTCATAAGATAAAGTGACAATGCACGAACAAGAAGCTCAATGGCAACATACTTCAGAAGAATACTGGCCCTGAATGCAACACCCCTAGCGCAATGTACGCACCGTGACAAACGACTCTGCAGCATGCATTCCCTGCAACGAACCTCGCCATACCGCCAGACTGCGTATGGCCTCTATGGATCTGGCGTCGGGTGCGGGCCGCACCTGACTTTTATAGAACTGCAGTGCTTCAATTTTCACATCCAGGTAATCCGAGATATCAACCCAGTGGTCAGGTAGAAACCCCGGCTCTACGTTGGGAAAATTCCAGTGCGTCTCTGATTGCACCTCATAACAATAGATAGCCTGAATCTGCCGGCCAATGGCTGAGGAGCTACGCCAGGCAACTGAAAGGGAGTGAAATATCTCCCGATGATCCCGATGCAAATCGAACAGAAAAGGCACATACATGATATCCGGTTGAATTGAGGCAACCGTGTCCCCAATCGTCTTGTTCAGGTACCACGGAGCTTGCATGCTCACGAAAGCTGCAGGTATGTCCGTGAAGAGAAGATCCTTCACCCCTAACCTGTCGCAAGCCTGAGCAGCCTCGGCCCGCACACGCTTGACGTTCTCTTCCTTGAACATCGGGTAGGGCCTGCCCTCTCCATGTCCGGTAACCACATACACAGAAACGTCATCACCTTCAGCAGCATGACGGGCGATGGTGCCGCCCATACCAATGGTTTCATCATCACAGTGAGGGCTGACTACAAGGACACGCTTACCGCCGGACATTGACACTCCTGAAAATCGTTTTTTATTGGGGTAACTTCATTAACCGCAGGTCACCGAAGAAAGTCTTTTCAAGGACAACCAGACTTTCCATGTCAACGTCAATCATTCCTGCCAGTTGCTCTTCGCTTGTTACAGCTTTGGCGAGAATGTGTGTTGGCGCGTAGAGATCGAGTGCCTTGGCTACGTTTTCTGGCGACATCATATCAGTACGAATTGATAACAACTGTCTCGGTTTGATTGTCACTGCCAAGGGTGAATGTGGCGATAGATCGAAAGCGGCTACGCGGGCTTCTTCGTCCAGACCGGCAGACTCCAGTTGCGTAATGAAGTCATCCAGACTTGCGCGCTCTTTGTTGGCATCGGCAGCGGTAAAATAAGACAAGTAGGCTCCCATCACCAGATTGCCTGTCAGCACGATGGCCAGCACGTAATCCGGTATATGGACGCCAGAACGTACCCAGGCAAGGGCAATGGTTGCAAAGCTGGCTACCGCCACAATCTGCTGATATCTCGGCTGGTTTTGCTGAAGCACAATCATACCCGCATACAATCCCAGAAACAGACTGAGCGGTAGCAGTAGTTGCCAGGTTTGTCGCCAATGCCGGATGCCAAGATACATAAGACACAAGGCCGCGATGTTGGTGTAAACGTAAAACGGCGCTTCAAACGGGTTCAGAAAGTGCCGTTGGGCACTTGCCACAAGCTTGTCCAGCAACAGCTGAATGCTGATTGTTCGCTGTTCCAGCGAGTAATGCCAGAACATATTCGATTCACCGGGAATGGATGAAGTAACGATCGCAACAATATCCGGTTGAAACGATGAGGGAAACCAGTTTCCGGCCTGAGTCATCAGATATAACGCCGCCGCGATATTCGCGACCGCTGCAAGAAGCAACAGATAACGCTTGCCAACCACCGACTCCATTAGCACGATACACGACAGTACCAACACCGCTGCCTGAAAAATCGGGTGGCATAACACCCCTGCCAAAAGCGCTGCATTTCCAAGCGCTAGCAGGACTGGACGTGAGCGATAGACAAAACCTGTGAGCGCAACAGCAAGTAGTGCGGCGAAGAACATTTCCTGTAGAACATTAATTCCCAGCCAGATGGCGCTGGGTGATACCAGATACAGGCTGGTCGTCCAACGGGCGATTCGTCGGCTTGCGAGCTTTCGTGCCAGTGCATAGACACACGCGCCCACTGTTATGTGAGCCAACAGATTCATCAATATCCAGGCCGGGTAGGCACCTGTCCATCGTCCAAGCCAGGCGGCTACCAGTATGGGAGGACCGTTATGGTGGAACCAGGCCGGCGAGGGTTTGTCCCCTTCCCGGATTAACTTGGCCGGAAACAACAGGTTAGTGATCGGCGGCTGCTGCGCCAGTGTTGTCTCGGTATCTGCCAAATAGTTGTACTGGTCAGAACCTCGCACGCCCTGAGCGCCTGCGATAATCATGACAAAAGACAACACGACGGCTGCTGCGACTGCCAGAATTGACAGGCCCTCAGTTCTACCGTTCATGGAAACTAATTGCCTGCCCCCTGTCTGAGAATTTCTCGCACATCAGTGACGGACGGCTGGGTGGCGACGTTATCCACCCGCCCCAGGGTGTCAAACTTGCTGTACGGAACGTCATACGTCAGGGAAAGAGCGGTAGGCTGAAAATGCTCTGCCTTCGACCAGGCGAGCAGGGCCTGAGGAAACTGGGCACCCGCGACATGTGAAAAAGGATAGCCGCCACCAAAACGCGCGTTCAATTCCAGCACGTGGAAGGTATCACCGTCTACGAAGATATCGCAATCCAGATTTCCGATATGTCCCAAGCGCTGCCCCAGTGACTGACAGAACACGGATAATTTATCGTTCTTTCGTACGACAGCCTTGTCAGTTTCTCCTGCTCGCATGGCGAGTTTTTGCTTGGTCACTACGCCACGAGTGATAGCGGTAAAGTCGTTCAGGATATCGCAGCCGAATTCCGTTCCACCACACCTCGCCTGAATAAGTACACTGTGTGGGAGATCCGCCCGGCTCACTGTAAATAGCATGCCTCTAATGACCTGAGACAACACCAGAGTGTAGGCTGCTTTTAATTCTTTTTCATCGTGAACAGTGAATATTCCAATGGATCCGCTGCCCCAGCGAGGTTTGACAATGCAAGGAAATTGAAGCGCTCCTGCGTTTACAGCAGCGAGGGCTGCATCAAGCTCCGCATAGGTATCAGGGGTGGGAAAGTTGTTTTCCTGCAACCAATGGTAGGTAGCCAACTTGTCTGAACAGATATCGATGACACGACTGTGTGATATCGCGACGATAACGCCATGTTGTTCAAACCTTTCTTTAGCACTGGACAGGATCGGCAGCTCAAGGTCATTGAGGGAAATCAGCAGACTGACCTGCTTCTCGACACATAAATCGGTAAGCTGATCAATATAATTTTCGGCGTAAACATTGGAGACCACGCACTGCTCATCACAATCCACCAGACCCGGAGCGGTAGGGTTCATATCAGTGCCTATAACTTTTCCCTGACCCGCGAGCGCCTGTCGGAAATAGTTGGCCAGATAATTGCGCCTGCCAACACAGGTAAGAAGAACGTTAGCCATTCTCAATAGCGCCGTGTAGGGTCAATAACGTTGATAAGCGCCCTGCCCTCAACCAGATTGTTCAGATTGACAATAGCGTCGTCGAGATGCGGAAACCCGCCAATGGCATAGCCAGCCCGATGAGGTGACATCAGCAGGTTATCCAGCGATGCAAAATCGTAGTTGTCTGATGGAGGAAGTTCGGAGCGCTCAGCGTTGGGTGCCTGATACCAGGTGTCAATGGCAGCACCAGCAATGCGTTCTTCGTTAAGGGCATCGAAAAGTGCTTTTTCATCCACAATGGCTCCTCTTGATACATTGACGAGCAACGCATCACTGGACATTGCCTCGAACACTGTTTGATCAATGAGCGATCGGCTGTCTTCGGTGAGCGGAAGCGCAATGACAACGATGTCCTGATCCACAACGGCCCGGGCTATATCCGAGGACGAGAAAACGTCCACTGGCGCCGAATAGCCAGCGGGTGCATTGCCTGATGTATTAACAACGGCAGTTTGCATACCAAATCCCGCCAGCAACCTTGAACACGCCTGTGCAATAGCGCCAAAACCCACATACAGAATACGCTTGCCGACAATACTCGAGGAAAAGGGTGAAACCTTGTTACCGTCCTTACTCAAGCGATTCCATTGGTTGTCGCGCATTTGCCGGTCGTGGTAAGGCAACTTGCGCGCGATGCCAAGAAGCATCGCTATCGTGTGCTCTGCCACAATATCTGCATTGGAATGCGAATTACTGATGGGGGTGGAAAACTTAGCAAGCATGTCAAAGTTTAGGTTATCCACACCAGTCCAGGGAATCTGAATCAATTTAAGGTGTTGCCCCTGGCTGAGCACCGCCTCGTTGATCATGCCCCCGAAAAGAACGTCTGCTTCACTGATTTTTGCCAGCACGCCCTCTGTATCAAAGCTCTCTGGCTGTACGAACGTCACCGTGCTTGCCACGCGCTCAGTGAGATATGCAAGATCGGAAGGTGCAAACGCCTTGGTCAGAAGAACCTTCATGCTGACTGGCTCTGTGCGAAGGCCGTGATTTTCTCCAGGGCTTCGGCCAGCACCTCATCAGGAACTGCAAATGAAAGGCGAAAATGATCATCCCAATCTGATCCGAAAGCCAGACCGGGCGTGGTGGCTACGCCAGTCTGGCGCAAAAGTCCTGCACAAAACTCGTTTGAGTTCATACCCAGCGCGCTACTATCCACAAATACAAAAAAACCGGCTTTTGGCAATGCTGCCTTTAACTGGACGTTACCTTGTAACCAGGTAGCGATAAGTTCCAGACGGGACTCAAGCTTGTGCCGGTAGTCATCAAGAAACGCCAGCTCGGGGTCCCAACTCTCAGCCAGAGCTTGCTGGATAAAGGTGCAAGTGTTGGTATTCATATGCTGTTGGATTTTGATGGCTCTTCCCTTGATCGCATCAGGCAATGTGCAATAGCCTACACGCCACCCTGTCAGAGCATGAGACTTACTGAAGCCGTTGATAGTAACAACGTGCTTTGGCGATGCCTCAAACGACCCTGGGCTTGTGTGACGTGCATCACCCAACACGAGTTTTTCATATACCTCATCAGAGATGAGATAGATATTTTTGCTCGCAGCTAACTCATAAAGTTTTTTCAACTCACTATCAGAACTAACGTATCCAGCCGGGTTATTAGGGCTGTTTATCAGAATTGCACGGGTTTTACTGTTAATGGTAGCCTCGATCGCGTCTAGCGGGAGAGCATGGGACGTTTTGTCGACATATACCGTATGCACTTTCGCAGACGGCTCAGCCAGGTAAATTTGAGGAATAAAACTCACAAAACACGGAGACACTACTATAACCTCGTCTTCCGGTTCCAGCATTGCCATTAATACCGTACTAAGCGCCTGTTTTGCACCAGCAGTCACCATGATGGAGGAGGCAGGGCAGCTTACGTTGTTATCTGCCTTGAGTTTGTCGGCAATGAGCTCTCGCAGCGGTGCCACACCCAGCGCTCCACTATAGCGGCTGTTGCCTTGCGACAATACCTTGTGCACTGCCTCAATTATGGCTGCCGGTGTTTCAAAATCCGGCTCGCCTAATCCCAACGATAATATAGGCTGTCCCTGTGCACGCCGTTCGTTCGCAGCTTCTGCGAACTGTAAGGTCAATGATGCTCCGATCTCTTGCCTGAAATGCAACTGACTACCCTCTTTGCTTGGCACACATGTCTGTTGACACGCACAGTGTGTCATTCAAACGTCGACAACTCAGCCATATGCATCACAAATACAGTCGATGCCTTCTGACTGACTACACCAAAGTCAGCTTGTATCGCGTGACTGGTACACACGAATGTAGTCTATTACCAGCTGAGCGGGGATTGCATTGGGATCCAGGGCATTGTCATTGAAGTCCCCTCCAACGGCCAGATTGGCCAGAACATACATGAGTTGGTAGGCAATTTCAGTGTCATATTCGCTATGTACTTTCACGCCGTCTACATACCAGTGAATCTCATCGTGCATCCACTGAACACCAAATGTATGAAAATCATCGGAAAAACTCGGCGCACCGGCTGCAAGCGTTGTTTTCTTAGAGGCACTCACCAGCTCTCCGATATCGTCACGATAATGAAAACTATGATGCACCGAGCGTGTGTCTTCACCGAGAATTTCCATCACATCTATCTCGGGCGTCGGCCCGACGTAATATTTGTTCAGGAGCCAGAAAGCCGGCCATAGGCCGTTACCCTCAGGGACCTTGGCGCGAATTTCCGCATACCCCTTTGAAAAAGGAAAAGATTCGCGCGAGGTAATCAGGCCAGAGGTGTAGTCAGGTTGCGTATAGCCGGGCTGGCGCCAACTGATGGGGTTGGTATCCCAATAACTGCTGCCATTGGCGGGCAGTGCCGGCGGCATGTCACCCGAGTCAGCGGCGGTTCTCGCATGGATGGTCAAGTTACCAGCGGACACCGTGAAGGGCGAATAATTGGCTGAACGATCAGCACCCAGCGCATCGACATAATACTGCTGTTCGTTATTGATAGGCAGAAACGGCCCCCAAACGAACGACGTGGACCATTTATCCGCATTCAGGGTTGAGCCGGTAAATTCATCGTTAAAGACAAGCTGGTACTCATTCAAGTTGACTGGCACAGATAGCTTTTTCGTGTACGCCCGCACATAGTCAATTTCATATACGGCTGGAAATTCCGTAAACTGATCTGGCGATCTCGGCCAGTTGCCGCCAACGGCAAGGTTGAGTATCAGATACATTGCCTGCCCGGCGATGTCGAAGTCATCATCGGTGACACGATGAACCTCAACGCCATCGACGTAAAAAATGATCTGTCCCGGCTCCCATGCAACCCCAAATACATGAAAGTCCTCGGTAAAGTCCGGACCAACAGTGCGGTTGTTGGGGGTAGAGATGAGTTCCCAGTCATTCTCGGGCTTAAAATAATGATACGTGTGGTAGATACGGTTTCTTTTGTCCCCCAGGAACTCCATGATGTCTATTTCGGGTATCCGGTGAACGTAGTGTGTATTCAACATCCACACCGCCGGCCATAGCCCCTGCCCTCCAGGCAGCTTTGCGCGCGCCTCCACATAGCCATGTGTCATTTTGAAAGTGTCATAGGTCGTAATGATGCCCGACAGATAGTTCACGTCATTAACGTCGTACTCCGGGCTGGGCCGGTATTCGAGATATTGCCCCCACACCGGGTCGTCCACATCAGGCTTTACGGGTGGCTTGAGACTGCTGGTGACCTCGGTAGCCGTAATTTTCAAGGTTCCCTGAGCGGTTAGAGTGAAAGGATCGTATTCGAACCCGCTGTGCATCCCCAAAGAGTCAACATACAACTGCTCTTCATTGTTGATGGGCTTATACGGTCCCCAGAGCAATCCTGAATTCCATTTGCTGGTATCCAGCTGACCACCACCGTTGAATTCATCCTGAAATACCAGTTCGTAGTCGGAAATACGCGGCACGGCGGGTGTCGGGGCGACCGTGGGAAATAGCATCCTTGCACCGAGCGGATCGTTGTCCTCGTCAACGGCGTAGGCTGTTTCTGAGGTCATCACCCAATAGGCATCCCAGGGTTGCAACACGCTGTTCTGTCTTATCAGTTCATACCCCGCGCTGAGACCCAGATATCGATAGAATCCGGGTTCTATGGATCGGGGCGATTGCAGCGCTTCATTGAGCGTACATCCGAAAAAGCAATTGGCAGCACCAGTAACAAAGCTGACTCCGCTCATGGGCAATGGCGCATCATGGTTGAAGCCCACCATGGACCAGGTCTTGCGGTTGTCTCTGACATCAAGCTCTGACTCGATGCATCCCTGTATGGCAGAACAACCCGGAATTTCGGCAACCGCAACTGCGGGGCTGTTGGCAGGCACATCAATGGTTACGCTACTGCCCGTTCTCTGAAGTATCCAGTAACCAAGGCCTGCCTCGAGGGGTTGACCGAGAGGTGCTGCAAAGTAGTTACCATTGGGTCCATCCTGCGGGTTGAAGCCGTACACGATCCAGCCACTGCCGTACCGGTCGAGCGGAAGATCATCCCCGAATACCTGCCCGAGTGTTCCTGCAGCTTTCGGGTCTACTGGCAGTGACAGCATCACCCACTCATTGTTGGGTATGACCTTGGACGGAGGAGCTGCCAAAGTGCTGAATGACAAGAACAGCAAAGTGCAGAGAGCGAAAAGTCGAACAATTTGAGACGTCATACTTGTGAGATTTGAGAAGAAGATTAAACAAGAAGGGGTATGTCGCAGAGTCGACTTTGAACCAGGAAAGTCCATAGGGCGTCACTACAACCATTTATACGTGCGGAATTATCGGTGACAGAATGTTACGTGCAACCCCCACTATCGCAGAATTATCAAGGAGTTACTCCGACGGGTCAATCGCGCCAACGACAATAACCATCGTTCTGAACGCTGGCAGGCATAGGCACGCCATATTCGCAGGCATTGTCCCGCACGTCTCCTCGTGCATGGTTTGTTTAACAAACCTTGCCCTCCCGTGCTCTCGTACCGTTGTTACATAAGAATCACTAGTAGAATGAGATGCTTGCCAAAATTACCATTACATTCCGTTCATTTTGAGACTATGCTCTCACTATCCAGCTGTGAACGTTGGAAACACCTGCATGCATACTGTTGCAAACCGCTATGGGAAGCCGGCAGGTCTCCTCTCGCACACGCAGAATTGAGCAGAATTGAAATCAAGAGGACCCTCTATGCGAGAGGCACTGCACAAAATAACGGGATTTCGAAATGGTGCAGAAACGTCTCGATCGACATACCCGTCTCCGCGGCCACTCAGAAACCATTCCCGTTTATTCAACTGCAATGAACTTCTCGATGCCTTGCCAGCTCTATGTATCAGGATAAAGAATCAGTCGCCCTGTGAGGTTTCTCTAATTTCCCGGAGTTAATTACAAGGACTTCACCTGACTTACTGATTCTGGGTGCTAGTATTCAACCGCGTGATCGACAGCCCAGCCAATTTTTGGCACATTGGCTTATCGATAGGACTCAGAGACACATGATGTACATGACCAAGAAAATTAAAGTATCCCTTCCGATTTGCCTGGGCGCGACGCTATTGATGTCGTCCATGCAGGCAGAGCTTGCTATCGCACAGAGCGCAATCATGCCAATGGGTGACTCCATTACACAAGGGACGCGAGGACAATGCGGGTATCGAAGAATACTGACCCAGAACATGCTCAATGATCCCTCCTGCAATGTCTCCTTTGTTGGTCCAAGAGACAATCCTGATGGTACCACTGACGCTGCCATCTGCGCTGCCACCAACACAGACCACGCGGGCTTCTCAGGAAGAAACGCCGGTGAATTCACTGACGCGAGAATCGCAAACTGGGCAAATTTGTATAGCCCTGACTATTACCTCGTCCACATCGGGTCGAATGATATTTTCGAAGGTCAGACAATCGCTGAAATAATGGCCAATATCGAACTGGTCGTGTTTCGCGTGCGCACACGCTCACCCAATGCAGTCATGCTACTGGCTAACGTCATCCCCTGGGACACGGTTAGTTCAAGCCCCATATTCGGGCCCTTTGATAACCCGGACGTTGATGAGCTTGTCATGACGGCAGCCCTGTCTTCAGCTATCGAATCCTATGTTGCCAGCTTGAACGACCCCGCCGTCAGACTCGTCGATGTGCGCAGTGGTTTCAACAACTCGACAATGACCGTCGACGGCGTTCATCCCAACGATCTTGGCGAAGCGCTTATCGCTTCACGGTTCCAGCAAGCGCTTCAGGATGTAGGTGTGTGCGACGTTGTTGTACCGCCCACCAAAACGCTGGCAAGAAATCAGTGGTATCAACTGTCACTGCCAGCCAACCCCAATGGTCTCAATCGCGTTAGAGATATCTTCGACAACCTTACCCCCGGACAGTATGGCTCTACATGGCAGGTGTTCAGCTGGAACCCCAACCAGTCCGATACCCCAAGGCAGTACACGGATGTTGGCATCGACGGCGTGATGAGCCAGGGCATGGGTTACTGGGTATTACAGACAGAGCGCGAGTCGCTCACCATTGATATGCCAGTGGGCTCGACGCTTACGCCGCTAAGCAGTCTTTCGCAATGTACATCGGAAGCCGGGTGTTTTCGTGTCCCTTTGACAGCGCAGACAACATCCCAGATCGACGGCACAAAAGGTGCGTTCGAATGGGAGCTTGCCGGCTATCCCCATTTTCAGGCTTCGCAGTTTTCCAGCACTCGCGTAACAACATCGGCTGAAGGCTCTTGCGGCAACGCTACTGGCTGCTCGCCGGCGCAGGCAGACACCAGCCAGGTCATGAACGACACCCTTTTCCGATGGAATGGTCAGATCAACGCCTATGATCGTATCAGTGGTGATGATGAGTTGCTGCCATGGGACGGTGTCTGGGTGCCTGTGCTGGGACAAGGCGCTAACGGAAACACACGCTGGATTACTGCTCCAGAGTAAAACCTGTCAGCGGGAGTGCTTGCCCATTTGCCAAAGGCCGGTGCAAGCACTCCCGTTTCACTGCGTTCCTGCGCCCTTCGTCACGTCCGTTTTCAATTCCTGCAGCAATCTCCTAGCGATAAATAGCGTTCAGAAAATCGATTTCGAACACATTACCTGTTGCTTCGAAGCGCCCACCGCGGTCATCGTAACCATGATCGAAACTGAAGAAGTATCTCACTGACCCATCGCCGTGGACGAAGTTGTTATTAGCCGATGAGTTGGTAGCTTCGAAACCGGTGCTATCGCGTGGCTTGGTGCTCATCCTAGCCGTGATTATCTGTGGAATATTGTTACTGTTCGGATCAAGCTGATCCGTAATTTCAATATCGTTGCAGTCATAATGGATATTGTCCTGAATATCTGTCCCGTACTGCACCTGAGTAATGAACACATAATCGTAGCGACTACCTGCACCAATCTTCACTCTGTTATTGCGTGCCTCAACATTGTCGGAAAACTGCACCTCCACATGAGATAGCAGTGCACGGTTACCCAAGGGTCCGGATTTTACCGCCCACTCGTGAAAGTTCGATAACACCTTGGCATTGTCTTCCTGATGTTTGGTAAAGCGCTTGCCAGCATCCAGCGTTCGGTTGGCGTATATCTTTACTGGATGTTGAATACTGGTTGACGTATAAGACTGCTGCGTAAAGAACTCAGAATCTTTCAACTTTCCGTTGGATTGATGCTCACGGGCGTAGTTGCTCACGATGTAGCCCCCCGATGTTGTCTGGTTATGCCCACCATTCATCCATATTGCATTTGCCCTTGCCGTTTTGTCGCTGCGGCTTGTGTCGTTGACAATATTTTCAAAGGTGTTGCAGGCTACATAGAAGTCATCCGCACCGCGTATGTAGACTCCCGCAGCGTTCTCGTGATTCCGGTGATAAATGTTGCTGAAGCCGCTGTCCACGAGTGTAAATCGATGCGACCCATTGGATACTTCAAAACCAGTGGTTACCGTACTTGACCCCTTGGCGTCGATGGGCGAACTGAATATCCTTACATCGGAGGCGTTGATCCTCACAATATCACCAGCCCCTGAAACAGGCTCCATAGGCATGTTGAAGATATCCACAGACACATTGATGTCCAGACCACTGACTTTGTAGGTTCCCTGACCCACCAGTGATTTACCCTGATTTGAATTAATCACCGATTCCAGCATCGAGGTGTCATTTCCGCCCGATGGCGCTGGCAACTGAATGGCATTGGATGGGGGTGTTGGCGTCGCCACGGCAGACACGGTCTGATTGTCAGAATCCAGGTCCCAGAAACACACGTCAGGGTTCTGGTACATGAATTCAGCGACGTAATGATCATCATCCATGTAACAGGCGTTTGACAGGCCGGCAGCCTCAATTTGTGCAAACGTCATCGTCAGGCCGCCACCACTGTTCGAAGTCGGCGCTGAAGGTTCCGGATCTGGCTCAACGGGTGCAGGTTCCGGGTCTGGCTCTACAGGTGCAGGTTCCGGGTCTGGCTCCACAGGTGATGGTTCCGGGTCTGGCTCTACAGGTGCAGGTTCCGGGTCCGGCTCTACCGGTGCAGGCTCCGGGTCTGGCTCTACCGGTGCAGGCTCCGGATCTGGCTCTACAGGTGCAGGCTCCGGATCTGGCTCTACAGGTGCAGGCTCCGGATCTGGCTCTACAGGTTCAGGTTCCGGGTCTGGTTCAACGGGTGCAGGCTCCGGGTCTGGTTCGGCAGGTGCGGGCTCCGGGTCTGGTTCGACGGGTGCGGGCTCTGGATCAACTGGCGTAACCGTATCCGGTGGTGTCGCCGGATCAACAAGATCTACTGGTTCCACAGGAGCGACAGGTTCAACTGGCAATACCGGATCTGGATTGGCAGCGCCCAGCGGTGTGGTATCGACACTAACGACTCTGATGGGTACAGCGGGCTCTGGCTCCACGGGTTCGGCGTCTGTCGCTGGCGCTTGCTCAATAGCCTGCACAATGGCCATGGAGGGTGATAGCGCAGCTTCCGGCAGACTAAAGGTGGTGGCATCATCGGCACTCACCATCGGGATTTGTCCTGTATCAGTAGATGCACCATCTTCAGGCAGAGCTCCTGCAGAACAAGCCACGCAAAGATATATTGCGCTAAGTGACATTGATATTTTCGCCAGTCTTCCCGTAAAAGGCGTACCTAGCGGCGAATAGGTCCAATTGGGTTCAAGAGAACCGTGCCCGCTTCCTGCCCACCCTAAACTACCCAAACTTGAAGTCTTGCTTTGGCGGTTAACATCAATGTGCCCCGAATTTCTATGCTCTGATTTCATTGTCTAACTGCCAAATGCGAATTTACCTAAATGTGATCTAGGTATCGGCTACTGAGGCAATAGTTGAACGCAATGATGAACTTTGTAACAGTTGCGCCGTCAGCTGCCCGCAGAATCGCTGCTCACCTCACATATCCGGCCTTTTTATCTGAGTCGAGTAACCATGCATTTGCAAGCACGCAATCCATACGCAGCAAACCGGTAATACGCGAGATGGATGGATTGAAGGGTTCATTCACTTGCACTGGTGATTCCGCACAGTGATAATGTTGACGGGTGACCAAGTCAGCGACATAGCCGGTAACAAGGTGTGCTTTTGAACTTTGTATCCCGAAACACCCACTGGCTTGCAAGGCATCAATCACTTGCAACAAATCACCCCATCGGCTGTCACACACAGTGATAATCGCCCGACACGATACATTTTACAGAGGGAGCTACCCATGCAAAAACAGCTGATATTCATCGGACTGGCTGTTGTCGGACTTGTTGCCATCTGGACGTTAACCGGTAGCGACGATCAAACGGTAAACGATGTATCGACTGTATTACCGACAACTGCTAATGAGCAGGCCGTCAGTACCGGTGATACCCAACCTGCCCCGTCTGATATCACTGATGCTGTCGAAAACATAGAAGCAACTGACGCTGCCCCTGATGATACAACGGATGTTGAAGATACAGCAGCATCTCCATTCACAGTTCTGCCGCAGCCCGGCGCCAGTGAAGAAGGCAATCCTGATCAATCGTCCACCGTCGCTGAAAATGCGAATGCTGCCGAGGGTGTTGGTTCAGACAGTGTAGCGTCAGGTTCGGGGGCACAAGCCTCGCCCGGCATTGTCGTGCCTAATAGCTACCCCGCATCAGAGGCTGCAAAATATTTCGTCCCAGCTGACCAACGCCGTCCCGGCAATCTGGGTGGGCCGCCGCCACCGCCGGGCATCGGGAACAGCGAATCAGCGTTCCCTGACGACGGAACCCTGGCACCACCCGCTCCGCCGGGGCAATAAGCAATCAGTGATCTTTAGCGACGAAACAACTGGGCAAACGTCTGAAGCACAATCCGAGCGTCACCGATAAAGGTGACGTTCCTTGCGTAGGCTGAAGCGAGACGAAGCTTCTCGGGTAAAATAGTGCCACCGTACAACTCCTCAGGTGATTCAGACAGACGCAGCTGTTGCTCTTCGTCAAAAAAATGGATGGATGCGGTATCCGTAATTCCCGGTCTGACTGATAACACTTCCTGCCAAAGCTCAGACTCACCATCAACCCACTGGGGTACCTCCGGTCGAGGACCGACTAGGGCCATATCGCCGCGCAAGACGTTCCACAATTGTGGTAACTCATCGAGTTTACTACCTCTGATAAATCGGCCGATGGGGGTGCGTCTGTCAGCCAGCTCCGGGGAAAAGCCGGACTCCTGCGTGTGACCAGACGACGACATAGAGCGAAATTTATAAAGCTTGAAAGGCACAAAATGTTGCCCTACACGCGTGTGCGAAAACAAGACAGGACGTCCCTGTGCACACAGCAGCACAACAAAGAGTAGCGCCAATACCGGCGACAATAAAACAAGTCCAATCGCTGCCAGCCATAGATCGCCCAGCCGTTTGCCGACGTTCTGGTACATCAGCAGCGAGCGCCGTGGATGTTTCTCCGAGTGCGTTGAAAGATCATTCTGTGCCTTTATCGTTTGTGTGTAATCCAGCAGAGCCTGTGAGTACGCAGCCAGGGAAGACTATTCAATACTGGATACAATACCGGTAGAACACGGCAGGCACGACGACTGATGGGCGGCGCCAGGGTCACCTTGCTTGAATGTATTGTTGCCTTGGGAAACAACTGTTGCACACGCTTTGCCTTTACACCTGCAACGTTTTTATTCGATGGATTGTCAACCACAAAATCATACCAGAGAATACCTCCGTTCGGCTTCACCATGCGCCACATGTTATCAGCGAGCGCCGATTGCACACTCTCATCAAGAATGGAGGAAAACACCACGCTCTGCATGACAATATCAAAGCTGTGCGCATCGAAATCCAGTGTCGTGGCATCGCCTGCATGAAAGTGTACGGCTGATGGCAAAGTAGATCTGGCTACATCAAGGCGTTGCGGCATCAAATCGTTGACCACGATGTTTTTCGCAGAAATCCCCAGGTCCAGTAACCAGCGAGCGCCTTTGCCGGATCCACCGCCCACATCAAGGGCACGTGTGTCAGCACCTGGCGTGAAACCGTGTTTTTTCCAGAGTTTTGCAATGGCTCGATCACGCTCCTGAATCGTGTACAAGTAACTGAAATCCAGCCATGCGTAATGGCTTTCCGAATCGATGTCCCGCTGTTCGTAGACGCGTTTGATTCTGCGAATCTCTTCCTTGTTCATTGGTTGCTCACGCTGTAGATCCGACGCAGTATGATTATGGCTGTATCCTACCGTGTGTGATAACGTCTCTGACCTCGCCACGGGTTCTCGTCTGATGAGGCTATCGGGATAGCTCACGTCAAAGTTAAACTTTTGGTCAGTTAATCGGCGCGGTCTTAGCTCTATTTCCACGTACACGGGACATTCTACGTTGCTACTTAGAAATACATCACTGCCACGACACTATAACGTGAGACAGCGCTCGTTTGAGCAAAACTTGGCATCGTTATAAGCAGCATAGACCTAATTGAATTACAGTACCGACTCTGAATTTTTCTCTTGTTGCATGAGCCAACCTTCGATGCCTAGCTGTCAATGCGACGATCCAAAGGTCGTTGTCTCCGTCATCGTTCCAACATTGAATGAATCAGGTTTTTTTGAACCTACAATAGAGTCCATTCTGTCCCAGGATTTTCCCTCTATCCAGCTGGAAATACTCGTGGTCGACGGCGGAAGCACTGATGGCACGCTTTCAGAAATAGAACAATGTGTGTTAAATCATTCCTGTGTCCGATACATCAGCAACCCACACACCACCGTACCTTACGCACTTAACCTCGGCATAAGGGAAGCTAGGGGCGATATCGTGATGCGCATGGATTGTCATTCTGTTTATCCTTACGACTACATCAGCACATTGGTCAGTCAACTGGATCGACTCGATGCAGATAACGTCGGAGGAGTGATTAAGAGCCTTCCACCAGACGGCAGCTGCAAAAGCGAAGCCATTGCGACTGCTCTATCCAGTCCATACGGAGTGGGTAATTCGTCTTTTCGAATAGGGAGCGAAACGATAATCCCTGTTGACACGGTACCTTTTGGTTGTTACCCACGTAACGTTTTTGAGAGGATCGGTGAGTTCGATGTTTCATTGACACGTAATCAGGACGATGAGTTCAATGCAAGACTTAGACGTCTTGGCGGAACTATCTATCTAATTCCTGGCGTAGAGATTCAGTACTACACACGCCGATCACTGAAATTGCTGTTTCGCATGTTTTTTCAGTACGGCTTGTTTAAACCACTGTCAAATCGAAAAAGTGGTGTGCTATCCAGCTACAGACAACTAGCGCCTCCTATTTTGGTCCTGAGTGCGGTTTTTTCTCTATTTGCCAGCATTTTTCTTTCATTTGGAATATTCATACCAATTACATTGACTCTAGTTTACTCAGGGTTTCTAACAGCCGCAGCCCTGTCGTGCCATATACCCAGTGGTCGCGTCAAAAGTAGACTATTCCTGCTTTTGGCCCTACCGACTATTCACTTTGCATACGGTATGGGTTACTGGATGGGGATTCCAGCACTTTTCAACCCAGCTTGGACGGCTTCGGTAACAGGCACAACCCGCGACTAGCAATATATTCTCTATTTCATTAATCAATTTCTCACATAGAAATTGATGCAACCAGCCCCGTATTGCGTTCAAACACTATCCACTACTGACCGGCACAGAAGGCAGGGAATATGAACGGGAGTGTCCTCAAATCTGACGCAGTATCAGCGATACTTTATATCAGAAGCGATGTGGCAAATGCGATTCCAGACAACCCGATAAACCACAGGGCAATATAGAAACCTGTAACAACGGGTAACAGAAACTTTGACATCAGAGCAATAGTCTTTATCAGAGCTTCTACTAAAAGCCCTAGAATCCAGGCCAGCGCAGCAACCCATACCAGCGTCTTATCAGCATCGAGCGCTAAAGTACCTAACCACAGAAAGAACAAGGAGCTCATTAGCCCGCAAGCGCTTCCAATCAGGTCAATCCAAGCAAGCTTGCGCAACACAAGAACGTAGCGCATTGCCACAGTCATACTCCATAGAAACAGGCCCGGCCAAAGCACTATCATTAATTGCCCTGCCATGGGAAATTGCTGACCATAAATCACTGTGGATAAAATGGGCGATCCTGCTATACCCATCACGCAAAATAACCCAATCAACATGGAAATGCGGGTGAATTTGAGTTTTAGCAGACGTTGCATGTTGGTGTTGTCACCCGAAGCCGCGGCGGTTTCCTGAGCGCGTGCAAGTGACGGCAAATACGCCAACGCCAGCGAGATTGCCAAAAAACCGGCTTGCGATACCAATGTGTGCGCAGCGCCGAACAAGCTTACATCAGCTGAAATAGCCATAAATCCCAAAGCAAACAGCAAAATACGCTGATTCAATGCCATCAGGATGAAAGATGCACCTGTGGGCAATGTCTGGCGAACTACCGACCAATGCTTGTGAGGGGGGGCTATTACTGAAATCTCTTCAGGCACGGGTGGCTCCGCAGCGGAAGACTCCACGGCAACTTCGGTGCTACCTTGAAACAGGCGGGGCATCAGCAAGATGAAAACAGCCACAAGGCGAAGAACATTGACGCTCAGCCAACCCAGCAACATCATGTTGAAGCCGCCTTCGAGTAACAAGATTGACGCCATGACACCAACACTGGATGCTTTCCATAAAACCAATACCAACGCATCTGTATCGAGCCTCGCTGTACCTCTGAGATACCACAACAACGGATCTGCGGAAGGTTGTGTTATCGCAATGAGGAAACAGATAAAAACCTGCAACTGAGACAAGGTCGGTATGGGCAAAACCAGTAACAGGCACAATAATATGGCCGAGAAGAAACCTTTTACCTTTACCGATGTCCAAAAGACCTTGTACGGATGCACGGCAGTTGCAAAACTCTGCATACCCCAGACCCGGGCACCAAAATCGGATCCATGTTCGCTAATGGCAACAAGAGCCATGGCGATGAGAAAACTGGCAAAAAAAGCCTCATCGGCCAGCCTACCCACTGCCATAATTAGCAATACCTGAAGAACACCGTTAACCACAGACATCCCTGAATTGGTTAACACGTTCCAATTAAAACGAGTGGTAATCATGATTCAGGCAGGAAAAATGTCTTCGTTATAATGAAGTTTCGAATTACTGTATAGCAGACGGCCAGCATACGGTCTCATCATGCCCATAACGAATTTCGCGTGTCAGTAAGCGCTATAAACCGACTTAAATAAGTCATGCATCTGGATTCAGACATTGGAAACCGTTAGACTGGAAACGGCCGTTAGTATGTGTAACCTAGTAAACCGTTTGATGATTTTCAGGAGTTTGCGCAGCAGAAACAATTCCGGCCGCGAGCTATCCCCTTCCGGCCGTTTTTTCCGTTCATTCTCGTCATTTAGTCCACTAACCTCCTCAAATGATCGAAAAAAACGACTCGAAAGGGAACAACTCCCGCTCGGAAGTTTCTACCAAGCAGGCTCCTAGCCTGGATTATTCATGAAATCACCAAATCCTTCCGCATCCCCTTTTCCTGTAGCGAATCCTGCTCAGTCGGAAATACAGCCTGTATTCCGCTCCTTCGCAGAATCCGCTACAGAAAAAGGGTCTGGTGAAAGGATTC
>JBGCEH010000007.1:0-111702 GCA_045106195.1 Granulosicoccus sp.
CAATAACTACCGTCCTCAGTTCTACTTCCGTACAACGGATGTCACGGGCGCTGTCGAATTGCCAGCCGGCACCGAGATGGTCATGCCGGGTGATAATGTAAAGATCGTGGTTGAGCTGATCAACCCGATTGCGATGGAAGATGGACTGCGGTTTGCGATTCGTGAAGGTGGCCGTACCGTGGGTGCCGGCGTTGTTGCGAAAATCATAGAGTAATAAATTATGGCAGCTAGTCAAACAATCCGGATTCGCCTCAAGGCTTTTGATCACCGTTTGATCGACCGGTCGGCGAAAGAAATTCTTGAAACTGCAAAGCGCACAGGTGCCCGTGTTCTGGGTCCTATCCCTTTGCCTACCAAGAAAGAGCGATTCACCATTCTCGTGTCTCCACACGTGAACAAGGATGCTCGTGATCAGTACGAAATTCGTACTCACAAGCGTTTGATGGACATTGTCGATCCGACTGAAAAGACGGTTGATGCACTGATGAAGCTGGATCTGGCTGCTGGTGTAGACGTACAAATCAAACTTAACTAGTTTGGTTGCAGTTCACGGCTGGCAACCTTGCAGGGTTGCCAGCCGCTTGAGAGAGCCCGTGTATTCGGGTTTTTTTATGTCCAGCGAATAGCGCTTGATGTATGGATCGTCATTCGCCCAGGTCGTGATTACAACGACGGCTGATTCACTTTTGCTGTTTGCTGAATACCGCGTGTTCGCCTCGCTCCACAGATGCAGATCCATCAAGCAGAGCCGCGTAAAATTCAAATAGCGTTTCGGTACCTGTGGATGGAGTCAAATCGGCATCGTAGAGTCCTGTCTCCGGATTCAATACCAGCATGGATTCGGTTGCGTAGTAGCGTCCTATTTGAGCAAGTTCAGCTTTTTCAGCGCACGTTTTGCTAACGTGTCCCAGTTGCGTCAGCACGAATTGAATGGCATCAAGTAACCTTATCGGTACTTCTCGAAAACGCGGTTTTTGACCCGTTAATGCAAACAGATATTCACCTTGCTCACGTAGGGTAATGGCCTCGCCGGGACCGCCAATGGGCAGGATCCGGTTCTGTCTGTCTCTTTCGGTGAGGCAGCCTGCCATGAAGTCGCCCAAGTCGTTGTCGCTTATTGGTTTGCAGGCGGTCAGCGTACCGTTGCCGAACAGCAGGAAAGATTTGCCATTACGCACCCGTTCAACCTGCCCGGAGAGCGATTTGAAAAATGCAGTGGGTCGAACGATAGAGTAGGTGAGACCTGAGTTAATGAGTTCTTTCTCAAATGCAAGTTTTGCATGCTGGAATGCCAGTAGAGGCTTTTGTACACAAATAGCAGACAGCAACACCATGTGCCGAACTCCCGTGGCTTTTGCAGCCGTAAGAGCAGATGAGTGAGCCTGATGATCAATCGCCCAAGCATCTGCTGGTACGCCTGTTCGTGATGTCAGACAGGAGACGAGCGCATCGTACGAGTTGCCAGTAAATACATCGCGGTGCAGCGATACAGGGTTGGTAACATCGCCAATAACAAGTTCAATCTCCTCTGGCAAGCCCAGCGAGTTTCTGATACTTCTGACATCGTTGCCCATTTTGCCAGAACGCACCAGACAACTTACCCGATGGCCTGCTCTCAGTAATGCCATGGTTGTCGCCTTGCCGGCAGTCCCGCTTGCACCCAGCACTATCACGCGAAGTTTATCGAGTGGTTTGGTAGTGGCGTCAGAGGTATTCGTCGAAGGTTTCATGCTTGTTTAACGATGGATAGGATGCTGATCGGTGCGCTGATACACCGCTCGCTGAAACTCTATCATGGCCGAAGAGGCAATCACATGTAGAGACCCGGTACATCAATACTGCCTGGGTGTATCAATAGCCCTTGTATGCTTCAGTAAGCCCGTCCGGCATATCGCCTTGAGCAAAGCGTTTAATGTTCGCTGCGATGATTTTGCCGCCGGATACAGGATCAATCAACGAGGCAATATGCGGTGTAACCAGAATATCCGGATGTTGCCAGAAAGGGTGACCTTCGGGCAGAGGTTCTGTGGTGAATACATCCAGCGTGGCTTGCGATAGCTGTCCATTGTTGAGCGCATCGAGAAGATCCTGCTCCGCCAGATGTTGACCACGGGCGGCATTGATAAGGCACGCGCCTTTTGGCAGTTGGTTAAAAAGGCCGCTGCACAGGATTTCTTTTGTATCCTCTGTCAATGGAAGCAGGCAGACAAGAATCTCTGTTTGTTCAAGAAAATTCTCAAGCTGTTCAAGACCTGAAAACGATTGAATACCGTTTATCGTTTTAGAGTTGCGTGACCAGCATCGAACCTTGAATCCAAGCTCCACAAGTGACTTCGACGCAGCGGTACCCATTCCACCCATACCCATGATGCCTACTTGTCTTTGTTGCGCTGTGGGTGTGATGACCGACTTCCAGCGCTGCTCTGACTGTTGTTGCACGAGTGTTGGGAGTTCACGATGGAAGCGCAATACATTAAGTACAACGTATTCGCGCATACGCTGAATCATGTCAGGGCCGGTTGTCTTGAGGACAGGAATGTTTGCCGGGTAAGACGGATCCTGGACAATATGATCGATACCGGCACCGATGGAAACGGTGAGTTTCAGATTGGGCAGAGTTGCCAGCCAACCGTTCGGTGGACGCCAGACAACCGCAATTTCTACATCTGTTGATGCTTCAATGTCGGAGTGAGCAAGCACGCGATATTCTGGCAAAAGCTCACTCAGCTGTTGAGCCCACCATTCCAGACGTTCTGCACTAGGCATATGCAATGCAATTATCATGGACATCAGGCATGTACCGTGTCTTGCAGGTTAAAGTCATCACTATCACAAGCATTGAAGTGGCATGGACCACTTGCGCCACCCATCGGTTGTGATGGGTCATTCAGTCCTACGAATTCTCCACCCTCGCGTGCAACACCAGAAACACAGGCATAGAGTTTTGGAAATACCAGTTGCTGTGAAATTTCAAGCGCGTGATGTTCAGCCAATGCATCAAGTACGGCTAGCCCTAAGGCCGGATCAGCACGTACCGAGCCACGATCAGAAGCATCCAGCCGCGGATGATGCATGGCATCACTCAGTCCTGAATTGAAGTCGAGCATTAACGCGGCGACCTGAGCAACAGCTGGCATGATGTGATTACCGCCCGATGCGCCCAGAGCAAACTGTGCTTTCTTTTCACGCGTTGCGATAACAGGGCAGATGTTCGATGCATTGATACGCTTGTTGGGCTGCATGGTGGTTGGGTAGCCGGGTCGCGGGTCAAAATACGAGACTGCGTTGTTCATCAGCAATCCCGTGCGTGGCAAGGTAACGCCTGAACCAAAACGATTGAGTAAAGTGTGTGTCAAAGCAACCATGTTGCCGTGCTTGTCCACTGTAGACAAATGAGAGGTACACGTGTTCTGTTCGTTGCCACGACCAATGCGCAGGTTATGTGCGCGCCATGCCGAATTAAGAGCCTGGGCATAGCTGCACCAGCTTTCCGGAGACGGCGAGGCATCAGGTTCTGGCATGAGCTTTTGTACTTCACGTAAAAAATCTCCTAGTCGTGTGCCACCACTGGCATCGCCCAGTGTGTGTAGTGTGCTGTTGCGATAGTGGTGCGTTATAGCCTCGCGTTCAATGACAGCATAGTTTGCAAGATCGTTGGCAGTGATTGCCGAACCGCCGTTTTGCAGATCGAAAAGAAGATCTTTGGCCAGGCCGCCACGATAGAAGTCTTCAGCGCCACCTCTGGCAAAGCGTGTCAAGGTGTCTGCCAGCATGGGAATGTGCATACTCTGGCCAGGTTGTAGCGCTCGTAATTCAGGCAGATAGATATTGCTTGAATAGGAATCGCTCATGATGACATCCATTTCAAGTGCGCATTGCAGCGTGGTGAACCAGCTGCAGCGTGGTGATGAATTTGCAAGCGCAATGGCGGGCGCACTGACCTGCTTCAATGATAAAGCGCCCCAACGCTGCATGGCATGATCGAACCCTGCGGCCGCGCCCGGTACGGTAATGGATCGATAGCCGCGAGTGTTCGCGTTGTCGGCAACAGTGGGAAAGCCCATCAGTGTTGTGGGCAGATTACCGTCAATCGGATATTGATCGGTATGTATGTTGCCCGACAATATCCCCTGAAAATCCACACTATAAGCACGTTGTTGTTCGGCGATCCACACCACCATGAGACCACTTCCACCCAGGCCGCACATCCAGGGCTCGACGGCACCAAGCGCAAGCGCTGCTGCAATGGCTGCGTCTACGGCATTTCCACCGCTTTGTAGTATATGCCCACCCGCACGTGCAGCCTGAATGTGCTGCGCACTGACAACACCGTCAGGATCGGATACGGCGAATTTGTTCACGCGCCATTGTTCAATATCGTTAAACACGGACAATACCCCTTTTTTGCGTTGTAAATATTGTCATCGTCTGGGCATTAATACCTGATGCCGGCTGAGAAACGCCCCGATACGGCCGTTGAAAGGGTGCATCAATAGTTGCTCCGGTGTACCTTGTTGGTGAATGGCATGATCGGCGACATACAGGTTTCCGCATGTTGGAATTCATCTGCTTTCCCTGATTAACGATTATTGATTACGCCACAGGCTCGGTTTGCTTGTCCACTCTAACGTGCATTTGTGCATGATCTGTGGGTAACAGGTCCGTGAGTTTGTCAGCCAGAGTTTGAAATAGATTACTTCAGGCGTATACACTGGTGTAAGCGGAACCGTGTCGGCACAACCATTTAAAGGCAGAGATGCATTCCCGCAAAAAACCGGGATATCTCTCTATCGATTGTGGATTGTCGCAGTGGATCGCGCCGCATGTGCGGGGGGTGCCAATGCGAGATCCATTGGCGTCCTTTTGATTTCCCGCAGTTTACTGTCCACCTTGCACGAGCTTTAGACGATGACAACACCCGATTATGATTCAGGCCGGTTGAATCTGCCTTTCGTCGGTATCTGCACATTTGGCAAGAACCCTTACATCAGCAACTGGGATGCTATAGATAGTGATGTTGCCGTGCTGGGTGCGCCGTTTGATTTTGGGACTCAGTGGCGAGCAGGTGCCAGATTCGGGCCGAGGTCAATACGCGAAGCCTCAACCTTGTTCTCCTTCGGGCATGGGGGGGCTTACGATCATGAAGATGACGTGACCTACCTGCCCAGTGAAAAAGTGTCGATCGTTGACATTGGCGATGCGGATATCATTCACACCGACACCGTACAAAGCCACGCGAACATAGAACTGGGCGTGCGCAAGATCTTGGCGGCAGGTGCCCTTCCTGTCGTTCTAGGAGGTGATCACTCTGTAAACATACCTTGCGTCAGAGCTTTTGATGATCAGGAGCCAATCCATATTGTGCAAATCGATGCACATCTGGATTTTGTCGACGAGCGACATGGCGTTCGCTATGGCCACGGTAATCCGATGTTTCGTGCCGCAGAATGCGATCATGTGACTGGACTTTCCCAGATCGGTATTCGTAATGTGTCTTCGACGTCGCGGGACGGCTACGTTGCGGCGAGAGAATCCGGATCAGACATTCTGTCCGTCAGGCAGTTTCGCAAGTTGGGTGTCGAAGGTGTACTGGACAGGATCCCCGCTGGCGTCCGGTACTATGTGACAATTGATATAGACGGATTTGATCCTTCCATCGCCCCTGGCACCGGCACTCCCAGTCATGGAGGCTTTCTCTACTATGAAGGTCTGGAACTATTGGCGGGGCTGGCCAAACGCGGTACGGTGGTCGGGATCGATCTGGTTGAGGTGGCCCCTGACTACGATCAAACCAGCACAACGGCTATCCTCGCGGCACAACTTCTGATGAATCTGATTGGGCGAGTGATGCATCAGCGAACTCAGGCTTGATTGCGCATGATGAGCAGGTAGTCGAGTGAGTCGATGCTCAGTCGGTCATGATGTCAGTGCACAGTTGTTGTCCGCAGTAAATTTCTGTTAACGTCAACCGAGAGGCGCAAGAACAGCGTCCGGATGTTTCACTGGAGAGAGAACAAAACCATGCAGCTTCGACCCGACTCCTCATTCTATCCCACCGCAAGGATGGCGATGGCAGCGCCAGCAGAAAAATACGGTTTTACCGTTATGCTGAGCGGTGATGCCTCCCAAGCTGACGGCATTGCAGTTGTGGACCTGGATCCATCGTCTGACACTTATGGGCAAATCGTGCATCAGGTAATGGCCACAACAAAGGGTGATGAGTTCCATCACTTTGGCTGGAATGCCTGCTCATCGTCATTGTCGCCCTTGAGCGGACACGCCTTTCTTGAACGTCGGTATCTTATTGTGCCGGGTATTCGTTCTTCGCGGATATACATCATTGATGTCAAGGAGCCACTGAAAGCAAAAATTCATAAAGTGATCGAACCCCAAGAGATCTTCGAGAAAACGGGCTACTCACGACCGCACACGATTCATTGCGGTCCTGAGGGCATCTATGTTTCAACGCTGGGTGGGGGTGGAGAAAATGGCACTGATGGGCCTCCCGGCATTTTTATCATGGATTGCGAGACGTTCGAAATTCTTGGGCGATACGAGATGGACCGTGGCAAGCAGGACAAGCATTACGACTTCTGGTGGAACCTGCCGCAGGACTATATGGTCAGTTCCGAATGGGGTTTGCCGCCGCAATATGAAAACGGGGTCGTTCCCGCCGATTTGTTGTCTAACAAGTACGGGCATTCCATTCACTTCTGGGATTTGCGTGCCCGCAAGAATATCCAGACTCTCGATTTAGGCGAACAGTACCAGATGGCACTTGAAATACGCCCGGCACATGATCCTGCGAAGAGTTATGGATTTTGCGGTGTTGTTGTTGATACCACAAATCTTCAGGGTGCGATCTTTACCTGGTGGCGTGGTGATGACGGTCAATGGCAGGCAAAGAAGACAATTACTATCGATCCGGTGCCCGCCGAGGCGGATGATCTGCCGGAGTTGTTGAAAGGTTTTGGCGCGGTACCACCGCTGGTTACCGATATCGATCTGAGCCTTGATGATCGTTTCCTGTATGTTGCGTGCTGGGGGCTGGGAGAGATGCACCAGTATGATGTGACGGATCCAATGAACCCTGTGTTGGTCGGCAAGGTGGAGCTCGGCGGCATCGTCAAAGACACCAAGCATCCCAATGGCAAGGATTTTGCCTACGGCCCGCAGATGGTTGAAATCAGCCGCGATGGTAAACGGGTGTATTGGACCAACTCGCTGTATTCCTCTTGGGATGATCAGTTCTACCCCGATGATGAAGGCGGGCAGATGGTTATGGCTCACGTGGGTGAAGATGGTGGCCTGACTCTGGACAAGGACTTTTATGTGGACTTCCCCCCTGGATTGCGTGCTCACCAGATTCGTCTGGAAGGTGGAGATTGTTCAACCGACAGTTTCTGCTATCCAAACACCTGATGGGCAACAACTGATCTGTGATTGATGCTCCTTCGATGACGGCGCTGTGGAGCGCTGTCATCGGTGCTGGCCTGTACCATGGGATAAACCCGGGTATGGGTTGGCCGCTCGCGGTGTCAGCTGCACTGATGGACAAGAGTCAGCGCTCTCTACGCACGGCGCTTATAGCATTGGCTGCCGGCCACTTTCTGGCCATGTCTCTCATCTTGCTGCCGTTCTCTGTTATGTCTGCTCTGGTGGATTGGGAAAAGCAGGTAAGAATCGTTGCGGGACTGGTGGTTGTACTGATGGGGGTTTATCTGTTGATTAACCGTAAGCACCCCCGGTTTCTGGCGAGAGTAAAACCGACTCGGCTGGCTTTGTGGTCGTTTCTGGCAGCCATGGCGCATGGTGCGGGACTCATGCTGGTTCCCATATTCCTGGCACTTGATGATGGCAGTCACTCTGTCGCAGAGAATATGCTGGCAGCGCTATTGGTTGCTGGCGCCCATACGCTGGCCATGGCGCTCGCCTGCGGCCTGATTGCTTTTTTTGTCTATCGCTGGCTGGGTTTGCGGTTTCTATCGCGTAGCTGGTTCAACCTGGATATCGTCTGGGCATTGAGTCTGGTGGTTGTCGGTGGTGCAGGTATCTACAGTGCGATACACCCCGGCATGATGCACCACTGAGGATATGTGACCCACGGGTTAGCGGCGCAAGTAACCATAAACCCAGTATGCAGTGTCAATGAAAGTCAGCAGCCTGCCGATATCAGATCAACCAGCGGTCATCCGTTTGAACAAAACAAGGCAACGCTCTCTAGCTCATGAAGCCAATGAATTCAATCCATTGCCAGGATTGTGTAAGAATATTGCTGATGCCATCGGCACTGATGATCTACCTGTCTACTGCACTGATTCATTCTGTTAGTCAGGATCGGAAAGTGCCGTGTGGGTTGAACTTTCAATGCTGAAAAATAGCTCCGGATCAGTAATCCGGCTACAGGGCTGACGCGCGGTCCATGACAACCTTCTACATTGCCCGCCAACCTATACTCGATAGGGAAGGGAGTACCTTCGGCTACGAGTTGTTGTTCCGATCAACAGAAAAAAATGCCTACGATCCTGACGTGGATGGCGATACAGCCACGGCAAGGGTGTTGGTCAACACGATCGTCGAGGCGGGGCTGGATTCCATTGTTGGAAATGCTCACGCATTCGTAAATCTGACACAGCGTTTTCTTGAATCCCCGGAGATGCTTGATCTGCTTGAGCCCGGGCGTTGTGTTCTGGAAGTGCTGGAAGATGTGGTTGTGACAGATGGGGTTCTCGCCGGGGTGCAGGCTCTCTATGAAAAGGGTCATGTCATTGCACTGGATGACTTTGTGGATCCGGAGCAATTCGCACTGATCTTGCCGATGGCAGGAATTATCAAGTACGACATTACTCAGCATTCGATGGATGAGCTCTTAGCTTACCGGCTGAAAGATGCAGAGGCAGGACGCTTATCCCTTGTCGAGAGAGTTGAGACGCTAGAACAATTCGAGTCCCTCAAGTCTTTCGGTTTTCAGTATTTCCAAGGCTATTACTTTGCCAGGCCACGCATGATCAGTGGTAAGGAGTTGCCTAAGAACAAGATTGCTATTATGCAGCTGTTGGCGCAAATCAATGATCCTTCTACCAGTATTGATCAGCTTGCAGAGACGCTTAGTCACGACATTGCCTTAAGCATTCAGACCTTGAAGTACGTCAACTCTCCGTTGAGTTGTTTAAGTAATGAGGTGACATCTATTCGTCATGCAGCCGTTCTGCTCGGCCGCGAGCCCATTCGCAACTGGGTGTCGTTGGTCATCATGACCGGAATTGATGACAAACCGCCGGAGCTTACAAGAATGGCGTTGACACGTGCCCGCTTCTGTCAGCTCATGGCAAAGCAAAAGGGGCTGGGCGAGGATGCCATGTATTTTACAATCGGTTTGTTGTCCCTGCTGGACGTGCTATTGGACTGCAGTCTCGAGCAGGCATTGAACCAAATATCTATTAGTGCAGACATGCGATCGCAAATACTGGAGCGGAGCGGAGCCGGCGGCGAAATGTTGTCCCTGGTGTTGCAGCTCGAACGGCCGGAACCTGTCATCGATCCCGCCAATGGGGTTATCGGCCCCATCTATCAGCAATCCATTAGCTGGACCGAACAGACCTTCGGTGTATTGTAGAAACGTGGCTATTCAATTTGTCTCGGGCACGTGTAATCGCTGTTCAAGTGTCATCCTGACAAGCCGGCAGCGTCTAGTTCAGTGTGTCGATACTCGTCAGAACAACCACCTCGTCGTCGACAAGATTGATAATCAGAATTTCACCTGAACGGGTAAAGCTGCCGGTTAAAGCGCTGATATTAACCTGATGGGTTACTAGTATTGTCGGTGTGGACCCTTGCTGCAGCCAGCCAGGTATGGCTTCCCGTAACTGCATCGTTTGCCTGTCAGCGGTGCGTCGATTCTGAAAAAATGAATTTAGCGTAGCGAAGGTCTCAGGGGAGCCCAGGTCAAGCAAGCGTGCCGTTTCCTGGCAGCGACACCATTCGCTGGTAACAACTTGTGCGGCGGCTATGCCTTTATCGCGGAACAAATCACCTATAACTCTTGCCTGTGAGCGGCCTTCATTGGATAGATTACGTTGTGTAGCGCAATTCTCGAGTACGAAGTCTGAAGGGTCCCCTGTGCCGGGAGCCAGAGCATGGCGCATGATGGCGATAGCCTTGCCGTCTTGAAGCTGCTGCCAGGCATTTGACGTTGCCTGTTCATCTGACGCTTGGCTGTTAGCGACAACAAGAGTAAGCCAAGCTGTGCTGATAAACCGTAAAAATTGTCGTTTCATGATGCTATTTCACCAAGGAAAATGGTTGAATGCCCGATGTTACCTGTGATCACATTTCTCAACCTGAGTGATCATGTATTATAGAGCCTGTTCCTGATTTGATAGCGTGTGACAATCAGCCGGAAATAAAGGTGCTTATGCCACGACGAATAAGCGATCAACCGACCAGAACCGCCGCGATTGATACCCCCGTTGAGATCGTGCGGGGCGCCTAGAGGCTATCGATGGGACGTCCATTTAAGCACAGGGAATTGCCGCTTCCGGCATTTTCTGGTGGAGAGGTGTTATCGCGAAAACCGAATCTGCCTGCTCTACGCTGCGCTTATCAAAGAGCGTATCAAGGCGACATCAGGAGGCGGTGGGTTTTTTATTGCGAAGAATCTCTATGATCGCTCTTCGCGGGCAGCCCTCGACATGATCATTGACAATGCCCAGTGCCTGCATCAGGGCATACATGTTAGTAGGCCCGATAAAGGTCCAGCCCCGTTTTTTCAAAGCTTTCGACAGTGCGTGTGACTCCGGTGTGAATGGATGACTGTTCAGCCAGCTTCTGTCGAGATAATCTGGGCGAGTTGAGGCTTCAGGTTCGAAACTCCAGAAGAATTCAGATAGCGAGCCGAATTCGTCTCGTAACGCGTCAAATTGTCGAGCATTATTGATGACTGACATTATTTTCCGACGGTTGCGGATGATTTGCTCATTGTTCATCAACCGAATGACATCGGACTCGCTATATCTGGCGAGAGGTTCAGGATCAAAGTTGTCAAACGCAACACGCAGTGCCTTGCGCCTTTTTAATATAATTTGCCAGCTTAGTCCGGATTGAAATCCCTCCAGACAAACCTTTTCGAAAAAAGCGTGGTCGTCAGTGGTGGGAACGCCCCATTCTTCATCATGATATTGCTGGAACGCGGTATCATTTAGTGGGACAGAACAGGACTCGGTTTTGCCTGAGATCATGATTGAGGCGGGTTTGTGTTGAAGCGGCACAAGGGTGCTGCAAATCTGGAAGGACTGAACGCGGGTATAACGGTATCTCGGTGTTTCAGGCCTGATACAGTCGTATTTTGTTGCATATTCAGTGCAAAAAATACCTCCAGGCTGTAGTTATCCTCATTTTAAGGTGCTATCATGGCGCGCTAACTTGCCTGACGTGCTTACCCCGTCAGGTTTTGCTTTTTTTGTAGGGACTACATATTGCGGTCTCTGCTTTCGATCCGGGCTGCATAGCCTGGGCTGCACAATCTGCCACCGCATCCTGGCCCTCACGGCCCCAAGCGGAAGGTAAGGTGTGGCCCTTGTGCGTATGCGCTTCTGAAAAATTGTGTTGGAGAAAACGATGACTCTTGGTGTGGTTGGCCGCAAGCTCGGCATGACTCGCGTGTTTGACGATACGGGCGTCTCTACGCCTGTGACGGTCATCGAGGTTGAAAAGAACAGGGTAACCGCGCGCAAGACCGTTGAGAACGACGGATACGTAAGCGTGCAGGTAACGACGGGCCTCAAAAAAACCAGTCATCTGTCCAAGGCAGAGGCTGGCCACTTCGCAAAAGCTGGCGTGGGTGCAGGCCGTGGGCTCTGGGAATTTCGCCTCGAGGGTGAAGAAGGCGCGGAGTTGCAGGTTGGTGGAGAGTTCGGCATGGAATTGTTTGAGCCGGGCCAGAAAGTTGATGTCACCGGGACAAGCATCGGTAAGGGTTTTGCCGGGGGTGTAAAGCGGCATAATTTCCAGATGCAGGATGCAACGCACGGTAACTCGCTATCGCATCGTGCGCCAGGATCCATCGGGCAGAACCAGACTCCCGGTCGTGTTTTCAAGGGCAAGAAAATGGCGGGTCACATGGGAGCCGTGCGCCGGACTACCCAGAACCTGCAAGTGGTTAGTGTTGACGAAGGTCGTGCAGTAATTCTGATCAAGGGTGCAGTTCCAGGGGCAGACGGTAGTGATGTGATCATCAAGCCGGCCGTCAAGCAGAAAAGAGCTAAGAGCTAAGACGATGGATTTAAAAACTCACAGCGGCGGTACCGTCACCGTTGCAGATTCCGTTTTTGGAGTCACTTATAATGAAGGGCTGGTTCACCAGATCGTCACTGCCTACCTGGCCGGTGCTCGAGCCGGGACGGCTGCTCAAAAAACGCGTTCTGAAGTTCGCGGTGGGGGGGCAAAGCCCTGGAGGCAGAAGGGTACTGGACGCGCCCGTGCGGGAACTTCACGCAGCCCCATTTGGACTGGTGGCGGCGTTACGTTTGCGGCAAAGACCCGTGATTACTCCCAGAAGGTCAACAAGAAGATGTATCGCGGCGCAGTACGCTCGATTTTGTCTCATGCCGCTGCCGAAGGTCGCATCATCGTGGTTGATTCATTAGAGCTGGCTGAAGGAAAGACCAAGCTGATGAAGGCGAAGATGGCAGAGCTTGGTGTTCAGAAGGTATTGTTTTTGATGGATGAAGTTACAGAGTCTGTGTATCTGGCGAGTCGTAACATTCCTTATGTACAGGTTCTGGACGTTGAGGGTGTTGATCCGGTTAGTCTTGTGCGTTTTCCACATATCGTGGCCACAGAAGCGGCCATCAAGCAACTTGAGGAGCGATTAGCATGAACGATCAACGTCTCTATCAGGTGATAATCGCGCCTCATGTCTCCGAAAAAACGGCGATAGCGGCCGAGATGGAAGGTCGGCATACATTTCGAATTGCCAACGACGCTTCCAAGCTGGAGGTGCGCAAGGCCGTTGAGAAGCTTTTCGAGGTCAATGTCAAGAGCGTGCAGATTGTCAACGTGCGCGGCAAAACAAAGCGCTTTGGTTCTGCCGAAGGCAAGCGTTCAGACTGGAAAAAAGCAATTGTTCGCCTTGCTGAAGGGCAGGACATTGACTTCATGGGAGTTGAGGTTTAGTCATGGCACTCGTAAAATCCAAACCCACCTCGCCGGGTAAGCGTTTCCAGGTCAGGGTTGTTAACAAGGAGCTATCGAAAGAAGGTCCTTATGAGCCTCTTGTTGAAAGCCTCAGCAAATCAGGCGGGCGTAATAACAAGGGCCGAATTACTACTCGCCACATTGGTGGTGGCCACAAGCGTCGTTATCGAGTGATCGATTTCAAACGGAACAAGGACGGCATTCCCGCGGTTGTAGAGAGGCTGGAATACGACCCTAACCGCACAGCTAACATCGCTCTAATCAAGTACGCGGATGGTGAGCGTCGTTACATTCTGGCCCCGAAAGGTGTCAGTGTTGGGACGCCCCTGATGTCCGGGCGTGAAGCTCCGATCAAGCCGGGCAATTGCCTGCCACTTGCCAACATTCCTGTCGGTTCCACCATTCACGCAATCGAGCTGAAGCCCGGTCGAGGTGCTCAGGTGGCTCGCAGTGCGGGGGCTGCAGTCCAACTTGTCGCTCGCGAGGGCATGTATGCGACTGTCAGACTGCGTTCTGGTGAAATGCGTCGAGTGCAGACGGATTGTCGCGCAACGATGGGTGAAGTCGGTAATGGTGAGCATGCCTTGCGCAAACTGGGCAAAGCGGGTGCAACTCGCTGGCGTGGTGTAAGACCAACCGTTCGCGGTGTTGCCATGAACCCGGTCGATCACCCGCATGGTGGTGGTGAGGGTCGTACCTCTGGCGGTAGACACCCGGTAAGTCCATGGGGTACGCCTACCAAGGGCTACAAGACCCGATCAAACAAGCGTACGGACGGAATGATCGTTCGTCGTCGTACCAAGAAATAGGAGGTAGACAACTGTGCCACGTTCCCTGAAAAAAGGACCGTTCGTCGACTACCACCTGATCAAGAAGGTGGAAGAGGCGAGAGCTTCGAATAGCAAGCGACCGATCAAGACCTGGTCGCGCAGATCAATGATTCTGCCCGATATGGTGGGTTTCACCATAGCCGTGCACAATGGCCGGGTTCACGTGCCAGTGTTGGTTTCTGAAAACATGGTTGGTCATAAGTTGGGTGAGTTTGCGGCAACGCGCACCTACAAGGGCCACGTAGCGGACAAGAAGTCGAGATAGTCATGCAAGTCGAATCCACATTGAAAATGGCGCGTATCTCACCGCAGAAAGCTCGCCTTGTCGCCGACCAGATCCGGGGGTTGCCTGTCGAGGGTGCTCTGGAAGTTCTTACATTCAGTGAGAAGAAAGCTGGTGCCTTACTCAAGAAGCTCGTTGACAGTGCCATTGCTAACGCCGAGCACAACGAGGGCGCTGACATTGACGAACTCAAGGTCTCGGCAGTTCAGGTGAACGCCGGTCCTGTCATGAAGCGTCTTAGAGCGAGAGCGAAAGGGCGGGCAAATCGAATATTGAAGCGTACAAGCCATATTACTGTGACCGTTTCGGACGGCAGGAGCTAAACGATGGGTCAAAAAGTACATCCAATTGGTATTCGTCTTGGCATTTCCCAGGACTGGAATTCAACGTGGTACGCCGGTAGTGAAGACTATGCCGATTACCTCAATGACGACATCAAGATTCGCGAGTTCCTGAAGAAAGAGCTTTCGCACGCTTCGGTCAGCAGAATCCAGATTCAGCGTCCGGCCAAGTCAATCATTGTGACGATCCATTCGGCACGCCCGGGAATTGTCATCGGCAAAAAGGGTGAGGATGTTGAAAAGCTTCGCAAGGTCATTGCCAAGCGGTTAAGTATCAACATCAACAACGTGAAGATTAACATTGCAGAAATTCGCAAGCCCGAGCTTGACGCTCAGCTTGTGGCTGAAGGTGTTGCTCAACAGCTCGAGCGTCGCGTCATGTTTAGGCGGGCAATGAAGCGCGTGCTGACTAATACAATGCGTCTCGGTGCGCAGGGTGTGAAGATCGCAGTGTCTGGTCGCCTGAACGGTGCCGAGATTGCCCGTCGTGAGTGGTACCACGATGGTCGCGTTCCGTTGCACACTTTGCGTGCAGACATCGATTATGGTGTGGCCGAAGCCCACACTACGTATGGAGTCATCGGTATCAAGGTATGGATCTGTCACGGTGAAGTTTTCGACCTCGAAGAAAAGCGCTCCAAGAGCGTTGCCAGTTCGACTGGCAAGTAGACAAATAACAAAGGGCCGCTAACCGTTTGGGCTGTTCCGACCTAGTCGTCAGCCGCCGGTAGCAAACAGGGCAAGAGAGAATGCTTCAACCAAAACGCACAAAATTCAGGAAGCAGCACACGGGACGTAACCGTGGGCTTGCACAAAATGGCAACAAGGTCAGCTTTGGCGAGTATGGGCTGAAAGCAACGGCTCGTGGCAGACTGACTGCTCGCCAGATTGAATCTGCCCGTCGTGCCATGACACGTCACATCAAGCGTGGTGGAAAAATCTGGATACGGATTTTTCCTGATACGCCTGTGACCAAAAAGCCTATCGAGGTTCGGATGGGTAAGGGTAAGGGTAACGTTGAGTACTGGGTAGCCAAGATACAGCCAGGCAAGATGCTGTATGAAATGGAAGGGGTTTCGGAAGAGATTGCACGTGAGGCCTTCTCACTGGCAGCGGCCAAGTTGCCTATTGCAACCACATTTGTTGTGAGGACAGCAGCGTAATGGCTAATTCACATGTAGCGGAGCTCACAGCCAAGTCGGTTGAAGAGCTGAATACAGAGCTTAGCGGATTGTTTCGCGAGCAGTTCAACCTACGCATGCAGCGTGGGTCAGGTCAGGATGTCAAGCCTCACAACTTCAAACGTGTACGGCGTGAGATAGCTCGCATCAAGACTATTATTCATCAGAAGCAATCAGTGGAAGGCTGAAAATGAGCGATTCTAATCAAGCAGCCTCCTCCGATGTGGCAGAGAACCGTGGCCGATCAGTTGTAGGTCGCGTTACCAGCAACAAGATGGAGCAGACGG
The DNA here is from genome assembly GCA_045106195.1 of Granulosicoccus sp. GTDB lineage: Bacteria > Pseudomonadota > Gammaproteobacteria > Granulosicoccales > Granulosicoccaceae > Granulosicoccus. The sequence goes on from JBGCEH010000007.1 coordinate 16,117, forward strand.
CGACAGTTCAGGTTGAACGTCGTATAAAGCACCCCATTTACGGCAAATACATGCGCCGGAGCAAGAAGTACCATGTGCATGATGTAAACAACGAACTGAATGTCGGCGACGTCGTTCAGATCAAGGAATGCCGTCCACTGTCCAAGACCAAGTCGTGGACACTGGACAAGGTTCTCACCGCTGCTGCCGAATAAGGCATTCGCGGTAGAGTTATAAAATCAGCGTAGATTGAAAAAAGAGTAGCGTCCCATGATTCAAATGCAAACTGTCCTTAATGTGGCAGATAACAGTGGCGCGCGCCGAGTACAGTGCATCAAGGTACTGGGCGGCTCGCATCGTCGATATGCGCGAGTTGGCGATGTCATCAAAGTTAGTGTCAAGGATGCCATTCCACGAGGCAAGGTTAAAAAGGGTGAGGTCTATAACGCAGTTGTGGTGCGTACGGCCAAGGCAATCCGTCGTAGGGATGGATCTGCGATCCGTTTCGACACCAATGCGGCAGTAATACTCAACGCAAAACTTGAGCCAGTAGGTACGCGTATTTTCGGACCTGTCACTCGCGAGCTGCGTACCGAGAAGTTTATGAAAATTGTCTCTCTCGCGCCTGAAGTGCTGTAGACGACATCGGGATTACAAATAATGCAACGTATTAAGCAAGGCGACGATGTCATCGTACTCGTCGGAAGAGATAAGGGCCGCCGCGGTAAGGTTGAAGCTGTCCATGATGATCGAGTGATCGTCGATGGCATAAACCTGGTGAAAAAACACGCCAAGGGTAATCCCCAAATGGGAGATCCGGGCGGCATACAGGAAAAGGAGCTGTCTATACACATCTCCAATGTAGCGCTGTTTAATCCTTCTACAAAAAAGGGTGGACGCGTTGGTTTTCGTACAGATAAAGACGGAAAGAAGGAGCGATTCTTCTGCTCCGATTCTTCGTCGGTGGACGGTTGAGCACCATGGCAAGGTTGATATCAGAGTATCGAGAGAAAATTGTTCCTCAGATGATGGAGGAGCATAAGTACCAAAGTGTCATGCAGGTGCCACGTATCCAAAAGATAACCATCAATATGGGTCTGGGAGAGGCGTTGGGCGACAAGAAGGTGTTGGAGCACGCTGTGAAAGACATGACGTCAATTGCGGGTCAAAAGCCGGTAGTGACTGTCGCACGCAAGTCAATTGCGGGTTTCAAGATTCGCGATGGCTATCCAATTGGTGCGAAGGTGACTCTGCGTCGAGAGCGCATGTATGAATTTCTTGACCGTTTAGTTGCCGTGTCCATTCCTCGAATCCGTGATTTTCGTGGTATCAATGCCAGGTCGTTTGACGGTCGCGGCAACTACAGCATGGGTGTCAAGGAGCAGATCATATTTCCGGAAATCGATTACGACAAGATTGACGCGGTGCGCGGTATGGATATCACGATCACAACATCGGCAAAAACGGATGCGGAAGCACTTTCCCTGTTGAAGAAATTCAACTTTCCGTTCAGAACCTAGGACTAGCGAACATGGCAAAAAAATCAATGGTCGCTCGTGAAAACAAGCGAACAAAACTGGTAAAGCAGCATGCTGAGAAGCGCGCCGTGCTGAAGAAAACGGTCTCATCGGATGAGAGCACATTCGACGAAAAGATGGATGCGATGACAGCACTGCAAAAGCTGCCCCGTGATTCATCACCGGCGCGTCAGCGAAATCGCTGCCGTATTACTGGTAGGCCTCACGGCTATTACCGAAAATTTGGATTAAGCCGTAACAAGCTCCGCGAAGCAGCCATGCGTGGTGATGTTCCGGGTTTGGTCAAGGCGAGTTGGTAGGAGAAATATCATGAGTATGTCTGACCCCATAGCTGACATGTTGACCCGCATTCGTAACGGTCAACAGGCACGCAAGGTATCGGTATCCATGCCAGCAGCGAAGCTCAAGAGCAGCGTTGCCAAGGTCCTTCAGGATGAGGGATATATTGGAGAGTTCACCACTGGCGAAGCGCTGGGCAAACCTACGCTGACTGTCGGTCTGAAGTATTTCGATGGCAAGCCCGTCATCGACAACATCAAGCGTATAAGCCGTCCAGGGCTAAGAAAGTACTGTGCTGCTGATGCTATCCCGGTTGTTTTGGGTGGGCTGGGAATCGCTGTTGTATCAACGTCTCACGGCGTAATGACTGGTAAAGAAGCCAAAGCTAGAGGTTTTGGCGGCGAACTTATCTGCACTGTCAGTTAATCGAACCGCCTCGAGGAATAAATCAATGTCACGCGTAGCGAAACAACCGATCGAGTTGCCCAAGGGTGTCGAGATCACTATTAGCGGCCAGTCCGTCAGCGCCAAGGGTCCGAAGGGTCAAGAGTCCATGGACGTACACGAAAGTGTGTTACCTGTTCTCGATGGTGCCGTTTTGGGTGTATCGACCGTAAAGTCAGATCAGAAGTCTGTGGCGATGGCTGGAACCATGCGATCCCTTCTCAATAACCTGGTGTTGGGTGTCACTACGGGTTTTGAAAAGAAGCTTGAGCTGCGTGGTGTCGGTTATAGAGCCCAGGCGCAGGGCAGCAACCTGAATTTAACGTTGGGGTTCTCGCATCCTGTCGTTCACAAGGTGCCGGATGGTGTGAAGGTAGAAACGCCAAGCCAGACCGAGGTAGTGGTCAGTGGAACCAACAAGCAAATTGTTGGTCAGGTGGCAGCAGATATTCGCGGCTATCGTCCTCCCGAACCTTATAAAGGTAAAGGTGTGCGATACGTTGGTGAGTACGTTGCCATGAAAGAAGCCAAGAAGAAGTAGAGACGCGAATAATGGACAAGAAAACAAACCGATTGCGTCGTGCCAAGCGTACCCGCGCAAAGATCCGGGAACTCGCGGTACCTCGTCTGACCGTTCATCGAACACCGCGTCATATTTATGCGCAGGTAATCGATGCAGATGGTGGCAAAGTGCTGGCTGCAGCATCCACTGTTGGCAAAGATATGCGTGCTGATGTGAAAAATGGCGGCAATGTTGATGCGGCCACTTCAGTGGGCAAAAGCATCGCAGAGAAAGCTGTGGCTGCAGGTATCAGCCAGGTAGCATTTGATCGGGCGGGTTTCAAGTATCATGGCCGCGTGAAAGCGCTTGCCGATGCTGCTCGCGAAAACGGACTGAAATTCTAAGACAGCCTGACGGCTACAACCTAAAGGCTCGGAAATACTGGTATGGCACAGAACGATTACAATCAAAGCAGCGACGGCTACATCGAGAAGCTTGTTACGATCAACCGCGTGGCCAAAGTGGTCAAAGGTGGTCGGCAGTTCGGTTTCACGGCGCTGACAGTGGTAGGTGATGGCAACGGTCGCGTTGGGCTGGGGTATGGCAAAGCGCGAGAAGTGCCTTTGGCAATCCAGAAGGCGATGGAAAAAGCACGTCGCGACATGAAGACGGTGTCACTTGACGACGGAACATTGCAGTACCCGTTAAAAGGTCGGCATGGTGCCGCACGTGTCTACATGCAGCCGGCATCCGAAGGTACTGGTATCATTGCGGGTGGTGCGATGAGAGCGGTCTTCGAAGCGGTAGGCGTCAGAAACGTACTGGCGAAGATTATCGGGACAAACAACCCGATCAATGTTGTGCGGGCCACGATCAACGGACTCAGCACCATGCAGAGCCCTGAATCTGTGGCCGCCAAGCGTGGAAAGACTGTCGCTGAGATCAAGGGAGAGTCGTCATGAGTGCCAAGACGGTAAAAGTTACACTCGTTCGAAGCATGAATGGTCGGTTGAAAAACCACCAGGCAAGCGTCCGTGGTCTCGGGCTTCGTCGCATGCATCAGACGGTAGAAGTCATCGATACGCCGGAAAACCGGGGCATGATCAACAAGGCGAGCTACATGCTTCGAGTTGAAGAGCCACAGGCTTGATCCATTTGCGACAAGTGGTCGCGATCGGTTTCATTTTTTCGGACAGTTACAGACAGTAAGAGCGATATCCAATGAGTCTCAATAATTTAAGCCCAGCTGCTGGCAGCCGTAAAGTGGCGAACCGTGTTGGTCGTGGCATCGGTTCTGGCAACGGAAAGACTTGTGGTCGTGGTCATAAGGGGCAGAAGTCTCGCTCAGGTGGCTGGCACAAGGTTGGGTTCGAGGGTGGTCAGATGCCCATCCAGCGAAGGTTGCCAAAATTCGGATTCACATCTCGTATGGCCAGACACTACGCAGAAGTAAGGTTGCACGAACTGGACATGATAGAGGACGGTAATATCAATCCGGCTGCTCTTATTGCTGCTGGGATCGTGCCCTTGCGAACCAAGACGGTAAAGATCATTTTGTCCGGCGAGGTAACCAAAGCAGCAACAGTGACTGGATGTCGCGTGACAAAAGGTGCCAAGACAGCTATCGAGGCGGCTGGTGGTTCCGTCGCGGAAATCTCCACGTCAGCTGCTTGAGCCACGCAGTCTGGAGCGTAGCTCCGAAGCTCAACGCACAAATCTAGGGTAAAGATATAATGGCTGCAAACAAAGGCAAATCTGCATTGGCTGGAATCGGAGGCTCATCCGAGCTTCAGACTCGCCTGCTATTTGTACTGTTCGCTCTGATCATCTTCAGGACTGGTTCGCACATCACTATTCCGGGAGTCGATCCTCGTGTGATGGCGGATTTGTTCGCAGCCCAGAGCAGCGGTATTCTGGGTATGTTGAACATGTTCGGTGGTGGTGCACTGTCCAGGATGTCGCTGTTTGCCCTCGGAGTGATGCCTTACATCTCCGCCTCGATCATCATGCAGCTCATGACGCATGTAGTACCCAAGTTCGAACAGCTGCGCAAGGAAGGCGAGAGCGGTAGACGCGTGATAACGAAATATACTCGCTATGGCACTTTGCTGCTCGCGACAGTTCAGGCGACCGGTATCGCGATAGCGCTGCAGAACCAGGGTGCTAACGGACAGAGCGTGGTTTTTCTGACTGGCCCGGGTTTTGTCCTGACCGCAGCGATTACGCTGATCACCGGTACCATGTTCTTGATGTGGCTGGGTGAACAGATCACAGAGCGCGGGATCGGCAATGGCATTTCCATACTGATATTTGCTGGTATTGTAGCCGGTTTGCCTGCGGCTATTGGCGGTACATTGCAGCTCTCCCGAACAGGTGAATTGAGCTTTCTCGTGGTTATTCTGTTGTTCGCCATGGTTTTGGCGGTCACAGCATTTGTCGTATTCGTAGAGCGCGGACAGCGCCGAATTACGGTAAACTACGCGAAGCAGCAGCGTGGCAAGAAAATGTACGCAGCGCAGTCCAGTCACCTACCACTGAAGTTGAACATGGCAGGTGTTATACCGCCGATATTCGCTTCAAGTATTATTCTGTTCCCGGCAACGCTGGGAGATATTGCTACCAGTAATTCGAATTCATGGCTGAACACTATCGTATCGACACTCCAGCCAGGTCAGCCTGTTTACATCTTGCTTTACGCTTCAGCGATAATATTTTTCTGCTTTTTCTACACTGCACTGGTCTTCAATGCGAAGGAGACGGCTGATAACCTCAAGAAGTCAGGTGCCTTCATTCCAGGTATTCGCCCCGGTGAGAAGACTGCCAGATACATCGACTCGGTTCTGACACGGCTGACATTGTACGGAGCCTTGTACATCACGCTTGTTTGCCTGTTACCAGAGTTCCTGATATTACTCTGGAATGTCCCTTTCTACTTTGGCGGTACGTCGCTGTTGATCATCGTAGTCGTAGTAATGGATTTTGTCGGGCAGGCGCAAGCACACATGATGAGTCATCAGTACGAAGGCTTGATGAAGAAGCAAGGTACCAAGGGGTCTCCGAAGGGCGCTCGGTAGACTGTTCCCATGTTAGGAACAGAATTGAGTACCTCAGGGTCGTCTTTTTAGGAGAGAACGTATGAAAGTCAGAGCATCAGTCAAGAAGATCTGTCGCAACTGCAAGGTGGTTAAGCGTAAGGGCGTTATTCGCGTCATTTGCACTGACACACGGCACAAGCAGCGTCAGGGCTAGTTAAAAGATAATAGGCGGAGATAAGCATGGCACGTATTGCCGGCATTAACATTCCGGTCCAGAAGCACACCTGGATCGCATTGACAACGATTTACGGTATCGGACGTACAAGGGCGTATCAGATTTGTGATGCGGCCAAGGTACCGTCAGACACTAAGGTACGAGATCTCTCAGAAGTCGAGATCGAGAACCTGCGTACGGAAGTAGGAAAGTTTACAGTCGAAGGCGACTTGCGTCGCGATGTTTCGATGAACATAAAGCGTCTGATGGACCTCGGTTGTTACCGTGGAATTCGCCATCGTCGGGGCTTACCCCTTCGCGGTCAACGTACGAAGACTAATGCGCGTACGCGCAAAGGTCCGCGTCGTCCGCTCAAGCGTTAATAGAGAATCTTATGGCAGCTAGTACCAAAAAGAAGGTCCGCCGTACCGTCACAGACGGTATAGCGCACATACACGCGTCGTTCAACAATACAATTGTGATGATTACTGACAGACAAGGCAACGCCTTGTCGTGGGCCACCGCTGGTGGTTCGGGTTTTCGTGGTTCGCGCAAGAGTACACCGTTTGCTGCACAGGTTGCTGCGGAACGGGCTGGCGAGGCTGCCAAGGAGTATGGACTGAAGAACATCGATGTTCATGTCAAGGGCCCTGGCCCGGGCCGTGACTCAGCGGTTCGTTCTTTGAACAATGTTGGATTCAAGATCAGCAGCATTCTCGATGTGACGCCCATCCCGCACAACGGTTGTCGCCCGCCGAAGAAGCGCCGCGTTTAGAGTTGCAGAGAAGATCAATGAATATTGTTGCAGGTTCAAGCACAGCTGTAGGAGTTAAGAGACGTGGCTAGATATACCGGTCCAACGTGTAAATTAAGCCGGCGCGAAGGTACTGATTTGTACCTGAAGTCGGGTATTCGTCCACTTGAGTCGAAGTGTAATCTGGAAACACCTCCAGGTATGCAGGGTGCCAAGCGTGGTCGTCCATCTGACTACGCCATCCAGTTACGTGAGAAGCAGAAACTGCGCCGGATGTATGGCGTACTGGAGAAGCAGTTTCGTAACTATTACAAGGCAGCTGCTGCCAAGAAGGGTTCAACAGGTGAAAACCTGCTTTCCCTGCTGGAGCAGCGTCTCGATAACGTCGTATACAGGATGGGTTTTGGATCCACTCGGGCAGAAGCGCGCCAGTTGGTATCACACAAATCCATCATGGTGGACGGCAAGATCGTAAACATCCCCTCTTACCAGATCCAGCCTAACCAAGTGGTTACGATAAGAGAGAAAGCTAAAAAGCAGGCACGTATTGCTGATGCGCTTGAGTTGGCTCAACAACGCGGTGTTCCGGGTTGGATTGAGGTTGATTCCAAGAAATTTGAAGGCATGTTCAAGAACATTCCTGATCGTGCTGATCTGCCAGCCGAGATAAACGAGTCTCTGGTTGTGGAGCTGTACTCGAAGTAGTCCTGCTTTCGCCCTGATATCAGGGCGTTTCCGGACTGCCGGTTTATAGCTTTAGGGTGGGGTGGCGCTTTGCCGCCCCGCTAACGTTTAAGGGGTTGAATCACGTTGAATGCCATGCAAACTGAATTCTTGAAACCACGTATCGTCGATGTATCAGCAGCCAACGCTAATCATGCGAAGGTAACGCTGGAGCCACTAGAGCGTGGTTTTGGACATACGCTGGGAAATGCACTACGTAGAATCCTGCTCTCATCCATGTCCGGTGCCGCCTTCTATGAGGCGGAAATCGAGGGCGTACTCCATGAGTACACCACCATGGAAGGCGTGCAGGAAGATGTACTTGATATCCTGCTCAATCTTAAGGGTGTATCGATAGTGATGCATGCTAAGGATGAGGCTACTTTAAAGCTTGTCAAACAGGGCCCTTGTGTGGTCACTGCGGCTGACATTACTTTGGACCACGATATCGAGATCATCAACCCGGATCATGTTATCTGTCACCTGACAGGCGACATGAATCTGAATATGACACTTCGTGCGCGTGTTGGTCGAGGCTATGAGCCTGCCTCTCACCGAACCCTTGAGGAGGGTGAAAGCCGTCCAATTGGTACATTGCAAATCGATTCGTCATTCAGTCCAGTACACAAAGTTGCCTACAACGTGGAAAGTGCACGTGTCGAGCAACGTACTGACCTTGACAAGCTTATCGTTGATCTCGAGACCAATGGTACGATTGATCCTGAGGAAGCTATTCGCAAGGCGGCCACCATTTTGCAGGAGCAGTTGTCGGTTTTTGTTGATTTGAAGGCTGAGACAGCAACGCCGGAAGAAGAGCAAGCATCTGATATTGATCCGATCTTGTTACGCCCGGTTGACGACCTTGAACTGACAGTTCGCTCTGCAAACTGCCTGAAAGCTGAAAACATCTACTACATCGGCGATCTGATTCAGCGCACCGAAGTAGAATTACTGAAAACGCCAAATCTGGGCAAGAAGTCTTTGACCGAAATCAAGGATGTTCTAGCACAGCAGGCACTGTCATTGGGTATGCGCCTGGAAAACTGGCCGCCCCCAGAGTTGCAGAAGCAACGCGAGCTGGCCAAGTAAGAACGAGAAGAGACAATGAGACATCGTAAGAGTGGGCGTCAGCTCAACCGTAATTCCAGCCATCGAAAGGCTATGTTCCGCAATATGGCGGCATCACTGGTAGAGCACGAGTCAATCAAGACGACTGTGCCCAAGGCCAAGGAGCTGCGTCGTGTTATCGAACCTATGATAACCAGCGCCAAGCAAGACAATGTTGCGAAGCGTCGTCAGGCTTTCGATCGCATTCGCGATAAAGCAGCGGTCGGTAAATTGTTCACTGTTTTGGGGCCACGATTTGCTAACCGGCCTGGTGGGTATACACGTATTCTGAAATGCGGTATGCGTCCCGGAGACAATGCGCCAATGGCCATTATCGAATTTGTTGAGCGAAGCGACGCTTAATCACCCGCTTACCTCAATCGTGAATAAGACCTGCACCTCTGTAAAGAAGTGCAGGTTTTTTTTTGCGCTTATGTAAAGTGGCACAGCGTCGAAAGATGGCGCTTACATTCTCGGGACGTTTTTTGATTCGGCTGTATAGACGCATCTCAGGCTGTTCGGCGGTCCGTTTCATAAGCGTTGCTTTCAGCCTCGATGAGGCTTTCACGCAGCAGTGTGAATATTCGCTCAGCAGGTATGTCACTTGCCACAAAACCACTCGTATTTCGAATGCTATCGAATACTTCACTCATCTGTTGATTTTCTCCTACATAACCCATTGACCAGAAAGAGAAGCTTCGAGCTACCACTTTTTCAAATGAGAGTATGACAACGTCAGAATGACGGTCATCGTACTGAATTCTTTCGAATGTTTCTTCAATGTCGACGCGCCTGCCTTCGAGTATCTGGGCAAAGCGACCTTTGTTGAACATCAAGGCACCGGTGATATCCGCCTGAGCATTAGCAATCCTTGCAGAGTCGAGAATGCTGTCTATGGCCATTCGCACTGATGCATCATCGCCCCTTATACGATTGCTACTGATGTAGATAAGTCTTGAAATTGATCCGCTCAAGGTGTCTTTCCTCCTACTAGCTTAGTCTTGTCGTAAGTTCGGATAAACCCCTCGACATCTGCAGCAGGAATAGGGCGACTGATCAGATACCCTTGAGCTGCAACGCATCCAGATCGTGCCAGAAGATCAAACTGCTCTTTGGTTTCGACGCCCTCCGCGAGAGTCGTCATACCCATGCTGGTTCCTAAACCGATGATAGCGTCAACTAAGGCCCTGGATTTCAAGGATGGATTCTCACTAATAAAAGCCCGGTCAATTTTAATTTTTGAAAATGGGAAGTTGTTCAGATAGCTCAAAGAGGAATAGCCTGTACCAAAATCGTCCATGGCAATACTGATACCCAGATCGCGGACAGCCAGCAGGTGTTTCAGTGCCTGATCCGGTTTATTGATCAATACGCTTTCCGTGATTTCTATTTCGAGCCGGTGAGGCGCAAGGCCACTTTTATGAAGAGCACTCGTGACGCTATTCACGAAATTATCTGTTTTTAGCTGTACCGTAGAGACATTGATTGCGATTGAAAGATGCTCGTCCCAACGAGCTGCCTCCAGACAAGCTGTTTCCAAAACCCAGTTGCCGATAGAGAGTATCTCTCCCGTCTCTTCTGCCAACGGTATGAATTCGTCCGGACTGACGGCTCCCAGTTGGTCTGAGTTCCAGCGGATGAGAGCTTCAAATCCAGTAAGCTTTCCCCCTGGCATATTCACCTGTGGCTGGTATACCAGTTCAAATTCCTTCAAACTCAGTGCACGCCTGAGCTTAATTTCAAGCTCTCGACGTTTTAACGCCTTTTGTTCCAATTCTTTCACGAAAAGCTGAAAATTACCTCGACCCGCGTCCTTTGCAGAATAAAGTGCCAAATCGGCATGTCTGAAAAGATCTTTTACTTCATCCGTACCCTGATGAAGTAGGGATATTCCGACACTTGCACTGATATTGAGCTGATGCCCTTCTATTAGAAACGGGCGACTCATTAGTTGGACAAGACGTCCGGCAATTTGTTGAGCGTTGTCGAGCGTTGATTCACCGGATTCGTGCAATATGATGAATTCATCACCGCCGATTCTCACAATGACATCCTGTTGGCGGGTTGCGCGTTGAGTGCGCCTTGCGACGAGTTCCAGCAGTCTGTCGCCAATGCCATGGCCAAGCGTATCGTTGATCTGTTTGAATCTATCCAGATCCATCATGAGCATTGCCATGTGCTGCGTATTTTTTGACTGTTGGGATATAACATGATCCAGCAACCGGCGATTGCCAAGCCCTGTCAGTGCATCGGTATAGATATGATCTTCGAGGTTATGTGCCTCGTCGGACAGGAGTGCAAATTGCACGACACGTTGGCTTGATTCGGTCGCAGCGATCGTCAAGTACAGTGGTTCAAGATGGGAAGAATACAGTTGTATCCGAGATGCGTCGTTGCTTGCGAAACGTTCGGCAATGAGTGTTTGCTGGCGAGGAAAAAGCGTCGCTAAATGTTCAACAAGGCTGTTTTCCAGAAGTCTATCGCATTGTATAATGCTCAGGAACGCTGAGTTCGCCGCGATCATCTGACTATTGTTGTCAACGAAGGCAACAGCAATGTACGCCATGGGTGTTGAACTGTCTGTTGAATCTGCCTGCCTGACAGGATCAACGGCGAAGGGTCGCATGGATCACGAGTAGTTTAACCGTTATAGAAGTGAAATAGCGGCGAAACGTGAAGATGCTTAAATGAGTGCTATCGGCAGGTTATTTGCAACCACCTGTGGCCAGTAATTAAGAGTTTGATAATTCAATATTTTCACGAATTTATGCCCTGATGAAGAAAGGCATTATGCGGTAATAATTCCCATATGGCTTAATCGCATTGGTCATGTACCCATTCGCGGCAGTTAATGCTAGCCTGTCATCGCTCTCACGTGCTTGTGTAACATGACTTCATGTAACGAATTTCGTCTCAACAATGCTCAACTTGTCCTCCCGGATCGCGTTATGTCGGGAAGCGTGCACGTGGTTGATGGACTGATTACCTCGGTAGAGTCAGGTGGTGCCAGTGCAGGGGAAGATTTGCAGGGAGATTATCTGATTCCAGGACTTGTCGAGTTGCACACCGATCATCTCGAGTCACATTACTCGCCCAGACCCGGAGTTCGCTGGAATCCGATCGCTGCTATTCAGTCCCATGATGCGCAGGTTGCCGCAGCGGGGATCACCACTGTTCTTGACTGTTTGCGCTTGGGCACTGACGATGCCGAGTACGAACCTGGTGAGATGTTGGCGTTGGCGGGCGTGCTTCAGCAGGCCGAAGATCAGGAACGGCTGCGAGCGGAACATCTATTGCACCTGCGTTGCGAAGTGTCGTCCCCAAGCGTGCTTGACGATTGCGCTCAATTTGAAAACCACAGCAAGGTCATGCTTGTTTCCTTGATGGATCACGCTCCCGGTCAACGTCAATTTGCCGATATGGCGGTTTTCGAGCATTACCATCGAAGTAAGGAAGGTATGGATGAAAAAACCTTCAAGGCATTTGCTGACAAGCGTCTGGCAAATTCGCAACGTTACTCTGACAAACACCGAGCAACCATTGCGGCGATGTGCAAGGCACGCAACATTACGCTGGCCAGTCATGACGACGCAACGCCTCGCCACGTTGAGGATGCGATAGGTTTCGGCATTCAGATTTCCGAATTTCCAACAACGATAGATGCTGCCCGTGCTGCACATTCAAGGGATATGAGGATCTTAATGGGTGCGCCTAACGTTGTCAGAGGACGTTCGCATTCAGGTAATGTTGGTGCACGAGAGCTTGCACAGCTGGGCACACTGGACATGCTGTCATCCGATTATGTACCTAGTAGTCTTATGCACGCTCCATTCGTACTCTCTTTGCAGGAAAGGCTCATGAGCCTGCCTGATGCGATAGCCCTGGTTACTCGCAATCCTGCACAATCCATCGGGTTTGACGACAGGGGTGTTCTGGTCGAAGGTTTTCGTGCCGATCTTGTTCGAGTACGATATCAGGATAATGTGCCGACAGTGAAGTGTGTATGGCGAGAAGGTGTTCGCGTGGTATGAATGCGCGCTATGCGGTGTTCTTCTGTCCTGACGATGCTTCGGATCTTGCGGCGTACGGACAACGTGTCTTGGGCCGGACTGCAGAAGGTATGCCGGTCGCCAAATCGAGTGACGATTTTCCAGACCGACAGATCGCAGCGTTACTGTCGGCAACTCCTGCGCATTATGGCTTTCATGCAACGCTGAAAGCGCCTTTCCACTTGTCTGATGACTCATCTGAGGAAGGTTTGCTTGCGGCTGTCGAGGCTCTTGCAGGGCAGCAAACATCGATCATCATGCAAACCTTGCAACCGAGGCGATTGGCTGAATTTGTAGCGCTGGGTTTTGAAAACCAACCCGAGGCCATTGCCAGACTGGCTGCGCGGTGTGTAGAGAGTTTCGAGCCGTTCCGCGCACCTTTAACCAAACAAGACCTGCACAAACGTAACCCGGATCAACTGACTGAAACTCAAAAGAGCTACTTATATCGCTATGGCTATCCTTACGTGATGAGTGAGTTTCGTTTTCACATGACGCTGTCTGCTTCGATCAGTCGGGCGGAGCACAGTGACTACGTTGACTGGTTGAAAACACTGTATGTCAAGCTTATACCCCGAAGTCCAGTGCTGGATCGACTGGCGGTTTTCTGGCAACCGGACAGAGACACTGCATTTACAAGACTGGTAGAGTTTCCCTTTCGTCGTTAGTCTTTATTACACTGAACAGTGGCTGTTCACGACACCACGATATCCGGAGAATCCTGTGACGAAGACATTATCTACCCATGTAGGATCACTGCCTCGCAGTCAGGATGTAGTTGATCTCATCTTCGCTCGCGAAAAAGCGAAACCCTATGATGAAGCGGTTTTTGATAGTACGATGGCTGCAGCGGTTGACGATTGTGTACGAAAACAGAAAGCCGCGGGTATTGATATTGTTTCGGACGGCGAGACTTCCAAAATATCCTATGCAACCTACGTGAAAGATCGCTATACCGGTTTCGAAGGCGATAGCCCCCGCAATGCACCGGCAGACTTGAAGCTTTTCCCGAGTTTTCTCGAACGGCTAGCCTCCTCAGGTGGCACTGCTGATTATGCGCGGCCGATGTGTACTGGCGAGGTTCGTCCAAAGGATCATGTTGATCTGAATAAGGACATAAGCAATCTGAAGAATGCCATGGCGAAGCATGGTATTGAACAGGGCTTTATGAACGCGGCATCACCCGGTGTTATTTCCCTGTTTTTGCCTAATCAACATTACGCAAGCCGCGAAGCCTATCTGGCAGCATTGGCTGATGCCATGAAGGAGGAGTACGAGACGATAGTTGCTGCTGGCCTTCTTCTGCAATTGGATTGCCCCGACCTTGCGTTATCCAGACACATGTTGTTCAACGACCTGTCGGATGAGGAGTTTGTGAAAATAGCGAACTCACATGTGGAAGCTTTGAACCATGCGTTACGCGATATTCCAAAAGATCGAGTACGTGTGCACATCTGCTGGGGAAATTACGAAGGCCCTCACGTGTGTGATATCGATATGGCCAAGATGTTTGACACATTGATGAGTACACATGCAGCCTACGTATTATTCGAAGCCTCCAATCCGCGTCATGCCCATGAGTGGACCGTATTTCGTGACAGAGCCGGTGATATCCCGGACGACATGATTCTGGTACCCGGTGTTGTCGATACGACTACCAACTTCGTCGAGCACCCCGAAGTGGTCTCTCAACGTATCGAGCAGTTCACCAATATTGTCGGTGCTCAGCGCGTGGTGGCAGGTTCTGATTGTGGGTTTGGTACCTTTGCAGGATTCGGCGCTGTTGATCCATCAATAGCGTTTGCCAAACTTGCTTCGCTATCAGAAGGTGCAGCACTGGCGAGCAAGCGCAGATAGGTTCGGCTTACAGGCAGGTAGGTCATTCCTCAAAACCTGGTCATTCTGCAATGTGCTAGAGATTCCTGAATGTCTTTTCCTCACGCCCGCGCAGTGTATGGATCCATCGCACATTATCTACGTTGCGGCGCAAGATCCCTGCCTGCGTAGGAATGACGATGGCTTGTGAGGGCGACCCACTACAGTGCTTTACCGAAAAAAATCCAGTTGAAAATCAGGGGTCACTGCATAGTGACTCATAGCCGCTTTCAGTTCCGCCTCATCCATGTCCTGATGAATACCACCGCGTACAAACAGGGTTTTATAGCCGGCGCTTGCACCCCCGGCAATATCATGTTCAAGGCTATCGCCAATGCACAGAACCCGTTCATCACGAATAGTGTTCAGATATCGTGATGTATATTCGTAGACATCTTTATAGGGCTTGCCTATCCATTGTACGTTGCCGCCCATTTGCTCATACAATTCAGCAATTCTACCAGCGCCGAACCGAATGCCGTTTTGTGTCAGCATGAGCTTGTCGGGGTTTGTGCACAAGCAGGGCAACTGTCGCTTGTTCGCTGTTGTTAGCAGATCGATATAGTACTGTTCTGAATACTTGTCGCCTTCGCTGGCGCTGATGATGACCAGATCAGCCATAGCAGCATCATCGGTGAGTTCAAGTGGTAATCCATCGACAGCAGACACATCGCCATCGCGCGCTATCAGAAGGCAAGTGCGTTTATCGCTGAAAATTGATCTTACCTTGTCAAATGCCACGTCGCCTGAGGTGACGAATTCGCTGAACAGGTTTCGGGCGAAGCCAATTTTGATCATTCGCTGAACATTCACGCTGGAACGCTTTCCGGAATTCGATAATATGACCACGGTTTTTCCAGCATCCATCAGCATCTGCAGCGTGTTTATTGCATCAGGGTAGGGGCGTTGTCCATCATGCAAAACGCCAAACTGGTCGATGATGAATCCATCAAACCGATCGATGACCTCGCTCAGGGTGTTAACGTTGATGACGTTTTTCCTGTTCATCAGCGCCCTATTTCGCTTTTGATACCATCTCTTGCCAAGCGTGCGGTACCCACTGCTGCCTGATCCGAATGGCTGTGCTCGAACTCAACTTCAAGGCGCCTTTGTCTTATGCTTGTCCATGTGGTATTGCGAGCACCTCCGCCTACAGTTCTGACACTGGCGAGAGCAGGTGCACCCAATTCACGCAACCGTTGGTACGCAAGTTCTTCAATTCCTGCAATGCCCTCCAGAAGTCCGTACAGAAACAGTGAGTCATCTTCGGGTCTGGGTGACAGACGCGGTTCGAGCTGGCTATCATTGATCGGGAAGCGTTCACCAGCTCTGGAAAGCGGGTAGTAGTCCAGCGTCGTGGGTGAGCTTACGTCAATCTTTTGAGATAGTTGTTCGATGGCGTCTGGTGTAAAGAATGATGCAAGCACGTTACCGCCGGTGTTGGATGCTCCGCCAGCTAGCCAGGTATCGCCGATTCGATGGCTGTAGATTCCATACTCAGGTGCACAGACAGGTGAAGAGGACAGGAGCTTTATGGTCAATGTGCTGCCAAGTACCGTCACGCCATCGCCCGGTGATGCAGCGCCGGTTGCCAGGAACGAGGCACATCCATCGGTTGTACCCGACACAATGGATGTGCCCTCGGCAAGTCCTGTGTGTTTTGCTGCTTCAGCAGTAATCGTTGCAATCAACTCTCCTGCAGGCACTACGCGCGGAAGTCTGGAGCGCAAGATTCCAGTTGCATCAATCCATTCGGGCCACGTCCGCTCTACTGGATCGTAACCGGTTTTCAGTGCATTGTTCTCGTCGCTCAAACCAGCAATGCCTGTCAACCGGTAAGTAATCCAGTCTGCCTCGTGCATTATTAGCGAACGGGTGTGCTTTTCCGACAGGCTGATGGCTCTTGCCAGCCCCGATGTTGCTCCATGTACAGCGGAAGACTTCGGAGCGTGCGTTGCTATCTTTTCAAGTATTCGCTTGTCATTACATATGTCATTGTAAAGTCGCGCATCGCTTAGCGGCTCACCCTGATCGTTTACCGCAAGCATGGTGCCGGAGGTTCCATCCACGGCAACAGCAACGATACGCTTTGCATCAACTTGCCCGGTCAGCTGTTGAAGTACCTTGATGACAGTTTGCCACCAAAGTTGAGGGTCGCGTCGATTATCCTTCTGTGTATCGAAAGTAACCTTGGCACTAACGTGGGTGTGCAATTGCTCATCAATGCACACGCCTCGTACACCGGAAGTCCCGAGGTCGATGCCGGCAAACAAGGGGGCGTCGGTGATCATTAGTTCAATTTCTGATATTTTGTATCCAGAGCATCTATGGCTTGCACGTTTCCGGCTGACCTGCCTTCAGGATCAAACTTCTCAGACAGAAAGCTTGTCGCGATCACCTTGGCAAGCTCTGCACCGATTACACGTGAGCCCATCGTGATAATCTGAGCGTTGTTGGACAAGGCTGCTCTGGTTGCAGAATAGGCATCATGACAAAGCGCTGCGCGAATGCCTGGTACCTTGTTAGCCGAAATGCAAACACCGATACCTGTGCCGCAAACCAGTATCGCCCGATCGTACGTCCCGTCGAGAATAGCAGAGGCCACACGGTCTGCCAGATTAGCGTAAAAATCATCAGGCCCTTTGTCGGTATGAGATATCTCAGACACATCCATTGTGCTTGCCAGATGTTCTGCGAGCACGTGTGCCAGCGATTCACCTGCACTATCTCCGGCTATGGCAATCTTCATGTTGTGATTCTCTTGTTATGGTAAAAGTGATTACCGTGAAGGGCGCTATTCGAGTCATGATGAGCAACGTTCAAGAGGCGTTTTCACCAACAAGCTGTTGTGAACGATGATGTTCAAGATGCTCTTCTAGCCAACGATCCACATCTGCAATTTCTGCAGGGGACATATGCAAGGCGTGCTTGGTACGGCGTTGTAGAATGTCATCTCGCGTCCTTGCCCATTCGTTGTTGATCAAATAGCGAATTTCGGTTTCAAAACACAACTCGGAAAATTGCTGACCCAGATCCGTTACGGTTGTGACACCAGCCAACAGCCGCTCACAGCGCGAACCGTAAAGTCGCCCATAGTGCAGAAGCAATGTTTCCGGTAGATCCGGGTATTGTTCAGTCAGTTGCACTAGAAAACCATCAAAATCGGCATTGACGATATCCCCGCCAGGCAAGGGCACGCCGGATGTCCAGGGTGAGCTCATGTCGGGAAAGAAAGGCTCCAGCTTGTCAAGCGCATGTTCAGCCAGTTTTCTGAACGTTGTAATTTTCCCTCCAAACACAGACAGCATAGGGGCGTGATCTCCCTCTGCATCGATGTCAAACAGGTAGTCGCGGGTCACCGCACTCGGGTTATCGGCATTATCGTCAAACAGTGGGCGTACGCCTGAAAATGCATGCAGCACATCGTCAGGTGAAAGGGGCTGGGTAAAATAGCGATTAACAGCGGTAATCAGATAGTCGATCTCGCTGTCATCTATGCGTACATCAGCGGCGTCTCCCTCGAACGCAATGTCAGTTGTACCAATCAGTGCGCGCCCATTCTCGTAGGGATTGATAAAAATGACTCGTTTGTCAGAGTTCTGAATAAGGTAGGCCTGCTCGCCTTCCCAGAATTTCCTGACGACGATGTGGCTGCCTTTAACCAGCCGAACCTGTCGTTTTGTTTGAACGGCCCGGGCGGTGTCGATAATGTTATTTACCCAGGGACCCGCTGCATTAATGATACTTCGCGCCTGTATCTGATCACGCTGTCCGCTGTGGGTATCATGCAAATCAATTTTCCATATGCCCCCCACACGTTGTGCTGCATCACAGCAGGTACGTGTTCGTACCTGTGCACCGCGTTCGGCAGCATCCATAGCATTGAGCACTACAAGCCTCGCATCATCAACCCAGCAGTCTGAATACTCGAAAGCCTTGGTATAGCATTTTTTCAGTGCAGCACCTTCCGGAGCTGTTTGCAGATTAAGTACTCGAGTGGCAGGAAGTCGCTCGCGCCCGCCCAGATGATCATAAAGAAAAAGTCCGGCACGCACCAGCCATGCAGGTCGATCCTCCTTGCTGTGTGGGAGGACAAAGCGCATTGGCCAGATGATGTGAGGCGCCGACGCAAGTAAAACCTCACGTTCAATAAGTGCTTCACGCACGAGACGAAACTCATAGTATTCAAGGTAGCGAAGCCCGCCGTGGACAAGCTTTCCCGAGCGCGAGCTGGTGCCTTGAGACAGATCATCTTTTTCTACAAGTACGACCTTGAGACCACGCCCGGCAGCATCACGCGCGATGCCTGCGCCATTGACGCCACCGCCAATGACACAAACATCCATGATCTGGCTGTTATCCTTGAGCTCGTCGCAACGTGGGGTCTTTGTTGATCGAGTAGCCGAAGCTGCAGGTGGCATATTGCCTTGTTCAGGTTGAATCTTTGGCATTAAAAAATCAGTTTGCGTTTATCGCCGATAATCCCTTGAAGTAGCGATCCAGCTCCATTGCAACTTGCTCAGCAGCATAGGTGACCGTTTTCACCGATGCACCGGCGATGTGTGGTGTGAGAGTGACGTTAGGCAGACTTAATAGTGGCCAGTCATCTGGTACGGGTTCGACAGCAAATGTCTCCAGCATGGCGCAGCCGATAACACCAGCTGCCAGTGCGTCATGGAGATCGTCATAGTTCACCAGCGGGCCACGTGCCGTATTGACGAACAGGGCATCGTTTTTCATTCTGGCAAATGTCTTGGCATTCATCATCTGGCGGGTCTCATCGGTGACGCGTGCGTGCATGGTGACGACGTCCGAACGACTAAGTAGCTCCTCCAGAGCGACAAGTTCAACGCCTGTCTTGTGGTCATCTGCGGATAGCTGAACGTAGGGGTCAGCTACGAGTACTTTTGTGCCAAAGGCGCGCAACAATCGCACTACACGCTTACCGATATTGCCATAACCGACAACGCCTACTGTCAGTTCGCTGAGTTCACGTCCTGTCTTGTCATAGCGATAGAGCTCGCCCTGCCAGTTGGCATTGCGCAAACCTTCGTGTCCTTTACGGATGTTGCGTGTTTCGGCAAGAATTGCGCCCAACGTAAACTCAGCGACGGCACTGGCATTGCGTCCGGGCGTGTTCACGACGACGACGTTGTGATCGTGTGCGGCATCCATATCAATATTGACTGGACCGCCACGTGATACAGCAACGAACTTGAGTTGAGGCAGTTGCTGGAACATGCTGCGCGATAGCGGCGCCAGTTGCGTAACCAGAATTTCAGCATCATCGATGAAGGATACGATGTCAGAGGCATCGCCCATGTACTCTTTTAGGTTATCCATTCCCGCTTGCGCATAGCCGTGTTCCATTGGCTCGTCCGGCCAGGGTTGCTGGAGTTTTCTGATGTCAAGCTCCTGCTGGCATAGTGCTCTGATCTTCTCTTCGAAGACGTCTGGAAGCATGAAATTGTCACCAATGATAGCGATTTTACGTGTCATGAGTGGCGTAACCTGTCTTGATTTTTCCAAAGATCTGACAGAGCTGCACGGGTGGATACGTAGTGGTTGAATACCGAATCCATGTGATTTTTTTCATCAGCGTCAAAGTCTTCCAGTTCGCTAAGATGTGGTTGAACCCAGGTCTTGACGCAGTCGTCCATGCTAGCGTAGTGACCGATACCAACCGCCGCCATCATGGCGGCTCCGGCCGCCCCGGCTTCTTCGCGGGCACACGTGCGTAAACTGGCACCCAGTGTGTTGGCAAATACGCGGCGCAGGGATCGGCTGCGAGCCGCACCACCGGTCAGGCGAATTTCTGCCGGTGTACCTCCCATTGCGGTGTAGCAGTCGCGAGCTGCAAGTGCCAGCCCTTCAACTACTGAACTCATTAAATCGCCAAAACGATGTTGCGAATTGAGTCCTACAAAGCCTGCTCGCGCAGACACATCGATGAACGGGCCACGTTCACCTGCATCAGATATGTAGGGTTGATAGAGTATTTCTCCGCGGCGGGTGGACTGACCCACCCATTCATCAACAGCACCGAGAAGATCGCTACGGGTTTTATCAAGACCTTGAGATTGAAATAGATCGACGGCCACATCGAGTAACCAGTCGATGTTTAACGTGCAGGACATGTTGGACTGAACCTGCGCGTAGGTGTCTGCCATAGGCAGTGCCATTGTAAAGCCGGTGCAATGTTCGTTGAGCGAGACATCGTCGACAGAATGTACAAGGCGCATGTGTATTCCGGTAGAGCCGACGATAGTGCAACCCATTGAGCCATGTTTGTCATAGAGTCCGGCGCCAAGCCCGGTACAGATGACATCGAGAAATCCGAGTACGACAGGGGTTCCTGACAACAAGCCGGTGAGGGCGGCAGCCGCCTCACTCAGGGGGTGATTCTCTTCTATGCCATTGAGCATGGGAGGCAGCATCGATGCGCAATCATTTAGATCCAGTAGATCAAGTAGTTCGCTTGAATACTGTCTGGTCCGGAAGTCTCCGAAAGTGAAACAACCTTCCGAGGTATCGGTGACGCGTTGCCCGGTGAGCTTAAAATATAGCCAGTCCTTGCAATGAAAGGCGGTATGCGACTGAGCGATACGCTCCGGTGCGTGCTCTTTCATCCATACCAGCTGAGATGCCTGCTGGCAGGCGGCAAAACCGGTACCTGTAATTTCAAAGCGCTTTCGCTCGTGTTCTCCGGCTCGCCATGTATCAACGATGTGCCCCGCCCGCGAGTCCAGCCATAGCAGGCCGCCGCCGACCGGCTCTCCTTGTTTGTCGATGAGCCAGGTGCCATCACCCTGACCCGTGACTGAAATGGCAGCACAACGTGAAGGCAGGTCAGGGAGCTTATCGACAAGTCCTGCCAGGGTCTCGGCCGTTGTCTTCCAGGTCAATGGCAAATCCTGCTCAACACCACCATCGCCAAGCGCAGAGTAAGTGTTCGGTATGGAGCACTCCGCAAGCTGTTGACCATCCAGGCTGAAGGCAACTGACTTTATGACAGATGTTCCTGCATCAATGCCGATGATAATGTCTTTCATTGTGCAAGCGCCGCCCCGTGAGAAATAGCGTTACCCGTTTTGCGATCGAAGATATGCAGATTTTTTGCGTCCAGATCGATATCAATGGTGTCGTCCGGTCTGTCCAGCGCTCTATCGTGTTCCACAAGTACAATAGGTTTACCTGCAAGGCTTGCGGCTATATGTGTTTGGTCCCCGAGCCATTGATTGGCGACTACCGTTACGCGCATGCCCTTGTCACTGCGTCGCAGGGCATAGGGACGTATGCCAATGGTGACCTCGCGCATCGCCATGGCGGCATCGATAACGTCTTGTGAGAATGCGGTAGTCGGATAACTCAGAGATACCGAGTCATCGAGTGTGAACGTTATCGTATTGTCGTGTCCACTGACAGATGCGTCGAATACGTTCATGGGAGGTTCGCCGATAAAGGTCCCCGAGAAAAGGTTGGCAGGCTTTTCCTTCAAGTTTTCCGGGGTTGCAAATTGCACAAGGTTCCCACCTTCCATAACGGCAATTCGATCTGACAGGGCATTGGCCTCAGCCTGATCGTGCGTGACGAGGATCGCCGTAAGACCTCTGGATTTGATGAAGTGTTTGATACGACCCCTCAGCAGCGCTCGAAGCTGTGGCTCCAGCTGGCCCATGGGTTCGTCAAGTAGATGTAGGTTAGCATCGCGGATGAGGGCGCGACCGAGTGAGGCACGTTGTTGCTGTCCGCCGGAGATAGAACTGGGGAATTTGTCGAGGATATCGCCTATCTCCAGCATCTCTGCCACTTCGACAACTTTTGAGTTGATATCGGCAGCGCCAAGCTTTTTTGCCTTCAGGGCAAAGGCAATATTATCGCGGACCGTCAACGGCGGATACAGTGAATAGCCTTCGAAAGCCATCGCAACGTTACGTTTGACCGGCGCGAGGTTGTTGACCAGCTTGCCAGACAAGGTAATGTTTCCCCGTGATACTTCTTCAAAGCCTGCAATCATCCGAAGTGTTGAGGTCTTTCCACAGCCAGAAGATCCAAGCAATGCCACGATCTCACCAGCTTCTACTTTCATCGATAAATTGCGGACAGCATGGACTCCCTGATTGATGCGGCCGTAAAACTTGTCAACGTTTTCGATATTGAGAAGGCCATTGCTCATGCTGCAGCCTCCTGTTTGTCCATCTCGCTGGAAGAGAGCAACCTACCCGTCGCCTTGTTGAAGATCAGCAACGATTGAGCGTCGGCCATGACATAGGCTTTACCCTTTGCTGGTGCGGAGCTTCCTGCGGGACGTGAAACCAGAACTTCACGACCACGTTCGGTGAGCGCAAGTGTCACGATCTTTTCATTCAATGGCGTCTCTGCCTCAATATTCAGCTGTATGGCACCGGGTGTGTCCTGTGGTACGAAACGCAGGCTCTCCGGGCGAATGCCCAGGATGACGGTGCTCTCGATATCGTCCAGCTGGTGGTCAGCTAATGGCAGTCTTTGATCAGAAAGTTCCACGTAACCGCCTTGATCATCCCGCTTACGCACGACATCAAACAGATTGATAACCGGATCACCGAACAGTCGTGCTATGTCAATAGATGCCGGTGTCAGGTAGATATCGGCCGGAGTTCCGAGCTGCTCGATACGCCCCTGATTCACGACAGCGATTCGATTACCCAGCGCCATAGCTTCCTTGTAGTCCTGGGTCACATAGATAACGGTCGCCCCTTGTGCCTTGAGAAGTTGCGGCAATTCCAATCTCATCTCGAAACGCAGTTTGGCATCGACATTACGCAAAGGATCATCCAGCAGCAGGATGGGCGGAGAACCGGCCAGGGCTCGTGCCAGAGCGGTGCGTTGTTTCTGACCATTGGACAATTCGCGTGGTGCATGTCCAAGCACATGGTCAATCTTGAGAAGCCTTGCAACTTTTTCGACACCAGCCTTGATGACTGAATCCGAATTTTTCCCTGCCGTTAATGGGCTGGCGATATTGTCAAACGCTGACATATGAGGGAACAAGGCAAAATTCTGAAAGGCCATACCTATGCCTCGATACTCAGCCTCCACATCGCTCATGTCTTGCTCGTTGATGAATACCTGTCCGGCTTCTGCTTCAACAAGGCCGGCAATCGTGCGAAGCAGAACTGTCTTGCCCGCACCCGAGGGTCCAAACAGCACCAGCGTATCGCCGCTCTGTACTCGGAAGGATACATCGTCAACGACCGTCTCTTTCTGATAGCTTTTGGTGATGCCTTTGACTTCAAGCGAACTCATACGGGCAACCTCACAGGACATAATTGACCATTGCGGCTGCTACCAAAACAAGGCTGTAGCCGTTTCACTCTTGTAAGAGCGACGAGCGCTATGTGATTTGGCATTGATATCATCCTTTGACCGCCCCGAGTGATAGACCCTCAACGAGATACTTCTGTGCATAGAGTGCCAGAGCCAGAGTGGGCGCGATAGACATGACAATAGCCGCAGCGATCTGACCATACTGTATTCCTGATGCAGTGATAAAGGCCAGAGCACCGACGGTAACAGGTTGCTTGTCGGCCGATGCCAGAACAAGTGCGAATATGAAGTTGTTCCAGGCAAAGATGAATGCCAGCAAACCCGCCGCTGCAATACCGGGACCCGCCAAAGGCAGAGCAATCTTCCGGAATGTGGCAAACCAGGAGTGTCCTGCAATGCGATATGCGAACTCAATGTCCGGTGAGATATCTTCGAAGTAGCCGCGTACTATCCACAGAATCAGTGGCAGGCATATCAACTGATAGACCCAGATCAGACCGATATAGGTATCAGCCAGCCCCATTTGCTGGAAGTAGAGCGACAGCGGTAGCAGGACCAGTAATGGTGGCGCGAAGCGGAAAGAGAGCAGTGTGAATGCGATATCTTCTGAGCCGCGAAATTTATGGCGTGCAAAGGCATAAGCGGCCGGTACACCTAGCAGCAGAGCAAGACTTACCGATGAGACTGACAGGAAGATCGAATTCCATAAGTTGCGCAAGAAATTGATTTCCAGAGCAGCTGCCGAAGTTTCCAGCCTTCCCGTGATTAACGCTTTGTAGTTCGACAGAGTAGGTGTGAAATCAATGGACGGTGGAACCCGCAGGATGGTCTCATTGGTCTGGAACGACATCAGGATGATCCAGAAAATGGGAAACATGAAAAAGAGCACGATAACGGTAAGCGCTACACCACGAAATATTTTTTCTAGCAGAGAGGTATGTTCCATCAGATCTCACCTCGTGCGCGCTCACGCAACCGTAACCAGTTCTTGATGAAAATATTGGATATGAAAAAGGTAATTGCCCAGAGGATCATCAATAGGGCGGCGGAGCGACCAACATTGGTTGACTGGAAAAAATTCAAGTAGGCCTCAACCTGGAATACCATGAGTGTGTCCCCCGGCCCGCCTTGAGTCATTGCATAAATAATGTCAAATTGCTGGATGGATTCAAGCAGGCGAAACAACACAGCGGTCAGAATGTACGGTGTCAGCATAGGCAAGGTTATACGAAAGAACTGTTGCATTCGTGGGACACCATCCAGTGCGGCGGCCTCAAACGGTTGAGTGGGAAGAGAGCGCAACCCTGCGAGCAGCAGAATCATGATAAACGGCGTATACACCCAGATGTCGACAAGTACTACGGTAAACATAGCGCTATCGGGAGATGATCCCCAGCGAAAATCGTCAATGCCGACAAGCGTCAGAAAGTAGTTGAGAATGCCAAAGCCTGGATTAGTCATCAGCTTCCACATCAAGGCAGCCAATGCGGGTGCCGTCATTAAAGGCATAAGAAGCATGATGGAAATGATGTTGTTGATGCGCGTTCTTTTTTGCAGCAATAATGCAATTCCCAACCCCAGCAGTAGTTGTAGACCAACCGTAAGAAACGCGTACCACAATGACACTGACAACGTATTCCAGAAATCGCTGTCGGTCATAAAACGAAGGTAGTTCTGACCCCAGTTCATTTCGCGAGCCCAGGGCTGGCTCATTCTGTAGCGCTGCAATGAGTAGTAAATTGCAGTAACAAAGGGCACGAGTATGCCTATACAGACTAACAGCGCAGGAAGACTTAACACATAGGGCAGAGCCCGTTTGCTGATCAGTCGACGGCGTTGTCGTGGGGGGGATGTCGTTGTGTTGGACACTATGATGTATGTCGCTGCAAGTAAATTATGGGCATCGAAAAGCCGTAACGAATAGGGGGGCCTCAATAAGTACCGGCTATACCGCTATCGCGTGAACGGACCATGATGCACTCGAGCAAGGCAGGCCTTGCTCGAGTGCTATGACTCATGCGATGTAAATACGCATAAGCTCTGGCAAGTGTTTCGCCGAACGAGCCACTAGCCTAGGCCAGCCTCTTTGAGTTGCTCGTTAACACTCTCAGCCAGCTGGTCAAGACCTTCATCAACAGGCACCTGGTCTGCGACCATTTTCTGCAGCGATGCGGCCCATTCGGTGGTCAGATCGAAGAACAAGGGTTGCGGTGTAAAGTGAATTTTAGCACCAGGCGCAGACACATCGTGCATCTCAACATAACCGGGGTAGCTACCGCTAAGACGCTCGCGGAACATTTCATCGTCCCACACTGATTGACGAACCGGATTGACGAAGTCCATCTTTGTAGCGCCGAAGATGGCATGTTCCGGACCTGATGCCCATTGCATGAAGTACCAGGCAGCATCTTTCTGCTCTGAAAATTTGGACATGGCCAGTGACCAGATCCAGATGTTCGGCGTGGGTGCGCTGGCATCCGGGTTAGCGGCAAATGGTGCATATGCCAGTTTGCCGGCCATGGCGTTGTCGCCACCGTTCATGAAATAGCCGAGGATGTCAGCATCGTAGATCATGGCGGATTTGCCTGCGCCAAGATCGGTACCTACCTGATACCAGGTGTGAGTGGCCCAGTCCTTGGCACCGGATTGCTGGATCATTTTTACCCAGTTGGCGTGGTATTCCTTGGATACCGCCGTATTCATCGCCGCAGACAACTTGCCATCGGAGAGAGTCAGGTCTTGCTCGCCGAAGTTGGCATAGCCAGAGAGGAATCCGGGGTGAATCGTTGCCCAGGAACGCGAGCCACGCACGCCGATTCCATAGACGTCATCACCTGTCAGCGCTGCCGCAGCTTCAACCATTTCGTTGATGTTGGTTGGCACTGCCACGCCTGCAGCTTCAAACATCTCGGCGTTGTAAGCCAGATTGTTCTGCTCATAGCCCCAGGGGATGCACCATTGCTTGGCATCTGCGGTGCCTAAAGGATCACCAGGCTTGCCATTCCACGCACATGATGTGCGCACGCCTTCAAGCATGTCTTCCCAGTTGTAGTTGGGGTTGGTTTTTGCAGGATCGCTGATCCACTCGTTCAGATCTTCAATCCAGCCGGCAGGGCCATAGGTCCAGGTCATATAGGCCCCTGTCATGAAGGCATCGTACTCCGTTGAGCCTGATGACAGGGCAGCAGTCACTTTGTCAAAGTACACATCTTCAGGGAAGACATCGTAGGTGACATCCATACCTGTCAAGGCCTTGAAATTTTCAAGGTTGGCAATCATTGCGTCGGTGTACGGGTGTTTGTTCAACAACAATTTGACGGTTTTGCCTGAATGCGCCTTCCAGTCAAAATCGGCTGCCAGTGCCTGGCTTGCCTGCATGTTCAGCAGGACGCCTGCCGAGGATGCCGTCAGGCCAAGCGCACTGAAGCGTTTGATCAGTTCCCGCCTGCTAAGTTTTCCCTGGAGAAAATCGTTCGCCAGATTTTTTTCCTTTTCATACATCGTGGTGAGACCTCTGTCTAAGTGGTGGAATGCAAACCGCTGATGCGGATTTACTCATAGTCGACAAGTGCACGAGCTGTACTCTCATCAGTAATCAAGCCGCTTAACAAGCCGCTTTTAAGAATTGATAGGATGGCCTGAACCTTGGTGTCTCCACCGGCCACGGCCATGATATTGGTATTTGTCAGATCGTTTGATGTCAGGCCCATTGTGCGCTCGGACAATTCGGTATCCACCAATTGTCCATCGGCATCGAAAAAATGACCAAGCACTTCACCGCGTCCGCCAGCCTCCTGTACCGCGAGAATCTCCTTTTTCTCCAGCATGGAATTGGCAACCATGGAAGATTGCACATCCACACAGCCGATACCTGCAATCTTGATGGAGGTTTCTCTGGCAAGCTGCATCACCTCATTGATGCCAGCCTGTTGCATGATGACTTTCTTGTCTTCTACGGTGTTGGCAAAAAAAGGCACGGGCATTACATAGGCACTGGCTTCGGTACGTTGTGCCATCAGATGAATGACATCGTGTGGGTTGGCGGAAAATTTTTTCGAGAATCCGCCCAGCAACGACACTATCTGTTTGTTTGGGCGATGGATTCGCGGTAAAAAGTTCACGCAGGAAGCCAGTGTTCTGCCATGGCCTATGCCAATTGACTCGTGTTCTGAATCCTCGATCACGCGTTTCAGATACTGCGCACCTGCTATTCCGAGTGCCCTGAGCGGCAGTTCCGACTCATCGAGATCGGGGACAACTTCGCAGTATGTCAGTTGATGCTCGTCAGATAGGAGTGTCTCCAGAGCCACGCATTCGGCAACGTCTCCGTCAATGTACACCTTGACCAGTCCTTCGTTGTTGGCCTTGGTAATCAGCCTGTGTGCCTTGAGACTTGTCAGGCCGAGCTTGCGCGCAACCTCCGCCTGAGTATGACCTCCGGCGTAGTGTAACCAGGCCGCTCGTACTGCCATGCTTGATGCATTCTGTTCGATCTCTGGCATTGGACGTGTTTGCTGTAGAAAGAAGTTTTTATCAACGTAAGATAATTATTTCATGTATTATTTTCACAAGTCAAGTGAAATCTGGGGCTGAAACGTTGGAATACTGCAAAGATGATGTCGATGCTGCACGTCAATTTGCGTTGTTGAGATCGCATTCTGCTGTGCTTGGCAGAGATCCCTGGCAGATTCAGGGCGCTGGAGGCAATACCTCCATCAAGCAAGGTGACATCATGTGGATCAAGGCTTCTGGCAAGTGGCTGATGCATGCTAATGACGATGAATTGTTTGTTCCGGTAATGCGCCAACCGTTACTTGACGCGCTGGACGCCTCGGATCCGCGTGCCGAAAAATCCATAGCCTTCGTTGTCGATGAGCTCAATCCGCAAGGATTGCGGCCGTCTATTGAAACCACATTGCATGCGGTACTACAACAGCGTGTTGTCATCCACATTCATTGTGTTGACACGATTGCGCTTGCTGTCAGGCAGGATGCCCAACTACAGCTAAGCGAGCGGCTTGGTGCATTCAGTTGGGTATTTATTCCTTATGTCCGGCCTGGTTTGCCGTTGTCACGCTCCATAGCCTCAAGAATCAACGTCGATACCAATGTGCTGGTGCTCGGTAATCACGGTCTGGTTGTAGCGGCTGATTCGGTAGCCGAGTGTATAGTCTTGCTTGAGAGTGTCAGACTTGCGTTATTTTGTGAGTCGCGACGATTGCAGAGTGTCGACGAACACGAT
The DNA here is from genome assembly GCA_045106195.1 of Granulosicoccus sp. Classification (GTDB taxonomy): domain Bacteria; phylum Pseudomonadota; class Gammaproteobacteria; order Granulosicoccales; family Granulosicoccaceae; genus Granulosicoccus. Next base: position 45,164 of record JBGCEH010000007.1, read on the forward strand.
ATCGACATGGGCCTCAATGCAAATTCACTGCACGGTGGTACGCCAAGCCCCCGTTTGGACAATCCCGACTATGCACCAGCGCAGTTCCGTGACGCTCATGCTCTCGCGTTTGATCCGGTCGGGGTGGACGTTGCTGCTGGTGGCAGTCTCTACCCGGATCATGTCATTTTTCTCGGAAAAGGGACGGTTGTTGCACAGGTGGATGAAGATGTCAGGGCTGTAGTGGAACGCTGCCGAATGGGTGATGAACAACCGCCTGTGAGTATCGTATTTCCCGGTGAGGGCGTTGTTCTGCGCAATGATGCAACACCCGGCCAGCAGGCGATGGCGCGTTGCCTTTCGGATGTCTGTTTGCGCGTCCCGGCAGGCACCGCTATCAATTACCTGACCGAACAACAAAACCATGAGCTGCTCCACTGGGAAGCCGAGCAGTATCGGCAAGTCCTGAATCGGGCCTGATCACCCGAGTAGGTGACGAACACATGGGCAGGTTAATTCGTGAACAATCGGCCGCGAATAACTGATTCGGGAAGGTGTGTGCATTGATGGCGTAAAAAATGATCCTGAACGCCTGACTGCGCTGGTTATTCTCGGTATTCGAGACGAGGAGCAATTCCCACGGATTTTCTATGGTGAGAATTGCGCCGACATGGCGCTCTATGTCGATGAGATCGATGAAAATTACATTGCCGGTGCCCACAAAAATAAGTTGCTGCCCGGAAAACGAATGAGGCCATTCAATGGGCAGCAACAACTGGACAGATACTACTGGCGTACATACTCCATCGCAGCGCCGTCGGTACCGACCATCACGATTCTATTGTCCGAGAGCTCGTAGATGTTAGCCTGACCTGAGATAGCCGGGCGACTGTTGACAATTTTACTCACGAGGCCGCCCAAGGCGTTGTCGTTGGTGCTGTTCATTTTCATGTTCTGATGTGAAACCACATCATTTTCAAGCGTCCAGTTGCCAGTGAGTTCGAATTCCAGATTGCCCAGCGCTGCCATGCCTTCGCCCTTGGGAATGATGATACCTGTAACAGTCCCGTCTTCCCGATATTCAATAGAGGTGGTTTGCGGCTCGCTATTCGGGTAGGGGTTCAAGTCACTCACACTCCATTTGCCGACTAATTGCGCAGGGTTTGCCGTGTTAACACTATCTGCTCCTGCGTAGTCAGGGCGAACCGGTGCCTTGAGCGATGAGCAGCCTGCTAACAGCAAAGTGGAAAGTAGTAGCGCAATAGTTAGTGATTGGCGTTTCATGTAGAGATTCCTCTTGGTTGTCAAGTTGCAGTATCCGCACGTGATTACTTTCTGATGTTCGAGTTATCGACAGCGTTGAGCGTAGTGAAACTCGAACTGTCAATTATCGGGTGTTTCCATGATGCCGACAAGCTCGAGAAAATTCAGGTAATTCTTCATGATTTTTCCGTGAATCTACAGTTGAACTGTCGCAGATCCCGTTTGCATTTTGAATAAAACGCTTGAAAATCATTAGGTCATTGGACATCAGAAGTGCCTCGGCAGATTCGTCAGCACAGGCAATAAAAATCTGTGTCTACCAGCCTCTTTGACGTGTGATCCCTTTTCTGCGCGCAAATGCAGGACTGAATTGTTTTGCATGAACTCTGTGTAACATGGGTTTATACTGCACTGAGAGTGCTTAAGGAATCCGCCTTGAGTACCGTTTTCAGGATAATGACTATGACAGGAAGAGGTAATAATCCAGCGTCGCTGACTCCAGCATTGCGTAAACGTATGGTCACATTGATGGTGTCTGCGGTACTGACGGGCGGGCTACTTGCCGGCTGTTCCAGCAGTAACGATAACAATGAGAATGACGTTGACGACGATACTATGCCTATGCCGGAGCCACCGGATACCATGACTCCCGGTATACCCGGAGTAGCAGAATTTCCCTCTGAGGAAGGAAGTACATTTTCTGAAGGCATTGTCACTGCCGCTCATCCGCTAGCGGCCGCCGCCGGAGCTCAGGTTCTGGAAGATGGTGGAAATGCAGTTGATGCAGCGGTAGTCACCCAATTCGTATTGAACGTGGTCGAACCCACATCGTCAGGTATAGGCGGAGGTGGATTCATGGGGATTTACAAGGCCGATGAAGGGCGTGTTTTTTATATTGATTCGCGCGAAAAAGCACCTGCAGCTGCAACGCCGACGCAATTTCTGAATTGTGAGCCTGATTGCACCGGTGAGGAGACCAGAGATGATCGGTTGGGTGAATTTACTGATTTCGCCACCAGTGGGATTGGCGTCGGTGTGCCCGGTACTCTGCTCGGCGCTGCGCAAGCACTGGAAAAGTATGGATCTGGCATGTTGTCGCTGGCCGATGCCTTAGCGCCAGCTATCGCTCTGGCCGAGAACGGATTTGAAATCAATGAGCGTTTGGCGTCTCTGACAGAGAGTTCTCGTACAACATTCTGGCCGGAAACAGCGGCAAAATTCCGCACACCTGAAGGAGAGCCACTAAGTGAAGGTTTCCTCCTGGTTCAACCTGATCTTGCCAGAACGTTTACGCTCATCGCCGAACAAGGCGTGGAGGTTTTCTATACAGGTGAAATCTCAACTGCCATTGTCAATGCACAGCTGAGAACTCGCGATGTCATTGGACCTGCCGGTGTCGGCCGAATGACCAGAGAGGATCTAGCCGCTTATCTGGCTGACTTTAATGATGGCGGCATCGATGAGCGAGAGCCTGTTGTATCGGATTATCGTGGTTATACCATCAACGGTATGCCGCCTCCGTCGTCAGGCGGTCTGACCGTTGCGCAGATTCTGGAATGTATCGAACAGTTTCCTATAGGTAGTGAAGAAGATGGTTTTGGCGAGGGTAGTGTGAACACATTGCATGTCATGGCTGAGTCCATGCTGCTGGCATTCTCCAGTCGGGGTGTCTGGATGGGAGACAATGATAATTTGCCGCTACCTATCGAGGGTCTTTTGAGTCCTGACTATCTGGCTGACCGATGCAGCCTGATCAATACGGATGCGCGGATTGCGGAAGGTGATGTGGTTCCCGGAGATCCACGTCTGTTCGATCCGGCCTTCACAGTTGATGAGCCTACTCAAACAGGAACTGCAGTTGAGGGTGAGGTGGGAATCGACACTACTCACTTCACGGTTATCGATGCTAATGGCAACGTAGTTTCGTGGACGTCGACGATTGAAGGCACTTGGGGTTCTGGGATTACTGTTCCGGGTTACGGTTTTCTGCTGAATAACGAACTGACGGATTTCAATGCGGTTCCACAGGCCAATGATTCGGTAGAGAATTTTGCACCGGGTGCCAACGATGTTGCTCCCAACAAGCGGCCTCGTAGCAGCATGGCGCCAACCATCGTGCTCGACAGTAATGATGCATTTGTAGCCGCTTATGGTTCTCCGGGTGGTTCAACCATTATCAACTCTGTGGTTAATATGACAGTCAATTTGATTGATCATGGCATGACGGTTCAGGAAGCTATTGACGCGCCTCGTATCAGTGGTGGTTTTGGTACTGTGAGTTTCGAGGCAGGATTTGAACCGGAAACGCTGACGGGATTGGCCGATCTTGGGCATAACTTGCGAGATGAGCCGAGTGTCATCGGCTCGGTTCAGGCTGTTACCGTTGAAACAAGCACAGGTCTTGTATCAGGTGGTGCCGACGATCGTCGCGCTGGGACAGTTGCCGGGCTACCACGTCCATAGTACGCCGCATTGGTAGACAGGGTGTAAACAAGGGGTCCGCTTAGCGCGGGCCTTTTTAGTATTCACAGGGGAGGGGAGAGCACAACGCATGGCAATTGAACTCTGGGTAGCATTCGTTGCGGCATCGTGCGTGCTTTTGCTGATTCCCGGTCCCACCATACTTACTGTCATCAGTTATTCGATAGCTCACGGCAAACGTGCCAACATTCCATTGATTGCCGCTGTTGCCCTCGGTGACTCGACAGCACTCCTGTTATCATTAGCAGGACTCGGTGCGGTGCTTGCCACCTCTGCCTGGCTGTTCGTACTTATCAAATGGGCAGGGGGGCTGTACCTGATCTATCTGGGTATCAAGCTCATGAGAGCCGGTGCAACGCCTCTAGCGAAAGAAAAAGCACAAGCCGTGGAATCGAGGCTGAAATTATTCGCGAACACCTGGCTGGTGACGGCGCTCAACCCCAAAGGGATTATTTTCTTTGTAGCCTTTCTTCCGCAATTCATTGATCCTGCATCGGATGTTGTGTCGCAGTTGTGGGTACTGTCAATCAGCTTCGTGGTGCTGGCGACGGTCAATGCCACCTTATACACAGTGTTTGCTGCAAATGCACGACAACTGCTTGCATCACCCGGGGCGCTTCAGCGATTCAACATCGGTGGTGGAGGTTTGCTGATGGTGGCAGGTGGATGGGCACTGACGGCAAGACAGGTTGCACAGTAGAAGTGCCGGTATTCACTTAGACCGGTAGTGATTGAAAATCAAATACAAACCGATTGTCGTTCTCAATCGAGTTTAGAATGGCATCCGTCAACGGCAGATCTGTGACTTCCAGTTGACCGTTAATACAACCGGCTCTGAATCCGCTGAGGAGGCGACGCCCGGTATCAACACCTTCAACGGTAACACCTGCCATGCTGGAGGAAAGTATCCGGCTTAGTCTCTCGCCTTTGCCAAGGTAGGCACCCAGGCGACTGTTTCTGCCGCCACCTACGGTTACGTGAAGATCGCCCATGCCGGCAAGATCGAAAGCGACGTGATTCGTTGGAGCTTCAGTACCTGATGATGGCGTGGGTGAGGCATCACTGATCCACTGACTGAGGATAAAAAGCTCCCTTACTGCCTGGTTGTAGAGGGCGGCAAGCGGGTTCTTGGCATGGCCGTTGTCCAGCGGATACGCGCTCAGCATTGCGCTGACGCCGATGCAGAGAAAATTTTTCAGTGCGGCACAGGCTTCCAGAGCGACAACGTTTTTGTGTATTGTAATACGATAGTAGTTGGTCTGGAATTGTTGAAGCATACTCTGTGCACGCGATGGGTTGCGGCAGGCGAATGTTACGCGCGTGGGATAGCCCAATGCCAGTTCTCGCGCAATACAGGGGCCTCCTATACCCACAATCTGATCGTGTGCCAGATCAAGTGATTTAACCAGTGTGTCAGCGTAGGTGAGTGGTGGGGCGCCCGTCACCCCTGATTCCACAAGTCCCTTTGTCACTAATGCAAGTGTGGCAGGATTTGCCAGTTGATCATTCAGGTAATCAGTTGCCCAATCAACGCCTGCATTACTCACGCCGATCACAATGATATCTGCTGCCTGTACCGTTTTCTTGTCGAGATCGTTGAGATGAACGGCATTGACGCTAGCGGGAATTTGCACGTCGAGCGTTGGGTGATACCGGTTGTTCTGGATAGATGCAATGATGTTGTCATCCAGTGGTGAGCCGGCCAGAGTTACGGCGTTGTCAGCGACAGTGGATGGTGGTATTGCCAGTGCACTACCCATTACGCCTGCACCCAGAATAACGATATTAGCCATTTATAGATTCGCTTGAAGAGTTGCAGATAGTCTGCGCTTTTCGACTATATACGCAGTTGTAAAGTGGTTTTTAGTTGATGCGCATTTCAGAACTGGCATCAAACAGGTGAATTTTTTGCCGATCAATGCTGAAACGTATATTTTCATCTTTTTTGCAACTGAGTCGAGTGGGTGAGACCGCACGTACTCGATGTCCGGAAAACAGAATGTGAACATGGGTTTCTGCCCCCGTGCTTTCAACGAATTCAACTTTTCCTGAATAGTCGCCATCGGAATGAATCTGAATGTCCAATGGTCTTAAACCAACGGTTAAAGCTGTGCCTGCCGCAGCTGTACAAGCAGCATTCAGGTCAATAGTCTGTTCCCCTATATTTAATTGCGCCGCATTCGCACTTTCAACAACGGCGGGAATGAAGTTGATAGCGGGCGAGCCTATAAAGTCGGCCACAAACGCATTGGCAGGACAGTCATAGACTTGTTCGGGACTGCCCATCTGCTCAATCACCCCGTGGCGCATCACGACAATTTCGTCCGCCATGGTCATGGCTTCTATTTGATCGTGTGTGACATAAATAGTGGTTGTGTTGAGGCTGTCGTGAATACGTCTGATTTCATAGCGCATCTGAGCTCGCAGCTTTGCGTCAAGGTTTGAAAGTGGTTCATCGAACAGGAATACCTTGGGATGTCTAACCAGTGCGCGGCCCATCGCTACACGTTGCCGTTGACCACCTGACAAGGCTTTTGGGTATCGGTCCAGATAGTCACCCAGGTCAAGGATGTCTGCTGCTTCCCGGACACGTTCTTCCACAACAGACTTGGGCTCTTTGCGTACTTGCAGGCTGAATGCAATATTGTCATACACGCTCATTTGTGGGTACAGCGCATAGCTCTGAAATACCATGGCGATATCTCTGTCGCGTGGATGTACAGTATTGATGCGATTACCGGAAAAAAGGATGTCGCCATCCGTGACGCTCTCCAGACCTGCTGTCATCCTCAGTAGCGTTGTCTTTCCACACCCGGAAGGGCCGAGTAAAACAACAAACTTGCCCTCACCGATGGTGAATGAGACATCCTCCATGACTGGAACGTTGCCGTACGTCTTCTTGATGTGCTTGTATTCGACAGCGTGCATGAGAGTTTGATGTTCCTTGATGTTTCTGCTGATCGTGAATGTTGTATCGGTTTTTGACAAGGGTTCCTGCGCTAGACCGGCATTGATTGCACAAATTCGTCAAGGCCTGTGCTGTCATCAACCAGATCCAGCATGCTGTACCTGTCGCGAATGAATCGTGCACCTTTGACGGCGTCTTTGTAAAAATTGGTGTCAAGACCAAGGTCGCTGGCCCTTGTCTGGCATCCGGCATTCATCATCGCCTTGTACAGTGTTTCGTAGGGCAACAGACACTTCTGCAAGGGTGCCCGCAGATTCTCCCATTCTGACTGCAGCTTTTCGTTCAACGAGTCACACTGTGCTGAATCCAGGGCTTTCTTGCGCGTTTGTTGCAGCATGTTGTCTGCCATGTCCTTGTCAAAAGAATCACGCATCCATTGTTCTGGAATTATTGTGGGTTTGAGTACAGGTGGCGTGGTGTTGTTCAGCACTTTGTTTTGCAACTGTGACATAGTGACAGTCGCAACACCTACCTGTTCGCCATGGGATGTTCCGGGATGCTTGTCGCCTGCAAACATATCGGTGTAGTGTGAAATCATGTGCTCTGCCATACTGCCGCTGTGCGTTGTTCCGGTAAATCGAGTACCCAGACCCATGATGGCTGAGATGCGCGTCAACGTGCCTAATGCGTCGAGATCGCCACTTCTCATTCGGTTGGCGTTGGCGATCATGTCTGCTTCATCATAGGCCAGCAGTGTATAAGGCGTTTCGGAGTACGAGGTATCAAATAGTAAATGAGACAACAACCAGTCCACTTGTGAGGTGGTACGACAGATTACATCGGCGAAGGCTGCTGATATAAGCCGAGGAGGGCATTTTGCCAGTACTGACAAATCGAAATAGATACCTTGGGCGCCCTTGCAGGTGATGGAGCGTTTGAAACCGCCAGATGATACAGAGGCTGTTGCAGTCGTATAGGCATTCATGGGAGAAGTCGCAAATACCGAATACGGTTTTTCATCAAGAAAGCTTGCGTATTTGACAGTGTCTGAGACTGTTCCTGAGCCAACGGCCAGGCGTACATCGCACTTTCCGGTCATGTCCCGAATGTGTGCAACCCCTTCGTCTGAACAAACCGGTTTATTCCAGATGTACTCGTCAACGTTAAAGCCATCGGATTTGAGTGCCTTGTAGATGCGCTCGCCAATGGCTCCGTGAGTGTAGACATCGGAAATGATGGTTATTGATTTACCAGCATGCAACTTGCTCACAAGTTCAGCCTCTGCGCCGTCCAGCGAATCGCGAATAACAATATCCTGAATGCCAATGTCATACTGTTTGCCGGTGTGGGGTTCTCGCCACGTACCCGTGACCAGTTCTGCGAGAACGCCGCTATGATCGCTCATTGAATACCTGCTGTTGTTCGTGCTGAAAATGCCATTAGTTCGTTATTGATTTCGCGGGTGGAGTAATAGACCTTTCGGTAGATTTCCAGTAATTCCTGATACCGTTGATGGTGCTGCCTGTCAGGTTCAATGACCGTTGTCTGGCCGCTCATGGCATCAGCGGCCTCAGTGATGCTGTTGTACCAGCCGGCACCATAGGCTGCGATCATGCCCGCCCCAAGCGCTGATGCCTCCACAGTCGTACTGATATGCACCGGCTTGCCACATGCATCAGCCAGCATCTGAGTCCACAGTTTGCTATTGGCGCCGCCACCTATTGCGACCATGTGTGTAATGGTTTGTCCGGCAGCTGTTTCCATATCCTGCGTGCGCATTGCCTGATCAAGCGTGATGCCTTCAAGAAGCGCCCGATAGATGTGTGCAGGGGAGTGGCTAGCACCAAGACCCATGATGATGCCGCGTGCTGATGAATCCCAGTGAGGATCCATGGAGCCACTGAAATAGGGTTGGACAAGCAGCCCCTCTGCACCTATTGGCAGATTCGATGCCGCTGTCTCCAGCGTATCGAAGTCGCTCTGTGTGGCTTTTCCGTGGGCGACAAACTGGTCAACAAACCAGTTGATGAGAAACGCGCCTGATCGTAAACAGTTCTCCAGAATATAGCCTTCACCCTGTGCTGCCAGTTCTGTGCGCCAGGCATCGTTGTATCGGTATTCCTTGCTCCATATTCCTGACACTACAGCCGTGCCAAGATTGATGTAAGCCCTGTCCGGTACCGTACAGTTCACCCCCAATCCTGCGCACTGCCCATCACCGCCTGCTGCGAATACGGGCGTTTGCTCTGGCAATTTCAGTTGCGCTGCCACGTTGTCAGTGAGTGTGCCCAGTTGTGTGCCCGGTGGATGAATGCTGGACAATCTGGATACATCAAGTTTCAGGGCATCCAGAAGCTCCTGCGACCACTCATGCTTTTTCATATCGACAATACCCATTGGATCCGCACTGATCCATCCAGTGCAATACTCACCGCCGCACAGATGTTTGACCAGATAGCTTTGGACATCAACAAACTTTCTTGTGCGTTCATAAACGTCGGGTTGTTTTTCGCGCATCCATGCAAAGGTATACAGGCATGACGTGGTGTCGGGTCGTCGACCGGTAATTTCATGAATCCGGTCAGCGCCGAATGACGATGCAAAGGTTTTAACCTGTTCTCGACTGCGTTCATCAAGCCACAGAATGGCAGGACGAGTATCGTTGTCATTGTCATCCAGAAAGGCAAGTGTTTCGCGCTGGTTTGATATTGCCAGCCCCTTGATCAGCGTGCTATCTACCTGGGCTGTGCATTCGGCAATAGCATCTTTAGCCGCCTGCCACCAGTGCTGTGGGTTTTGCTCGTAATAGTCCAGTTGTGGATTGGCCATGGGAATATCTGCCCGACCTTCCGCAACTGCCATGCCACGGTGATTCCAGGCAATGGCTTTCGTGCTTTGTGTCGAGCTATCCAGGCCGATGACAAGTTCGTCTGTCAACGTTTAGTACTCCAGTCTGATAAACATCACGATCAAATTTCGTAGGCTTGCGCTCTTGTGACTTCGCGCAAAAAAGGTTAGTGGGTGGCGACATGGGCAACCGATTGGCGGCCCATGTCTTAACCGCGCTGCAAACTAGCCAGCAACGATGTCGTCCACCTTCTTGGCAATAACACTCATAACTTCTTTGGGTGAGTCATAGTCACCTGCGAAGTACTTGCCCAGCTCCACCGGAATGGTGTCATTAGACAATTCTGCCCATTCAGGCAGATCAGGCTCTGAACCCATATGATTGGCGATCGTTTCTCGCACCACATCCAAGTGACGCGTTGTACCCGCTCCAACACGATTATTCGCTTTTACGCGCTCATCATCATAGACACTGGCGCGTGTCGGTCCTGTGCCGCCACCAAGTGTTGTGATATACACCTGTGTGTCAAATGAGGTGGCCCACTGGGCAAATAGCCAGGCGGCATCCTGACTCTTGGAGTATTTGGACACAGCCAGAGAAGATCCACCCTGATGACCCACACCCGGAATCTCACCGAAGCCTGTTTCTGTGCGCAAAGGCGCTGCGGGTGCAGGTGGCACTGCAGCTTCCATCAGACCCGATACCTTGGAGGCTTCCGGGTCATCCCACCATGGGAAGAATTCACCCCAGCTTAATGCCTGTCCGGCTATTCCCTGTAGTACCGATTGCCCTTGTCCATCCCATGTCCAGGTAGTGACACCTTCTGGCATGTTCAGTTTTAGTTTATCCCAGTATTCCATGGCAGCCATCCCTGCGTCATCGTTACCCGAGAATTTTCCATCGGAATTGAAGATGGAGCCCCCGTGAGCCCACAGCCAGCACGTCCAGTCACATTCGAGAGAATAATGTCCTGATTTCATCTGACCGGTTGTTCCGAATATCTCTGGCCCTTTTGCCTGTTGAATGGCAACTGCGTTAGCCATGAACTGATCCATCGTGGTGGGCACGCTAAGGCCGAGTTCTTCGTAGATATCCTTACGGTACATGGTGATGAAAATAGGAATGTCATACGGTACCCCGACCATGATGTCGTCATACATGGAAATACCGTCTACCAAAGACGGCAGAAAATCATCCATGTTGTAGTTCGGCATCGCAAGTTCGCTATCGGCCGCATACTTCTCGCGCGGATCAACGACGTCACCGGCAAAGCTTGCCATCCAGCTCTGGTCGATATAGTACAAATCATATGTGCCCAATCCGGACGCCACATCCAGCGTCAGTTTTTGCAGTACCTGTTCCAGCGGCAGGACTTCTATTTCCACCTTTATGCCGGTTGCCTGTTCAAAGAATTGTTTGAGTGATGAATTAATAGCATTGGACGGTGGTGTTGATTCTGTTGCCAGACGAATGGTTTGACCGGCAAATTGCTGACCGACATCGGCCAGCCATTTCATCATGTCGGGATCCTGGACGATATCCTGTGCATGCGCCTGTGATATGAAACCGCCGCGCGGGCCGCTTGGCATCATGCTACTGGCACCCAGCGCGCCAACACCAAGGCCGAGCTTGGCTGCTGTACGCATGAAGGTACGCCTGTCTATCTTGCCTTTTACAAACTGGTCAGTCACCGACGCCAGATAGCGCTTGCGATTGTTATGATTGAATCTCATGGTAGTCGTGCTCTCCTGATCAAGTTACTTACCGCATTTATGGCAAGCTGTGAATGAGGCGGCTTACAGTCGTTGGTGGCCGCTTTTGTTATACGTTGCAAGACAATGAGCTACTGCTTTAACGACCCCATAGTCAGGCCTCTAACCAGATTTTTCTGCACCATCAGAATGAAGATGAACGCAGGTACCATGGCGCCTACACCTAACGCAGCCATATTGCCCCATGCGGTGCCTGTGGATGTGACGAAAGTTGATGACACCACGGGGACAGTCTTGAGACCGGTTTGTGTCAAAGTCAGAACAAACAGGAACTCCGTCCAACTGAAGATGAAGCACAGCACAGCCGTTGCTGCGACTCCACCAATGGCCATGGGAGCGACGATCTTTCTGAAAATCAGCCAGCGTGATGCGCCATCAATCAAGGCGGCTTCATCGATTTCACTGGGGATGTCATCGAAAAAACTCTTGAGCAGTAACACAGCGAGTGGCAAATTCATCAGGGCGTGTATCAGGATAATGCCGGTATAGGTGTCCAGTAAACCAAACTGCTTGTAAATGAAAAACATGGGTATGGCGATAGCGACGGGCGGCATCATGCGCGTGGACAATATCCAGAATACAAAGTGATGTTGACCGGCAAAGCGCATGCGCGACAGCGCATAGGAGGCAAAAGTTGCGACGAGAATGGTAAGAATAGTGCTTCCGACAGCCACAATGATACTGTCGAGAAGGCGCGGCATCATGTAGAAATTCCCGCCACCTGCCAATTGGCTGGAGCCACCATCGTATCCAAACGAGATTCCGAACACTTCCTGAAAGGATTTGCCGCTAAAAGTCCAGTCAAAAATCAATGGCGGTATTTCGAAGATTTCCCGTTCAACGCGAAACGCAATGGTGAACCAGTAGTAAATCGGAAACGCGAAAATTGCGACGACGGTCCATGCCAGAAGCGCTCGCAGAATTCGTTTTGAAGGGCTTGCCTGAATCATGTACGCAGCCCTACCAACGAAGCTTGGTCAGTGCCAGAAAAACGTTGGCAACGATAAGGATAACGAACAGGGAAAACAGGCTTATTGTTGCCCCGTAGCCCCAGTTCAGAAAGCTGAACGTCTGCTGCCAAGCGTACAAGCTCAGCGTGTAGGTTGAGGTGCCCGGTCCACCCGAGGTCATAACGTAGACATAGTCAAACGTACGGAACAGGTCGATGCCGCGGATTAGCACGGCAATGGCAATGACCTTCCCGAGCATCGGTAGGGTAAGTCGGCGAAAAATCTGCCAGTTGGATGCGCCATCAATCAGCGCTGACTCGAAGGGTTCGGTAGGCATGGCCCGCAGCCCTGCCAGAAAAATCAAGACCATGAAGGGCGTCCATTGCCAGATGTCTGCAATCATGACGCCGAACAGTGCCGTCGAGGAGGTCCCCAATATCGGCGCCGTACCCAATACTCCCAGCTGTTGCAAGGCGTAGGTAAATACGCCGAACTGCGCATCCTCAAGCAACAGGAACATCATGCCGGTTATCGCTGGAGGGATCACAAGCGTGAGAGTAAGTACACCGCGAAGAAATCCGAAACCGGGATCATCCGAGTCAAGTAACAAGGCAATGACCAAACCCAGAATCAACTGTACGAAGAGGCAAAAAGCCATGTACATGAGCGTTGTCAGTAACGCCCCCCACAGGCGCGAATCGGCAAACAGTTTTTCCCAGTTTGCGGTGCCAACGAATTCCAGTGCACGTTTGCGCGGAACGAATTCGTGGAAACTCAGCCAGATGTTGTAAAAAAAAGGAAACAGCGCAAATACAAACAATAGCGCGAGCAAAGGTGCCAGCCAAGGCAAAGCGTGGTCTGAAAGCATGAAGCGAGGCGCTTTCAACGCCAAAGGAGCAGACGCTGCTGCCTTGGAGATTAAATCGGAGTTTGTTGGTGGCTCTTTCCTAGAGCGCATGCGCATTCCTGTTTTTCATGGTGTTGCTTCAAATCGAACGTATCAGTTAAAAAACGAACTCATATGAGAGTGCCACATGAGTCTATGTCTGTGCAAGACATTTGTTTATCTAGTTGGACATATGTATCCTGTCTTCTGTGCGGGTGCATTGTTGTCCTCGCAATGCCCGCCTCAACTTCAGGATTTTCCGTATGAATAAAAAGTATCGTGCGGATTCGCCTTTAGAGTTTGTCCGCCAGGATCAGTGGCCGGAGCAGCTCGCGGTGCGCGTGGCTCGTTGCTACTACGATCTGGGAATGACTCAGCAGCAGATTGCTCAGCGCTTGAACATCAGTCGGGCGCGCGTCATCCGATTGTTGTCAGAGTGTCGTGAGAAAGGTGTTGTCACCATTCGTATCAATAGTCCGTTACTTGAAAATCTCGAGTTGGCTGATGCTCTGGCAACGCGCTACCACCTGAATGCTGCTGATGTGTGTCTGAGCAATGCCGCTGACGAACTACAGCTGGCCCGGCAGGTGGGTCGTGCGGCGGGGGAGGTCGTGCTGAGGCACATCACGGATGACATGACAATCGGCCTGGGATGGGGTGTTACGTTAAAAGAGATGGTCGCGCAGCTCGATTATTCACCGCGGGAGAATGTATCGGTGGTCGCATTGCTGGGCTCTCTTACGCGTCGCTCAGCCATTGCGCGCTTCGAGGCAACCACTCAGCTGGCATCAAGGCTGGATGCCGAATGTCTGTATTTGCCAGCTCCTATTGTCTGCGACAGTGCCAGCACTCGGCAACTATTGGAAGATCAACCCTTGTTCAAGGATATCCATCGTCGAGCCCTGAAGTCGGATCTGGCTATTGTCAGTGTTGGTGGTATGGATAGCGCTACAATCCGCCAAGTGGGGTTGGTAAATTCGCGAGAGTACGACAGTGTCAGAAAAGCGGGTGCAATTGGCAACTTTCTCGGGTTCTATGTTGATGATGAAGGTGAGCTGGTGCAACACTCTATCAACGAGCGCATAATCGGCATCCCGGGCGAGGTATTCAAACGCATTCCAAAGCGGTTGATGATATCGGCCGGATTGAATAAGGTTGGCGCGCTGAAAGCGGTATTATCACAAGGCTTCGTCAGCGACTTTGTAACAGATCAGGACACCGCTCGAGCATTGCTTACATAGCGAGTTACTGAACTTCTCTTTACTCATACTTGAACGAACCACTGAAAACGGCCATGACAGAAAACCAGATTCGAAAGAAAATTATCGCATTATGTTTACGAATGAATGCCACCGGCCTGAATCAGGGTACCTCCGGCAACATTAGTGCTCGTTACAACGATCACATGCTGATTACACCCAGCGGCATCCCTTATGAGGAACTAAAACCTGCCGACATTGCCAAAATGAAGATTGAGGGTGACGACTTTGTCTGGAAAGGACCATCCAGACCGTCGTCAGAATGGCATTTTCATCGAGCGATTCTCAAGGCCAAGCCGGATGTACATGCCATCGTTCATACACATTCCACTTTCTCCACAGTGGTGTCTATAGCGCGGGAAGATATACCCGCCTGCCACTACATGATTGCCGCATTTGGTGGTAATTCTGTACGTTGCGCTGAATATGAAACATTTGGTACAGCGGAGTTGTCAGCCAGTATGCTAAGGGCCATGAAAGACCGTACTGCGTGCCTTTTGTCCAATCACGGCATGGTTGCCGGTGGCAAGAATCTTGACAATGCGATGTGGGCCGCCGTCGAGCTTGAGACGCTTTCTAGGCAGTACTATTACGCAAAGCTTGCAGGCAACATGGTTATTCTGCCCGAAGACGAGATGGCGCGTGTACTGGAGAAGTTCAAGACATATGGTCAGGTACAAAAACCCGCAGTAAAAAACAGACGGAAAACCTCGGCTCGGATGAAATCCTCTGATGCGTCTGCAACGCAGGCGAGTGCTGGAAAAGTGGCAGCCAAAAAGACGGCTAAAAAGGCTACCACCAAAAAAGCGGCCGCTGGGGGTGTCGCGGTGAAAAAATCAATAGCGAAGAAAGTAGCCAGCAAAAAGGCAAGCTCCGGCAAGAAGACAAGGACAGCTCGCGTCAAGATGTAGCATGCCGCTCGGGCGTGTGCAGTTTGTACTGCACATGCTCTTTGAACGAGTAGTTCATGACTAGCGCTATTACTGGTAAGTGCCTCGATTTTTAGTAAGTTGTTTGATGGCGCTCTGGCTGTCTTGACCGCCGCCGAGTGTATTAAACCAGTTTTACGTAAGCTGCACTGTAGGCTGGTATTTCAAGGGCACCGTCAAAAAGTTCGGGATTAAAGCCATGCTGCTCCAGCAAGCTCAATTGCCGAGTGGTATCTATCTCGCATCGGACGCGTTCGGCGCCAAGGTTGAACGCACAATAGATTGACTCATCATCGAGCGTACGAACAAAAGAAAGAATTTCACCGATGACGGTAATCTCGTCCAGAGAGCCTTTAATCAATGCCGGGTTAGCTTTTCTGAATGACAGGAATCTTCGGTAATGCTCCAGCGTGCTTTGTTCATCACCTTGTTGCGTGGATACCGACAACCGCTTGTGCGCATCGGGTACCGGCAGCCAGGGATCTGCCCTTGAAAAACCGGCGTTATCAGACTGGTTATCCCAAACCATCGGAGTTCGGCATCCATCCCGCCCCTTGAACTCGGGCCAGAAAGTAATTCCATAGGGGTCCTGTAACTTTTCGAATGGTATGTCCGCCTCTGGTAACCCGAGCTCCTCGCCTTGATACAGGCAAATAGACCCTCGCATCGACATCAGGAGTGAAGCCAGCACTTTGATATGTTGAGCCTTGTTCTTTTTTGGCAGGTTCCATCGTGTGGCATGACGAACCACATCGTGGTTTGAAAATGCCCAGCATACCCAGCTATCAGGGGCTTGTTTTTCGAACCGATCCAGCACAGAAGCTACTCTCTCAGCCGTTGGAATCTCCGCCGAAAGAAAATCGAAGGTGTAGCACATGTGCATGAGCTTGTCACCACTAGTGTAATCACGCAGTATTTCCATGCCGTTTTGCGCATCGCCAATCTCTCCCACGCAAGTGGCGGCAGGGTACTCGTCAAGAACTGCTCGGAAACATTCGAGGAACTGCAGGTTCTCCGGTCGGCTTTTGTCGTACAGGTGATCCTGATGATTGTAGGGATTCACTTCAGGCGCAATATCAGCGTTGCGTAGCTCAGGAGCCAAGCCCGGGTTGTCTCTAAGTTGATCATCACAAAAATAGAAGTTGACGGTGTCGAGTCTGAAGCCATCGACACCACGATCCAACCAGAAGCGAGCGACATCCAGCATGGCAAGCTGCACATCCGGATTATGAAAATTAAGATCTGGTTGGGATGATAGAAAGTTGTGTTGATAATACTGGCAACGAGTTGCATGCCACGACCAGCCTGGTCCACCAAAGATGGAAAGCCAGTTGTTGGGAGGACCACCGTCTGGTTTGGCATCGGCCCAAACATACCAATCGTGCCGATCGTTGTCACGGCTGGAGCAGGATTGCGAGAACCAGGCATGCTGATCAGAGGTGTGGGACAGTACGAGGTCAATTATCACCTTTAGATCCAGAGCATGAGCAGACTCGATCATCTCGTCAAAGGCGTGCAGATCACCAAACATAGAGTCAATGTCCTTGTAGCCAGAGACATCGTACCCAAAGTCCTTCATGGGGGACTTGAAGAAAGGCGATATCCAGATAGCATCCGCGCCCAGTTCCGCAATATGATGAAGGCGATCCTTTATACCTGCAAGGTCTCCTATCCCGTCATTGTTGGAGTCCTGGTATGAGCGAGGGTATATCTGGTAGACAACTGCACCGCGCCACCAATCCTTGTCGACGACAACATCTGACTCGACGATGCTGATTGATGAAAATCTCATTAAAAACCGTTCCTGTAACTGGAAAATTCATAGCGCGCAAACAAGTCTGGCTGGGTCGGTAAAGAGCAGGTGATTTCCAGCTGCTTGTACCGCCCGCTTGCGAGGCTGAGGTTCCACTGCCTATCTGTATAGAAGGTATAAGAGGTCGCTGATTCTGAGTTGAACCGGACTCGCTCAGAAGTTGCTGCCAGACACCTTCGTTCGACAAGATATCTTTGCAGGGCTATTCATGATTTCGAAAACGATATTCATGAACAGCCCCGCAATACCAACCTGACCGGTTAAACGGCAGACTAAAACCCCGGAGTATGGTTGGCGATCTTACTGACGGTAGTGCAGAGACTGGCCATCAGCGAACAAATGCACTTTGCTTTTATCGGCAGACATGCGCATGGTCTTGTTTCGAACATCGCGGTGAATACCCTGCAATTTTGCAATTACCGGGTTGCTCTCAGCATTCTCCCGCTGAAAGTAGACTTGCGTCACCTCTCCCAGTGCTTCGGCAATCTCGATAACACTTTCAAATGCGTAGTTATCTCCAGTAACGGGTTCCATGTCTTCCGGACGAATGCCGACGTTTACGGCCGCACCTTTCAGATCGTCTTTGGTTGCGACAGCAGAGGTGATAGCGCCACCACCATGAGTCAGGCTCACTTTTGTGTTCTGACCTGTCTCAACGATTTTACCGGGCAGCAGGTTCATTGCAGGAGAACCGATAAATTGCGCCACAAATTCGTTCTCTGGCGTTTCATACAACTCCAGTGGTGTGCCGACCTGCGCAATACCTTTGTTGGCCAGAACGACAATACGCGATGCCAGTGTCATGGCCTCGACCTGATCATGCGTAACGTAGACCATCGTGGATTCAGGCATGCTCTCTTTGAGCTGGGCAATTTCGATTCGAGTGGCTACTCGCAAGGCAGCATCCAGATTGGAAAGAGGCTCATCAAACAGATAAACTTTTGGATCCCGAACCAGAGAACGACCAATAGCGACGCGCTGTCGTTGTCCACCGGAAAGCGCTTTGGGAAGTCGATCAAGGTATTCGGTTAGCTGTAGCGTCCCAGCAACCTTGGTGATCGCTGCGTCTATTTCTTCAGGTGTTTTCTTCGCAAGCTTTAGCGCGAATGCCATGTTGTCTCGCACGGTCATGTGCGGGTACAGGGCATAAGACTGAAACACCATGGCGATGCCCCGTTGCGCCGGTGGCATCTCGTTCATCCGTTCACCATCAATCGTGAACTCGCCGCTGGTAATGGTTTCCAGACCGGCGATCATGCGCAGTAACGTGGATTTTCCACAACCTGAAGGTCCAACAAAGACTATTAGTTCACCGGTCTTGATATCCAGATTGATGTTGTTCAGAACGTTGATGTTGCCAGAGTAGGTCTTTTCAACATCGGTCAGTTTAAGGTTTGTCATTATGTGTTCTCCAATCTCTTATTTGACCGATCCAGCCAGAAGGCCACGGACCAGATACTTCTGCATGGCAAAAAATACCACCAGTGGCACTGCAATTGACACGAAGGCAGAGGTTGCCAGGATCTCCCAGTTGCCTCCGCGTGTACCCAGAAGCTCAACGATCTGTTTGGTCATGACGGTGGTTTCGCCGCTTGAATCGATAAGAAATACCAGTGCTACAAGCAGATCGTTCCAGGTCCACAGAAACTGGAAGATGGCGAACGATGCAAGTGCTGGAAACGATAATGGCAATATGATTTTGACAAAGATCTGAAAGTCGGTTGCGCCGTCGACCTTGGCGTTCTCGATAATGTCTTTTGGCAGGCCCACCATATAGTTGCGCAGCAGGTAGATGGCAAGTGGCAAGCCAAAACCGGTATGTGCAAGCCAGGCTCCCAGGTAGCCCTTGCCGATACCAATCTCATTATGCAGTTTCAACAGTGGTATAAGTGCGAGTTGAAGTGGTACGACCAAGAGGCCAACCACCGCTGCAATAAGTAAAGCCCGTCCGGGAAAGTCCATCCATGCTAGCGCGTAGGCGGCAAATGCAGCCACCAGAATGGGAATGATAGTGGCAGGAATCGTCACCGTTAGCGTGTTGAAAAAGGCCTTGGCCATACCCTCACGATTGTCTTCATCGAAGAGAACATTCTGATAGTTTTCGAGCGTGAACTCAGGTGGCGTCAATGCGGTGGTAAAGACTCTCTGGCCGCGTTTGCCATCCAGTGCCTCGGTGTTTTGCATGATGTAGTCACCATTGGCTTGAACCGTGATCGTTGCGCCACTCTTGAGCTCGGCCGTGTCGCCGGGCTTGTAATCATCGATGCTTCTGGATGATGTGCCCCAGACGGAAATTACCGCTTCCGAGCCTGCTTCGAAAAGATTGCCTTCAACAACGAACATCCCGTCTTTCTCAACTTGAGTATCGGGGTTGTCTGTACGCAGCGTCTGGTTTTGCTCCGAACTGGACATGGCATTCCACCAGCCGCCTGTGGAGATCTGATCGGCGGTACGGAATGAGGAAACAAAAAGTCCTACTGTTGGAAACAACCACAACAGCACCATGGCCGCAAGTGATAGGTGAACTGCCCAGGTGAGACTGGATTTGGTACCGGCTATTCCAGACATTACTTCATCTCCTTGCGCGCGTTGTACACATTCCATACTAGTATGGGGGAGACCAGTAACATGATAATCATGGCGCTGGCAGAGCCGACACCCCAGTCACTTGCTCTGAACAACTTGTCGTACATATAGTTGGCGAGCACCTGTGTTTCCCATTGCCCGTTGGTCATCGCAAACACGATGTCAAATACTTTGAGTACAACGATGGTTATCGTGGTCCACACCACCACAATGGTACTCATGATTTGTGGCACTTTGATTTTGAAAAATACCTGAAAAGGATTAGCACCATCGACAATGGCAGCCTCAACTGTCTCTTCAGGTATGCCACGAAGTGCTGCTGATAGTATGACCATGGCAAAGCCAGTTTGTATCCAGATAAGCACGATCATGAGCAGGAAGCTGTTCCAGGGCACTTGTGTAAGCCAGGTAACCGGTTCGTTGCCACCAAAGAAAAGGTACAACGCATTCAGTACACCAATCTGGTCCTGATCAACCGGACGAGTGTCGTACACGAGTTTGAATATGACTGCAGCACCGACAAACGAGATAGCCATCGGCATGAATATGAGCGATTTTGCAATGTTGCCCCATCTCACCCTGTCCGATAGTTGGGCGGCGATGAGGCCGAAGACTGTCGAAAATGCAGGGACGACGATCAGCCACAATAAATTGTTTCGCATGGCTTCCCAGAACTTCGGTTCGCTGAACATCTGTTGGTAGTTGGCGAGGCCGACGAACTGTGATTCATCGCCAGGCAGGCGCTCTGTCAGCGAGAGTCTCAGCGTTTCAAATACTGGATAGGCAAGATAAAGCCCAAGCGCGGCGAGGGCCGGAAACAGAAAGAGCCATGGCCGGACCATATTGGCGCGCGTGATATTGCGGCCGGCATGTGCACCCTTGGGAGGGAACACTACCCTGTCGAGGAATTGGTTGGAAAAATAAAAGTAGCCGACACAACCACCCACCCCGATGATGATGGTCAGTACGGCCTGAAAAGCTGGATGCATCGCTTCCTCCCCTGAACTTTATATTTTTTATCGTTCGGTCAAATTTAGGATACATCGTCGCAGAGCGTCAATCTGCTATTGATGTATTTATTCAACCAAAGCACTTTGGCTGGGGAGTATCGACCAGTGCACTCAAGCTGTCAACAAATAGATTTTATTTTGACATGCGTTAGAACTGGCTTTATGATTTTGCTACCAAAGCCCTATCAAATAGGGAGCCGATTGCGCACCCACGGTGACAGGAAAAATGAACCTCAAAGAGCTTTCGGAATCCCTCGGACTTTCTCAGACGACGGTCAGTCGTGCTCTGAACGGGTATCCCGAGGTAAGTGAGCGAACGCGCAAGCGTGTCACCAAGGCGGCGGCCGAGAACAATTACCGGCCCAATGCGAGAGCCATAGGGCTGGCCACAGGACGCTCCATGACCATTGGCCATGTGATTCCTGTGATCAGTAGCAACGACGTTGTCAATCCGGTTTTTGGCGAATTCATTGCCGGTGCCAGTAGAACATACAGCAAGCATGGATACGAGCTGCTGCTCACCGTTGCTGATGAGCTTGAGGAAGAGGAGACCTACCGGAATTTCGTTGCCAAGGGCTCTGTCGATGGCGTAATAGTTCATTCGCCCGGTACGTCAGACAAGCGAGTGAGCTTACTACGCGACATTGGATTGCCGTTTGTTGTTCACGGAAGGATAAACGATAGTGATGAGCCGTATTCCTGGGTGGATATGAATAATCGACAGGCGTTTCGACAGGCCTGCCAGCTGCTACTGGATATGGGGCACCGACGAATTGCTCTGGTGAATGGTCGGGAAGATCTAAATTTTGCGTGGCTTCGCCAGAAAGGCTACGAGGACGCCCTTCAGGGTGTTGGTCTGGCAGCGGACAGGAACTTAATGAGTTCGGGCGATATGACTGAAACCTGTGGGTATGAAACTGCCAGCCAATTATTGTCCTCGGATAACCCTCCCAGCGCCTTTGTCGTTTCATCTTATATAGTGGCTATCGGTGTACAACGAGCGATAACTCATGCTGGGCTCAGAGTCGGTAAGGATGTATCAGTGGTAACTCACGACGATGAATTGTCGTTCTTTGATAATCAGGGAGAAGTACCTCAATTCACCGCCACCCGTTCCTCGGTGCGTGAGGCGGGCGTCCTGGCAGCACAAATGCTTCTGGATATCATTGATTCACCCGAGAGCGCTCCACAATCCCATCTTCTGGAAGCTCGCCTGATCGTAGGCTCGTCAACTGGCCCGCTCGTCGAATCTAACCGTTCAGGAGGGCGCCGTTCAGCTTGATGGATATAATGTGTTACGGAATCCGTTAGATGCGAGAATTTTTGTAGTTGAATCTCGAATTGCAAAAGCAATTGCTCCACCAGTATTCGTTTAACGTAGTTGTAGAATTTGTTGACGAACATGATGCCAGTCGATCATATTCCAACCGATGTACCAGTACGACCCTTGTATTTATTCAAACCAGCAGTATCAATTGGAACCATTGGAGAAAACCATGAAGTTTAACAAACGCTCTGCAGCTTTCAAAAGCTCGGCAGTAGCAGCCCTGATAGCCGTTTCTGTCGGCACTTTACATGCCCAGGACGACCTGTTGTTTCCAGTCGGCGAAGGCGCTTTCAACTGGGATAGTTATAATGCTTTTGCAGAAGGTAACGATCTTGCTGGTGAGGAACTGACAATATTCGGTCCGTGGCTTGGGCCTGATCAGGAACTGGTCGAAAACATGATCAAGTATTTCGAATCAGCGACCGGCGCTGACGTCAGTTACGTAGGTTCAGATAGTTTTGAACAACAGATCATGATCGACGCTGAAGCAGGTTCTGCGCCGAACATTGCAGTATTTCCGCAGCCTGGCCTTGCGGCCAATCTTGCAGGGCGTGGTTTCCTGACTCCTCTTCCAGAATCTTCCGGTCCTTTTCTGCTTGAAAACTATGCGGCTGGACAATCGTGGATTGATCTGGGCACCTACAAAGGCGCTGATGGCGCGGAGAGTCTGTTCGGTTTCTTCTACAAGGTCGATCTTAAGTCCCTGGTCTGGTACAGCCCGGAGAACTTCGAAGATGCGGGTTATGAAGTACCTCAGAGTATGGAAGAGCTGAAAGCACTGACCGATCAAATCGTTGCTGATGGAGAGACACCCTGGTGTATCGGTCTGGGTTCCGGTGGTGCAACTGGTTGGCCCGCTACTGATTGGGTAGAAGACATGATGTTGCGTACTCAAACTCCCGACGTTTATGACGCTTGGGTAAGCAACGAGATCCCTTTCAACGACCCGATGGTTGTCGAAGCCATCAACGAGTTCGGCTACTTTGCACGTAATGATGACTATGTTGCCGGGGGCGCCGGTGCTGTGGCAACCACTGACTTCCGTGATAGCCCGCAAGGCCTGTTCAGCTCGCCACCTCAGTGCTACATGCACAGACAAGCGTCTTTTATTCCAAGTTTTTTCCCAGAAGGCACTGAAATTGGCGCTGATGCCGACTTCTTCTATTTCCCGGCCTATGAAGGCAAGGACCTTGGCAAGCCGGTTCTGGGTGCAGGTACAGTCTGGGGAATCACTCAGGACAACGAGGCTGCTCAAGTATTCATGGAATGGCTGCAGACGCCAATCGCACATGAAGTATGGATGGCGCAATCTGGTTTCCTGACACCTCACATGGGTGTAAACACTGAGCTGTTTGGTGATCCAACCATTGCAAAAATGAATGATATCCTGCTGGGTGCATCCACATTCCGTTTTGACGCCTCTGACCTGATGCCTGGCGGCGTTGGTGCCGGCACGTTCTGGACGGGCATGGTTGACTACGCTGGTGGTGCAGACGCTGCTGAAGTCGCTGGTGAGATTCAGAGCAGCTGGGATGCTCTGAAGTAAGGAAAATGTGACGCATCGTCAAGGGACCTGGAAGGCTTGACATCAGACGTCCGGCCTTTTCCGCAAGTCGCTTGCTGCTACAGTACTAAGGCAGGCCGGTTCTTCCCGGTCTGCCTTTTTTTGACCACAAGAAAATACTGATTCATGAGCGAAGCTGCCACCAGTTTCAATGCGTTGCTACAGCTGCTGCGTTATGCGAAAGGCTATCGTCGTCGCATTATCCTGGCCAGTACCTGCTCGGCTCTGAACACGCTCTTCGACATCATGCCCGAGATTCTCATCGGGGTTGCCATTGATGTCGTCGTCAACCGGCAGGAGAGTTTTCTGGCTGGGCTCGGAGTTGAAACCCCTCAGGGGCAGATCCTGATACTTGCATTTCTAACCTTGCTGATATGGGCAGGAGAGTCCCTGTTCCAGTATTTGTATCTGATCCTGTGGCGAAATCTTGCTCAAGACCTGCAAGCCGATCTCCGGCAGGATGCCTACGATCAGGTGCAACGTCAGGATATGGGATTCTTTGAATCGCGCAGTTCGGGTGAGCTTACCTCTATCCTCAATGACGACGTTAATCAGCTGGAACGTTTTCTCGATGGTGGTGCCAATGATTTTCTGCAGGTGTTTGTCAGCGTTACCCTGATTGGTGGTGTTTTCTTTTATATATCTCCCAGCATAGCCTTGCTTGCCATCACACCGATCCCGGTCATCATCTGGGGGGCATTTTTCTTCATGCGTCGGGCAACGCCATTGTATGCTGATGTGAGGGCAAAAGTGGGTGATTTGTCCAGTCGTCTGGGCAACAACATTGGAGGTATGGCCACCATAAAGTCCTTTACGTCTGAGGCGCGTGAGAGCGCGCGTCTGGCGAGTGCCAGTGATGAGTATGTGCAAGCGAACAGGAAAGCCATAAAGATAAGTTCAGCGTTTGTCCCGTTGATAAGAATGGCAATTCTTGCCGGGTTCATGGCCACGTTTATTCTCGGTGGTTTGAAGGCGCTCGATGGCAGTTTGAATGTCGGAGCCTATGGCATGCTGGTTTTTCTTACTCAGCGTTTGCTATGGCCACTGACGCGCCTGGCGCAAACTGTCGATCTCTATGAGCGCGCCATGGCCAGCACCCGCCGTATTCTTAAACTCATAGAAACACAGACACAGGTGCGTGATACCGGCCATGCCCTGATGCCGGTAGATCAACCGGGTTCTATCACATTCGAAGCGGCAACTTTTCATTATCCGAATACCGAATCGGGCGTGAATGCCATTGACCTGAACATAAAGGCGGGCACTACGGTCGCGTTGGTAGGTACCACAGGCTCTGGCAAGTCCACCTTGATAAAGCTGTTGCTACGATTTTATCCGGTCAGCTCCGGTCGTATTCTGATTGGCGACCTACCCGCCGATGAGCTGTCGTTACACAGTTTGCGCGAAGGTATTGGTCTGGTGAGTCAGGATGTATTCCTGTTTGAAGGTAGTATCTGGGACAACATAGCGTACGGTAATCCAAAGGCCTCTGATGAGGCAGTTCGCGCTTCGGCTGTCGCGGCTGAGGCCATTGAATTTATCGATGGTTTGCCACATGGCTTTCATACTTTAGTGGGTGAACGCGGTATCAAGCTTTCCGGCGGTCAGCGGCAACGATTGTCGTTGGCACGTGCCATCCTTAAAAACCCACCCATACTCATTCTTGATGAGGCCACCAGCGCTGTCGACAATGAAACCGAGGCTGCGATACAACGCTCACTGGCAGTCATTTCACAACATCGTACAGTCCTCGTAGTTGCACACCGTCTCAGCACGATTGTTGCTGCAGATGAGATCATCGTGCTCGAGCACGGACGCATCGTGGAACGAGGCTCGCACAAACAGCTGTTGGAAACAGATGGACATTACGCGCGGCAGTGGGCGGTGCAAACAGGTGCTTTGCAACAGGAGTTGACGGCCGGATGAGTGAAAACAAACATGCCAGCGTGCCCGTTACGGTGATTGGCGCAGGATCGTGGGGCACAGCGTTGGCCATACAGCTGGCACGTGCTGGAAATGAGGTACGGCTCTGGGGACGCAATGTCGAGCACATGACGCGCTTGTCTGACAGGCGTAGTAATGAGCGTTATTTGCCCAATTCTGATTTTCCGGAAAATCTGTCGGTGTGCGTTGACTGGGCGGAGGCCATACAAGGTCAGCCCCGGCTATTGGTATCTGTGCCGAGCCATGCATTCAGAAACGTCCTGACGAGCATTCGCAACAGTAAAACCCTTTCAGTGGATAGTTTAGAACTGGCATGGGCTACCAAAGGCTTTGAGCTGGAAACCGGACTGTTGCCACATCAGGTTGTAAAACAAGAGCTGCCGGAATGCGAGCATTTCGCGGTGTTGTCGGGTCCCACGTTTGCGCTTGAAGTCGGTGCGGGTTTGCCCACTGCGATCACAGTTGCAGGGTCTGACGAGACATGGTCTTTAACCATGGCTGATTGCTTGCGTACCAAAAGGTTTATTGCGTATACCTCTACCGATATTGTGGGAGTTGAAATTGGTGGTGCTGTAAAGAATGCACTGGCCATCGGTGCTGGGCTATCAGATGGTCTTGGATTCGGTGCAAATGCTCGTATCGCATTAATCAACCGGGGCCTGCGCGAGTTATCCCGGCTTGGGATGGCCATGGGCGCCCGAGAGGAGACCTTTGTTGGTCTGGCCGGTATGGGGGATCTCGTACTGACATGTACAGACAATCAGTCGCGTAATCGACGTATGGGATTGGCACTGGCGGTTGGCAAGTCCATTGATGCGGCTGCCGCAGAAATAGGTCAGGTGGTAGAGGGGATTGGTGCGGCTCGAGCCGTTTATGAGCAAGCACAACGTCTTGGTGTTCGCATGCCGATCATTGAGCAGATCTATCGAGTCGTGGTGGAGGGCATCAGTCCGCATGATGCGGTGGAAGCCTTGCTGGACCGGGAAATGAGCGCCGGCGCTGAGCACTGATGTGTTGTCCGGATAACACTTGAGCGCTGAAGAACAGGCTTGTATAACGGGCTTAAGGCGTATGGGTTAGAGTACTTTTTTTTAACTGATTCTCCCTGAATATGACATACAGCCCGCTGGCAACAATTACGGCAATGCCTGCCCAGGTCATGCTGTCGGGCCACTCGTTGAAAATCCACCATCCCAACGCTGTCGCCGAGATAATTTCGATATAACCGAAGGGTGCCAATAGGGATGTTGGCGCTCTGTTGACTGCAATGACGACCAGTAAATGGCCCACGGCCGCAATCAACCCTACCGCCGCCAATAGCCCCCATTGCTCAAGATCGGGTAGTTGCGGTTGAAATATGGCCATGTTGCTGAAACTTCCCACCCATAAGGCAAGCGTCATGACTACAGTGGCTCCCACAGCAGAGCTGAATTGCATGGTCAGTGGATGGTCGACGTTGGCTACCGAGCGCGTCATCGCCAGATACGATGCAAAGAAAAACGCAGCCGCTACAGGTAAAAGAGAAGCCAGTGTAAACGCATCACTACCGGGCCGAATGATTAACAGAGTGCCCAGGAAACCGGTGGTAACCGCGATGCGTCGATGCCAACCGATACTCTCGCCAAGTACCAGCGCCGATAGCAACGTCAGGATCATTGGTTGAACGAAAAAGATGGCAATGGCAGTCGCCAACGGCAGGTAGAGCAAGGAAAAGAAAAAGAAGGTGGTTGCCGTGGCTAGCAGGATGCCACGAACGGTGTGCATGAACGGGCGGGCCGGTTTAAGAGCGGATGGCTGGAGTGTGAGCAAAATGGCTGCCGCCATAAAGATCATCTGGAACGCGAAGCGTCCCCAGGTGATCTGCATGGGAGACAGAGAATCGCCTAGTATTTTGGCTATTGCATCCATGACGGGCACAATGATCATGCCTGTCGTCATGAAGCCCACACCCCATCCTGCGGACTGTGTGCTAGTGCTAATACGGAGGAGGAGAGAGCGCAGCATGGAGCGGGTATCACGTGGTGTTAAAGAAGTGTGCGCTGATACACACTGTTTTACCGTCTCCTGCAGTTATCTGTGTAAGTGGAGCAGGCGCCGGTCAGTTAAAAGCAGCACGGTAGACTTGTAAGCTTCGCGTGTAAAGACATTTCTGATCTAAAAGCGGTTTAGCGGTAACATGCAACCGAACTAATATACAGCGCGCACTTGTCAAGTCCGATGATCAACCCGTACAGTAAAAATGACACTATTGAAGTGTTGCGTTTTTTTGCAGCCTTTGCCGTGATGTTTGTGCACATTCCCACTGTGGAAAAGGGCCGTTTCGGCGTGGATGCGTTTTTTGTTATAAGTGGCTACGTCATGATGTTGTCCACTCAAGCCAGTGGTGATCGCTTTTTTCTCAAGCGCCTGATAAGAATTGTACCAACCTACTACGCGCTTACCATTGCTGTTTATCTCATCGCCATTGCGATGCCTGCGTTGTTAAACAACACTACGGCAGACCCTGTACACCTGATCAAGTCGCTCCTTTTTATCCCTTTTGATAAAAACGGGATTGGACATGCGCCTATTCTGTTTCTGGGCTGGACGTTGAATTATGAGATGTATTTTTATCTGTTATTTGCTATTGCACTGGGCGTATCACATCAATACCGAGGTTTGGTAGCTACCGTTTTGATTTTCTGTATCTGGTGCCTTTGCAGTATCCCTGACGTTTTTATTGCGCGGGTCTATGGTGATTTGATCGTATTTGAATTTGTATTGGGTATTCTTCTTTATATGATTATCTCACTCAAATCGTACAGACAAATCCTGTCAATCATGCTCGTGCTGATCGCGGCAGTGCTACTCTCGGACGATCTATTGGGCGATCGCTTTGTCTATGCCGGGTTGCCATCGGTGTTATTTATTGGCTTTTCTCTGATGGTATTCAAGGGGAAATCCATGCCCCGGTTGTTTGTTTTATTGGGAGGTGCCAGCTATGTTTTGTATCTGACTCACCCTTATGTCATTCAATTGTTTGACAAGATCACGGGTTGGTTTGGCGGTAGTGTTGTGCAGCAATGGTCGGCGCTTGTGTGGTCTTTACTAATCGCTAACGTCCTGGCGGTAATCCTGTACCAGTTTCTTGAAATACCACTCCGAAATCGCTTGCGCAACGCCCTGTTGAAGTAACGCCAGTCTCAGGACGGATCCGTTTTCGTTTTTGCGACACGCTTTGCGCGAGCAGCCTTCTTCCTGGCAGGCTTCGGCATGAGCAATCGTTGCAGATACTGTCCCGTGTAGGATTCCTTACAGGCCATGATGTTTTCCGGCGGACCACTGGCGACAACGGTGCCGCCACCCTGACCACCTTCTGGCCCCATGTCGATAATCCAGTCTGCGGTCTTTATCACATCCAGATTGTGTTCGATGATGACCACAGTATTGCCAGCGTCTCGTAGTCGTTGTAGCACGGTCAGTAGTGCCTTGACATCCTCAAAGTGCAAGCCTGTGGTTGGTTCATCCAGAATATAAAGCGTGTCACCGGTATCGCGTTTGGAGAGCTCTCTTGCCAGCTTGATTCGTTGAGCTTCTCCACCGGACAAGGTGGTGGCGTTTTGCCCCAACGTGATATACGACAAACCAACGTCCATCATTGTTTGCAACTTGCGATGCAGAACAGGTACAGCGGCAAAAAATTCATTAGCCTGCTCTACGGTCATGGAAAGTACCTGATGAATATTCTGCCCCTTGTACCTAATATCCAGTGTCTCACGACCGTAACGCCTGCCTTCACAGATATCACACGGCACGTACACATCCGGTAAAAAATGCATTTCCACTTTGATGAGTCCATCGCCCTGACAGGCCTCACAGCGTCCGCCTTTCACGTTAAAGCTGAATCGCCCGGCTTTATAACCACGTGAGCGAGCTTCGTGCGTGCCGGCGAACAGCTCTCTTATTGCGGAGAACAACCCAGAGTAGGTTGCCGGATTACTGCGTGGTGTGCGGCCTATCGGGCTTTGATCAATGGCAACAATCTTGTCGAAGATGGTTAAGCCGGAAATGCTGCCTACTTTGGCACTTTTATGGCGTGCCTTGTTTATCACGTTGGCGGCAGTGTGATAAAGCGTATCGTTTACAAGAGTGGATTTTCCAGATCCTGAAACGCCTGTGACGACTGTGCACAGCCCAGCAGGAATCTTTACATCAACCTGCTTGAGATTATTACCCTGTGCATTTTTGATTGATATGAATTGTCTACCAGGTGACTTGCGCTGCGGTATGTCGATACTGCGTTTGCCGGACAGGTATTGACCAGTAATGGAATTTTTGTTGTCGATAATACTTTGCGGTGGACCTTCAGCCACAATATGTCCACCATGAATGCCAGCGCCGGGACCAATGTCAATGACATGATCGGCAGCGCGTATTGCGTCTTCATCGTGTTCTACCACGATGACCGTATTACCCAGATCACGAAGAAAGGCGAGCGTACCCAGCAGTTTGTCGTTGTCACGCTGGTGCAGGCCGATCGAAGGCTCATCCAATACGTACATGACACCTTGCAGTCCTGCACCAATCTGGCTGGCCAGGCGAATGCGTTGTGCTTCTCCACCGGATAGGGTGTCTGCGCTTCTGTCCAGCGACAGATAGTCAAGACCGACATTGACCAGAAAGCTCAATCGTTGCTGGATTTCGCTGGTGATTTTACTGGCAACCTCAGCGCGACCACCAGTGAGCTGAAGGTTGCTTATCACATCAATACTCTCACCGATTGACAGACCTACGATGGAGGGCAGGTTGTGACCGTCGATCAAGACATGACGTGCTGCCGAATTCAAGCGTGCGCCACTGCACTCCGGGCAGGTTTCGCTGGACAGCAGTTTAACCAGCTCCTCGCGCACCGTACTGGATTCGGTTTCGCGATATCGGCGTTGCAGGTTGGGTATGACGCCTTCGAATGCTCTAACGGATTCGCGTGTAGCGCTACCTTTTTCACTTTGATACGTGAACTTGATTTCCTCGCCTTCCGAGCCATAGAGTACTACTTTCTGTACCTTGTCGGGCAATTCATCAAATACGGTAGTGACCTTGAAGTCATAGTGTTTGGCGAGTGACTTGATCATCTGAAAGTAATATGGATTTTGCTTGTCCCAGCCACGAACTGCTCCTCCTGCAAGGCTTACCGCCTTGTTGGTAACGATCAGACTTTCATCGAAATACTGACTGACTCCCAGCCCATCGCAATGAGAGCAAGCGCCATGCGGACTGTTGAATGAAAAAGCACGTGGTTCCAGCTCAACCAGTGAATAGCCACATTGGCTGCAGGCAAAACGCGTCGAGAAAACGATATCTTCTCCGCTACCATCCAATGCGGTGATGATGGCATTGCCTTCGCCAAGATCGGTTGCTGTCTCGAAGGACTCCGCCAGCCGCAAGCGCTGATCTTCGCGCACCTTGAAACGATCAACAACTACATCGATACTGTGTTTTTTCTTTGCCGCCAGAATGATGTCGCCTTCCAGTTCGGTGATAACGCCATCAATGCGTGCGCGTAAATAACCTTGCGCGCGAAGCCTCTCGAGAAGTGTTGTATGGTCTCCTTTGCGATCCTTCACCACCGGTGCCAATAAGGCAAGCGCTTGACCGGAAGGCAGTGTGAGCACATGGTCCACCATCTGGCTTAGTGTCTGAGCCTCCAGGACTTCGCCGTGGACAGGGCAGGTCGGTGTGCCTGCTCGCGCGAACAATAATCGCATGTAGTCATACACTTCGGTGATGGTACCAACCGTTGAGCGTGGGTTATGCGAGGTGGATTTTTGCTCGATAGCAATGGCTGGAGACAAACCGTCGATCATATCGACATCAGGTTTGTCCATCACGGACAGAAATTGCCGTGCATAGGCGGACAGAGACTCTACGTAGCGGCGCTGACCCTCAGCAAACAGGGTGTCAAACGCGAGTGAGGATTTCCCGCAGCCTGACAGACCCGTGATGACAATGAGCGAATCGCGTGGCAGGTCGGCATCAATGTTTTTCAGGTTGTGCGTGCGGGCACCCCTGATGCGGATGGTATCCATCAATCGATTAACTCTTTTGTGACGGCTGGTGCTGTCAGTTCAGGTTGCCCACGCCGGGCCCGGATATTGACCGGTGTCTGCCCTTGGTTGGACGGGACTGATACTATACAGTGGCGCGGACAAGTATCTGGCACAGGCTGGCGCCGCGCGTGGATAATCGCACACAAATCTATGAGTCAGTCTTCTACATCCAGCGCGCTTCTGCCCGTTGAACGTCGCGCCGCCTGGTCGCTATCCTTGATCTATGTGGTCCGCATGGTGGGCCTGTTTATCGTCTTGCCGGTGTTCAGCCTCTTTGGCGATCATTACACTGACAGCACACCGTTTCTGGTGGGTCTGGCTATCGGTATCTACGGCTTGTTGCAGGCGTGTTTTCAGGTGCCGTTCGGTATGCTCAGCGACCGTATCGGGCGCAAGAACGTCATTACCCTCGGGCTGCTTCTGTTGGTTGCAGGCAGTCTCATAGCGGCAACATCCGAGTCCATTTATGGTGTTATTTTCGGGCGAGCCCTGCAGGGAGCAGGGGCTATTTCGGCGGCACTAATGGCACTGGCGGCAGATCTTACACGTGATGAACAACGCACAAAAGTCATGGCCAGTCTGGGTGCCAGCATTGGTTTTGCCTTCGTTATTGCGCTTATTCTCGGGCCGTTACTGATCGGCTGGTTTTCCATCGATGGCCTGTTCTGGCTGACTGCGGCCACGGCAATGGTGGCCATCGTGCTATTGCATACGACCGTTCCCACACCTGAGCGTTGTCAGTACAGTGCAGACACCGGAGCCAATGTCGAGACCATGAAGCGCCTGTTGCGTCACCGCCAGCTGTTACGTCTGGATGGCAGCATTTTCATGCTTCACTTATTGATCACAGCTGTTTTTTTCGCAGTGCCCTTAGGTCTACGGGACGCCGGGATCGCTATCGATAAACAGTGGATCGTGTATTTACCGGCTGTAGTATTATCCATCGGTGTGATGGTTCCGCTCATCATTCACGGTGAAAAGCGAGCCATGCGAGGTGTGCTACTTTTCTGTGTTGGTGGCATGGGCCTTACGCAGCTTGTTTTTGCTATGCCCGGTTTCTTATCCTTACCCATCAACGCCGTCATACTGTTCGTTGGGGTAACGGCCTTTTTCAGTTTTCTTAACACGTTGGAAGCTCTGTTGCCATCGCTGGTGTCGCGTCTTGCGCCGGCCGCAGCAAAGGGCAGTGCGATGGGCATATATTCCAGCAGCCAGTTTCTGGGTGCGTTTGTCGGTGGCGCAGGGGCGGGCTGGCTCTATGGTGCGGTGGGTGCCATGGGACTTTACATTGTGATGGCTATCCTCTGTCTTGGCTGGGCGGCCATGCTCATCAACTTTATACCCCCTCGGAGAATGACCACTCACCGACGTGCCTTGAGCGCAGAAGAGCAGCTGCGAACTGAGGGTGTTTTAGAGGAGCTTTCGGCAATTCCCGGTGTCGAAGAAGTGGTAATCAAGGTGGATGAGGGCGTTGCGTATCTCAAGGTGGACACGGCACGTTATCAGGAGGTAAGTTGAACTGCAGAAACCTGCGTATCCTTCGGGGCTGGGTGCTGACTGGTCGAGCTGTCACCATCGGTGAACATGATCGGGTCAAATTTGGCTCTATGCGTAAATCAATTACCGTCAAACAAACACTAACGGTGGGCACTGCATTAGTTTCGAATCTGCGGTAACTATCCTTAAGATTTTACAGATTGCTTCTGCGTCCTTTGATGGGGCTTGCGGGTATTGCAGAACGTTTCCGCCAATACGGAAGTTCGTGTTGTTGCCCATTCAATGGTATTTATTGCGTGAAATGCCTCTCATAATCCAATAGCCGTACGCTTGGATTTTCCAATACGCGAATATGTCGGCTTCGCTTGATAGTTGGATTACTAAGGAAAATTTGTAGTTATGCCGTTAGGTCTGTAGTTAACTATCGTCGGACTTTTCGGAATCACCTATGATCTGTAGACCCTACAAAGCAGCCATGGTATTGACACTGGCTTTTACGACAAATTCAGCATTCGCTGACCCGGACAATACCTATCTGGAAAGCGACGGTATCATCAAGTTCAATGTGGAAGATGCTCAACCGGTCGAGGGCTGGGAGCTCAGAACAGAACTGCCGGGCTATGAAGGCGCCGGTTATCTGGAGTGGCGTGGTGGCAACAACTTTCCGTCAGGCTCGGCAGGCGAAGGCATCATCACTTATCATTTCAGGATCGCAAAGGCTGGTAACTATCAGTTTCGCTTTCGAAGTCATATCGCCGAAGGTGAATCGAATACTGAACACAACGATTCATGGGTACGACTGGCCACGGGCGTAGACATTCCTGATGAACAAGCTCTCAA
This sequence comes from Granulosicoccus sp., assembly GCA_045106195.1. Classification (GTDB taxonomy): domain Bacteria; phylum Pseudomonadota; class Gammaproteobacteria; order Granulosicoccales; family Granulosicoccaceae; genus Granulosicoccus. The sequence continues at coordinate 79,106 of JBGCEH010000007.1, forward strand.
TGGGTGGACAAAGGTTTACATGAACACCGGTGGTCAATGGGCGTGGGGATCGCTTACGGTTGATCACGCAGGTGTGCCTGTACGACAGTATTTTTCCGAAGGCGATCATACTGTTGAACTCTCGGGAAGATCACGTGGCCATGCTATCGATATGATTGTCTTGTACAAATATGACGAGGTTGACTACAACACCGGTTCGGTAAACCGGTGGGATTTGTCGGAGGCTGTTGTCTCGGATGGCACCGTAGTAACGCCCGGAGAGTATCCGGATCCGGAGGACAATGGAACAGGAAATGAAACTGATCCAGAGACCGGCAACGAGACTGATCCTGTAGAAGAGCCCGAGCCCGAGCCCGAGCCTGTAAATCTGGACATTGCCAATGATTCATGGGCGGATATTGACGATAACGCCTGTGTCGGAAACACGCTGGCCTTGCCCGCTATCGATAGTGCGGTCTTCAATCCATCAGATGCCGAGCTGACTTACACCGCCGCTGAAGAGATGCTGATTACTGCGGATAGTGCAGTTGCATTGTTTAAATTCGATCTATCACTGGTACCGCCGGTCAGCGGTGTTGAGCTGGAATATTCCACCACTGAACTTGCTGCAAACGCAACGCTCGATTATTCTCTGGCATCGCATAGCCTGTGGAAATCAGAAACCGAGGACCAGCAAATCACACAAGCGCCGTACGTCATGCTTCAGCTGGGAACCGCCATTGGTGGCTGGCAGGAAGAATCGCGTCATCGTTCTACTCTGGATCCCATACTGTTGACGTCAGCACGGAACACCATCATGTTACAGGCACAATCGGGAAGCGATTCGGTGGGTATATTTTCTCACAATGCAACTGATCTGGCCCCGCGACTGCTGGTGTCAGGTGATGATAATTTTTGCAGTAACCTGCAAGCGAACATAGACGCATCGGCTGCGTCCGTAGAATCCGCAAATGCGGCAGCGGAGGCAGTTATTGCGGAGGTTGCTGCTGCAGCAGCGGAGGCCGCACGGGAGGCAGCAGCGGAGGCAGCAGCAGAGGTAGCAGCAGAGGCTGAAGAAAAAGCGAATACTGATGCTCTCGCAAACAACGAAGCGGAAACTCAGACGGATTCATCGGGCGGGTCAACATCCATCACAGGACTCTTTTTGTTAATGCTTATGAGCTTGCGACGGCTGATACGGCGTGAGACGTCACCTGCAAATCATTGAGACGAGATCACCCCAGCATGTAACAGTACCTGCTCAATGTCTGGTAAATGGACTGAAAAGGGGCTAACCCGGCGACTGTCAGCACTGCGATGATATTCCTCGGTGTCGCTGGGTCGGGCAACTTCATCATACTCACCGCAGAAATGCATAAAGTGCTGAAGTTCCATCACTTCGCATATAGCCCAGAAGCACGGGGCAATGTGTGCATTAAATAATTCTATGACACGGGTGCCTGGCTGACAAAATGCAATGTTGCTGAGGCCCGCACCATGTGGGCCCAGTACAACAGACGCTGCACTGTAGAGTTCGGCTTGTTCTCGGATAGACAGGGTTTCAGCACGCACGATCTGAAAGTTGTGTGATTCAAGCAATGTGATGAGCTCGGCTTCATTGCCGATCGCTCGAGCACCTGTCGAGCCTCGACTGATATATAGCTTCAACGTAGGGGCAGGCTTGGTCTCTGGAGCAAACACGCGATTTAGAAAATCAGGATTCCAGCGTCCTTGAGACATACCCAGAGAGTTTGAGCCGTAGTGAGGCACTAATATTTCATCAGCGCTCAATAACGAGTTGCTGTTAGCGTAGTGCAGTCTGTCTTTTTCAATACCCAGAGCTTTCAAGGACTCGAATTGAAAGGGATGTTTCAACCGGTTGACGACGAAACAATCGATGTCATCCAATGGATATCCACTGTTTTCCAATACTGCTAGCGCTGGTAATATGTCATTCATCCAGTGATAGTAGTTGTCTGCATTGCGGTTGCCCAGTAAAGCGATCCGCCCTTCGATCGCATGCGTTTTTTGTCTGTCGAGGCTACCGTGTACCACTTCGGCAAAACCCCTGCAAGCATCCCGAACGATCCGCCCTTTCGAGTCCCACAGGACGGTATGGAAGGTATCAAACCATAAGGCGCCGCCGGTCACTGCAACCGTGTGTGCTTCAAGGACATCAAGCGTATCTTCACAAAACTCGACGATTCTTTGTTCTCGCCATTGGCCGGGCGGCGTTAGCATGACGGAGGTAGCGGGAAACGCAACCCTGCATGTAACACTGCCATCTTCTACCTCATCACTTTGAACCCATTCCAAAGGTTGATCGCTGAACCATCTGACAAGTATTGACTGCGGCAAGCCATAGCGATGACAAATCGACGCCTCTTCCCTTCGACCAGCGGCTCGTAACACTAATCCCAATAGCTTGAAAGCCTCACCGTAACGAGGCAGGCTCCTGAGCGATCGAATGGCGAATGCTTCTGCCATCTCCAGCCGTCTGGTATCAAGTGCGAGCTTGCCGATATCTCGATAAACCCTGTGCAGGTAGTCTGCTTGTGGCTCTGCATCAGCACATCGCTGGAAAGCGATATCGATGTCTTTGGTGGATACCGAATTCTGTGCAAGTAACGCCTGTAGTGCTTCAAACGCTTCCTGTAGAGAAATGGCGTTTGAGGGCTCTTTTTCACCAGAAATAAAGTATTCGGATTGCATAGCAACAGACATAGCTTGATATTAAGCACTGCAGGAATTATGACACTGATAGCAAATTCCGAACCATTGAACGTCTTTAGATGAGGGTGATGAAATAGACGTTACTTCGTTTTTTCCCTTTGTTGAAAATGTTGCTCGCATCACAGTGGGAAAAATCGTCGTGAGGCTAGTCACTGTATAGATGTGACGAATTTCGGTTTAACGAAAAAAGTAAGCAATACCGCTTCACCTATTGGAAAAACAGATAACTACAATCTGGGCAGCGGATCGTAATGCGCAAGGACCACCGGGCGAGTACTGGTACCGGATCGAGCGTTCGCGTGGAAGAAACCTCTTTTTTGAAAACACGATAGAACCGCTGACAAATCTAATAATCACAGCTTGGAGCAATAATGTTGATCAGCCGAAAGAACGTAGCAAACGTTCTACCCATAGCCACATTACTATTGATTGGAATGCTCATGGGCATACCCGTCCATGCCACAGCCGCTGATCCGGCTTGTACGGTCACTGGCAGCAGCGTCACTGACGCCAGGCAGCAATTCCAACGATTGTGTCCTGGGCGGGTTCGTGTCGATTGTGACCCGATTGACGGTGTGTGGCAGTGTTCAACAGAATCACTACCCTTGCGTTCGGCGGCTCCCCCACCGTCAAGCCCTTCTCCCACAACACCGACTCAACCAATGACTCCCCCTGCAGGCGAGAACTGCGCAACTCAAGGGAATTCACTGGCACAGGCAAAATCCAACTACGCCAGAAGTTGCCCAACACTTGCACGAAAGGACTGTGACCCCGTAGGCGGTGGTCGTTGGGTGTGCTCTTCGGGTAATGTCGGTAGCAGTACGCCTACCGTTGTGAGTACGCCTGATCCATCCCCGGCACCTGTTCAACCGACGACACCGACGACCCCAACAACCCCAACAACCCCAACAACCCCAACAACCCCAACAACCCCAACAACCCCAACAACCCCAACAACCCCAACGGGTGGGGGTAGTTGCACAGCCCAGGGCGCTTCTCTGGCACAGGCAAAAGCCAATTACGCAAGAAGTTGCCCGAGGCTGGCACGAAAGGATTGTGACCCATCAGGTGGTGGTCGCTGGGTGTGCTCTTCAGGCAACCTTGGGGGCAGCAATACTTCCGTTGTCAGTGTTCCTAATCCACCGACGACGCCAGCGCCTTCACCTTCTCCAGCTACTCCTCCTGTAGCGAGCACCTGCTCGGTTCAGGGAGGATCCCTTGCACAGGCAAAAGCCAACTACGCCAGAAGTTGCCCGACACTGGCTCGACAAGACTGTGATCCTATCGGTGGTGGTCGCTGGGTATGCTCTTCAGGCAATGTTGGGAATACTTCACCGCCAGTTGTTACTAACCCCGATCCGGTAAACCCGCCTACACCACCTACGGGATCCGGAACCATTGGCCGCTTCTCTGCAAACGATCTGCTGGCGTTGCATTATGACAACTGTCCGGATCGCGATGATGGGCACGCGCTTGTTACGGGTAAGGCCGTGCTCGATAGCGTTAACCTGCAAAATACGATTGTTGTTAATGGCACCTGTGGCGCCAGTATTCGTAATCGTTACCAGCCAAGCAGTGTCAACGTCATGCGTGCGGTCTGGGGGAACAACTGGCTCGATGGATTTAATCAGGAAGCGCGTGCAGTGGCGACAGCGGCAGATCGATGGGCAGCCACACTTGCCAATGGTGATGATGTCTGGGTTGCAGAAGGTGGCCCCTCGGATTTCACGGCTAAAGTACTGCAACGAATTGGTGACAACTATCCTTCAGTCAACCGAAAGCGTGTTCGCGTCGTTCAGCACAGTGCCGGACAGAACTTCAATGAGCGATTGACATCAGCGGCAGGAATTCGCTTGGTCAAACAAGTCGCTGACTATCGGCCAATTCCTGACGGAAATGCCCCGAACAACGGTTCTGCAGACTTTAATCAGAGATCCTCATCTTTCCTCACGATTGCCCGGCAGAGTCGCTACGCTAGTGAGTGGGAGGCTGCGTTTGAATATCTTGATCCGGCTGTCAAGCTGGACTTCAGTGACACGGTGGAGATTCTGTATATCATCGGTGATACACAGACATTGACTGTGAATGATTTCGCCAATCGCTATCTGCGTTAGCCAGATGCCGTGACCGGCCCTTACAATCAAGCCTTTGTTTATTGGCGTGGTTATCTCAACAATAATCCAAGTGCTTGAGATGGGCCGGTCGCGATACGATGACAAGACACTGCCAGTGTGTAGCGGCTGCTTGCCGATAGTCATCCATTTTCATGATGCCCGAGTACTTGCAACAATCAAACGTCTGGGATTTATACCGTTGAAAAATTTTCGGCAGGGCTTATTGATTGGCGTCTGGCTTTCGCAGCCCCCACATGGCATAAATCCCAACGGCAGGTCCCAGTGCCAACAAGCCCATTAAAAATGGCCAACCAATTATTGCTGCAATCACCGGTGATAATTGTACCGTTGCGATGGTCAACGCGAAGCCGAGCGCGGTCTGAAACGTCAGAAGTGAACCCGCCTGATCATCTTCGGCATAGTCGGCCACCAGCACTGAGAACTGCGCTGAATCCGGGATAATGCTGATCCCCCATATAATCGAAATGAAAACGGTAAGCCATACGCTGGCGCCGAAGGTCAAGGCGAACAGAACGGCACAGGAGCCGCTTATCGCCATAGCAATGATTGTAAGCTCAGCTTTGCCGATTTTGTCGGCAACCCAACCTGCAATACCGCAACTGATAGTCCCCGATGCTACGACGATGAAAGTTATTAGCTTGGCAAAGTCCGACGCAGTATCGCTCGGCATTTGATAACTGAAGCTGATTGTCAGAGCCACGCCAATCCAACTCCACATGGCATAAAGCTCCCACATATGGCCAAGGTAACCAAAGTATGCGCGGCGGATAGAATGATTCGTCCACGCATGCATGATGGCATTGGGATTGAAGGTAGCTGCCCGTGTATGAAAGGGTCCGTTGCGTACCGCAAGTACAATTAGAGCGGCGACGATTGCCAATGTAGAGGCTGTCAATACCGTGACCCGCCATTCGGTGCCTCCGATATAGGCAAGTAAATGAGGCGACGCTGACCCCAGTGTCAAGCCACCGACGAGCAAACCAACCAGCAGGCCGCGATCTTTCTGACCCCAACCGACAGCAATCTTCATACCCACTGGATAGACCCCAGCTAATGAAGCGCCTGTAACAGCCCGTAGTATGATTGCTTCAAAACTCCCTGGTATGGCAACGAGTATCAGTGCATTCGCTACGGCTGCGACAATACAGAAAAATGCGAAAACAAAACGAGGCTCGTAGCGGTCGGCAATACCCAGAACCGCAGAAAGCAGGGCGCCAAGCACAAAACCTGCCTGAACTGCTGAAGATAAAGCAGCCTGTGCACTAGCTGTTACGTTGGCTTCTCTGCTCATGTCGCCAAGAATTGCGGCAGAAACAAACCACAGACTCATGGCAAGAATTTCGGCAATGATTAACAGCGTGATGCTGCGAATTTTTTGATACCGTTTACTTTCCTTTGTGGCGTTAGATGCCATTGACTGGACTGGTTTGTAATATGCCCGGCATTATGACAGGTCCGCGCAGCCGTGCATTTCTGTTTCACGTCACCAGGCTTCACCGTTGGGTGTGAGCAGAATTTTCCCATTACGGCCGCCGCGTACCGCGTGTTTCAGGGCGGTACTGATATCGTCCAGTCCATACGTTGCTTCGACAGGGGTATTCAGCGTCCCGTTTTCAACCAACTGACCAAGGGCTGCATACTGCGTTTCAAGCTCATCGCGACATGCTGCCCATGAATCTGGCTAGCCAGAAACCGGTGAGCGTTATACTGCGAAAGACGATTTGATACGGGGTTGTTTGGCACGGGTCACCTGAAAACAATCCATAGTTGACTATGGTGCCGCCGTCAGATAAACAATCTGCCAATCTATTGGTTGCGGTTCCCGCCACTGCATCGATAGCAAGTTTAACTGTATTGCTTCCAGTTATTGCGCGACAACGCTTGCCTGGATCGTCCCCGTCAATCAATACTGCATCAGCACCTGCCTCTATCAGTGGTGGTGTCAGTTCAAGCCTTGATACACATAGATTCTAAAAAGGATGCCTAATGAAACACCATAGTGATAAAAATCCACGAAAGAGCAATTGGCTTGTTGGGCTCGTCATGTTTCTGATCATTATCGGGATTATTGCCTACTCGGCCTGGGAGGTTATGGTTTGAGTGAATTTACGTCCTGCGGAAGAACCAGGTCTGCGAAGCACGCATAAGCATGGCGTTGTGCCTGATTTCTCATATATATATTAAAGTTTCAGAAACGCGTCACCTTATAGCAAAAGTGAGTTTCAATAGTTCAGCAGATGCGAATTGGATATTGAATCTGTGCGTCTGAAATGACGATTAACGAGGCAAGGGGGCGGTGATGCTTAACGTATCGCTATCACCGAGAACGAATCGGCCTGATATTGGAATACTTGAATTCTGGGTTGCATTGACATTGAATTGGAAGGATGGCGACAGGTTTTGACGGGTGTGGTGGTTGTCTTGCTAATACAATCAGATATGAAAAAACTGCCGCATACAGTACTGGCGGTGTGTAGGGAGCATAGAGAGAGATCATCAGTATGGCTTATTGATATCTGTGTCACTGCGTAACGCTCGATGTTTTAGTGTTGCGCGATGTTCACTGGTAGATTCGGCGACTTGGTTGATACGAATAGCAATCTGAGGGAATTTTAAATGGCACAGACCATAGATACCAAAGCGATGTCTTTGAAAGTTCAGAAATATCTGAATTCGTCACAAGAGCAAACAGCAAAGTCCATGCAAAGACTTGGCTCTGGATTGCGTATCAACAGTGCCCGGGACGACGCAGCGGGTATTGCTATCGTTGAGCGAATGAACGCAGAACTGCGTGGAATGAATGCTGGAATCCGAAACGCCAATGATGGCATTTCAATGTCACAAATCGCTGAAGGAGGACTTGAAGAAGTTGACGACCTGCTCCAGCGCATGCGCGAGCTTGCACTCCGGTCAGTCAACGGTAGCATCACAACCGCTGATCGCGAAAGCCTGAATGCAGAATTTACGGCGATGAACAGTGAAATATCCCGAGTTGTGTCCACTACAAAATTTAACGGTCAGGCCCTTCTGGATACTGCTAATGGAAGTGATTCTATTGATTTTCAATTGGGTTCGAACACAAGTACTGATGATATCTTGCCTATTGATTTAGTCGGTATAAGACCTCCGAACGCAAGCATTGGTACTGTCGCAGGGGCTATGGCTTCCATTGATGAAATTGACGCGATGATTGCTGAGGTGAGTGGCTCACGTTCCAGTTACGCGAGTTTACAAAGCCAGTTTGAGTCCGTTATCACGAACCTGCAGATAGGGGTGCAAAATCAATCTGCCGCTCGCGGACGTATCATGGACGCCAATTATGCAGTGGAAACGGCAATGCTAACGCGTTCTCAAATATTACAAAATGCGGATTCCGCGATGTCATCACAGGCGAATACAACATCACAAAGCGTAACGCAACTTCTGGCATAGTTGACTCAGGGTTCTGATTGTCATGCATCGAAAACTGCCAGAACATTGCGCGGATCCTTCCACGCGAATGTAAATGAAGTCTCTAAGAGCAAATTCGTTTATTGACGAATCGCGGGTACTGCCGATAGAGTGGTTGGCCGAGTTTCAGCGGTGTCTCCATCAAGTTCGCCGCTGTCGTCTCCGAAATACAGGGAGTCATCAACGATCAGCAAAAGACTGAATCTGGTGTCAAAAAAACCTTGAGAGCCTAACAGGGTCTGTTGTTCTGTAGTCAGTGGCTGACCATCCAGCATAGCGCTCTCCGGCGTGTAATTGACAAAGTCAGCGGTGCCTAATGGTGTCTCAACGGTACCCTCTGGGTAGGCAATGGAAATTTCCGCCAGGTACTCGGTCGGGCTTGCGGGTACTGCACAGTTCGTGTCTGTGTAGTCCATTGCTAGAATGGAACCCATTGCACCAGAGATAGTCGTTGTAACAACTTCGGAACCCGCCGTTGAATCTTCGGGGTCTGACAAAGCGCAGGGGGTCTGAAACGTGCCGTCGAATTTTGTCAACACCGTGGGCTCAGGACCGGAGTTCGGGCTTGGACTGGAGGTTTCGCTGGCCGTTGTATCGTTGACAGGCGGGTCGTCAGAGTCGCTACATCCGGCCGACAGGGCTGCAGCAAACGTTAACATTACGAGGGCTTTAAAAGAATGATTCATTGGCTTGGTTGTCAGTTGTTGTAAGGGTTCGATTTAATATTAGGGAATTTATTCCCAATAAGCAAGCCATTAATGTGCGTATTTAATGTAACGGCAGCTTAGCCACTCGTGTTTTCAGTTCCGCTGACGCTGCCCGAGTCGTCTGTTTAAGGGGTGGGGCGTGAGCTACTGACACGAATACACCGACTTATCAGAATCTGGCTCACCTGGGGTCACCGATCCAGGCGATCGGCAATTCGATGCCTACCTCAGAAATTATTTGTCCGGATCCTGTGAATCAGTAAGTTTGCGATAATTATTTGGCGTCAGCGCCAAGCCAATGCCAAATACTAGCTTTTGGTCTTTAGTGTTGGACCCATTTAGATTTGCGTCATGGAAATACATGCCTTGGCAACCACCGGCACGCGGTGATATCGTCAAACATCCTGGCTATGTGTCGTCGCCTCTACGGTTTTCTGCGGCGATAGTGTTGGCAGGGCTCACTTTAAACAAGGGATCTATGAATTTTCCTTTATGAATAAGCTCGAAATGCAGATGAGGGTCAATTGACTTTCCAGTGCTGCCGACTTGTCCTATGACCTCGCCACGAGTGACCTTACTACCGGCCTCCAGCCTATCAGCAAATGCGTTCATGTGAGCATAGGCGGTGTAGAAGTCGTTCTCATGCTCTATCAAGATGTATTTTCCATAAATTTCGCTAACATATATCTTGTCGATGACGCCATCCGCAGCTGCATAGATCGCTGTGCCAGTGGGAGCTGCGTAATCGACCCCTTTATGTCTTTCAGGCAAGCCGATGCCTCTGGGGTTGATGCGGTAGCCGTAGCCTGAAGACAAGCGTCCTGCACCGACAGGTTTTTTCAGCATGGTATGCGGCATTTCATTGGCTGGGAACTGTGCTGCGATGTATTGTGCACTATTGTTTTTTCTGCTCTTGGCACTGGGCCCGCGAGATGTGACTCGCTGAATGCCGCTTTTTACAGTGTTGCCAATCTGAGTCAGCCCTCCGCCGGATTGCGGTTTATTGTCAAGTGTCGAACATCCGCTTATTATCGCAATAGAACAGGCAATAATGAAAAAACTGCAGCATCGAGCACGAGCTGTGGATCCTGATTTTATTATTGCTGTTGACGACATATGCACTGCGAATATGGTAAAAATCTTTCGGTAAAGTAACCATTGCCTTGGTATCAAGTCAAGCTAGAGAGTCTCTGATTGAGTAAGCCATATATCAGATCCGAGCCGTCTTGATATAAACCGACAGTGAAGGTACACGCTTCAGGACTAACTTCCGGGAGCGCGTACTGACAAATGTACCCGTTCAAATTGCCAGAAAAGGATAGATCCCGGCGGAATGTCAGCACTGAACTCCCTGACAAAAAGACTGTCATCCACTCGCTATCGTATTGTCGGAGCTTGCCTGGTAGGTACACTCTTTATTGTCTTGTTTCTGATCCCTTGGGGACAGAAGAAAGCGGAATCGATTATTCAAGAACGCTTGATGCAATTATCGGATGAGCTCGATATAGGTCTTGGTCTCAGCAGTATCTCAGTAGAGCTTTTCAGGCTAAAGCCCTCGATTGAATTTTCTGGTTTGAGCCTGGGTACGCCCGATCAGAATCTGGCCCTGAGTAGCACGGAACTCCTGATCACGGTCACGTGGCCGGACCTCTTTCGTGGTAACTCTCAGGTCAGCGATGTATTCATTAAAAAAGCCTCTCTTGATCTTTTTATCGATGAAAGTGGCAGTACCAACTGGGATGAACTTGTTGCCTTTGTTTTATCGCTCCCCGCGAGTGACGCTCAGGAACTGCCGTTTGATGAGTTTAGGGTCAACAACATGACGTTGAAATACAGAAACCAGCGTCTGGGTCATGAAGGTGCATTCTCAGTTGACGGCAAATTAGACCTGCAAAATACACAACACATGTCGTCTGTCGAGGTCACAGGCGATCTAAACGACTACGTTCTCCACAGTACGCTGAAACTAGGTGGGAACAGTGTGCCTCTTTATGATATCGGGCCGGAAGACGTCACGGCATTTAACAGAATGAGTCAACGACTTCCGGATGGTATACCGGTCAGTTTGGAAGTCGCACTGGCTGAGCTGGAGCTTGTCGTCAATGCTCGTCTGGAGGGGGCTGTATTGCCGCTTGACGGTATGGGAGTATTGCATCTCTCAGGTCGCAACGCGGGTACCTTGCTTCGCGACCTAAGGTTACTCAACACGCATGTGTCTGCCGTAAGCGGTGAACTTGACTTCATTGCAGATGATGGAGAGTTCTCGGTCGACAATGCGAGGCTTGCCTTGGGAGCAAGTGAAATTGAGGGGGCTCTGCAGCTCAATACGGCAAATCAACCTAAGACCGTAACTGGACGCTTTACCTCTGACAAGGTGTCGCTTAATGAATTGCTTGGAACTGGAATAAAGCCTCTCGATATTCAGTCGTCACGGCCATCTTCTGGGGCCCAAAATGCTGAGCGTTTTTTTTCGTCGCGTCCGTTTAAGCCGTCTGCATGGTTTTCAAATATACAAGGCGACGTCAGCGCTACATTTGAGAGCATCACGCGTGGCGCTGTGCAAATTGATAACCTGTCTCTAAACAGCCGTTTTGAGACTAATTCTGTGGCGTTCGAACTGGATAGCGAGCAGTTTGCGGGTGGATCTCTATCATTAAAAGCTGACGTTTCAGCGGTGGATGAAGGCAATATCGGGAGGCGATTGAGCAAAGTGTCGCTCAAAATGAAAAAAGTAAAATTGCTCGACATGCTGTCTTTATCTGGTCTTTCTACCTCGGGAGGCAGGGGCAGGCTCAGTGGTGAAGGGACATTCTGGTTGGAAGGCTTCTCTCCTTCAAGTTTTGCAGCCAGTATCGATGGCGGGCTTTTTACCATCATCGAAGACGGTGAATTGGACTCCTTGTTAATCGAGATGGCAGGCGTTGATCTTATGGAGTCAATCAGTTTGCTGATCAAGCGTGATTTACAACAAACGGCTATCCGATGTGGATTTTTAGACGTCCAAGCTCGCTCGGGTGTTATCGAATTGAAGGACTTTATCATCGATACCGAGGATAGTTTTTTTCTGGCAAAGGGGCGTGTCGATCTCAAAGACGAATCGGTATCTTTGAAATTTGAGCCCCATCCACGTGATGCCAGTTTTTTTGCAGCTCCAACGGCTCTAATTGTATCGGGTACCTTGTTGTCACCTTCGATGAGGCCGGGGAAATCAATATATTCTCGTATTGCCATAGCTGGAGCTCTGGCGGCATTGGCAAGTCCTGCGGCAATTGTCCTGCCTTTTATGGAAATTGGTCGAGGCGGTGTGCCAGGCGGTTGCGACAGTCTGTTTTCTCAGTAGCCGGGTTTCATGTTACTCGTGTACTGGGCCTCAAAAGCGCAAGGTACACTAGAAAGCCGGATGGTTAGACTTTGGGGTGATCTCGCGTTCCAAGTGTGAACACTGGCGGAACAAACGCCCAATGTGTGCGTCACAACAAGGTTTAAAATACATGTCCGTATCCGACATATTGGCATCCTGTTGTTCGTATTGAGTATCATGAAGAAAGGATTTGCGTTACCTGAATCGAATTCGAAATTCGCAAGACACAGAGGAGCTGTGCGATGGGTAAGGTCAGTTTTTGGAAAATGATTTCAAAATGTTTGTCTGCAACCGGTCTGGTGGCTGTTCTCGGTGCGTGCAACATTATCAGCGCACAACTTGCTGATAGTGATACTGAAGATATCCGCGGTGCTCGTGAGGCAAAATCTGCGCTAATGGCCTCATCAACATTAAATGCTGCACCACTTCGGATCAACAAACGCGGCGACGTCATTGAGCTTTCGGGCTATGTCGAATCCGAAGAAGAAAGGCTCGAAGCCGAAGCAATCATTCGCAAACTCTACCCGGTGTCTGCCATTAGAAACAACATCCAATTGCGCTGATGCCCGGGAAAGTCAGAAATTCTTCAGAAATTGGCCAGCACACGCTAATAGACATGTTGACGTGATTGAAAAAAATTGTGTTCATCATGATCCTGATATTCATTTGGCCAGAATCCAGATGATATGCTAAGAGTATTTAGAAAGCCTGACGCTACCGTGCCAATTGCGATTCGGCCAACAGACACATTGTTAATGACTATGCAACTACCACCAGTCAAGGGTTTTTCCTTTTCAAATCGACCACGTCAAGAAAAGCCGCTGTTTATTCTTGCAACGGGGCTGTTTTGCGTCTCGCTGCTAACGGGATGTGCCACAGTCGACAACACCTTTGACAAGGTGAAAACCGGCGTTTCGGAAAGATTTGGCGGTAGTGACGATGCTGAAAGTGATACTTTGCAGGAAGATGTTGCAGCGCCAGCGCCAGCGCCAGTGACACTGGAACCTGTAAAAAAACCCTTACTTGTCGATGTACAGGAAAAACTTCGAATATTGGGCTATTACACCGGGCCAATCAGTGGCAAGTTGGATTCGCGATCAGAGGCTGCAATCCAGGATTTTCAGCTCGATAACGACCTTAGAATCGATGGGCGTGCTTCTGCGTCTTTGTTGCGGGAAATTGACAAGGCTCTTGAACTAAAGTAGTGCGCAAGCGCTGTTACGGTAACGGAACATCAGTGTGAAAACCGGTTTGATCAAGGTGGGATGTACGGTTGCAGTACTGCTGTTTGGTACATTGGCCTCTGCGTATATCTATGTCCATTCAGATGCCTTCAGGCAATCAATCGCCGAGACACTTTCCACGATTCTGGGTGAGTCTGTTGAGCTCGGTAGCGAGCTTGCGATAAATTCCTTCTACCCACGAATTGAAATGACGTTGCCAAATGCGAAATTGCGGGCATCGGGAACCTCGTTTGCGCTCAATCGGGCACGCTTGCGGAATTTGCAGTTGTCCATCAGTCACAGCGTGCTCTTTAGCGGCGGTATTGAAGGCAGCGTCAGGATCACGGCGGACGAACTGACGCTTATCACCCAATCCGGACAATCCTCATCAGCGCCTGACAGCAGTGTGGCGGATGTCACAAGCTCCGGGCAAGCAGCCATGACACTATCCGGCCGGTTCGACTCCCTTAGGCAGAAATTATCAGGTCTGGATGTCTCTTTAAGCTTGGTTGACTTTAACTATATCGCTCGGAATAAGCAGGCCGGCAATAGTATCTATCGCCTCTCAAACGTCGATTTGAAGAGTCTGTTCGGGAACATTATTCGGGCCCAGGCCAGCGTACTTGAGGCAGATGAGGTTAGACAGACCCTTTCACTGCAAATTCTGGCAGCTGATTCTGATAAGGACACAACGAGAGCCGGTACCTTCAGCATGGATGTACTGGCTATCGACGATCAGAAAGGCTCACATAAGATGCAGGGCAGTTGGGCGTTTCAGGGTAATGATCTCACGCTCAGTGCATTGGAATACAAATCAGATGAAGCATGGCTCAGAGGTGATGTGGCGATGGTTTTTTCAGAGCAGGAGATCGGGATAACGTCCGAGCTTGAGTTGCGACAATGGGATATCGATGTAGGAAAACCTACTGTCGATACTGCTAATCAATATTTGCCGCCGCCGCGGCTCTTCTCTTACGACGGCTTTACCAGTAGCATTCCCAAGCGTGTTAATGCGGATGTGAGCCTGTATTTAGGGGCTGTTCGTCTGGACGGATCGCCTATAGTCAATGGGCAACTACAGCTCAAGCTCGTTGAAGGCAAGCTGGATGTTTCCAGCGAGGACTTGATTCTACTGGGTGGTGCCGCTCAAGTCTCTTTGCAACTGGATAATAGGCTTGAGCAATTTGTCAGCTTCAACCTCAAGCTTGAGGCGGACGATGTGCAACTCGATCGCATCCGTTCATCAAGTGACAACGACACGATGCTAAGCCGCGGCGAATCGGATTTTATCGTGGCATTGCGTGGCGCCGGGCCGTCTCCCGGACACATTGCATCCACACTTGATGGGTATGTGATCGCCACCGTTGATGCCGCGCAGGTCAATCAGAAGTACTCAACGCTTATGGATGTTGGTGTAGTCAGTTGGGCTGTCGACAGGTTATCGCTTTTATCCAAGGAAGATGACGCGAGACGAAGCAGCGCAAGCCTTAGTGATCCGTTGACAATAGAGTGCGCCTCATTGCGCCTGTATATCAATGATGGCAGGGTGGAAGTGAGCAATGGCGCCATTATCGAACTTCCGGATAACGTATTGTTCAGCTCAGGCTTTATAGATCTGAAGAGCGAAACCCTTGGGTTTGCCTTTCGAACTAAAAGTCGCAGCATTTTTGATTGGAGCGCAATCTCTATTGCAAAGTATGCGGAGATAGGGGGGGCGTTGTCTGCTCCGGAGATTACACTCAATATTCGCGAGTTGGCTAAACAGGGCGTGATGTCCGCAAGCTCCATGGCTTGGGGGCCCTTACCCTCTCTGGTTTATTCATTGGCAGAGTCGGGGATAAAAAATATGCAATCGACTGATTGCACCCCGCAAATTGACGATTAGGAAAATAGGATTTCCTAGTCATTTCTGAAATGAAAACGGTTATTTGCTTGACAGGTTGATGTCAATTTGGAAAGTTGTTAGTGTATCGAAACGTTTGAAAAGAAGTAGCTCTCGTTTGTGCGATACGCACTCTCCAACCAGCAAACATCCTAAACGCCGTCATCATGATATCTCAGTCTTTTTTCAGATTTAAAGCCTTCGTTATTGTCTCAAGTTTGGCTGCAGCAACCCATTTGAGTGGCTGTGAAACTCTTGAGACGACGGAAATGGGGAAGAGTCTTTCGCAAATTGGCACCGGAATCGGCGAGGGCGTCAAATCGGGCTTTTCGAAGGTTACTGCGTTTAAGCCGGGTACCCCAAGTGCCAAGAATATTGGTGATGCGGCCGAAATAGCGGCAATGTTTCCCCTTGATCAAATGCCGCATACCATGATGAACAAGCCTGTGGCGGAAGGTAGGCTGTCTTCAGGGTTTGGCTATCGTATCAATCCAAAAGGCATAAGGATTCCCAAGCGGCATAAGGGGATTGATTACGCGGCTCCCAGAGGTACCGCAATTTATGCTGCGGAGAGTGGTGTTGTTGACAAAATTTACGTAAGTAAAAGCTATGGTAACTACATCAGAATTGCGCATGAAAACGATTTCTTCACCGCTTATGCGCATATGAATGCGTTTGCCGACGGACTCGAAGAGGGCACGAAAGTAGCGAGAGGCCAAATCATTGGTCAGGTTGGCAATACCGGAAAATCCAGCGGCCCGCATCTGCATTTCGAACTGATTCATGCAGGTAAGTTCATTGATCCTTTGTTTGAAATCGAGCCGGCTACTGTCGCCGCTTCCGAATAGGCTTTGCTCCCTTTGCATCGCTGGGATGAAACGAGCGATAGAGTCATCTACAGCTCGAGCTTGTGCGTTCTGACAACTAATTCCACAATAGCGTCCACGCTTGAACAAACGCTAAGCATTGAAGGCCCTTTTCGCGGTTTGCCAGGCTCACTTATCGACGATTAGGGGTTTGGCTGAGCGACGGAGGGTTAACATATGTTATTGCTGTGCGCAGCTAAAACGTATATGAAGTTAAGTGGGCGGGCTACGCAGCAGGATTGGAAAATGTGAGCTGTGCTTCATGACAATGCGAGGATAAATTGTTAGTAAATTCCCCGATGAACCAAGTGGTTAAATGGCTTTCGGTGAGGCCGTAGCTGCGCATCACCGATAGAAACGATGGCAGTTCGTTCTTTCATAAAGTTATTCAGTTCAAACTACGTTTCTTACTTGTTAAAGGCTAGTGGTCAGACGCACACTTACCAACTACTCACAGTCAAACAAATTCAACAACCACCAAGTGTTGTACAGTATCAGAAAGTAATGTGATCAAATGCCGCTTTGGATTTGCATACATTGGAATATTAAATTTTATATGGAAGTAGTTATGAAGCCTTCTCCACAGACAACCAATGCGAAAGATCAAAGATCGCTCAAATTCTTCATCAGGAAACTTTCCACAAGTTGTATTGCGGTATTCTGCGTATTGCCAATGACAGTGGCAGTGGCCACCTCAGATTCGCAGTTTTCCACCAAAGCGGTTGCAACAATCACCAGCTGCGATTCCGATGCGGTTAGCGGTTTTGCAACGCTTAAGGAGCGCGCATCGGAAGAAGGAATAAAAGAGGTTGAAGTCTTTATACAGATGACTGGTCTGGGAGATAGTCAACGTGCGGTTCATATTCACGAGACCGCGTCTTGCGTACCCTGCAGTTCGGCTGGCGGTCATTTTGATCCAGGCCTTTCCGGATTTTCCAGCCCCGATGGTAATCATCCATTCCACTCAGGCGATCTTCCACAAATCACGAGCCGGAACAACCTGGGTGTCAGTGAAAGCGTTACCAGTCGCTTGAGCTTATCCAGTGGGCCGCTCAGCCTTTTTGACAGTGACGGAAGCGCATTCATCGTGCACGACAATCCCGACACCTACTGTTTTGGGGGCGAGGTTGCAGGTTGTGCTGGTGGGTCACGCGCTGCATGCGGCATCATCACGCCAGTAAATCTGTCGGATGATTTTGAATTGCTCGTCAGCTCACGAAGTAGCCGCCGAGGTTCGACCGAATTATCGAACAACGAATTGTCGGGCTATGCCTATGTGTTTCTTACACCGATTTTTCCGAATGAACCTGTAACGACTGTGGATTTTTTTATTGATGGGCAACCGTCAAAAACTGAGTTGTACGCGCCTTTTGACCTTGTTGGAACCAGGAGCTACGGCAGGGCTGCAGCGTTTGATACAAGGAGTCTCGGTGATGGCACGCACACCGTTTCGGCAGTCATCAATCTGTCGAGTGGCGAACAAACGTTCGTATCTTCAGTATTCACAGTGGATAATGAGGGTAAAGTTTCTTCATTCAGACACAAGTACTAGCGGGTCTTGCGATCAATTCAGTGGCAGGCATTGAGTCCCTAGCGTCGTCAGAATAACGCAGAAAAGCGAATTGGTTGGGTAACTGGGGAGCTAATCGGAAGCCGTGCTGGCGTCGCTGAGGACCAAATGTGTTAGCAAATTTGCCGCACAGCCCACTAGATCGCGCAGCGTGAACTGTGGTTTGATGTGAAAAGGTGGTTTGACGATACTGCAGGGAACATCAATTCTTTGCGATTTTAGATCGTACGTTTAGTACAGTTGAATGTTCAGACAATTGCTTGCAAACGCTTTGCGCGGTTGCATGTCTTTTGAGTGTGCCGCGTCAGTGGCTGTGAGATCCCAACAGCCAAATTCGACTCAGGCTCCGAGCTCCTCGTGGTCGCGTTTGCGCAAGGCAGGTGGGTAGCTTGCAGGGTCAATCTGGTTGAAATAAACATTCAGTGCGGGAATGGCTGCGCGCAAGTTCCGGAAGTCATCAGCTTTCAGGACGATGACACGAGAATCTTCCAGCGCAGTCAAAGTGCCCACCGTCTGTGCACCTGCTGTCGCTTGCATCTCCCCCCAATGGTCACCTTGAGACAAAATTCTCACGAAGTCTTCCTGGCCATCACCTTGTGGTACTCGGGATTCCAGAGACCCTTCCAGGACAGCATAGAATCCATCGACAAACTGACCGGGCATAGAGACGATATCGCCTTTTGCATATCGCCGTTTTGAAGTGCTTGAGGAGTTCCTGATCGCTATTTGCACTATGCTACGCGGCATGACGAAGTCAAAGGCCCAGTTCAGCGCCACGCGCAGCCGTGTAGAGAAGTTGGGTAACATGCCGATGTAAAGAAATCGCCACGTCATCCAGGCAAACAAGCCCGAGAAATTCACACCCAATACCTGTGCGACTCCTTTGTAGTGCCCGATTGAAGCAAGAGCACCGCTTGGCTTGAACGCAAATACTTCTGGATCATGTCCTGACAGGGTTGCGGTTATGTTGCCAGCCAGACTTTTTGCTTCACGCACAGCAAACTGTGCGGTTGGGGGCGCAAAGTTGTCACCACTGTTATCCATCGGGATCAATGCAGCATCTCCAAGCGCCCAGATGTTTGTCTCGCCCTGAACTTTCAAGGTGCGGTCGACGGGCAGTTTACCGCGCACAAGTGGTAGGCCCAGTGAATTACAAAAGTGTGTTGGGCCGTTGCCCACCGTGGATACAAACAGACAAGTCTCGATAAGTTGGTCGTCTGAGAGGCGCACGGAGTTGGTCGATGCCGACTTGACGCGCTTCCCGACAATGACATCGACGCCGCGCTCACGTAGTATGCGTTCAGCATAAAGACCGAGTTTCCTGGGTAATTCCGGTAACAGGCGATCACCTGATTGAACAATGAACGTGCGTATGTCTGACTGCTCAACGTTGGGGTAGAAGCGCAAAGTACGGCGCACCATCTCACTAATCTCGCCAACGGTTTCAACGCCTGAGAACCCACCACCGCCTACAACGAAGGTCAAGAGGCGCTGCTTAATGACAGCGTCTTCCGTGATGTCAGCATGCTCCAGACGCCGGATAATCTTGTTGCGCAGCTCATGCGCATCAGCAAGGTTACGCATGGATAGCGCGTGTTCACGAAAACCAGGTGCAATATCAAGATTGGTTTCCTGTCCTGCAGCAATGACGAGGTGGTCGTAATGTAGTTTCTGCGGTGTGCGGTAGGTTCCCTGTAGCAGGTTCACACATTGCGCCTCTTTGTCGATACCGGTTACGGTTCCCATTCGCACTTTGACACCGGGTAGTAATTGCCGAAGTGGTGTCACCGCATCCGGGGCGCTGATATTCCCGGAAGCAACTTCAGGGAGAAGCGGCTGAAATACGAAGTAGTTAGTCGTGTTGATGATTTCAACGTCGACGTCGGCTGGTACAAAGCGTCTTAAATAGCGGGCAGTAAATGCACCACCGAAGCCGCCACCAACAATCACGATACGTTTTGATGTCATCAGTCTATCTCAGCTTTACTGTGAATTTCGGGATACGCTGGTTTCCAGCGCAGATCGTCTATTCGTTGATCCAGGTGGTCATCCAGAGTGGCGACCCCATCGGAAACCGCTTGTTCAGCGACTGCCATAGCGATCCTGCCGCAGACATCCCACAGTCTTGAGACATTGGGCACGAGTCGACGTTCAGTGAGTTCATCGTCCGTCAGGCTGTTACCCAATGCCACACCGGCTGCTGCAATCATCGAATCAGTGATTTCGCTGGATTCGCACGCCATGACACCCAGGCCAATACCCGGAAAAACAAAGACATTGTTCGCCTGGCTGACCGGTTGTACTCGATCGTCAAGAATCACGTTATCGAATGGACTACCCGTGGCGATAAGTGCTTTGCCATCTGTCCATTCAAGAACTTCACTCGGGGTGACTTCACTGATCGCAGTGGGGTTTGACATTGGCAATATTATCGGTTGGGTCACGTGGGATGCCATTGTCCTTACCACGGTTTCATTGAATGCGCCTGCCTGTCCGGAAGCACCGATTAAAACGGTTGGTTTGTATGCATTGATGACGTGACTCAGTTGTTTGAGTTTTTCATCATCAAGGCCAAGTGACACGATGTTCTTCCCGGACCAGGCCATTTCCTTTTTATAGCAGTCGAGGTTCTCGCGCTCAGTACTAATAGCTCCGCGGCTATCCATGACGAGAACTGCTGTCTGAACCGCGTCATCTGTCAGTCCGTCTGCGGCCAGTTGCGCCTTTAGCTGTCGCGCAATTCCAAGCCCTGCAGCGCCAGCACCATATATAAGGATACGGTTATCAGACAGCGAGTGTCCTGCGAGTCTGCTTCCGGCGGTTACGCATGCTGTGGCAACAGCACCGGTGCCTTGAATATCATCATTGAATGAGGCAATTTTGTGTCTGTACTTGTCAAGAATAGTCAGTGCATTGTTTTTACGGAAGTCTTCCCACTGCAGGAACACGCGTGGGAACACAGTACTTACTGCTGATACAAATTCTTCTACAAGTTCGTCATATTCTAATCCACGTAATCGTGGATGACGATAACCGAGGTATAAAGGATCATCGATCAGTTCCTGGTTTTCAGTACCCACATCCAGACTAATGGGTAAGGTCTGGGAGGGGTGTATTCCGGCGCCCGCACAATAAAGCGCCAGTTTGCCAACACTGATGGCCATTCCGCCGGCACCCTGGTCGCCAATGCCTAAGATTGCCTCGTTGTCAGTGACGACGATAAGACGGACATCTGCATAAGGTGCCGCACGGCGAAGTATTTGCGCGATACGTCCTTTGTAGTCTGGCGTGATGAAAATACCACGACCACGACGGAAAACCCTGGAGTAGTACTGTGAAGCGAGACCAACCGTTGGTGTGTATACGATGGGCATCGCCTCATCCAGATGCTTCTCAAGCAATTTGTAGTAAAGCACCTCGTTACGATCTTGTAGTAATGCAAGGCCGATGTGTGTATCAACAGCACTACGATCGGTAAACAGTGAAGCATATATGCGTTTGACCTGCATATCGATATCGTTGAACTCGGCAGGTAGCAAACCTTCGATGCCGAGGCGCTGCCGTTCTTCAATCGTGAATGCTGTTCCCTTGTTGTATAAAGGGTGGCGGAGTAGATCTGCTCCGCACTTGTCTACAGTCAGGTGACCTCCATTTGGGCTCTTTTCAAGCAGAAATTCTTCCATCATTCTCAATGCCTATCCAGTGATTTAGTCGAGGCACGGTCACATACCGTCGTTATGATGCGAGTATAAGAAGCATGAACCTTCCGTGACAAGAATGTGTTGGGTATGAAAACTATGCTCTCAGGGAATACCAGATCAATTTCGCTTGCGGACGTCGTAGGCGTGGTGCGGGTAGCCGATTAGGGATTTTTCCGTTGAAAAGTGTGACAGACAATTTGAACCAGTCTCTTCGCAGAAAAAGAAAGGGTGGGCCGGATTGCTTGCAGGCCATACCTGCCGTCTCTGTCGCTGAGGGGCGGGTTCACGTTTCAGTGGTTTAAGCCGGTGTCACATGATTAAACTCACTGCCATAATAATAAGTCGGATGCATGTTGTTCAGGGTTGTTTTTATTGTCAAACTACAAGAAATCGCATTAGCACCCGAGTACGGCAGTTACTGAATGTGTACACGAATACGGGAGAACCTGATGCCGATACCAACAGTGTTTTACGGCGATGCTCAGCGTGCCTTGCAGAAAGAAGGTCAGCATGAAAAACTGTCGGAAGTTGTGGTACGCGCTATCGTTTGCGGTGAGCTGGAAGACATTCGTATAAATTACATCAACGGTCTGAACTATTTCTTTCTATCGCCTGTGACTGGCACTAGCGAGCCTACTGTATCGTACAAAGGGGTGCGAAAGAACTTGTAAAAGTGCTGCCACCGAATCGCCCAGTCTTCCCGAATTATGATGGTAATGGCATGTGGTCGTCGATGGGACACATTGATGAGGCGTCCAAGATCGGAAAGCCGTTTATGGATATTGTGACGCCCCGGCGTATTCGGGGGCAAGGCTTAGCTCAATTGTCCAGAAAACCACAGTTCATGGCGCAGTTTCCGGGCTGCAATATGGTAGTGGACGTCGCCGTTGACAAATTCAGTGACTTGATTCCCGGCACTTTGGGAGTTGCCGCTGAGCTGGAAGCCAAGCGTCCAGTAAGCTACCATGACGCTATTCCGGGGTGTATCCCGGGTGACATTCTTATTGGAACAGACATCAATCCATGAACAGCACCATCGATCTATTGCTTTCCCACCGATCCATCCGAAAATTCACTGATGAACCCGTCGATCAGGCAACCGTTAACCAAGTGGTTAGTTGTGGTCAGGCCGCGGCAACTTCCAGTAATGTACAGGCTGTGAGCGTTATCCACGTACACGATACAGACAAGCGTGAAAGCCTTGCCGCATTGGCTGGTGGTCAACCTTACGTCGCCTCTGCCGGTGCATTTCTCGTGTATTGCGCTGACATGGCCCGCCCTAAGTACGCCTGCGAGAAACAGGGGGGCGAATTTTCACCCGGTATGACGGAACACTTCATCATTGCCACCGTTGATGTTGCACTGGCAGCGCAGAATGCAGTGGTTGCCGCAGAATCTTTGGGATTGGGCATATGCTATATCGGTGGTTTGCGAAATAAACCCGCTGAAGTCAGTGCTTTGCTGGAGATACCTGAGCATGTGTATCCGGTTTTTGGCCTGTGCCTTGGCCACCCGGCTCAAAACCCAGAGGTGAAACCACGAATGCCGCTGGAGGCAGTATTAATGCACGACAAATACGATAGTAGTGTCTTCGACAGTAATATTGATCAATATGATGCAACGGTCAGGGAGTACTACAAATCACGTACCGGTGGGAACAAGGACAGCACCTGGAGCCAGGAAATGAAGGCGCTGGTGGGCAAGGAGTCACGGCCCCACATGAGTGGCTTTCTGAAAGAACGCAGTTTCTTGTTAAAGTGATAATCCGGCACTGTGATGACCCATTCAGTATGTGAGGCTCGTTACTGGCCTTACAAGGTGCTAATGGCGTTGCTCAGGAAAGTTCATTGAAAAATATCCCTGTTATCGATATCGCGGGCTTGCTGCAATCCATCGCCCATGATTCAGCTGACACAGCCGTGCACATCGCGACTGTGTCCGAATCTATAAAACATGCGATGAACGATAGCGGTTTCTTTTATATCAGTGGGCTTTCGTTAAAGTCTTCCGTTCTGGAGAATGTTCTGTCAGCGCAGCGCACATTTTTTGCGTTGACACCCGAGCAGAAAAATGAATCTGCGATTAATCAGGATAATCGAGGCTATCTGGCATCAGGAATGGCAAAAATGCATGGAGCGAAAACGCACGATCAGAAAGAGGTGTTTTTCTGGGGGCCAGATTTGCCAGAGAGCCACCTCCACATGCGTAACAAGGTCCCTCTGTGTGCAAATAATCAATGGCCTCAACAAATTTCAGAATTCAGAAAAGCTGTGTTGGATTATGCTGCGATGATCAAATTCATCGGGAATGCACTCTTGCGTGCGATAGCACACTGTCTCGATCTGAATGATCGCTTCTTCGAGAGTCGGTATCAGGATTCGTTGTTGCGTGGCCAGCTGATTCGCTACCCTCAGACGCATGGTACCGAGGAGAACTTTGGCGTCGCCCCTCATACAGATTTTGGTTGTTTGACTTTTTTGTTACAACAAACCTCTGGTCTCGAGGTACTCAGTGGGGGTGAATGGATTGCTGCCCCGCCAATCGAGGGCACTCTGGTTGTTAATATTGGAGACCTGCTGGCTCGCTGGTCTGATGATCGGCTGCCTTCCAATGTGCATCGCGTGAGAAACAACAGCACTGAAGAGCGCTTTTCCATTGCGGTATTTCATGATCCTGACCCCACCGTATCAGTTGCACCAGCCGACATGAATTCGGATACTTGCGGATACGCAACAGTCAGTGTGGCTGACTATATTCTAGGTCGTAACAGTGGTGCGTTTTCTCATTATGGCAACGTATCAAAAACGTCGGGTGAGTAAGGCTTTATGTTTTCAGAAGTCTGATCATTGCAAACTAGTGCACAGCTTCTTTCAGTTTGTCGCGTAACCAGTCCAGTCCACTCGAGGACAAAGGATTAACGGCGAAAGCGAGAGTGTCATATTCGTCAGCCTTTTCGGCATCGCCGTGATGTCGGTACAGAACACTAGCCGTTGCATACAAGTCAGCGCTACGATAGGGCGAATGCAACAGTGATACCAGTAAGGTATTTGCCTGAGTTAACTGACCAAGAGCTGCGTGTGCCTGTACCAGAAGCAGTGCGGCTTCACCTCCGGGTCTGAGTTGATAGTTGTGCTTGGCAAGTTGCAACGCCTGCTTGCCGTCTCCTGACTCAAGGAAATGCCCCAGTGCATGGCCTGAAATCAGTTCAGGCATTTTCTCAATCATTAAACCATACCTGTTGTCCGCCCTTTCTCTCCACATGGCAGATTCTAGCTGATCATCTATCTCAGGCCTGGCTTGTAGGATATCTGCCAGTGCAACCATGAATAATGGTGACCCAGTGCGCTCGATAAGATTGCGGTAGTCGGCCTCCGCTTTCCGATCACGACCCTGTAACGCATCAATCTCCGCAATATGCTCCTCGATCAGCCAGAACCCGGGAAATATTGCTGAGCCTTTTTCATAGTAGGAAAGGGCATCATCAAGGCGTCCTCGTTCCAGGCTAAGAATTCCCAGTTGCAACTTAAGCCACGCGCGTAAATAGGACGATCGTCCTTTTACTCGTTGTTCTGCTTTCTTTAGCCAGCGTTCGGCAGCGGCATGATTTCCAGTATTCGTATGGTAATGTGCCAGACGAGTTGCAGTGGTAACGTTCGGATCAGATGACTCAAGCTGGTCATACAGGTCTTTTGCCTGGGAATAGTGTCCGGTATACAGCAACACATCACCGCGTATGCCGCTAATGGTCTGAACGGTCAGTTCATCGACCAATAGTGCGCTCTCCGCTGCGACGAGATCTGCCTCTACGTCGGGCAGTCGATGAATCGAGAAATTCAGCATAGCGCGAGTCAGTACTGGGCCTGCACGTTCACCTGAAAGCTCAAAGGTTTTTTTCAATATCTTCTGAGAAGCGACATAGTCACTGAATTCTCCGGATAGTTTTGCTCGGTTGAGATAGGCCCTGGCTAATTGTTCTGCATGAATCCACGAGTCGGGTTTCTGTGCAGCGACGCTGGTTCTTACGTTTAATACCTGATTTAAACGGTTCAATTCATCTTTGTAGTGTGTTGCGTCATAGTCTGATGCATGGGCAGGATGACTTTTAAAGAACAATGTAGAAAGACAGACAAGTGTGAGGAAAATCAGCAATGAAAAACCGCTAAGTGGGTACGTGCTGGTTATCTTGCTAAGACACTGAGTTGTCGTCTGGGTCGTGATTTTATTGAGATTGAAAAGTGAATCCATAACAGCCCTGAAATGTATGTTTGTTTCAAGTATGCTGGCAAAGAGGAGGCTGCAGCGTGGGTTCTGCAAATGGCCAGCCATCCACGGTCGCAGATGGCTGGCACGTTATGCTGTAGCAGTAACAGTAACGAACTCTCTACCTGATAGCCGCGCTGAACGTGTTACTGATGCGGGGTAGCAAGAAACGGGAATTCAGTTTGAAATTCCTTGTCGTTCGCTGCCGGATTCAGAATGCCAACGAGCGCACGGGGTACATGAGGCGCGGGATCACCAGTTAGCTCAAGCAATGCTACCGCAAGCGTTATGTCAATCACAGGATCACTCAGGGTTCTGCCATTCGGAAATTCAGATGCTGCTGCTGTGTCAATCTTGATTGTATCGGGAATGATCAATGGCACAGCAGAAACGGCGCAAGTGCCAGTTCCGTCGCCTACGACGGTACACGGCGTCAGACCAAGGTCCGATAACTGGTTATCCAAGGCGCTGTGAAGCGATGTAAGGCTATTTAGAATTTCTGGAACAAACGTACCTGCGATATCATCTGGCGGGTTCGACGCGTTGTAGGAGTCTTTACTTGCAATCAATGCTGTGGCGATGGCAGGCATCCCCATGCGATCAACCCGCGTATAGTCTGTTGGGGTTTCTGTTCGGAAAGCGAAATCCTGAGTTGTTGGTGCCATGGTAACAGGGGGGGTGTCGTTACTGTCAGAACAGCCGGTTAACAGAACACACGAAAGCACTACCGTCATCAGAATATTGTTCGTTGAAGTTTTCATTTTTGATCCCTTACAGTGATGAAGTTGTAGTCCAGGTCTGCAGCGTGCCGCCGCCAGACATAATCGTGTCGATCGGTACCTGTACAGCAATCGCCGTGATATTCAAACCAGCGACTGCGTCTCTGGTCGGATCAAATGACAGTGTTCCAGAGTTGACCGTTGTGTTAAACCCTTCCTGGTCAAAAAAGAAAGGATCGTCTACGAGGCCAGCCCATCCGGTCAGTTGATCATTGGATATCACTGTTTCAACGGCCCCTTCCAGAGTGGTTTCGTTAATACCTGACAATTGCAAGCCCCAGTCTCCTTCGGTATCTTGCGCAAAACGTGCGTAGATATTGACATCGGCAACGCCATCCGCAGGAGCGCTGGTATCAAAGTGGAAACCGTACAAAATGTCACTGTTGTAAGTAGCCGGCATTCCCGGAGATGCAAATGTGCCGAGGGTAAGAATAAGGTTCAGTCTGCTTTCATCGTGCCAGGCATAGTAATCGCCGATATCCGCAGCCAGTTGTGCGCTGGCACCTGGAGCTTCTCTGTGATCAGCAGCATTTGCGGCAGTTGTTGCCAGTGCTGATGCCGTAAGTAGCGATATTGCTAGCATTGAGTACATTGTGCCGGATCTTTGTGAGAGTTCAGTTTTCGTCATATTGTTGTGCCTGCTGCTATGGGTGATTTGTTGGGGAAGAGGTCAGTTACTGCTCGATCACACGCTTTATGTTTATCCCGGTGTGTTATTGGTTGCCAGTGCGAGCCATAGGACATTCGTGTCGTGGAGGTGTCAGATTCAGTGTTATCGGGAATGCACGCACTCTCAGGACATCCATTTGTGGGTCCTTAGTGTTGTTTTGCACTGTTCATTTCTATCGTTCACGAAAATTGCTTTGCTAAATAGGGTCGCTTATTCAGACCTACGCGTCAGGTGCTCAGAAAGTTGCACAGATTAAAATTATTTTCTAAGCTACCGGATTGTTGGTGCTGATCGAGCCTCAACACTGCGCATGAAAAGGTGCGCTGTCAGCTGATTGAGTGCGCAAGGCTAGTAAACTGGTCCAGAGGTATGTTAATCGTGGATTTGACCTGCTGGTAAATTCGACAAACATCTGGTCGCGAGACTGCTTCTCGGAAATTTCTTCCAGTTTATCGATTCAGGTAATCTGTTCTTCGGAGAAGATGCGGTATGCGAGCAAAATCGTTCAGCATGATTCACAAGATGTGTAAAAAATATGTTGGTGATGCTGGAAGTTGCCAACTGAAGATCAAATCAAAAGCGACTTGATCGATTCCAAATCCAGTTAATACATTGGTTTACTCATTCTCTAAAAATGCGGCTTGTTTAATATCCCCATTGGCAATGGTGACGAGTGACGTCTTGATCTGATGTCACGTGTTCCGAAACGATGGACAGATCCGTGATCTACGATAATAATTCGGCGTTTGATGTTGGCAGATATAGTTAAAGGAATAGTTGCTCTCAATCAGCAGCTTTGGTAGTTTGATTTTTGATCTGGATCGCAGGAAAAACAATGTACACGCAGGGTCTTCGAATCCGGAAACGACGCGCTTCAACCCGTTACAGGGTGTCGAGTGCATATTTCCTGCTTTTGCTCTCGCTGGTACTGACAAGCTGCCAGACGATAACTCGCATCAAGTGCAATTCAAAAAACTGGGAAAAAGCGGGGTTCAGGGATGGGGCTGCCGGGCATCCTGCGGACAGTTCGTTCCTTGAATATTCTGGTCGTTGCCTTGCTGCTGGCGCTGAATTGGACAAATCTGTCTATATGGCCGGTTACCATGACGGGCTTTCCACTTTTTGTACTAAAGAGAATGGTGTAGAGCAAGCTCAGGCTGGGTTTGAGAATACAATGGTTTGTGCAATTCAAGTTGGGTCAGCATTTGACGATGGTTTTGCACAAGGTCTGAAAAATTTGTGCGATGCGTCAGGAGGTCAACGGTTTGGTGTTAGCGGCGGAGTGTACCGAGGCACCTGCCCACCAGAGACTGAACAAATATTTCTAGCAAATTATCTGGATGCACTTGCCACTGCATTGCCTCAATCCATTGCCGATGTCACGATTCTGGAAGGCAGGAAAGATGCTTTACGATCACGAATTGGTTCTCTGGAAACTGCTATTTACCAGTACGACACGGCAAAACGGCTGGCTGACACGGACAACAACACATCAAAGGTTAATCAACTATCAAATGATCAGTCGAATTTAACCCGTAAGCTGTTTCGCCTGGAATCAGATGAACGTACTGTCAACAGTCGCCTTAAGCGTGCACGCAAGAAGTCTGAAGACATGCAGGAGATGTTGTTGAAGTGGAAGCCAAAGCTCGACAGTTAGCCAGTCTGAACTTTAGCTATCAGGGGGCTATCTCGACCTTGCCTCATTGTTACTGTCGATAGTAGATCACCCTGAATCCACTTGCTCAGTTGCCCCCGAATGTGGCAATTTTTTCACTTTCAGTGGTAGTGGAATTATCTTGTTCGACCGGTTGCTTCGCTCTCTGGAGCAGGAGGTATGGTCCGAATCGT
This sequence comes from Granulosicoccus sp., assembly GCA_045106195.1. Taxonomy (GTDB): domain Bacteria; phylum Pseudomonadota; class Gammaproteobacteria; order Granulosicoccales; family Granulosicoccaceae; genus Granulosicoccus. The sequence continues at coordinate 108,270 of JBGCEH010000007.1, forward strand.
CGTGAATCAGCAATATAATGCGTACTGTCTCTTTATTTTCAACGAAATAGATTCATACGAAAGTCAAATTGTGAACATCTTGTTAGTCTGGTAACGTCTGAGCGCGTAGTGTTCGCTGCAACTAGAATGACGTCGCATTCTGGAGGGAGCATTTCGAGCACTGGAAGCCCCTCCTGTCGGTCGGGCTGCTCTTGCTAGGTGACCCTCAGTTTCGCATGAATGAGGCACAGTCAGATATTCTTCAACTCACAACAGTGTGCGTAGAATAATGTTGCGAGCAACGAGGTGCGGTACAAGCACGTTTTACATAGAGACCGGATTTCTATTGGAGTTTTTTTGATGATCTTTGCCCGTTCCAAGTGGTACACAATTGCCTTGGCATTCGTTCTATTGACGCTCGCATCATGTGAGTCGGCAAACAGACCGTCATCCATGTCAGTTGGGCCCAGCCAGATGAGTCTGACCGCTCCCGGACTACTGTCCAGAGCAGTTGATTCTAATGCATTATTTGCAGAGGTCACTCTTCGCTACGACACTGATTCAGGAACGTTCACCAGAACGGAGACCGCATCCCGGACCAACGGGTCTAATACGTGGGATGTTAATCTGGATATCCCAGCCAACACGGAATTTGTACTTGATATCGTCTGGTACGATATGGCCGACCCGGAACGTGTCAACCTGACCTCCCTGTCAAGAACGTTCAGCACTGCAGGTGCGAATGACGTTCTCACGCTTTCATTTGATTTTGCGGAATTTGACTCGTCCGCGTTCAATATTGATTCCGATCGATTCACAAATCTTGAAGAGCGGGTTAATGGGACATCACCATTCATTAATGATGATCTGATCGTTGATGATGCCGGTGTGTTTCGGTACGAAGAAGGTGTCGTGTATACGATCAATCCGCGAGCCAGCGAACAAGATACGACACCTGTCATTGGTGCGCGATGGAGACGTTTGCCGACCAGTTCCAACAATGCTATCGCTTGTGGTGCACAAGCAGGCTTTGATGCAACGCTTGCTGCTGGTTCCCTTGAGGAGGCCTGTACAACTGCAGACAATTGTACATTTGACTTTGATCAGGTGGATCCAGTCTCTCAGACGGGTACAGGTATCGAATTCTCAGTAGAAGTTCCGCCTCTTCAGGCCTCTGTCGGGCTCAGCTATGGGCTGGAAATTACAAACAGTGCGCAGCAAGTCAGTTTCGTGGACATTGAATTCTGTCTGATTGCGATCAACGAAGCACCGGTCGCGGTTGATGACAGTTTTACCGTAACGGAGGGAATCCCGTTCGAGGTGACGGCAGACCAGGGCGTGAATCTGCTGAGCAATGACACTGATGATATAGACGTAAGCAACATGCCGCTGGTTGTCGATACTACGCCGACTAGATTGCCCAGTATGGCCTCTACATTTACTCTGCGTTCTGATGGAGGTTTTAGTTATCTTTATGACCCTGTAGCGGCAAATGCGTCAAACGCAGATTTGACAGATAGTTTTGAGTACACCATTACCGACGGTATTTTCACAAGCACCGCCAGTGTCACGCTGGATATTGTCCTGATAGATAGACCGCCGGTGCAAACTCGTGAGATACCAGCTCAGACGGCTGTTGTTGGAATAGACACGGCATTTGATTTGTCGAGTAGTTTTGACGATCCTGAGGACAGTGAGCTGACCTTTAGTGCTGTCGCACAGACCTTGCCCCCGTCGGGTGGACTGTCGGTGAGTGATGTTGGACTATTCGGTGGGATTGCAGAATCTGGTGATGAGGGAACCTACGTTGTAGAAATTGTGGCGAGGGATCAGACGTCGTCTGTCGCTGCATCATTTGCTCTGGAGGTTATCGAGAATCAGAGACCGATAGCCAGGGCAATTGCAGATCTTGACGATGTTGCCGCAGGTCAGGTCATTTCTATTGATGCCGGGAGGAATTTTTCTGACCCGGAAGGCGAACCGCTAAGGTTCACATTGGAAAGTCGCCCTGATTCCGGATTACAGATAAATCGAAATTCAGGTTTGATAACGGGTCAGATTGCTGAACCGGGTGATTACAACATTACCGTGAGTGCAAGTGATGGAATAACGCAACCGGTTTCCAGCGAATTTACCATTACTCGAGTACCGACTCCGGCCCCGATTTTGAGTGATCCGAGTCCAGGCAGTCTGAGGCTCAGCGCTCAGGTTTCAGACAGTGACAGCGGATCCATTAGTTTTGGCAATACGGGAAATGCACCGTTAACCTTTAGCGTCAGGAGTGATCAAGCATGGTTGACGACAAACACTGATAGCGGACGTTTGGGTGTGGGTGACAGGGACGAACTGGTTGTATCTGCTGAATGTGGACAAAGCGTGGAGACCCGCATGGGCACCTTGACCATTGGTGGTAACGGCGGTGAGAAAACGGTGTCTGTATCACTGGAGTGTATTGAAGCACAGGTGGCAATTCTGGGCGATCCCGATCCGGACGTTCTTAGCTTGTCAGCGTTGGTATCTGACGGCGATGGAAATGGTTCTGAAAACAGCGATAGCGATACCTTCAGTTTCAGTAATGTCGGTAACGCTGAATTGAACTACTCAGTGAGTAGTAATCAGCCATGGTTGAGTGTAAGTGCCGATAGTGGGAGTCTGAACCCCGGTGGCCGCGATCAGGTTGACGTAACTGCTGCTTGTGGGCCAGAAGTGGACACCCGGATGGGTACCATAACCATCGGCGGCAACGGTGGCGAAAAAACCGTATCGGTAACATTGGAGTGTAGTGAAGCACAAGTGGCGATTCTGGATGATCCAAGTCCAGACTCCCTTAGCCTGGCTGCGCTGGTATCTGACGGGGAAGATGATGGTTCTGCCCAAAGAGACAGCGGTACTTTCAACTTCAGCAATACCGGAACTGCTGTATTGACATACTCTGTAAGCAGCAATCAGCCTTGGTTGAGCGTCAGTTCAACTGATGGAAGCTTGAATCCCGGTGACAGTGATCAGGTGAATGTAACTGCTGTTTGCGGGCGTGCTGTGGAGACGCGAAGGGGCGTAATTACCCTTGGTGGTAATGGTGGTGAAAAAACGGTTGCCGTATCACTGGCGTGTAGCGAAGCCCAGATTCCGATTCTGGGTGATCCGGATCCGCAAGACATTAACCTGGCTGCTCAGGTATCAGGTGGTGATGGTCCGGGTAGTAGCGATAGTGGGGCCTTCAGAATCGGCAATGTAGGAACTGCCGAATTGCTGATTGCTGTAAGCAGCAATCAGCCATGGTTAAGTGCCAGCACTGATTCTGGAAGTCTGGCCCCGGGCGAGAGTCGCCAGGTGGAGGTATCGGCGGTTTGTGGGTCGGCAGTAGAAACGCGAACAGGCGTGATAACCATTGGTGGTAACGGTGGCGAACAAACGGTTTCTGTATCACTCGTCTGTAGCGAGGCACCGGTTGCCG
>JBGCEH010000008.1:0-106504 GCA_045106195.1 Granulosicoccus sp.
GACCTTCTTCCCTGCCACCTTCTTGCCTGCGACCTTCTTGCCTGCGACCTTCTTGCTTGCAACCTCCTTGCCTGCAACCTCCTTGCTTGCGACCTGCTGGCCTGCAACCTCCTTGCTTGCACCCTTCTTGCTGGCCACTGCGCTCGCGGTCTTTTTTGCAACGGGCTTTTTACTGACAAGTCGGGAAGGTGCCGGTGCACGAGCTGTAACTTTTCTGCCAGTTGATGATTTACTCGCAACAGCTGCCTTACTGTCTGTTTTCTCAACAACGTCCTCGACATGGGCTGATGCCCTGCCGGACGCCACTCTACCCATCACTTTTTTACCGGCTGCCTTTTTACTGACTGTCTTCTTTTTACCGGCCCGGATATTTTCACCCTCAGCCTGCTTGCTGGCCGAATGCCCATCCGCTGTTTTCTTTCTGCTTGTTGTAGGCTCGCCAAGGTGGCTTGTCGCTGGATTCTTGCCACGCCCCTTTTTGTTCGCAGACTTGCGCTTACGACTTCCACTGGCATCCTCTGCTCTGGACGACGCAGCGGCGGGCACCTTATTCACGACGTTGCCATCGTCATCAACTTCAACGGTGTTTATACCTTTACCCGCAGCCAAATCCTGTGCGCGTTTTTCTGTCAGCCTTTCAACGCGCTTCTGATCACGCCGCTGCTGCTTCTTTTTACGCTTCTGTTGCCGCCTTTGTTCGGCATTGACGACTTGCTTGTCTTTGCTAATAGCCGCAAGCGCAGGCACAGCTGCTGGTTGCTGAGTCGCAGGGCGGACCTTGGCCTTCTTGTCCTTGCGTACGGGCTTGTCCTGACGATGGGATTGAGCCGACTGTTCAACTTCGTTGAAGTCGATCTTGCGATCTTCCAGATTGACCGCAGCTACCTGTACCCTGATCGCATCTCCAAGGCGATATTGCCTGCCGGTACGCTCACCCAACATCGCTTGTGCCGCTTGATCGAACTTGTAATAGTCACGCGAAAGGTTCGTCACATGAATCAGCCCCTCGACGTGAATGCCAACGAGTTCCACAAACAAACCAAATGACGTTACTGCAGAAATAACGCCATCAAATTCTGAGCCAACGTGCTCTTGCATATATTCGCATTTCAACCAGGCAACCACGTCACGTGAGGCGTCCTCTGCCCGCCTCTCAGTGCGGGAGCAGCTTTCGCCCAAACCCACCATAGCTTCTTTGGAATACTGATAGTTAGACGGCTTGCCCCGTTCGATAGCAAATTTCAATGCCCGATGCACCAGCAAGTCAGGGTACCGCCGTATGGGCGATGTAAAGTGTGCGTACTGATCAAGCGCAAGCCCGAAGTGACCTTCATTTTTTGGCTGATAAACCGCTTGCTGCATTGAACGCAGCATCACTGTCTGGATAACGCTGCGATCGGGCCTGTCGGCAATTGCCTCTGCCAATGCTGCGTAATCGAGCGCACTGGGTTGATCGCCACCACCCAAGGTCAGTGATCTTAGAGCGAGGAATGCTCGCAAGTCCTCAAGTCTGTCTGTTTTGGGGCCAGCATGCACGCGATACAGGGCTGGTATTTCCTTTTCTTCGAGAAACGCTGCGGCCTGAATGTTCGCCAGAATCATGCACTCTTCGATAAGTTTGTGCGCATCGTTTCTCTGAATGGGCACAATTTCCTTTATTTTCTTATGGTCATCGAAAACGATATGTGTTTCGTTCGAATCGAATTCTATGGCGCCACGAACACGGCGTTTTTTCGCCAGAACTTTGTACAACTTGTGCAGCTCTTGGATCATCGGCATCAATGGCGCGTGCTTTTTACGCAGTCCGGATGTCTTGTCCGTGAGCATTTCGCTGACCTGATCGTAGGTCAGTCGGGCATGTGAACGCAAAATGCCGTTGTGAAAGCGGGTCTTGCTGACGTTACCGTCGCTATCCAGGGTGAGTTCGCAGATCATGCAGAGCCTGTCCACATCCGGATTAAGAGAACACAATCCATTGGAGAGAACCTCAGGCAACATCGGCACGACCCGACCAGGAAAATACACGGAAGTACCGCGCTCAACGGCTTCCTTGTCCAGCGCTGAGCCCACCGACACATAGTGGGCTACATCGGCAATTGCAACCAACAACCGCCAGCCTTTCTCCAACGGTTCACACCAGACAGCGTCATCAAAATCGCGGGCATCGGCACCGTCAATGGTAATCATCTGTACATCACGTACATCCTTGCGCCCTTTGGCCGCCGACGGGTCAACCGCCGTTGAAAAAGAGGCTGCTTGCTCCAGCACTTCATCCGGCCACTGGGCAGGAATGCCATGACTGTGAAGGGCAACATCGATTTCCATGCCCGGACGCAAGTGTTGCCCAAGTACTTCAATGATCTTGCCTACCGGCTGATGGCGCCGCGTTGGTTGCTCGACAATTTCGGCAACCACCATGTCGCCATCCTTTGCACCAGCCAACTCACCAGCCGCGATCAAAAGATCCTGATGAATGCGCTTGTTGTCCGGCAGAACAACCACGGTTCCCCTGTCGATGGACAGTCGACCGACAAGCGATTTATTGGCACGTTCCACGACATCGACGATTCGCCCTTCACGTCTGCCACGACGGTCTATTCCCGTAACACAGACAACCACCCGATCACCGTGCAAGACTTGCCGCATTTGCTTGCCATCGAGATAAATATCCTTATCACTATTTTCAACGATCACGAAGCCAAAACCATTGGGGTGTGCGGTGATTCTGCCGGCTAGCAGACTATCCGCATCCACCGGTACAAGGCCACGCCGGCGGTTCTGAATAAGCTGACCGTCACGGATCATGGCACCAATACGGCGTCGCAAACCTTCCATTGCAGCTTCATCACCGACCAACTGGAGTTTCTCGGCCAGAGCTTCAAAATCAACCGGACCGGACTCCTCACGCAATGTACTGATGATGAATTCGCGACTCGCAATCGGCTGCTCATACTTTGCACTTTCGCGATGGCGATACGGATCAATACGTTCGCCCTTGTTAGCACCGTGCCGCGGACGCTTTTGTCGGGGTTTATCTTTACTCATGCGCTGATTGGGGGTTCGGTAAACCGCAAGGGTACGTCAAACACGAAGACGTGGTGCGGTATTGCTACAAATGATCACAACCATCTCGAGCTGACAATGAAAGTGGAAGAATGGGGTAGTTTGAAGAAATATTCGGGATAAGGTTTGACACATCCCTGACACTTAGGTACATTTCGCGCTTGCAGAATCTCGTATTCGAGCGACACTTCGTGCCGAGGTGGCGGAATTGGTAGACGCGCATGCTTCAGGTGCATGTATCTTAGGATGTGGAGGTTCAAGTCCTCTTCTCGGCACCATTTATACACTTAAACGACGTTGAACACGTTGTCCGGGCTGACTTCACGCCACACCACCGACAATTCCTGTTTTAGTCGGATGGGGTATTGTCCTGTTTCAATCGAGCCTTTTCAAGCAAACTACAGGCTCGTGGAAAAGCCTGCGGTCGCTGTTCGAAGCTCAATGACAGAGTTAGCCTTCATAAGGCCATCGGATAACCACGTTTTCATTACGCTCCGGCCCTGTGGAGACGAGATGCACAGGAGCCCCTGAAAGCTCTTGCAGACGCTTAATATAGGCCTGTGCGGCTTCAGGAAGTTGTGACAGTTCAGTGGCTCCTGCGGTATTAGTCTGCCAGCCAGGCATGCTCTCGTACACCGGCACACAACGATCAAAATCGTCAGCACCGATTGGCGGATGATCGATGCGCTGACCGTCCAGTTCATAGGCAATACAGATGCTGATCGACTCGAGACTGTCCATCACATCCAGCTTCGTTAAACAGATGCCCGTGACTCCGTTGAGCATACAGGCGCGGCGTACGGCCACTGCATCAAACCAGCCACAACGGCGCTGGCGACCGGTAGTCGCACCGAATTCGTTACCTCGCTCACCTAGCTCCTTGCCCACATCGTCAAACAACTCTGTCGGGAAAGGTCCAGCCCCAACGCGGGTGGTATACGCCTTGGTGATCCCGAGCACATAATCGATGGAACCCGGGCCACAGCCGCTTCCGCTGCATGCCGCACCAGCGACCGTATTGCTTGAAGTCACAAAAGGATAGGTGCCATGATCAACGTCGAGTAACGTGCCTTGCGCACCCTCAAACATAATTCGATTACCCGCTTTTCGATGCCTGTCAATCATGCCGGGTACGTCATCAATCAATGGAGCCAAACGCTGTGCGTATTCGCGTGCAACTTGCTTGATAGCCTGCGGATCAACTGGATCCATCCCATGCCCGATCAATGTGCCGTTATGGTAGGCACAGGCGGCGTTAATTTTTTCATCAAATCTGTCCAGTGCAAGTAGATCCTGCACACGTACTGCGCGTCTTGCCACCTTGTCTTCGTAAGCAGGACCAATCCCCCTCCCTGTTGTCCCGATAGCCTTTTTGCCAGCGGCTTTTTCGCGTGCCTGATCCAGGGCTATATGGTAAGGCAGAATCAAGGGGCAAGCACCGCTGATACGAAGACGCTGCTCGACGGGTACTCCGCGTGCGGCCAGCATATCAATTTCACTGAACAAGGCATCCGGAGATACGACCACACCACTACCGATGACGCACATGACGTTTTCGCGCAACACGCCACTGGGCACTAGATGCAGGACTGTCTTTTCATCACCGATAACCAGCGTGTGGCCTGCATTGTGGCCACCTTGAAACCGCACAACCAGGGACGCCTGCTCGGTAAGAACATCAACGATCTTGCCCTTGCCCTCATCACCCCATTGCGTGCCAAGCACGAGCACACTGTTTGTCATACCTATGATTTCTCTGGTTAACTCTGGATTAACAACCCGCTTGCTGACTACGTACGCAAGCAACGATGCAAGCCCGTGAACGATTGAAAACTACAACGACTGGACTATCCACTGCCCATCACGACAAACTAGCTGCCTGTCGCAATGGCATTCACCGGCCTGTAATGAAGACCCGGGCAGCGCCTGAACAACTCGCTCACCCGCAGAACGCAGCTCCCTGACAGCTTTCAATAACTCACTACTTGCTACGCTGTCCACCCAGATTCCGCTGGAGGCAGCCTTTAGCGGGTCTTGCATCGGGTGTTGCGCCAACGACAATTGAATAAGGTCACCACTGAAGCCGGTTGCGGGGCGCGCCTGCCCAAATGCTTCGCCGATTGCATCATACCGCCCACCGCGGGCAAGTTCTCCACCGGATTCATCGTAGAGTGTGAACAGTATCCCGGTATGATAGCTAAACCCCCGCAATTCGGCTAAATCGACGTGAATTCGCAATGTTGGATGAGCATCAGACACTATCCGGACTACAGACTCAAGGTTGTCCAGAGCACGATGCACATCAACACCCGATTGGCCCAGCAATTGACGTGCAGACGCAAGCACGGCATGACATCTTCCCGAAAGCTTCATCAAAGCATCAATATCTTCACTTAAGCGCGTAAGAGACGGATGCTCACCGTTCTGCCTGAGCAGGGCCATCACCTCTGGTCGTGAGCCACGCAAAAGCGACTGAAACAACTGCTTTTCCAGCGAATCCGGCAAACTTGCGCTTTCGATAAGGGCTTTGTAGACGCCGACATGTCCGACATCGAGAAGCATATCTTCCAGTGGCAGCCCCGCTAAAATTACATTGTCGAGCATGAGCTGGATAATTTCGGCGTCGCTCTCAGGGCCGGAATGTCCGAATAGTTCCGCACCAAACTGAAGCGGTGTGCGACTACTACCAGCCCCATCAGCGCGTGCCCGCAACACGCTTCCAGTATAGAAGAAGCGATTTGGCGACTCGCTGCGCAGCGCGTGAGCATCCATGCGCGCCACCTGGGGCGTCATATCAGCGCGAATGCCCAGAGTACGGCCATTGTGCTGATCGATAATCTTGAAGGTATGCAGGTCAAGCTTTTCACCGGTACCTGTCAGCAAGCTGTCAAGGTACTCGATCATTGGGGGCATGACCAGTTCATACCCCCAGCGATAGGCATTGTCCATGATCTGCCTGCGCAGAGTCTCAACTCGCCAGGCATCGTCTGGCAGTAATTCGTTGACACCGTCAGGCAATTGCCAGCGGTTAGAGCGCGGATCGTTCACAGCAATAGGATTGTATTGAATTAGCGGATGATGGCGAGGAGGACGACGCCCGCAATCATACTCGACAAGCCGACAATGCGCAGCTGAGCATCGGAAATCTCGAGCATTGCTCTAACCGCTCGCTTGTAGCCCTCCGGATTAAGGAAAGGCAATATGCCTTCCAGCACAAGAACGAGACAAACGGCCGTCAGAATTTCGACAAGCATATTCTTAGCGACCAGAACCTGTAGCCGAAGGGGTACACAGAGGTGGGGAATCCCAAAAATCCAAAGCCTTTAGCCATGATGTCACCGCGCAGGCAGGAATGCAGGCCAATAGTATGCTCGATCCCCGCTTTCGCGGGGATAACGTTTTCAAATCAGCGCCAAGGTCATGAAAACCAGCGATGCTAAGGTCGCGGCGTCCCGCCTGAGCCATTGAAGTATCTGAAAAATTCAGAATTAGGATCGAGGAGTAGAACATCACCACCACCGCTGAATGCTGACCGATAGGCACTCAAGCTACGATACAAACTGTAGAATTCAGGGTCTTGCGTGTAGGCCTCAGCGTATATTCTGGCAGATTCGGCATCACCCATACCCCGAGTCTGCTCAGCTGTAGCATAGGCTCTGGCAAGCAATTCCTCTCTGGCTCTATCTGCTGTTGCCCTGATGATTTTCGCTTGCTCCTCACCTTCTGACCGAATCCCACGGGCAATCTGTTCGCGATCTTTCTCCATCCGCTGATAGACAGACTCTCGGACGTCTTCCGGCAACTCGACTTTCTTGATTCGCACATCGATGATTTCGATACCCAGACTTTCTGACTGGAGATTGACCGACGCCTGAATCTCCTGACGAAGCGTTGATCGAGCGGATGCTACGACTTCCTGAATAGTGCGGCGACCAAAGGCATCCTTGACGCCCTCCCGGACGAACTGCGTGAGACGACTGTTGGCGCGTGACTCAACACCACCCAGACGCGTGTAGAACGTTTCTGAATCGGCTATTCGCCATTTAACGAACGAGTCAACCATGACGTTCTTCTTTTCATTGGTCAGAACTCTTTCGGGCTGCACGTCAAGAGTCAGTATACGTCGGTCGAACGTGTAAACCTGCTCAAGCAGTGGTAATTTGAAATGCAAGCCCGGCTCGTAGTCGGACTTGGTAATTTCTCCCAGAAACAACTTAATGGCTCGTTCACGCTCGTTGACCGTAAAGATCATTGTGCTGCCCAACAGCAGCAAAAGTGCAGCACCAATCAGCACTAAGGGGTTGGTGAGCTTGTTCATCGTATGGTCCCTCTGTCACGCGAACGCAGATCGTCGCGTGTTGGCAGGTTCAACTCCCGGGGAAGATCCGAAAAGCGAGGTGAGTCGTTGCTGCCGCTGTTCAACGGCGTATTCCCACTCATCATCCCACCCTCGACACCGGTGCGGTTCTGCTTGATCAATTGATCGATAGGCAGGTACATCAAGCTGTTTCCACCGTCGTTGTCGACCATTACCTTGCTGGTGTTGCTCATGACGGTTTCCATCGCCTCAAGATACAGCCTCTCTCGAGTCACTTCCGGCGCTTTCTTGTACTCGGCAAGTAATGATTTGAAACGCTCTGATTCACCCAGTGCAGCCTGTTCCACCCGGGTCTTGTAAGCTTCCGACTCTTCAAGTGCGCGCTGAGCGTCACCGCGAGCACGCGGCAGAACCTGATTGCTGTAGGCCCTGGCCTCGTTGATTGTTCTTTCCTTGTCTTCCCGGGCCTTGATGGCGTCCGAGAACGCTGCCTGTACTTGCTCCGGCGGCTGCGCCCTTTCAAGGTTAACAGCGGTAACAAAGATGCCAATGTTGTAATCATCCAGCACTTCCTGCAGGCTTCCAGCCGTTGTGTTCCAGACCTCATCACGCCCGGTCGTGAGCACAGACTCCAGCGGCGTTGCGCCGATGACTTCGCGTACAGCACTTTCAACCACTTCTTCGAGCGTCCGGTCAGGCCCACGGACGTTGAACAGGTAATCTTCTGCACTTTTTATGTTGTATTGAACTGCAAGGTCGATGTCCACAATGTTTTCATCCTGAGTCAGGATGAGCTGATTGGTGAGTCTGGCACTGCGAATCTCTTCCACATCCACCTTTTCAACCGTCTGGAAAGGCCACGGCAGGCGCCAATGCGGTCCTGGAGCCGTAGTCTTCACGAAGGCGCCAAATTGAGTGACCACTGCTGCCTGTGCTGGCTGCACGACGTATATGCCCGAAAGAATCCAGACCACGCCAAGAATGCCCACAACGATGCCGATACCCTTGCTGCCGATATTACCTCCAGGTAATCCGCCGCCAGTGCCGGAACCACGATTTCCTCCGCCAGAGCCACCTTTGTTGCCCAGAGCTGAGTTAAACCAGTTCTTCAGGTTCTTTATGACTTCGTCAAGATCCGGAGGGCCACCGTTATTGTTCTTGCGGTTGCCCCAGGGATCGTTGTCGTTTCCGCCTGGCTCGTTCCAAGCCATAAGGGTTTTTACTCCGTAGCCGTTAAACCGGCGATTGTATTAACCCCGACCGATTGCCGCAAGCTAAACGCTTAGCGACTCCCTGTCGGGAACGATGTCGTTCATTTCAATACTATGTTCCCGTACCAACCGGGCAAATTCAACTGCATCCATATCGATTCTGGCGTGCACTACGCCATCTTCCTGCATGACTTCTTCGACCAGGGCCGAGGCACTATACAGCTGCGCCCTGAGTTTACCCTGTGATGGTAACAAGACCATCCACCCGGAGGTTCTTTCCACGCTAAGCCTTTCGCCGATCAATTGCCGCAATAAATCAACGCCGTCGCCAGATTTGGCTGATAACCAGACTGCCTGTGCCTCCCCGGACTCAGACCGCTCCACTATTACGCTATGGCCGCTTAAGTCGATCTTATTGAAAACCAAAAGTTGAGGGACTTCCTGAGCCCCTATGCCAACCAGCACCTTGTCAACCTCATCGCGTCGTTGCTCACGCTCGCCATCACTGTCATCAACTATATGTAGTAAAAGATCAGCTTCAAGGGTCTCGGTTAACGTAGAGCGAAAAGCGTCCACCAATTCATGCGGCAGATCGCGGATAAATCCCACCGTATCTGCCAATACCGCCGTTACACCGCCGTTCAGGTCCAGTCTCCGCAACGTGGGATCGAGCGTTGCAAAGAGCTGGTCCGCAGCGTACACCGTTTCTTCGGTTAATCGATTGAACAGCGTGGACTTTCCAGCATTCGTGTAACCCACCACAGCGACGGTAGCAATGCCTGATTTCCCCCGCTTGCTGCGCCCTTGCTCCCGCTGCTGACGAACCTTGGCTAACCGTTTCTTCAATACCCTGACGCGTTCATTGAGAAGCCGTCGGTCGGTTTCCAGTTGTGTCTCACCCGGTCCGCGCAGACCGATTCCGCCCTTTTGTCTCTCGAGGTGTGTCCAGCCCCGGACCAGTCGAGTGGAGAGGTGCACCAGCTGCGCAAGCTCCACTTGCAGCTTTCCTTCGAAGGTACGGGCACGTTGGGCAAATATATCCAGTATCAGACTGTTCCTGTCTAACACCCGTACGCTCAGCTCTCGTTCAAGGTTACGTTCCTGACTTGGAGTGAGAGTTTGCCCGAAGAGCACGACATCGGCTTCCTGTTCGTTGAGGGCCTGACGGATCTCCTCGATTTTCCCCGAGCCAATAAAATGCCTTGCCGAGGGCTTGCTGGTGCTCCCGGTAATCGTATCGACAACCGTCAGCCCTGCCGAACGCGCCAGCTCTTCAAACTCGGCGCGGTCATCCTCGGTATCGAACGTTCCACTGGAGTGCGGTGCAAACGGCTGTTTACTGCCACCTTCCGCGTTTGGCTGACGCCAATGACTTATGTCTATGTGCACCAGTAAAGCACTGTTACCACTATCGGGACGTTCAAACAATCTGGGACGCTCTCCTGCAACGAGCGGGTGACAAGTCAGTCAAGCGATGTTATTCCGACTTCTGCTGTCGGGCAAAGACCACTAGTCTTCCGCGTCATCTTCGCCGGGCAATGCCACCTTCACCGGCCGACTGGGCACTACAGTGGAAATAGCGTGTTTATAGACCATCTGGTTGACCGTGTTCTTAAGTAACACGACGAACTGATCAAATGATTCGATCTGACCCTGTAACTTGATACCGTTGACCAGGTAGATCGAGACCGGAATACGCTCTTTACGTAAGGTATTCAGGAAGGGTTCCTGAAGAGACTGCCCTTTCGCCATTTCTTATATCCTTGCGGGATGTGCTTGATCGTCAGGTTTCTGTCTTTCGGCGAACCGAAAAACACATTTCCTGATCGTTTTGGGAACAGAGTCTATGATTGTGGCCGGATGTACCCTCGCTGTCAACGCATAGTCACGAAAGAAACCCCCTCACTTAGGATCCGCAAGATTCTGATTCAATGCAAAATGGTGATTAAACTTCAATATCCCGTCAATATGCCCGGATGTTAAGTCAGGGTTCAGCCGCATGAACATAGGCTCTCCGTACGCATTGTCAAATGACATGAGAGGAATCGAAATGCCAAAATCAAAAAAACCTGTAACGATAAAAACTCTGGCTCTCGCTGCATCGCTTCTTGCAATGTCGGGGACAACTATCGCAACTGACACACCCACGGCGAGTTCAACCACGGAAAGCCACGCCCTGCATCTGGATGACAGAGCCTGGATTAACGACATCGGCCTGCTTCTGTCCGGTGATCTCGATGGAGACGGATACTTCTCCAGCCTCAGCCTCAGCATCGATGCAGATTCAACTTACAGTCGTTATGAAGTGTACGTCATCGTCAATCTTATCAACGAGTTCAATGTGGCCGAACGCTTTCACACCACCTACGATTTTGACGTTTACGGGCGCAGCTTTTCTGACGACTACCGGATAGACATTGATCTGCGGCAAAACTATACCCCTGGTATTTACGACCTGCAGATTATCCTCGTGGATGCGAATGACAATCGTGTACTTGATGAGGCAAATGCCAACAGCTTCAGGAATCTGCGTTCGTTGCCACTAGAATCCACCGATAACCAGACAGTACAAACTCCGGTGATTGACCGACCTGTGAATGATTCCAATGGTGACATCGAGGTTAATGAGTATGCCGGCAGCACAGGCTTCGGAATCACGTTGCTTCTGATCATAAGTGGATTATTCAGATTGTTTACACATCGAACTCAGAAAACAGACTGGATGCCGAGGAATCTGCCCTGATGCCCTGATCAATACGCAGATCCCCACCGAACAAGCCCTAAGACCTTATACTTGGCCTACTGGGGTCGGGACGATGACCTCGTTAACTATCGAGGAGCTCTCCCAGTCATGTCCGAATACCAAAGGCAACATCAGGAATCGCTTGAAGACGCATCCACTTATTGGCTGAAAGCTGCCAGCGATATACATTGGTTCCGCCCGCCAACGCAGGGTGTCGACACATCTGATTCGCCATTCAACCGCTGGTTTTCAGACGGTATGATCAACGCCAGTTTCAACGCACTTGACCTCCATGTAAACAACGGTCGAGGCAATCAGCTGGCGTTGATTCACGACAGCCCAGTTACGGGAACCGTCTCAAAATACACATACAGTGAGCTACTGCTCGCCGTCGAAAAATTCGCCGGAGCACTGGCCGCCAAGGGCGTAACCAAAGGCGATCGAGTACTGATCTACATGCCCATGATCCCTGAGGCTGCAATTGCCATGCTGGCAACTGTCCGCCTTGGTGCTATTCATACTGTAGTGTTCGGCGGCTTCGCAGCCAAAGAGCTGGCTGTTCGAATTGATGACTGCCAGCCAAATATTATTGTTGCCGCCTCGTGCGGCATAGAGCCTTCGCGCGTGGTCGAGTACAAGCCTCTGGTCGATGCAGCCATCGATCTAGCCGACAGCAACGTCGAAAGCTGCATTATCTATCAACGAGAGCAACATCGCTGCGAACTCATCCCGGGTCGTGACCACGATTGGAATGAGATTGTATCGACCAGCGCTAACCATCCGGCGGTTCCCATGGCCAGCACCGACCCGATGTACATTCTCTATACTTCCGGCACCACCGGATCACCGAAAGGCGTGGTGCGCGATACCGGTGGCTGTGTAACCGCCCTGAAATGGACCATGAAAGCGGTGTACAACGTAGACCCGGGGGATGTGTACTGGGCAGCGTCGGATATCGGCTGGGTCGTCGGCCACTCGTACATTATCTATGGTCCGCTGTTTCAAGGATGTACCACTATCATGTACGAAGGCAAACCCGTGGGCACTCCTGACGCCGGCGCATTCTGGCGTGTGATACAGGACCACAAAGTCAAGGTGTTTTTTACAGCACCCACCGCTTTTCGCGGCATCAAGCGTGAAGATCCGACCGGCAAACTGTTGAATGATTACGACACCTCGTCATTGAAAGCGCTTTATCTGGCAGGCGAGCGATGCGATCCCGATACTCTGGCGTGGGCGCAGGATCACTTGAAAGTGCCAGTCATCGATCACTGGTGGCAAACGGAAACCGGATATTCCATCTGCGCCAACTGTCAGGGCATAGAACCGATGCCGATCATCGCCGGCTCACCTTCCGTTGCGGTGCCCGGATACGATGTACAGGTGCTGGACGACGGCGGCACACCATTGCCCAATGGTGAAATCGGTTCAATTGTCGTAAAGCTTCCGCTACCGCCAGGTACTTTTTCCACATTGTGGAACGCCCGTGAGCGATACGTCTCCGCCTACTTCGAACGCTTTCCAGGTTTTTATGAAACCGGGGATGCCGGTTACATCAATGATGATGGCTATGTATTCGTCATGGCGCGCACCGATGATGTTATCAACGTAGCAGGCCATCGGCTCTCCACCGGCGCTATGGAAGAGGTCCTGTCCAACCACCCAGATGTCGCCGAGTGTGCCGTCATGGGTGCACATGATGATCTCAAGGGACAGTTACCCGTCGGCCTTGTCATCATCAACAGTGGTTGCACAAAGCCCCAGGAACAGATTGTCAGCGAACTTGTTCAAAAGGTTCGTGAAGATATCGGCCCTGTCGCCGCCTTCAAGTCCGTCGCCATTGTCGACAAACTCCCAAAAACACGTTCCGGTAAAATTCTGCGAGGCACCTTGCGCTCCATTGCAGATGGTAAGGAATGGAACATGCCAGCCACCATCGAAGATCCCAGTGTGCTGGAAGATATTACTCAAAGCCTGCGACTTCTTGGCTTTGCAAAGGACAGCAAATGAGCTCCATAGACAATCGATTGAACGACAAACGCGTTGCAGCACTTGCCGGCGGTGGCACAAAGCGGATAGAGGCGCAACATGCCAAAGGCAAGCTCACAGCCCGTGAGCGACTGGCGGTGTTGTTCGATCCCCATACGTTTCGCGAATGGGACATGTTTGTCGAGCACGATTGCCACGACTTTGGCATGCAGGACAATCGCGTTCCGGGCGACGGTGTAGTCATTGGCTATGGACGCGTCGATGGTCGTTTGATGTTTGCGTTCAGCCAGGATTTCACCGTACTGGGCGGCTCACTTTCTGCGGCCCATGCGCGCAAGATCTGCAAACTGATGGATCACGCGATGAAGGTCCAGGCGCCCGTCATCGGTATTAATGATTCAGGAGGTGCACGTATTCAGGAGGGTGTAGCCTCTCTGGGTGGCTACGCTGATGTGTTTCAGAAGAACATTCTGGCCTCCGGTGTGGTACCACAGATATCCCTGATCATGGGGCCTTGCGCTGGCGGCGCCGTTTATTCTCCCGCAATGACTGATTTCATATTCATGGTGCGCGATACGTCTTATATGTTCGTCACAGGTCCCGAGGTGGTCAAGACTGTCACGCACGAGGAAGTAACGCAGGAAGAGCTCGGCGGCGCCGGCACGCACACCAGTAAAAGCAGTGTGGCCGACGGTGCCTACGACAACGATATAGAAACGTTAATGCAAGTCCGGCGTTTCCTACATTTCATGCCGGCAAGTAATCGTGAGCCTGCACCACGACGACAGACGATGGATGATGCAGCCCGGCAAATTCCGGCCCTCGATACACTGATCCCCGACAACCCCAACCTGCCCTACGATATCCGGGAATTGGTCACGCGCGTTTGTGACGAAGAAGATTTCTTTGAAATTCAGGCAGATTTTGCAGCCAATATCGTCATCGGATTTGGTCGTATGAATGGAGACACCGTTGGATTTGTCGCTAACCAGCCCATGGTTTTGGCGGGCTGTCTGGATATCAATGCCAGTCGCAAGGCTGCGCGCTTCGTGCGCTTTTGCGATGCCTTTTCCATACCGATAGTCACCTTCGTGGACGTACCGGGTTTCCTGCCGGGTACCGCTCAGGAATACGGTGGCATCATCAAACATGGCGCCAAGCTGCTTTTTGCCTATGGCGAAGCGACGGTACCCAAGATAACGATTATCACCCGCAAGGCTTATGGCGGTGCATACGACGTCATGTCCTCCAAACACTTGCGAGGTGATATCAACTACGCCTACCCTACCGCCGAGATAGCGGTCATGGGTCCTAAGGGTGCCGTGGAAATCATATTCCGTGCCGATAAAAATGACCCTGAGCGGATCGCTGCGCGCACCGAAGAGTACCGCGAGAAGTTCGCAAACCCCTTTGTTGCAGGTAGCCTGGGATTTATTGACGACGTCATTCGCCCACAGAGTACGCGTTCCCACATTAGTCGTGACCTGGACATGCTGCGCAGCAAGCAGCTTGAAAATCCATGGAAAAAACACGACAACATTCCGCTCTAACCGCGATTTCAACATGATAAAAAAAATACTTATTGCCAATCGCGGTGAAATAGCCTGCCGCGTCATTCGAACTGCCAAACGGCTGGGTATTGCAACCGTTGCGGTCTACTCGGATGCTGATGCGCTGGCTCTTCATGTGCGTCAGGCCGATGAGGCAGTTCACATCGGCGGCAATGCCTCCAGTGAAAGCTACCTGCGTATCGAAAACATCATCGATGCTGTCAGGCAAACCGGCGCAGATGCAGTACACCCGGGCTTCGGATTTCTATCAGAGAACTCGAAATTTGCCAGCGCGCTTGCCGATGCAGGCATCATTTTCATCGGTCCGGGCGTTCGTGCCATCGAAGTCATGGGTGACAAGATCGAATCAAAAAAACTTGCGGAGCAATCCGGAGTCAACACGGTTCCCGGAAGCCCTGAGGCCATGGCCGACGCTGAAGAAGCCTGTACCGTTGCTGAAAAAATAGGCTGCCCCGTCATGCTGAAGGCATCTGCCGGTGGTGGCGGCAAGGGAATGCGTGTTGCCGAAACAATGGACGATGTTCGCGATGGGTTTATTGCAGCACAAAACGAGGCGCGTAATGCCTTTGGCGATGATCGTGTATTTGTCGAAAAATTTATTCAGCAGCCTCGACACATCGAGATCCAGCTGATCGCCGACGCCCATGGTAACTGTGTTTATCTGGGCGAACGGGAATGCTCGATTCAAAGACGTCATCAAAAGGTCATTGAAGAAGCGCCTTCATCTTTTATCAGCGAAGCTACTCGCAAGGCAATGGGCGAACAAGCAGTAGCCTTGGCCATGGCTGTTGACTATCAATCGGCTGGTACCGTCGAATTCATTGTCGATGCCAAAGAGAATTTCTACTTCCTGGAGATGAACACACGTTTACAAGTGGAACATCCAGTCACTGAGTGCATCACCGGAGTCGATCTTGTCGAGCTGATGATCAATGTCGCGGACGGCCAGAAGCTGCCGTTGGCTCAAAATGACGTCAAAATCGAGGGCTGGTCTTTTGAGGCACGTGTTTACGCGGAGGATCCTGATCGCGGCTTCCTCCCGTCCACAGGGCGTATCACTCACTACACACCACCCGAGACGCTCACGGCTGACACTGGCGCCTACACGCGCGTTGATACCGGTATTGATGCCGGCGGCGAAATATCCATGTTCTATGACCCCATGATTGCCAAGCTGGTGACCTGGGCGCCGACCCGTATGGAAGCTATTGAGCACATGCAGGCGGCGATCGACTCTTATCGGATCAAAGGCGTTCAAAGCAACCTACCGTTCCTGTCAGCCTTGTTTGCCCACCCTTCATTGCAGTCTGGTGACTTGACGACACGCTTTATCGAGGATCATTTTCCCGATGGATTCGATAGCCGTGCCTTTGAAAGCGAGGCACTGGAGATTATGCCCATGGTGGCCGCCTGGATCGAATGGCGCAGCCGGCTTCGAGATCAACAGATTGTCAGCGCTCCAACGGTTCCAACGTCATCGGTCATGGCAACCATCGATCTCAACAATGACGACGAGGATCTGGGTGATCATTTGTGTGTTGTCGAAGATGCCACACAGACCAATGTGGCGATGAACAAGCTAACGGGTATCGAGACCAATTGGGCTCCTGGCGACTGGTTGTTTCATGGATTTATAGATGGTATCGAAGTCAGAGTGGGCACCGAACGCATTGGCAACCAATGGCGCTTGAGCCAGGGCGGCTCGGTTCGCAGCTTCACCGTCGTCGATCCACATGTCGCCGCATTGCTACATCATATGCCTGTCAAGGTCGCCCGTGACCTGTCACGTCTGTTACTGTCCCCGATGCCCGGTCTGTTGATGAAAGTGCTTGTCAGCGAAGGCGACACGGTCACTGCAGGTCAGGACTTGGCGATAATAGAAGCCATGAAAATGGAGAACACACTCACCGCAAGCATTGCCGGAACAGTCTCGAAAATCGTTGCCACCTCAGGTGAAAGTCTTGCAGTGGACGATGTCATCATGGAATTTGAAACATGAGCGATGCAGGCACGCCCCTAGGCGTTGGCAGACTTAATCACGTAGCGCTGGTCGTGGATGATCTGGACAGGGCCTGCCACAGCTGGCAGCACATGTTGGGTGCAACGCTCTCGGAACGCCAGAGTCTGCCCGAGCATGGCGTGACGGTGGTTTTTATCGATTTGCCCAATACCCGCATCGAACTGCTCGAACCCCTGGGTGACGGTTCGCCAGTTAGTCGCTTTCTTGAAAAGCACACTGGCGGCGGTATGCACCACCTCTGTCTGGAAGTCAGCGATATAGAGGCCGCAAGAGATGAACTTGTTACAAAGGGCGCTCGTATCCTGGGAGATGGAGCTCCGAGAATCGGCGCACACGGAAATCCTGTTATTTTCATGCATCCAGGCGATTTTCACGGCACGCTGATCGAGCTGGAAGAGGTGCCAGCGTGAATTGGCAATTAATTCAGGCACTCTACCGCCACGGGATCGCACAGGCTTCGTATAATCACATATGACTTCATTTTTCATTATCGCAGCGCTCATGGTGCTGCTCTCGCTCACCTGGCTGCTTGTCGGCTTGTTCCGTGCCAAAGCCTCATCCACCGACCAGGAGGCTGTCAACATCACTCTTGCCCGGGAACGCCGGGCGACGCTTGATGCAGCATTGGCCGACGGGGCAATCGACCAGGCCACATTCGATTACGAACGCGAACAACTGGAATACGATCTGGCAGCAGATCTCCAATCCGGGGATAGTGCCAAAACGCGCAACGGCGGTCAGGTCGTGGCAGCAGTAGTGGTCAGTGTTTTTGTACCAATAGCTGCAGGCGCGCTGTACCTGCACCTTGGCAATCCTGCCGCATTGACTCAAGCTCGAAATGCACCAGTCGCCGTTGAGGGTAATAACGACACCGCAGCAAGCGCGGCTACTGGAGCTCAAAGCGCACCTGCGCTGGAAGATATGCTTCCAAGGATGGAAGAACGCCTCGCCCAGGAACCGGATGATATTGACGGATGGCGTTTGCTGGGTCGCAGCTATCTCTCAGTAGGCGATTTCGAGAAAGCCCGCATTGCATTTGAAAAAGCGTTGGCGCTGGACGAAACCGACGTACCCACTTTGGCACAGCTAGCCGAATCCGTTGCGATGACCCAACAAGGCGATCTATCCGGCGAACCCATGAAATTAGTCATGAAAGCCAATGAGCTGGATCCCGACAACGAGCATGCATTGTGGCTGTTGTCCATCGCCCGTCAGCAGGCTGGAGATCATAAATCAGCGATGGCCGGGTTTGACAAGCTTGCAGGTA
Source organism: Granulosicoccus sp. (assembly GCA_045106195.1). Taxonomy (GTDB): domain Bacteria; phylum Pseudomonadota; class Gammaproteobacteria; order Granulosicoccales; family Granulosicoccaceae; genus Granulosicoccus. The sequence continues at coordinate 18,183 of JBGCEH010000008.1, forward strand.
TGGCGCAGGGAAATGTCGAGGCACTAGCCACCATAGAGGATATGAGAGCACGTTCAGTGGATGCCCTGTCGAGGTCGGGATCAGAGAGCCAGTCATCAGAATCATCAGGTATAACAGCTGCGGATACAGCACCAGAAACTGCTGAAGACGCCAATAGCGGTCCTTCGATTTCAGTCACTGTGAATGTATCAGACGAGGCACGTACCGCATCTGCCGATGACCAGGTGGTCTTTGTGTACGCGACTGCCACCGAAGGCCCTCCCATGCCTCTGGCAGTTAGCAGAATCTTTGTCAGTGATCTGCCAACCACCATCACACTGGATGACTCCATGGCGATGATCCCCACCATGACACTTTCAGCATTTCCGTCGGTCACCGTTGGCGCGCGTATTTCCACGACCGGCAATGCCATGGCACAACCCGGAGACTGGTTCAGCGAGGCTGGCGATATTGACCCCGCCACGACCCGTGACCTCGAACTAACCATCGATCAGCAAACCCCCTGAGACTCCATCAATCAAGCACGTTTAGTGGCATCACCTTCATGGTGATTGCCATGGCCCTGTTGTCCAGCATGGACGCCATGGCAAAGAGCCTTACTATGGACGGTGTAGAGGTCATGCAAATTCTGGCGTTGCGTAGCTGCCTGATCGTAACAATACTCGCAACGGTATTTGTATTCAAAGGCAAGAGCGCCGAGCTCAAACCCAGAAGTTACAAAGCCCATGCGGGTCGCGGCCTTGTCGGGTTCACAGCACCGCTCTGCTTTTTCTATGGAATAACCCACATTCCGTTAACTGATGCTGTGGTGATTTTTTTCACATCGATTTTTTTCGTTACTCTGCTCTCCATCGTCTTTCTCGGTGAAAAAGTAGGAGTACACCGTTGGGCATCAATCGTTGTCGGTTTTCTAGGGGTACTGATCGTCGTTGGGCCCAAAGGTGGAGGCGATATTACGGGCTATGTACTAGTACTGATGGGAAGTATCGCGTACTCGATACTCTTTACCAGCAGTCGCTACCTTTCAGCAACGGAAAGTGTACCGTCGCTGGTGTTGAGCTTCAACGTAAGCGTTGGCGCTGTCAGTCTGCTACTACTCCCCTGGTTCTGGACTGAGCTTACCCAGATGCACTATGCGCGCATAGCTGTGCTTGCCGTTTTTGCATTGGGCGGGCATTACCTCATAACACTGGCATTTTCCATGGCAGAAGCATCAGTGCTTGCCCCGTTCGAATACACCAGTGTTATCTGGGCACTGATTTTTGACCTGCTGATATGGCAGATATCACCCGCTCTCTCAACGATGATCGGTGCGATGATTGTCATCGCAAGTGGGCTGTATATCGTACATCGCGAGAAAATTCGTAGTCAGATTATTGAATCCAACCAGTGATTTATAGAATGTGCCCACATCTTCCATCAGGCTGTATGGTCCGTTAGGCTCTTTGACAGGCAAAAGTAAAGCTTACTTGATTCATGCTGTATCAGGCACATCAATGCGAATGCTGGAATCCTTGAACGATGTCAGCGAGTGTGACCAGCCGGCAGCAGGCCACAGTACCTGCATACTGAGTTCTTTGGGTTTGTAGGCTGCTGTGTACAAAGTACCAAAACCCTTAGAGAAAGCCGTGGAGTACAAAGGGGCCTGTAAAAATGCTTTCTTGAATGCCTTCTCGGTATCTGCCCTAAGCGTCAATCTCTGCAGCAGATAACGTTCACGTTCTACCGTTGCGGTAAAATGTGTTTGCTGATCCCACTGGAAACCTGCCTGATGGTTAGTGGCGACAGCAGCATTCGTAATAACGGCGGTTTTGTCAGGCGCTAGCTGAACGGTTCTAAAATGACCTTTGGCATCCAGCACGGTCACGTTGTAGCTCATATGCGTTGGAATTCGAGCCAGAGCCTCACTTGCCTCCACGGCAGTCTCGCACGTCTGCAAAACATAACGCAAAAGCAACGGAACGCCAAACCCATCCCCGGTTGCGGTACGCCCACCAAAGGTCAGCGAAACACTCAAGCCAAGATCATTGATGCCATCAACCAGGCCGAGCAAGCAGTCGGACGTGCCCAATACCGTTCGACCTTGCCAGCGGGTTAGCAAAACGAGCGAATCGAAAGCATGCGGGTTGTAATCATAGTTTCGGATCAACATGGGACTGTCACTGGGCCACACAGCCTGACTACAAGCGCTGATATAAGCCGGTGGTCGATAATGAGACAGAAAGCGGGCTTGCAAATCATTGCCACCCACCCACTCGCAGGCCTGCTGGTATAACGGCACCAGTTCTGGCATGTGCCGTTTGATCGCGGTGAGCCCAGCTAGGTAGCTGGGCCTTGAAATCACACCATCCCTTGCCCACCAGCGTTGATACTCTGGCCAGTACTCCCTGAAAAGCGCGGACCACACTATTGAGTCAGTAGCATCGATCGCTCGAAAATTTAACTGCATTTTCTGCAGATCTACACGCTATAGCATCTTGAAGGCAGGCTCAGGAATTGCAGGCGCGGCACTAAGCTGTTCCAGCGGCGTCGCCTTGAACGCAGACTTCATCCCATCAATCCACTGAGTTGATCGCTCGGTCAAAGTGAAGTCTTTTGTCATCGATCGACCGCGCATGACAAGGATTCCCAGGTCAGCACCTTCGTAACGGTAATCACCGGGTTTCAGAATACGCAGGAAGAAAGCCTCACGGTCAGTCTCCACCGCACGGCGATGATAATCAAACCTGTCGTATGAGACGTTGCCATCGTCATCCATGCGATAGATGCCCGTCTCCGGCGCTTCGGTCAGCAGATCCACACTATCGTCGGTATGCTTGATAACCATCTGCGACCAGCTGTCAATCATAGCGGGATCTGCCCAACGATCATTCAGTTCTTCAACATCCAGTTCAAAAGGCTTTCCGGAAAATTCCAGTAAATGAAATAGAAAGAGTGGTGCATCGGCATGGGCAAACGCCGCATGATTTGTCATCGATGAACAACCGGTGATTCGCGGATTCAATTCTCCGAGATAGATCTCTCCAGTTTTCTCCTCGATAAGAAAATCGAGTTCGAAATATCCGCGGTAACCCTCCTCTCGCAACTGTTCACCAAACTTGAACGTCAGATCACGGGCCTTCTTTCTGACAGATGGGGAAAAAGCGGTAGAAAATATTTCGTTACCGCACCATCCACCGCGGTAGGGTGTCAGTTCCTTGAAACCAACCAGCTCCGTCATCAAGGGTCCAACAATGGTTCCTTGTTTGGTCGCACAGGCTTCAATAGCCGATCCACGACACACAATCCGTTTCATGACCTTGATTTCACCCTGGCCGATGATTTCATGTTCGTGCTGGCGAAAATCTGCGGCAGACGCGATAAAAAACGTGGTGTGCCCTGAATCGCCATAAGCCGATTGCAGGACAAGATCGGTGCCCAGGTTGGCATCGGCTGCCACTTTACACAGTTGATCCCAGCTGGTTATTTCGGACAAGGCATTGGGCACTGACGGCACGCCCGCCTTGTCTCCGATTCGTACAGTCTCAATCTTGTTATCCATACGACTGCGCAGCTTTGCTTTCGGGAACCAGACTTCGGCACCTAACTCTTTCGCAAGCTTTTCAGTTTCCTGATCGAACATCAGGAATACAAATTTCGGCTTTCCACCACGATTGCCGACATGGTCTACAACGTCCTTATGTTGCAGCATGAAATTATTGATATCTTCTATAGACTGAAATTCACCATGCTCTTTGGCAGATGGAACCAGTGTGTTCGGATGTCGACCATCGTAGCAATCGATGTAGCTGATGAACTTAAAGTTCTTTACCCATTCATCCAGACCTAATAGGTTGAAGTTGGTTGCAGATACAAAATAGATAGGTGCATCATTGGTATGAAAGTGACGTCGAATTTCAGAGATATTTTTTAGTTTTTTTGCTGGCATATTTCTCTCCTGTAGTGTCCTTTAATGAGCCGAGATGTTCTTCGTCGCGCTAACCCTTTCATCCAGCGCCTCTTTGGTAAAAACACGCAACCCAAGATCAGGGCGGTATCCATGAATTTCACTGACATCCAACGCACGCATGAACGCCAGTATGTCCTCTGAGATTACCTGCCCTGGCACCAGTATGGGAAATCCGGGTGGGTAGGGAATGATGAAGGTAGCTGATACCACCTCCTCCCCGCTTTTCATGGCATCTCGCAAGGAACCGTGCAGCTCCAGGTAATTACAGTTGTTCTCATCGTAGGCCAGAAAGAATGCGGAACGAATATCTCCTTCAGCCGTTGCACCGTCTGGATCGAGTCTGAACGCATCGTGAAAGCGACTGAAATCGGGAAGTGGAGGATAGTCTTCTACCAGATTCTTTACCCGACGCTCATGGCTGAGTTTCTCCATTTTTGACGCATCGTCCAGCAATTCATCAAGCTCCTTGGCAATTTCCACCAACACTTCAATCAGGTAGGCAACAGACGATCGTGTAGTGCCGATATTGGTCATGAACAGGACTGTATTACGGGATGTCTTGTTAATCTGAATACCAAATTTATCCATCAGGATCTGATTCTTGAACATGTCACCATCCCAGCCGGTGCCTCCAACCGCCAGTGTCACCCGAGTTGCATCCAGCACAAAATCATCCTGTGCGTAGCTTTCCCAGACATCGGCCCAGCCTTGTCGGGAATCGTAGTAACTCTCTATACCCGACTGACGATACTCAGGTTTAATCATGTCACCCGCCGTCAGTACCTTGAAGTACTTTCCCAGCAAAGGGTGAGTTGCAATGGCACGCCGCATGGACATGGCAGCTTCAACCTGTTTCTGCACCAGCTCAAAGCCCTCAAGTTCAATTTGTCGGCGTCCAACATCCAGTGATGCGATTATCTGGTAATTTGGTGAGGTTGAAGTATGTGTCATGTAAGCTTCGTGAAACGCAGCCTCTACCTCTCCCTTGAAGTCCTGGTCGTTAACATGAATCATTGAACCTTGGCGCAATGCAGTCAGTGTCTTGTGGGTCGATTGTGTGGCATACAGTCGAACACGTGCATCGGGCGGCGGAACCAGCCGCGTGTTCAACAAGGTTTCGTCGTCGGCATCAACAAGCTCGGCTTGTTGGGTCTCCCATGCAGCGCTAGCTTCAAGTGTTCTCAAGCGCAAGCGTAGTGTGTTGGCAACATCCATCGCAGTACGTTGCCGATAGGTGGGTCCGAAGCGGGCAAAGGCAAACCAGGCTTCATCCCAGAGGAATACCAGATCGCGTTTGATCGCAAGGCACTCTTCAACCACTCGACCCACGTTGTAAACAATGCCATCAAAAGTGCAGTTGGTCAGCAGTAGCATTCTTACCTTGTGCAACTTTCCGGCAGCCTTGAGCTTCAAAAGAGCGTGCTTGATCTCTTTTAGCGGTACCGCTCCATACATCGAGTACTCGGACAATGGATACGAATCCAGATACAGAACCTGAGCACCCGCGAGCACAAGACCATAGTGATGCGACTTGTGACAATCACGATCCACCAACACGATGTCCCCAGGGCGTACCAGCGCCTGAACCACGATCTTGTTGCATGTCGATGTGCCATTGGTCGAGAAAAATGTCTGCTTTGCACCAAATGCACGGGCGGCAAGTTCCTGTGCCTGTTTGATGGGTCCATGAGGCTCTAGGAGGCTATCCAGCCCTCCGCTGGTTGCCGATGTTTCAGCCATAAAAATATTGGGGCCGTAAAATGCCCCCATGTCCTGAATCCAGTGTGACTTGGAAATGGATTTACCACGGCTTATTGGCAGGGCATGAAAGACACCGGTTGGCTGGCGAGAATATTTTTTCAGAGCATTGAAAAAAGGCGTGTTGTACCGGGCATCCACACCGCGCAGTATGTTCAGATGCAATTCCTGGAAGTCTTCCTGATTGTAGAAGATACGCCTGCATCCACCCAGATCCCGTCCAGCCAGATCTTCCACCGCCTGATCCGTTACCAGATAAGTATCCAGCTCAGGGCGCATCTTGTTGATCAGCCTGCAAAGTTCCGGACCATAATCTCCCGGTGAGAGCATATCGGTATCTTCATCACCCAGTTGATTCAGATAACGTCGCAACAAAGGCATCTGATTGGCAGACTTAAGCGTCAGCCCCGGCCGTACCACCACCGCCTGGATATTGTGGTTAAGCATGATGCCTATCAATGCATCTTCCAGACTGGGTACCATCACCGGCTCATACAGAAACGGATCTTCCAACCGACGTACATGTCTCAGGCTTTCTCTCATCCAGTGACTTTGATGATCAGTCACTGTGTCGATAACCAAAACTTCGAAATACGGTTTGGAAAGTGCACGAGCCTCAACCGACAAGCTTGCCGCATCTTCCATTTCATCGGCATCAGCATCCTCTGCAATCAGAGGAATATGCCGCCGACGATAAGCGCCGGTTGTCAGTGCACGAACTACACGCCGAATCGCAACAGACAATTCCTCGAAGTTGCCGTGCAACAACATACGCCGCAGTTGTGCAAAGGCCGTAGGTCCGGGAAAGGCCCAGTAAAATTCAATTGGTGCTAATGCCTCAAGTAAATCCTCGGCGTTGGTAAGTGCCGCGGCCCGTTTATGTTCGCTGACCGGCGCATCGCCTGTTGCTGCAAGGTCTAGCATTTCGACGGATTCGCGCAAAGCGCTCCATCGGTCGGCACGAAGTTGGGTAGCGCTGTAATAATCTGAAATGGAAGTATTTGGCACGCGGTTCCCTCTTCTAATTGTCTAGGCAGTATCAATAGAGCTTGCCACCATCCTTGGCTGCATCGGCATTTTATTTACCTGTGCTCAGCGGTGGAATGACAGCAGCACTTGCTGCCGGTCTGGCGGTATGGTCTGCGCCTTTGTCTGTAGTGCCAGCGGGCAAACCCGAGACCGTTAAAGAAGGAACCACCATCGCGGCAGGTGAAGGTGAGTCATCGATCCCTGCACGTGATCCCTGCGCAGGAATTTCAAGCGGACCCAGCGTTTTCAGATAGGCGTCGGTGCCGCTGTTACGCTCATAAACAGAAAAATCTGTGGGTCGATCTCTAAAGGATTTGAGGACCTGTCCCAGACCGCGCATTCCATGTTCGCGCTGACGACGAACTTGATCAAGATCGATTTCCAGTGGGAACATGTCTTCTTGACCAGCAGATTGATGCAGGACATTTGCCGCCGGATCAATAACGCAAGACTGACCATTCCCACCAGCCCCCAGTCCGTTTATGTCAAACACATAACACTGGAACTGAGCGGCAGTTGCCTTGGCAATGGATAGCTCCGCCTGCCGATCCGTTGTACCCGTCAGCACCGGATGCAACAAGACCTCAACCCCTTGACTCGTTAACTGGCGAGTGGTTTCCGGAAACCAGATATCGTAGCAAATGGACAGACCGAACCGCCCGATCTCCGGCACGTCGAAAACGCAGAAATCTTCCCCCGCCTCAACGCCCGCTTCGTAGGGCCGAAATGGAAACATCTTTCGATAACGACTGACAACCTGCCCTTCAGGATTAATAACCGTCGAGGTGTTATAGACTCGAGACTGCTCGTCCAGCTCGAACATCGATCCGGGTATCAGCCAGATACTATGGCGCCGGGCCAATGCCTGAAACTTTTCCTCGCTCTCACTGGGAAACGGTTGAGCAAAACGGTGAAGAGGACCGAACGGTGCCAGCTCTGAGAACAACACCATTTGCGTCCACGGAAATCTCGCCATCAGCAGGTCGACACGTTGAATCATGCCCTCAACATTGCTGGTGAGCGCATCAACGTGCATTTGAATACCAGCGATGGCGAACGGAGTCATGTGATCTTCCTTACTTTTACAAGAATTTAATCACAACAGTAGCACGCGACACATTAATGTTTCCTGCCTCATGCATGAATACAGCCCTCGAATAAAAACACACAGGACACGCTCGGCAGAGCGCTCATTGAACAGAGGTATCCAATACCTGTTCCAGAAGACTTAACCCCTCTTCGAGCTGAATGTCTGGAATTGTCAGAGGTGCAAGCAGACGAATAGTGTTACCCCAGTATCCACAGGAAAGCAATACGAGCCCAAGCTCTTCAGCTTTGCTTGTCACCGCTTTCACAGCCTCCGCGTCAGGTTGATGGGAACCTCTTTCCGTGACCAGTTCAAACGCAACCATGGCACCCAGCCCGCGAATATCGCCGATGGGGCGTGAGGTATTTTTACTCTTGATGCGGTGAAGCGCTTCCAACATACGCGTCCCGATAAGCTCGGCCCGCTGGCATAACTGCTCCTCTTCGATGACATCAAGAACAGCAAGCGCTGCAGCGCACGCAACAGGATTTCCACCATAGGTACCACCGAGTCCACCCGGGTCTACGGAATCCATAATGTGTGCCTTTCCGATAACACCGGATATCGGAAACCCTCCACCCAGGGCTTTTGCCACAGGGATCAGATCGGGCTCAATATCGTAATGTTCAATGGCAAATACTTTGCCCGTTCGGGCAAAGCCGGATTGGACCTCGTCGGCCACCAGACAGATTCCATGTTCGTCACAGATCTCTCTGAGTTTTTTCATGAATGACACAGGTGTCTGGTAGAAACCGCCCTCGCCTTGTACGGGTTCTATGACAATGGCCGCGATGTCATCCGGCGACATGTCCGCTTTGAAAATATTGTGCAGGGCCTTGAGGCTATCTTCTTCCGAGATTCCATGATGAGCTACAGGAAACGGCACATGATAGATGCCGGGCAATACAGGCGTACCTTTGGGACGATAAGGCGCAGCTTTACCCGTCATTGACATAGTGAGTAGTGTTCTGCCATGAAAAGCACCCGTAAAAGTAATCACACCGCCTCGTCCCGTGTGTGCTCGTGCTATTTTTACAGCGTTTTCAGTGGCTTCTGCCCCGGTTGTAAAAAGAACAGACTTGGCATTGTCTATCGGTGCCAAAGCATTCAGCCTTTCGGCCAGCTCGATATACACGTCATAGCCGATAACCTGGAATGCCACATGTGCGAAACGTTCTGACTGCCTGGCCGCCGCCTGCATTATTTTTTCATGGCGATGGCCAGTGTTGGTGACAGCGATTCCCGATCCGAAATCAATATAACGACGCCCCTCGACGTCCCAGATCTCAGCATTCTCGGCACGGTCCACGAACGAGCTAGAACCGGTGGCAACACCTCGCGGTACAGCGGCTGTACGACGGGCAAGCCAGTCGGCATTGAGCACGACCGCGTCGTGGCATCCGGGCATTGGCTCTACCTCAGTAGATGCACTGACAGTGCGCGTTGCGTGTTGGGTTGTTTCAACAGACATTGATGTGCAGCTCTCCTCAAACTGGCATTGTCGTCGTGAGAGACCTGTGCCAGCAAACGATAAAGCCACACATTAACATCGTTTAATATATTGATCAATGCGTCTTATATAATGATCAACCGGTAACTCGGTGTAAACTCCGGCTTTAGTTGTTCAAATCGCAAGTGGAGGCAGGAAGGTTGAGCATTGACGTAGGATCACGCCTGAAACAGATTCGAAACGAACATGGATTGTCGCAGCGCAAATTGGCCAGTCTTGCTGGTGTCACCAACGGTCTTATCTCTCTCATCGAGCAGAATAGAACCAGCCCGTCAATAGCCTCTCTTAAGCTCATCCTTGATGCATTTCCCATTACCTTTACTGCATTTTTTGATGTATCAGAAGACAATCCGGACAAGTTTGTCTTTCGCTCTGACGAGCTGCCCGAGATCAATCCGCTAAGGGTAACAACCGGTAACCAGACAGGTGATATTGCAGGAATTTCACTGCGACAGGTCGGCGGCGTTCACAAGCATCAGATTCAGATGCTACATGAAACCTATGAGCCAGGCTCGGATACTGGTCAAGAGCTCTACAAGCACGAAGCAGAAGAAGCCGGGCTTGTCATCAGTGGGGAAATCGAGTTAACAGTCGGGAAAGAGACCGCTACCTTGAAAGCTGGCGACGGCTATATTTTCGACAGCCGCAAACCACACCGCTTCAGAAACACCGGCAAAAAGCGCTGCGTTATTGTGAGCGCCTGTACACCTCCCAGCTTTTAGTGATTCGTCGATTTAGATTAGTAACGAAGACGTCTGTATGTGTGGTTCTGAAAGGGCAGTTCAGAGCTGCAACGTAGAGACTCGGTATCGCTGCCATGACACGAATTTTCTCCTCACCCAGCTAGAATGACGTACGCCTTCGCGGGAATGACGTACGCCTGTATGTTCAGCAAAGTTTTACTGGCTAATCCCGCCCATGCACATGTATTTGATCTCTGTGTAGTCATCCAGACCGTATTTGGAACCTTCGCGCCCCTGACCAGACTCCTTGACGCCACCGAAAGGTGCCATTGCGTTACTGACAATGCCTTCGTTGATTCCCACGATGCCATACTCAAGACCCTCTGCAACACGCCATACTCGGCCGACGTCGCGAGAATAGAAATAGCTGGCCAGACCAAATTCGGTATCGTTTGCCATGGCAATCGCCTCCTCTTCAGTCTTGAATCGGAACAACGGTGCGACAGGGCCAAATATCTCTTCCCTGAACACGCGCATGCCGGTAGTAGCATTCAATAACACAGTGGGTTGAACAAAACGGGGACCCAGATCAGACGGCTTGCCTCCCGCTACCAATTGTGCGCCTTCGCTCACGGCATCCTCAACAAAGGCCATGACATCACTTGCTGCCTTGTCGGTAATCAGCGGCCCGATAGTAATACCGTCATCCATACCGTCACCAAGATTCAAAGCCCCTACCCGTTCAACAAGACGCTTTGCAAACTCATCGTATATTCCATCTTGAATCAAAAGTCGATTTGCACAAACACAGGTTTGACCTGCGTTACGGTATTTACAAATCATGGCACCGTCGATTGCAGCATCAATGTCAGCATCGTCAAACACGATGAAAGGCGCATTGCCTCCGAGCTCCATGGACGTACGCTTCACGGTTTTAGAACATTCCTCCATCAGGAATTTGCCCACTTCAGTGGACCCGGTGAAGGTCAGTTTTCGCACTATCGGGTGTCTGGTTAACTCAGCACCTATATCGGATGTCTTTCCGGTAACAATGTTGACAACCCCTTTGGGAATACCAGCTTCTTCTGCCAAAGCGATCATGGCATAGGCAGACAATGGGGTTGCATTTGCCGGCTTGCACACCACGGTGCAGCCTGCTGCGAGCGCTGGTGCAATCTTTCGGGCCAGCATGGCATTGGGGAAATTCCAAGGTGTTATGCACGCGACCACACCCACCGGTTGGCGGATGCAGACCACCCGCTTGTCCCCGTCTGGCGAGGGTATGACATCGCCGTACAGGCGTTTACCTTCCTCGGCAAACCACTCCATGTAACTGGCCCCATAACCAATTTCACCTCGTGATTCAGCCAGTGGTTTGCCTTGTTCGGCCGTCATAATGCAAGCTAGGTCTTCCTGGTTTGCCAGCATAAGGTCGTGCCATTTACGCAACAGCTTTGAGCGCTCCATAACAGAGGTCTTGCGCCAGGTTGTAAAGGCCACCTCAGCAGCCTCGATAGCTCTTCGCGTCTCGGCGGTACCGCAATTTGCCACTTGCGCAATTACAGTGCCGGTGGCGGGATTGTCTACGGCGATTGTCGATGCATCGTCAGCGGGGCACCACTGACCGTCGATATAGGCGTCTGTTTTCCAGAGCGATGCGTTTTTTAGTTCAAGACTCATGATGCGGGGTCTCCGGGAAGTAGGCTTAGGGCTGTTGGATCGCTAGTGTAATGCAAGCTCAGTATAAAGAGCCCCAGTCTGTAAAATTCATGCAAACGCTCAATTTAGTCCGTAAGGACTGGAGAATTCACGAATAGTGCAGCCTGGCTAGTTGATCAGCGATCAATGCGAATGGAATTGCCTTCTCAGACGAGATTGCCCATCAACCTCTCATACTAACCAATGCTAGGGGGTTGCGGTCACAACACCACCCCATCCTTTCGTATCAGTCTCAGACTCCGTCGGCCGGTAGTTTCTAAATAATTTTGCCTGCGCAATAAACAACGCTGGCACTGCCAGTATGAGAATCACCGTACCAAACAACACCCCGTATCCGATACTCACAGCTAATGGCACAAGGAACTGCGCCTGAACGCTGGTCTCCATAATGAGAGGATAAATGCCAAGAAAGGTTGTCACAGACGTCAGGAGAATTGGTCGAAATCGGTCTTTTGTTCCCTCTACCACGGCATTGCGCGTGCTGTAGCCCTTGGCAAGATACTCGTTGTAGAGATCCACCATAACCAGTGAGTTATTGATGACCACGCCTGACAAGCCAATAATTCCGAAGATCGATAACAATCCAAGGGGAATTCCCACAATCATGTGCCCCGCCACCGCACCAATCAAGCCCAGAGGTATCGCCACCATGACAACGATTGGTTGCAGATAAGACTTGAAGATCAATGCAAGCAGGGCAAAAATCACCAGCATGGCACCAGCAAACGCTTTGCCCAGCGCAGCGCCTGCATCTCCCTGGGTTCGTTGTTCACCACCAAACTCAATGATAAGACCCGGATATTTCGACGTCAGATCGGGAACAACATTCTCTCTGATGAAGGTATTAGCCTCCTGTGCGGTCAGGGTCGCAAAATCAACGTCCCCATTGATCGAGGTAATGGTCCGGCCGTCACGACGCAATATTTCGCTGGGGCTAGAGCCCTCACTAACGATAGCCACACTGTCCAGAGCCAGCCGCTCACCGCCTCTTGCGATAATCCGTGTTGCCAGCAAATCCTCGATACCGGTACGCTGGTATTCGGGAAGTTTGACAAATACTCGCACGTCATCATCACCGCGTTGAATACGCGTGGCTTCAAAACCATTGAATGCATGACGTACTTGCAGCGCCAGATCGGTTAATGACAAGCCATACAACCGTGCCTCATCCTTCAACGCAAGCGTGTACTCGAGACGCCCTTGAGAGGCATCATCTCGCAAGTCATAAACACCCGGTAGACTTTCCAGGGCAAGATACACATCCTCCAGGACAGGCACGATATCCTGGCCATCCGGTAACGATAGCTCCAGTGCTATCGGATCACCTGCATTGACAACCGATGCGCTGAGATTCAATCGTTTGAGCCCAGCCAGCTGTCCTATACGTTCACGCCACAAGGCTTCAAACTCACTTGTGCTGAATGTTCGAAGCTCTGGATCTGTCAATTTCACCAGCACATGAGCCACGGCACTGTTGGCATCTCCTGGCCCCCCATTCGGACCACTCACCATGGCCCCTTGCCCCACGATAAGTTGCACACCTTCGATGGCAGGCAATGTGCTGGCACCCACCTCGCTACTCGCACTTGCGCGAACGGTACCATAACGCTCATCTATCTCCCGACCCGCCTCAACAGCCGCTTGCTTGATGCGCTCTGCGACCAGTGCTGTTCTATCGAAGTTCGTCCCCTTGGCCATTTCAATATCGGCTGTCACGTAACTGCCTTCTATCGAAGGAAAGAAACTGAATTTTACATAGCCGAAACGCATCAAGCCTACGGTAAGAATCATCAGGGCAATGACAACAGCCAGAGGTATTGACCAGCGCTTACTTGAAAACCGCAATAAGGAATCCAGAGGCCCATCAATGAATCGACGTAACCAGGCATCGATAAATCCACGAATCCGGGCCAGCAGTCGTAACACCACATTGGGACGATAAGCGGGAGAGAAATCAATACCGGATAAATTACGCGGCAAAATAAACAGAGACTGCAGAAGTGAAAGAAATAGGACTATGATGACGACCTTGGGAATGTCCCCGAGAAATTTGCCAAGAATGCCCGGCAACTGCAGTAGAGGCGTAAACGCGACAACAGTCGTCAATGCGGAGAATATGACGGGAACAGCCATGCGTTGCGCACCTTGCACAGCAGCCTCCATGCTTGACAATCCGTTTTCACCATTCTTGTAGACGTTCTCGCCAATAACAATGGCGTTATCTACCACAATGCCGATGGCAAGTATGAATCCGAACAGCGAAATCATGTTGATCGACATTTCCAGTACACCCATGACGACAAAACTGGCAACGAATGACACACCAATACCAATCGATGCCCAGGCTGCAAGCCTGAAGTCCAGAAACAGGGTAAGACACAACATCACCAGCGCCATACCGATAACCGCGTTCTTGATCAGCAAGTCCATACGATTCTGCAGATCCTGCGCATCGTTTTGCCAAAGCGCGACATCTATACCCTGCGGCAAGGTATGCTGAAACTCCTCGTTTATGAACGTCTTTGCCTGAGCGACCAGTTCCAGTACCTGCTCTGAGCCAACTCGATAGACATTAACGGAAACACTTCGTTTTCCATTAAATCTGGCTTCAAGATCAAGCGCTTCAAAACCATCCACCACAGTTGCGATCTGCGACAGACGCACTTGACCGCCACGTGGGCTGTTGATCACTACGATGTCTTCAAAATCATCGCGCGTAAAATTTCTGCCAATGGTCCGCAACGGTATTTTCAACGTTGCAGAGTCAAGTGTGCCAGCAGGTAGCTCAATGGAGTTGGTCGCAATCGCATCGCCAACGTCCTGTAAAGTCAGATCATAGGCTTCCAGCTTTTCACGGTTGACTTCAATCGTGATCTGATCAGCACGCGTATTGCCCAGTTGCACAAACGATACGCCAGGCAGTCTGGTCAAGTCATCCTTCAAGCGCTCGGCAGTGCTTTTCAAAACAGCTTCACTGGCATCACCAAACACGGTAATTTCGAGCGCGCGTTCCGGTTGACTGGCCTGTACGACCGTGGGCGCTTGCGCATCATCCGGGAAAGTTGTGATGCGATCTATTTCGCTCTTAACCTCATCCAGAGTGGCAGCCACATCTTCACCTAACTGCAAGCTCAATTCTACGGAGCCGCGTCCTTCCACTGACGAGGAAGTGACCTCATCAACACCGTCGATACCCGACAACTGATCCTCAATGGGTCTGACAATGCTTTGCTCTATTTCTGTAGGCGATGCCCCTGGATAGACAACACTGACTTGTATCACCTCCAGAGAGAAATCTGGAAATGTTTTCTGAGTCAGGCCTGATGCACTGACCATCCCGGCCAGAACAACAATGGCGATAACAAGGTTAGCGGCAACCGGATGCGTGGTAATCCAGCGAATGATCGTGTTCATGGATTTAGCGTCAATGCGCCAAGAGGTACGGTGGCAGTTTGAACCGCCATACCGTCTACAGGAACATCAAGCGTGCTTGTTATCAGCTGAGAGCTGGCGCTCAACACATTGCGTGCTCTAACGTAGGCAATGCCGCTGTCAATATGTAGAACCTCGACGTCTTTTATATCGAGCTTACCTCGCTGTGCTAACCAGATTGTGTCACCGGCTCTGAGTGCGCTGGCAGGCAATTGCAATACAGATGAATCCACTAGTCCATCGATAGTCACTGTTGCATAGCTGTTCACCAATGCAGCCTCTGCCTTGTCATTGTCCAGTGTCACAGTGACATCGAGCAAGCGTGACTGACTGTCCAGCATGCCAGCAACTCGGGTTAGCGATGCGACCCACTCATGGCGTTGTCCGCCAAACTCGACGCTTACACGAGCGTTGTCAGAGCCAATACCCGACTGCCTACCAGCCCGATTCATCGATAGTAACCCGGGAATCAGTACCGCCTCGTTTTCCGCCAGAGGAACGGTCACCTCCAGATTATCGTCGCTGTACAACTCGGCAACCGTAAAGCCTGCTGAAACTACATCACCGATTTCTGCCTGACGCGACATGACCCGCGCATCGAACGGTGCCAACACACGCATATGATCAAGACTGATTTCGGCCGATACCTGCGCCGACTCGGCACTTGCCAGCGCAGCAGAAAGCTCGGTTTGTTGTGCTTCGAGCTGATCCAGCTCATCCTGACTAATAACACCACGTCGCCTGAGTGAACGGGATCGCTCCAATTGGGTATCGTTTAACGATAGTCGAGCCTGCGTGGACGCAATTTCTGATGTCCTGCGCGACAGTTCTGCCCGTGGCGCGCGATCATCAAGCTGAACCAGCACTTCACCTTGCCTGACGCGTCCAAGATTTATCAAAGCCGGGTGCAACGCCGTGATCCTTCCACTGGCCAGCGGAGCGACAGCCACCTGACGTACGGGTGCAATAAAGCCTGTACCCCTTACGGGTATGGGCCCGGAATGAAAAACCAGCGGCTGCGACTCGACCACGGCTACTGCGCGCACCACAGCAGATGGCTCTACCGGCTGTTGCAATGCTCGCATCGTCTGGAAACCGACAATTCCGGCGGCGATGATAAGTATTGTCACCACGGACCAGAATATGTCACCGAAAAGTGCTCGGTTTAATCTCATGTGATATCTCGGTTCAGGTAAAAAATCGGGCGGAAAGTCTGTAATCGGCCAAATAATTTAATCATTTGATTAACATTATCGGTTCTCGCTGAAGAAAATTCAACAGGAGAAGGTATACAGATGAGTAAAAATTGAAGAGTTCGAGCCTTTTAAACCACTGATAACGTCCAGTGGGGGTCTTAATAGTCTCACCTTGACGTATCGAATTTGCCACCCGATCTAGCAATTCAAGCAGGATATACTCCCGGTATATTCGAAAAACATGCCCGCACCGATGCGTTCCCGCATATCGCTCGTTGACTTGAGCTCCAGCGCCGGGCTGAAGGCAATCCCCGGCAAACGACTCACAACCCCAAACTCATCCAATTCAAAATCCTCATGTCCACTCTAAAAAAAGTTCTGGTATTCGCGGCAAGTAATAGCCGGGCATCAATCAACAAGCAGCTGGTAACACATGCGGCCGAGATCTTGAAGGAGGAGATCCACCCCACAGTTGATATCGACATTCTCGACCTCAATGATTTTGAAATGCCCATCTACAGCATCGACAGAGAAACCACCGACGGAATACCTGAAGCTGCCAGACAGTTCTATGCAGCCATAGGACAAGCTGACGCCCTGTTGATTTCCTATGCCGAACACAATGGTCTTTACACCGTGGCATTCAAGAATATTTTCGATTGGTGTTCCCGCATCGATAGAAATGTCTTTCAGGACAAACCCATGGTCATCATGGCAGCTTCACCCGGAGCCGGCGGTGGCGCCAATGTACTCAAGACAGCCTTGGAGGCAGCGAGCTACTTTGGTGCGGATATCAAAGGAAGCTTGTCGGTTGGGCGCTTTTCACAGACATTCAATTCTGACAGCGGCGAACTTGCCGACCCGCAACTTGCATCCGCGCTTCGCGAACAACTGAATCTGCTGCTACCCACAGTGGGATTCGAATAAAGGGGGTAACAAACAGGGCCCTGTAGTCTGCGTTCATTTGGCCTAAGGCAAATTTACACTCAGAGCAATTGTGACCTTAGCAACATCCAGAAGACCCACGGTTATCCCTGTTGTTTGCACGATCGGCGAAAGTTCAGTCATTGAGCAGCAGCACCTCATCCGCCAAACCCGAATAACGCGAGCAGCAACGGAACCTTACACGCGACGATGGGCAGCCCTGCTATGGCTATTACCTTGCATCTGAACTTCATCAGTCCATTTACAGCGTCATTCAGGCTATTGACACTCATTGATTTTTGCTTGCATACCGATTGAATACTCAGAACTCTTCAACTTAAACCATGGTTCAAGTCAAGAGCTGATTTCTAACTGAACGGATCTCACAAGAATCAAACATGGTGTAAATCCGGGTCCACTAGCGGCTTATCGATCGGAACGCACTTTGGCCAGTTCCATGAACCGGCTGATAAGGCGGTTATCGCGCCGCTCGCGCAAACAGACGATAGCCTCTTCCATGTTCAGCGTGGCATCACGAATTCGAATGTTGTGCAAATCCGGACTGGCGGCGAACTCGGCCTGCGACACAATCCCCACGCCACCTCCTGCCGCAACAATCTGACGCACCGCTTCGCGCCCTTCAGCCTCTATGCTGATGTTCAGTCTGAACCCGGCAAGACGGGCCTGTTCCTCGATTTTTGCGCGTGTGCGTGATCCTTGTTCACGCATGACAAGCGGCCAACTGCACAGCTCTTTTAACGTCACCGATTTTCGCGCAGCGTAATCACTATCTGTCGAGGTAAAGGCAATAATAGGTGTGGAGTCCAGTGTGACGATATGGTGGTTGGTCTCGTCAGGAATATTTCCCAGTACCCCGATGTCGGCATCATAGCGATTCAGCTGGTCGATAACCTGAGCCGAATTGCCTGACTTTACCGAAATAAATACCTTGGGAAACTCCTGCCTGAATCGCGCCAGAATCTGCGTCATGTGGTGGGCAGAATCAGCGACTATCCGCAATGTACCCGTGTGCAAATCTCTCGATTCGCTCAGAAACTCCAGTGCACGCTGTTCAACCTCAAACAGACGATGTGTTATCTCCAGTAAGGTTTGCCCGGCGTCTGTAACAACAACCTGCTTTTTATTGCGATCAAACAGCTTGATGTCGTACTCGGCTTCGAGCTTGCGAACCTGGTCCGAGACCGCAGGCTGGGTGACATGCAGGGCCTGTGCAGCACGAGAAAACCCACCTAGCGTGGCAACAAAATGGAATGCCTTGAGTTGAACGAAGCGCATATCAAATAGCGAATGTTTCCTGAGCGGGGGTAAGCTGAATAGACAATCAGAACAACGTTGATCTATCAGCCGTAACATATCAGCAAAACTAATATATATATCTAAAATATCGATTATACATATACCTGACACATCGGTATGCTCTCGCTATCAAAATCGCATTCCAAACTTATGGGCGTATCGAAAGGCCCGTCGAGCAATCACCTGATGACTGATAACTCAAGCTTCGGCAGCGCCCCTCTTCCTGCCCCTGAAGGCGGCGAACCCTACTTACTCACTCCCGGACCGCTAACAACCGCCTCATCAGTGAAACACGCCATGCTGCGCGACTGGGGCTCCTGGGACGGAGACTTCCGTGCCATGACAAGGCAAATTCGTTCTGAGTTACTCGAAATGATCGATGACAGAGACGACGCTTTCGATTGCGTACCGATGCAAGGTAGCGGAACATTTGCAGTAGAATCAATGCTCGGGTCACTGTTACCACGAGACGCAAAGGCTCTGGTATTGGCCAATGGCGCTTACGGACTACGCACAGCCAAAATTCTAACGTACCTTGGACGCGCCTATACGCTCATCGATAAAGGTGACTACCTGCCGCCACGCGGTAGCGAAGTAACAAAAGCATTAACAGCTGATCCGGAGATTACCCACGTCATCGCCATCCATTGTGAAACCAGTTCCGGCATCCTGAACCCGATTGATGAAATATCAAAAGCAACCTATGCAGCCGGTCGTAAACTTTTCATAGACAGCATGAGCGCATTTGGCGCTCTCTGCTTATCCAGTCAGGAAATTCAATATGATGCACTGGTATCGTCGGCCAATAAATGCATAGAAGGAGTACCAGGCTTTGGATTCGTCATAGCTCTCAAAAGCCTTCTTGAAGGTGCTAAGGGTTGTAGCCCTTCTTTGAGTCTCGATGTGCATGACCAGTGGCATACCATGCAGACAACAGGACAATGGCGATTTACACCACCAACTCATACTCTTGCAGCATTTACAGAAGCATTGCACTTGCACAGGCAGGAAGGTGGCGTAGCGGCGCGTGGCGCACGATACATGGCCAACAGGGACACCCTTGTAGCTGGCATGCGAAAGCTGGGTTTCGACACGCTGTTACCCGATCAATGGCTCTCGCCCATCATCGTCACCTTTTTCAATCCGGCGCACTCGGCATTTGTATTCGAGACTTTCTACGATTTGATGAAAAGTGAGGGATTCATTATCTATCCCGGCAAACTGACGGTCGTTGACAGTTTCCGTATAGGGTGCATAGGACACTTGGACACACATGTGATGCAACAAGTTGTACAAGCTGCCGAAAAAACCTTGCTTACTATGGGTGTAGACAACGCCAAGGCGCCACCCGAGGCCTATGCCGAACGCGAAAAACTCCATGCCTGAATGCTCAAATGCGCGCTTTGGACATCAACGGTTTCATACGCCTGCGCAACAACACGAATCAAACATTACATCTCAATTACGGACACGATAATAACCCATGCCCTCCCAACTGACCGTCAACGATCGCCAATATGACGTACCACCTGTCTGTGCCATAGCCATCTGTCTCGATGGGTGCGAACCTGCCTATCTCGACGCAGCGATCGAGGCAGGCCTCATGCCAACGCTCAAGCGCATTCGCGAACAAGGCACGGACCGCCTTGCGCACAGCGTGATACCCAGCTTCACCAATCCGAACAATATGTCCATTGCCACTGGCCGTCCCCCTGCGGTGCACGGCATCTGTGGCAACTTCCTCTACGATCCGGACACTGGTGAGGAGGTCATGATGAATGACCCAAAATTCCTGCGTGCACCAACAATCTTCAGCGCTTTCTATAACAATGGGCAACGCGTTGCCATTGTTACCGCCAAAGATAAACTGCGCGCTCTGCTCGCGGACGGAATGGCCTTTGACGACAATCGCGCAATCTGCTTTTCCTCAGAGCGTGCTAATCAGACCACCCCGGGTGAGCATGGCATTGATAACGCAGCAAACTGGCTTGGCATGGAGGTGCCGGAAGTCTATTCCGCAGCACTGTCAGAATTTGTCTTTGCCGCAGGCATCAAACTGTTAAGAGAATTCAAACCCGATGTCATGTACCTGACCACTACCGACTACATCCAGCACAAGCATGCACCCGGTGATACGGAAGCCAATTCTTTCTATGCCAATTTCGACAAATACCTGACCGAACTGGATGCAGAAGGGGCGGCTATCGTGATTACCGCAGACCATGGCATGAAACCCAAGCATCATGCGGACGGCTCTCCCAATGTTATCTATGTTCAGGACCTTCTTGACGAATGGCTTGGCAAGGACGAGGCCCGGCTTATTCTGCCCATTACTGACCCCTACGTTGTCCACCACGGTGCGTTGGGTTCATTCGGAACCGCCTATCTTCCAGTGGGTGCGGATCAAAGCAAGGTCATTGACCAGCTGTTGGCACTCGATGGTATCGATGTCGTACTCGACAAGGTTCAGGCCTGCAAGCAATATGATCTGCCGCCTGATCGAATTGGCGACATCGTCATCATCAGTGGAGAGAATGTCACGGTAGGCACCAGCGAACATCGGCACGACCTGGCAGCTCTGGACGTACCGCTGCGTTCGCACGGCGGCCTAACCGAGCAAACCGTACCCTTCATTGTCAACCGTCCCATGCAGTCTCTGGCAACAGCACCTGAACTTCGCAACTTCGACATCATCAACGTGGCCTGCCAGGCTGCGCAAATTGGAAATTCATGACTATGTCCTCTCACACAGTTCGTAAGGAAGCCATGCGCATCGGTGGTGAGAAAGTCTTCACCAACGATGTTATCGAAGTCCTCTATCCCTACACCAATGAGGTTATCGGAACAGTACCGGCAGGCACGGCAGAACATGCCAAACGTGCCTTTGAAATTGCGGCCAACTATCGACCCAGGCTGACGCGCTATGAGCGCCAGCAAATCCTGTTCAAAACGGCAGAACTGATTCGCGAGCGGCGGGAAGAAATCGCTCACTGGCTAACGCTTGAACTGGGCATTTGTCATCAGCACGCCTTGTACGAAACCGGCCGCTCCTATGATGTTTTTATGCTCACTGGCCAGCTGGCCATTCTCGATGACGGGCAGATCTTTTCCTGCGACCTGACACCGCACGGCAAGGATCGTAAGATTTTCACCAAACGTGAGCCAGTACGCGCTATCTCCGCCATCACACCATTCAATCATCCCTTGAATATGGTGGCGCACAAAATAGCACCGTCCATTGCGACCAACAACTGCATGGTGTGCAAGCCGACAGAACTAACTCCCATGACGGCAATTACCCTGGCCGACATACTCTATGAAGCCGGCCTTCCACCCGAGATGTTCCAGATCGTGACTGGCATGCCTGCAGATATTGGTGATGAAATGGTTGTCAATGAAAACATCGAGATCATTACTTTCACAGGTGGCGTGCCTGTTGGAAAAATCATTGCCGCCAAAGGCGGATACAAGCGTCAGGCACTTGAACTGGGTGGTAACGATCCACTCATCATTCTTAACGATCTCAGCGATGCAGATCTGGACAAGGCAGCGACCATCGCGGTTGCCGGTGCAACGGGTAACTCCGGACAACGTTGCACCGCAGTCAAGCGTATTCTTGCTCAGGAATCCATTGCCGACAAGCTGGTTTCTCGTATCCTTGAACGTGCCAAGGCATTGAAGTTTGGTGATCCCATGGATCCGGAAACGCAGCTGGGCTGCGTTATCCATGACAAGGCAGCCGAAGTTTTCGAAAATCGCGTCTTCGACGCCGAGCGTCTTGGTGCAAAAATTCTGTATCACCCTGAAAGAAGGGGTGCACTACTTCCACCCATCACTGTTGATCATGTTCCACACGATAGCGAACTCGTGATGGAAGAGACGTTTGGACCGATTGTGCCGATAGTGCGTGTACCGGACAACGATGATGCCGTGATGGAAATATCCAACTCCACACAATTTGGTTTGTCTTCGGGTGTGTGCACTAACAATCTGCACCGAGCTACCGCCTTCATTGAAGGACTGGACGTTGGTACTGTCAACATCTGGGAACAACCCGGTTATCGTATCGAAATGTCTCCTTTTGGTGGGATCAAGGATTCGGGGAACGGTGTGAAGGAAGGTGCGCTCGAGGCCATGAAGTACTTCACTAACGTGAAGACCTACTCCCTGCCCTGGCCGAGATAGCAGGTCAAAGGTGATGACCAAACCTGCCCTCGGCGAAAGCGAAGTCAACACCTCGTCCAGACGCAAAGCCTGGTCCGAGCGTCATCATGATGATGCAACGCGTCAGATGCTGGATGACGATGCAAGGTACTTTCTTCATCAATCAGTGTCCACACCGTGCCTGTCGACAATAGCGCGCGCTGAAGGCGCTTATATCGAAGACACGCAGGGTCATCGCTATCTGGATTTCCACGGTAACAACGTTCATCACATCGGTTACGGACATCCGAAGCTTAAGGCAGCCATCAGCAAGCAGATGGATGAGCTGCCTTTTGCACCAAGACGTTTTGCCTGTGCACCCGCTACTGCCCTGGCGAAAAAGCTTGGTGAACTTGCACCCGGTAACCTGTCAAAAGTGCTTTTTACCACTGGAGGCTCATCAGCAGTCGAGGTCGCCCTCAAGATTGCGCGTGCAGCCACTGGCAGGCACAAGACCATTTCCTTCTGGGATGCGTTTCATGGTGCAGGCTTTGGCGCTGCATCCATCAGTGGAGAACAGATGTTTCGCTCACATGCTGTCGGGCCGCTGCTTAGCGGCACCCAGCACATAGCGCCGTTTGCCTGCTACCGCTGCCCCTATGGATATCCTGATCTGAACGGCCAACCGCAACTTGAGTTGTGCAAACTGACATGTGCCAATTTTGTTCGCTACGTACTCGAGAAAGAAGGCGATGTCGCGGCAATGATTGCAGAACCCGCCAGAGCGGTACCCTACATACCGCCACCGGGCTTCTGGGAAACAGTAAGAGAGGCCTGCAACGATCACGGGGCGCTGCTGATTTTCGACGAAATCCCCACAGGCCTTGGCAAGACAGGCAAGTTCTTCGCTTGCGAACACGACAACGTTGTGCCTGACATACTGGTGATGGGTAAAGCACTGGGTGGCGGCATCCTGCCCCTTGCCGCAGTTGTCACGGCTCCGGAGCTGGATGTCGGCGCCGAGTATGCCTTCGGTCATTACACGCACGAAAAAAATCCAGTTAGCGCGATGGCCGGTTTGACCACCATCGACATTATCGAGCAGGAAGGTCTGGTTGAAAACGCAGCACGACTTGGGGAAAAGGCCTTGGCCCGAATGCGTAACATGCAATCAATGTACAAGGTCATCGGAGATGTCAGAGGTCGCGGCCTGTTGTTCGGAATGGAACTGGTGACTGACCCCGAAGCCAAGACACCAGCCGAGGATCTTGCCGAGGCGATACTTTATCGATGTCTTGACAAGGGGCTGTCTTTCAAGCTCTCACTTGGCAATACACTGACATTGACACCCCCTCTCATTCTTACAGACGAACAACTGGACTTTGCCTTGAACGTCATAGAAGAATCGCTGGTGGAAGAATGTCGCATAGCGGGTCTGGAATAGATTCCCGCCTTCTCGGGAATGACCATTCAGAGCGTTTTATGCAGTGTTCGATTTTCAGCTGATGTAGTTATCATGGGATAAGCATTACACATGCGCATCAATATGAACCTTGAAGGTGTCCGTATCGTTCGTACCGACTCAGAGATCGAGTGCCCTGCTATCGATACAGCGCTGAGGGATGCCGGCGCCCAGCTGATATTACTGGAAGGAGATATCGACTCTCACTCGCTGTGCAATGCACTGAGGGAAGCTCACCTGCTGCTTATGTGCTACACACCGATTACCGCATCGGCCATAAACAGTGCACCACATTTACGCGGAATCGTAAAATATGGTGTGGGTATCGATGCAATAGATATCCCGGCTGCCACTGACGCCGGTATACCGGTGGTTAATGTGCCGGAGTACGCTGAACAAACTGTCGCTGAAGGCGCTTTCTGCCTAATGCTCTCGCTGATGAAACGGTTGTTGCCAATGCATGTAGCCATGCAACAACAGGGGTGGTTTAATCCTGCTTCTAGTTGGCTGGGAAGCGATATCAGCGGAAAATGTGTTGCCATTGTCGGCGCTGGACGCATCGGTTGTGCATTTGCTCGCATGGCAGGGCAAGGTTTCGGCGCTAATGTCATTGCCTACGACCCTCACGTCAGTCGTGAAGCAATGGCCAGCATGGGCTTGTGCAAGGTCGACGATTTGCATGCACTCCTGAACGAGGCAGATGTTGTATCAATTCATACGGTTCTGAACCCCGAAACGTCAGCCATGATCGGCGTTAACGAGTTCGCTGCCATGACACGACACCCCGTCTTTATCAACGTTTCACGCGGAGCGCTTGTGGATGAAGCTGCACTGAGGAGCGCACTCGATACCGGGCAGATCAGAGCTGCAGGGCTCGACGTCTATGCCAGTGAGCCTCTTAACAAGACGTCACATGCTCTGGCAAGCTTGTATGGCCGTGACAACGTCATTCTTCTACCTCATCTGACGTTCTTTACACATGAGGCCATGCAACGACTCAGCGACGATACGCTGGCACGTTGCGTTGAGATTCTGGAAGGCAAGCGCGTAACGATTCGCTCGACCGACCCGCGGCTTCGTGCCCAGGAGCGTATGCTGAATGTCCAGATCGTATAAGCACTTGCCTACCTATCGGGTTACAGGTCGGTTTCTGCGCGCTCGCACACATTTAGAGCAAGAACGAAGCTATTGCCCTGTCATGCGACGTTTTTATCCTGATGCGTCAAAGAGCAAACAAGATTGTTTAACACGCTTGTATTTTTTGTTCTGTAAACGTAACGTGACAGTAATAGACAGGTCTTCCGCGTGGTTGTCTCGTGCCACATCTCAAGCCCGACAAGTTAAATGACATAAGGAGTTATTCAGTGAAGCGAATTTTTTTGTCTACAAGCCTGCTGTTTATTGCAGGTACGGTATATGCCGAGTGTCCGCCAGTCACCGCAGCTGACCCACAGGGCGTTGCTGCGGGCGAATACCCACAACAGTATGATCTTGCGGAATTTCAAGGACTTGCAAGTTGCGAGCTCAGTTTTTCCGAAAATCCGGATATTGCTGAATTAAACGGGAAAATTCGGGGTAACCCGGAACTACCCCCGGTAGCCGAGCGGCTGCCTGAAGAGCCGCTTGTTATCATCCCCTACGAATCCATCGGCCAGTATGGCGGAACGTTCAGAGCACTATCCAATGCGACCGAAGCCGGCACATCCGATTTTTTGTCCACACGTCACGTCAACCTCGTCCGCTACGCGGACGACTTGACCACCATCGTGCCCAACGTTGCCAAATCCTGGGAATGGAATGACGATTTCACACAGCTGACATTCATGCTGCGAAAGGGTCACAAGTGGTCAGACGGTGCGCCTTTCACTGCGGAAGATGTCAAGTTCTGGTACGACAATCTGGCCCTGGATTCCAAGGTGATCGAAAGTCCCAAAGACTATGTGCTGGTCGGCGGTGAGCCGATGACAGTGGACGTTGTCGATCCGCAAACCGTGCGCTTCAACCTGCCGGCTCCCAAGCCCGGTCTGCTGGCGCACTTTGCTACCTCTTTCGCACAAGGTTTTCAGCCAAAACATTTACTCGGACAATACCATCCGGATATCAATCCTGATGCAGATACTCTCGCCAGGGAAGCGGGATTTGAAAACGGCCTCGCCGTTGTCAATGCCTACTTCGGCAGCTCTGACTGGACGGACACACCCACACCGTTGTTGAACAACCCTGACAAGGCAGGCAATCTGCCAAGCGATGTCATGCCGACACTGGAAAGTCATATTTACATATCTGACACAACGGAAGGCCGCCGCCTGGTCGCCAATCCCTACTTCTTTATGGTGGACACTCAAGGCAATCAACTACCTTACATCAGTGAACAGGATGAGCAATACATCAACGATGCACAGGTACGATTGCTGAAACTGGTCAACGGTGAAGTGGATTACAAAACGCAATCATTGCAGTTATCTGATGTTCCTCTACTGTTGGAGAATCAGGAAAAGGGTGACTACACAATCGATATCAGACCTCGTGTGGCCATTCATGCTTTCTCGTTCAACGTCACCTCTGAAGATCCTGCCAAGCGGGAAGTTTTCGGCGATTTGCGTTTTCGCCGGGCAATGTCCATTGCCATCAATCGCGATGATCTGAACGAAGCTGCCTACTTTGGCCAGGGTGTACCCCAGCAGTACATCGGCTTCTCACCAGCACCGGACTTTGTTGATCCCAAATGGGCAAGCTATGCCATCGAATATGATCTGGAAGGTGCAAAAGGTCTGCTTGACGAGATTGGGATGGTCGACAAAGACGGTGACGGCTTTCGTGAATTGCCCAATGGGGACAAGTTTGTCCTGAACATGCAATTTGCAACACAGGGAATTGCCGGTCAGGTTGTAGAACTGGTAGGTCAATACTGGTCAGAAGCTGGCGTACAGACAACCGTCAAGGAGATCACCCCGGACGAATATCGCTCGGCACAGTCATCCAATGCCCTGGATGTTGGCATGTGGGAAAAAGGCCAGCCTCTGGGTATCGTACTGGGCAACAATGAGTTGTGGGTAGCACCGTTCGAAAACTACTTTGCACATCGCGTCGGTATGCTGTGGGGCGAATGGTTAGAATCTGACGGAAGCAAGGGTGTTGAGCCGCCTGATTATGTCAAGCAGTTGAATGATGACATCAATGCCTTCCAGTCAACGCCTGTCGGTTCAGCAGAATCTGACGAACTCGGTGCGCGCCTGGTAGAGAACATGGTAGAGAATCTGTTGTTCATCGGCACCGCCATGACGCCAGACCCTATCTACCATCGCAATGCGCTGGTGAATGTCACAGAGTTCAAGACGGCGTCTTACGAGTACTACAGGACGTACCCCTACCTCGCTGCACAGTGGTTCCTGAACGAGTAGTACGACGTTCAAGGCGGTTTGCGTTGTACATGAAAACGCTGGCAAAGCTCGTCAGGGAACAGACCGGTCTGGTCTGTTCCCTGGTCGACGTATCTGTAACCGAAGACCTGCTGGCTAGTGTAGTGGAACCTGCAAAACGTTCATTCAGAGATTTGTATGCTCCACTACACTAGAATTCACCATGTTTAGATTTATACAATTCGCGCTCACCCGAGCGGGCTTATCGTTAGTGACTTTACTGACTGTCTCACTGATTGTTTTCAGTCTGATGGAACTTGTCCCGGGAAACTGTGCAGAGCGCTACCTGGCTTTCAAGAATACCCAAGGCGCGCAAATTACAATCGATGATATTCAGGCTGAGGAACGTAGACTGGGTCTGGACAAACCGTTCATACAACGGTGGGTTGGCTGGGTATCTAACGTTTTCCTGCGCGGCGATTTTGGCGACAGCTGTATCTTACGTCTCGATATCAACCAGCTTCTCAGCGATAAATTCTGGATAAGCCTGGGAATCTGTCTGGCCGCATTAGCTGTGGCCTATGCCATTGCCATACCGGTCGGCATCTACTCAGCCGTTACCCGCAGTGCTATTGCCAATAATTCATTGCGCTTTGTAAGCTACCTTGGGCTTGCCTTACCCAATTTCTTACTGGCGTTGATCATCATGTTGATATCAACGGTGCTCTTTGGAGATTCACTAACCGGGCTGTTCTCGGCAGAATACAGGGACGCGCCCTGGTCCACGGACAAATTTCTGGATTTCCTTTCACGTGCCTGGCTTCCCATTTTTATTCTAGGCTGGTCGGCAACGGCATTTGCCCTGCAAACCGTTCGCGCCTTGATGCTTGATGAAGTGGGTAAGCTCTATGTGACAGCTGCGTCGGCGCGTGGCATTTCCGGATCAAAACTACTATGGCGCTACCCTGCACGACATGCCATGGGCCCGGTTGTCAATTCCCTGGGGTTTGATTTGAACCGGATATTTAACGAGTTGCCAGTGGTTGCGCTGATTCTTACCCTGACAGAAGCCGGCGCACTTCTGATCGAATCTCTTGCTCGTTCCAATGATCAGCAGTTGGCCGGAGCCATCATCTTTCTGTTAACCGCGAGCATAGTTCTCGTCAATTTCTTCACCGATATTCTGTTGGCACTTATGGATCCACGCATTCGAAAAGGGCTTATCGGCGCATGAATATTTTCTCGCGCAAAAGCGATACCGACAAATCGCAAAAACTGAAAGAGGCCTACTTTACGGCCTCACAGGGTCAATTGATCCGCGCACGCTTCAAGCAGAATCGCGCTGCGATGGTGGCAGCTGTTGCACTAACCGTGATGATTCTCATGGGGTTCTTTGCGCCGTTTCTATCGCCGTACGCACCCAATATCTCGGGGCGCGACACTGAATACGAGAATGGCCCTCCCCAGATTCCCAAGTTCTGGGACGAAAACGGTTTTTCCGCCCGACCGTTTCTGTATACACTGGAGCGTGAGAGATCGATAAAAACCAACTTTCGCTGGGTCATTACAGAAAATCGTGAAAATCGGCGCTATGTAGAGTTCTTTGTTCGCAGCTGGGAGTACAGCTACATCGATATTGACTGGAATCTACCCGGGACGATGTTCGATGTGGATTTCAAGGCATTAACGACTGACCTGCACCTTTTCGGGATTAGTGAAGGCGGCATTCATCTTTTCGGAACGGACGCATCGGGTAAAGATATCTATGCAAGAACCCTCCATGCCATAAATACGTCGCTGGCGGTCGGCACGTTGGGCGTGCTAATTTCTTTTTTCCTCGCGCTCATTATCGGCGGAGTCGCTGGCTACTTTGGTGGTTGGGTTGATTCGGTTCTACAGATGATTACCGATGCCATTCGAACCGTGCCGCCTATTCCCCTCTTTATGGCACTGGCTGCCTTCATGCCAGATTCCTGGAGTTCCGAAACACGCTTCTTCTTTATCGCCAGCATTCTGGGACTAATTGGCTGGCCTACTCTTGCGCGACGTATTCGGACACACCTCCTGACAGAACGCAGCCAGGAATACGTACTGGCTGCCGAGCTCTGCGGAGCATCGTCAAGCCACGTTATCAGGCGGCATCTATTGCCAAGCTTTACCAGCTACATCATCGTCGATCTGATGATTACGTTTCCCTATGTGGTCCGTTCTGAAACAGCACTGAGTTTTATCGGCCTTGGCCTGACAGATCCTGTGAATTCACTGGGTTCTCTCATGCAGAGCGTGTCGAAAGCCGACGTTATTCTTAATTATCAGTGGTATTTCATCCCAGTATTGTTTTTCATTGCTTTCGTTCTGGCCTTTGTATTTGTAGGTGATGGCCTTCGTGATGCAGCCGATCCTTACTCGCAAAGCAAAAAATGAGCTTACTCAACGTTCAAAATCTGACTCTTCAGTTCGAGACTGATGAAGGCTTGATTACCGCAGTGGATGATGTGTCCTTTGAGCTCAAAGCCGGTGAGGTTCTCGGACTTGTAGGTGAGTCAGGCTCGGGGAAATCGGTAACCGCAAAAGCCCTCATGAAGCTTAATCCCGAGAACGCTGTTTACGGACCGAATAGCAGCATTACACTGAACGTCGATAATCGCACCATTGATGTACTCTCACTGAAAAGTGGCAAGGAGTTGCAGGTGATACGCGGTGGCGCGGTATCAATGATATTTCAAGAGCCGATGGCCAGCTTTGCACCGGCGATATCCATTGGCGATCAGATGGTTGAGCAACTGCTCTTGCACAAACCTGTCAACAAACGCGAAGCCAGAGCCATCTCTATTGAAATGCTTGACCGTGTCGGAATCTCGGATGCTTCAAAACGCTTTGATCAATATGCTTTTGAACTCTCGGGCGGTATGCGCCAGCGAGCCATGATTGCAATGGCCTTATCTACTCGCCCCAGCCTGCTAATCGCTGACGAACCCACAACCGCTCTGGATGTGACTATTCAGGCGCAGGTGATTGACTTGATGAAAGATCTGATTTCCGAGTTTGGCATGGGGATCGTCTTTATCACCCACGACCTGGGGGTCATAGCTCAAACCGCTGATAAAGTTGCCGTAATGTATCTGGGAAAACTGGTTGAACAAGGCACTGTGCGCGACGTTATTCGCCATCCCGCACATCCCTATACTCGTGGGCTGCTCAACGCGCTACCAAAACTGGACGATCTTGATACTCCTCTTCTTCCCATACCCGGCGACATACCCAGTCCGCTTGAACGCCCTGACGGTTGCGTGTTTCATACCCGTTGTCCACTGGCACAGGATCGCTGTAGACAATCGGTTCCAGAGTACGAGGCTTTTGGTGATAATCACAAGGCAGCCTGTTTCGTGACAGCCGAGCAAAGGGTAAAACCATGAACTCAACGTCGGCACTGATCAAGGCTGATAACCTGTCCGTTCACTTTCCGATTGGTGGAGGTGTATTTACGCGTAAACAGATGTTGCGCGCGGTTGATGATGTAAGCCTGGCAATACCCAAAGGCTCGTTTTTCGGACTAGTGGGTGAAAGCGGATCAGGAAAAACAACGCTGGGGCGTGCCATTCTGCGAGCCACCCCGATAACCGGTGGCAGCGTACAGTACGCAGACGGCGAGGTGGAATATGATCTGGCCAGCCTGCCCAAGTCAGAGCTGATAGAGTATCGCAAACGCGCCCAATTGATCTTTCAGGATCCTTATGCCGCATTGAGTCCACGAATGACTGTTCGGGATATCATTGCCGAGCCACTGGAAGTCATGGGCATCACCACAAGCCGCGAAGAAACAGATGAGAAAGTCAGGAATATCGCTGCCAAATGCCGTTTGAATCTCGAACATCTGCGTCGATTTCCGCATGCGTTCTCCGGTGGACAACGACAACGGATTTCAATTGCACGGGCGCTGGTATCCAACCCACGGTTTGTTGTCGCCGACGAAAGTGTTGCAGCGCTGGATGTCTCGATACAGGCTGACATTCTCAATCTGCTAAAAGCCCTCCAGGATGAGCTTCAGTTGACATACCTTTTTATCAGTCATGATTTATCCGTGGTTGCTCACATCTGCGATCATGTCGCCGTCATGTACCTGGGTCGCCTGGTAGAAACTGCCCCTACGCGTGAGCTGTTCAAAGCACCCCGCCATCCTTATACCAAAGCGCTGCTTTCGGCTATTCCATCACTAGATCCTGACCAGCGCGGTACAGCGCAGAAACTTGAGGGAGAAATCCCTTCACCCACCAATCCTCCTTCTGGTTGCAAGTTTCACACACGTTGTCCACATGCTATCGATATCTGTAAACAGAAAGAACCTGTGCTGGAACATATGGGCACTGAGCACGAAGTCGCTTGCCATCGGTGGCAGGAACTCAGTTAGCGAGATGTTCGATCATGCCTGACAAGGTGCTGCTCATTGTCATCGATCAGTTCCGCTCGGACTGCCTCATTGGAGCGTTGGCAGATGTAGCCCCCCTGCCACACCTGCAAGCGCTGATGAGTGAAGCCACCAGTTTCGAAAACCATTTCACTGTTACCACCCCTTGTGGACCCTCGCGGGCAAGTCTGCTAACAGGCTTATATGCGATGAATCACCGCTCAGTCAGAAACGGTACGCCACTCTCCTCAAGGCATGAGACGCTGGGTACCCACATGCGCAGCGCAGGCTACGAGCCCATGCTCTTTGGCTACACCGATTCCAGCGCCGATCCAATGGGACTTCACCCGAACGATCCCGATCTGAAAAACTATGAAGGTCTGGCGCCGGGGTTTGCAGAAATCGTGCGTTTGCGATTCGAGAACCCTGGATCCTGGGTAGGATATCTGAAACGTAAGGGCTACAAGCTGCCGACAAACTACTGGGACCTCTACCGACCACCACTCGACAAGGCAACAGCGAACAGCGAAGATCCGGAAGGTTCACCAATCCGTTCACCAGCACTTTACAGAGCAGAAGATAGCGATACAGCCTTTCTCACCGATCGCACCTTAGAGGAGTTGTCGGCTCGGGAATCTGACGCCTGGTTTTCCATGGTGACCTACATTCGCCCTCACCCACCTTTTGTTGCCCCGGCGCCATACAATTCTCTGTATTCACCTGGTGATATTCCGCCCCCGCATCTGGGGAAATCAATCACGCAATCAAGGGATTCGCATCCGTTCCATGACGCCTACTTCAGTGAGCCTTCCAACAATGGGCTGTACATCGGATTCAATGGTGATCTCACGACATTGTCAGCAGAACATACGGCCGAACTACGTGCCGTCTATCTGGGTCTTGCAAAGGAGGTGGATGATCATATTGGCCGACTGATCAAGTACCTTCGTGACAGCGGTCAATACGATAACACCTTGATTGTCGTTACTGCTGATCATGGAGAGATGCTGGGTGATCAACACCTGTGGGGTAAGAGCTCCCCGTTCGATGCAGCTTTGCGAATCCCTCTGATCATTCGCGACCCACGACAGCCGACAGGTTTTGGCAAATGCATTCGGGCATTTACCGAGTCGGTCGATATCACGCCTACGCTTACTGACTGGGCGAACACGAGTTTGCGACGCAGCTTCGATGGTAGATCCCTGTTGCCCCTGATTGGTGGTGGTATCCCTGAGAACTGGCGAGAGTATGTTTTCTGCGAAGCGGAACTTGGGGAGCTGGATAAGGCATCTCGATTTCAAAAAAAGTGGCAGCTTCCTGCTCAACAAGCCAATTTTGCTGTTCTGCGCAGTAACACCCACAAGTATGTTCATTTTAATGGTGGCATCCCACCCTTGTTTTTTGATATTGAGAACGATCAACATGAACTGAACAACCTTGCGTCAGAGAAAGGGCACCAACAAAATCTGCAGGAATTTTCTTCACGTATGCTTGACCACCGAATGACTCATGCTAATCGTGTACTCAGTGATTGTCAGCTCAGTAAACAAGGACTGTATTCAGTTTAGGATAGGCCTGAATACCTCTACTGTTACCATCAATAGTGTTCAATGGCCTACTTACAGAAACTGATATCCCTGTTATCAGCCGCTACTCTCATCATAGCGATACTCATTGCGATCTTGTACCTGTTCCAGAACAGATTGCTGTACCTGCCAGTCAGATCAAATCTCGACAACTACGTGCCAGAGGGTCTGGCGCTATGGCCCGCAGATAGAAGTCTCACAGAATTTTCCGCTGACAATGTTCTTGGTCTTGTTGCAGAGCCTGCAGCAGGACCAACACCTCTGGAAACCGCGATCGTTTTTCATGGCAACGCCGGACATGCTGGTCACCGCGAATATTACGCGCAACAAATAACAGCGCTGGACGTGCGCGTCATTCTGGCGGAATATCCCGGCTATGGTCCTCGACCAGGGAAACCCCAGGAATCACTACTTGTTGATGATGCTGTCAACCTCGTCAAGCTTGCACATGAGCAATACGGGCAACCCATATGGTTGATTGGAGAATCACTGGGGGCGGGTGTTGCTGCAGCGGTTGCAGGGCGAGAGCCGTCGCTGATACGTGGCATTGTGCTGATCACCCCATGGAACCGTCTGGTCAACGTGGCGTCACACCACTACCCTTTTCTGCCGGTGCGTTTATTGCTGACAAACGAATACGACAGTATAAAATCACTCTCTTTTTACAATGGGCCAAAGCTTGTCGTGGTGGCCGACAACGACACTATCGTGCCCGCAGAGCTGGGCTTGGATCTCTACCAGAATCTTGAGGAACCCAAGCGTCTCAATATGATTGAGAATGCCGGACACAACAACTGGCTCCTCCATAGTCCACCGTCAATCTGGACAGATGCGATATCCTGGCTTAGGCAAGCGCAATCGTAAACATGGGCATGACGATTGTTACGAATGGACAACATGCTATCTTGAAACGCGCTAAGCGCACCTGATATAGACTTTGTTAGGGCTTTCTCATGCTCCTACCAGCACCGTGGCAGGAGGATTCACCACAACAAGCAGTATCAAAGGCTGAATTTACATGAAAATCCGGTGCTTAAGTGATAGCTGAA
Organism: Granulosicoccus sp.; assembly: GCA_045106195.1. GTDB lineage: Bacteria > Pseudomonadota > Gammaproteobacteria > Granulosicoccales > Granulosicoccaceae > Granulosicoccus. Next base: position 52,791 of record JBGCEH010000008.1, read on the forward strand.
AGTAATAGCTTCTATAGGGTAAACAAACCTTTCATTGCAGTAATTCAAGCTACTTCCCTGCAAATACCAACCTTCTCAATTCAGTGCCCGATTGGTACTTGTTTACAACACATAACACTCGTTGGTAATGTGTAATAATCGAGATGACAATGTTCGAATGCAAAGAAAAGTGACGAATCCCGCATAGCTGTTACCACAAAATCCAGTTTGTCTTTTTAGTTTGATTATGTCTTTACATTACGGAAATCTATTTGCTTTCGCTACAAAGCGCAAAGTAGGTTCCGTCCCGGTTTAATGGAATTACCGCAATGAATATCAGTTTGACCTACCCTCAACGCTTTCTATCTACTGGTGTGGGAGTATTCGTTATTGCTGTTTTTTTTTGCACCAGTGCATTTGGCCGAAGTGGTGGCCCAAGCCCGGACTATAATGCATCCGTGGAATGTGCCTACGGTATACACGACGAAGAACATACGGTTTCAGAAGGGGACGACGGGGAATACAAACAATACAACGTCATCGGAACCCATCGCTACGATGCAACCAATGTGGTGTTTGACGGGATTGAGTCTGATAGAGACACACTTGTCCATTGGCCTGTAGCAATCAAAGCCGCTGACAACGTTGATCGACGAATAGCTCACGGCGAGGGACAACTGACTGCATCAACGCGTGGCAGTGTTCGTCATACCTATCGGGTGAAAATATCAAGCGGCATTGACCTTGCCCATTTCTATGTAGAGTTTGACAAGGCAGACCGCAACAGCCAGTTTTACATGAAATTGACAGACCCGAATGGCAAAAGCAAATTCTACAACCGACCCACATCAGCATTCGAGAGTGCCATCATCAGATGGCCAAAAAAAGGCTGGTGGAAAGTTGGAGTAGCAATCAAGCGCAACTCAGGAAATACCGTCAGATACGCTTTCAACGTCGACGATGATGGAACAATTGATCTGGACAAGATCCGGGGAACGCTCAGTGGTAATTCGACTGCCAAGGCTTATAGAGACCACATGGTTACAATTCCGGCCGGGTTGCCAAAAGTGCATTTTTTTACACAATTTTCTCGTGTAAATCCGCTCAACAGGCCTAGCATGAAACTAAAGGATCCTTCCGGCGAGATTTTCAGACACAACACGAATGCCAACGATTACGAATCTGCTGTAGTAAACAACCCGGCCCCTGGAGAATGGAGAGTCAGGGTTACCAGAAAAAAGAGCACCGCTGATGATATTGATTATCGAATAGAGGTGAGCGACGATCAGCGAATCCCAACAGCAGGCTGCTGGACCGGCGGTGTTATCTACGGAGCCTGGGATGAGAATGGCTACGGAGTAAAACGCTTGTCCGATACCAGAAGGATCAAGAGAAATAAAGTGAGTTGGGAAGCTCCTTACCATCAATCTGGTGGTATTACTCTGGAGATCAGCAATTTTCTCCTTGAGGACATTTCCATCGTCAGTCACGGCGATGGCATAAGATCCAATGGCGAAGACATTGTTATTGATGGTGCATACGTTACCGATATCCATGACGATTGCGTAGAGAACGATAAGCTTGGCACCCTACTGATCAAAGATTCATTTTTTGATGGTTGTTATGTCGCCTTCAGTGCCCGCTCCGATTTTTATGAAACCTACGATGGAAGCCGTAATCTGTTTGAAATACGTGACACTCTGGTTCGACTGGAAAAACAGCCAACCGTGTTCAAACCGGATAAATACGGGACCGCGCCAGGGCACGGGAATTTTTTCAAGTGGTCACTGGACAAGAACAAAGCCATGAAACTTGCAGTTCACGATTCCATATTTCTTGTATCCGCTCCCAGCCGACACGGAGACGGTCTCGGCCTGGAAGAAATCAGTCACTTGGAAAGTTGCTCCAATAACGTCATTGTATGGACCGGCTCTGGTCGATTTCCAAACGCAGAAGAGCTACCGGATTGTTTCCGGTTGACCACAAACTACTCTGAATGGAGCTCTGCCGTTTCCGCCTGGCGAAGAAGACACCCTAATCGCCCTTCACGCCCTTGAAAAACACTTGATTAGAGGAGATCAGGCGGAACAGTAGTAAACTCCGGTGCTCTCAGGCTGCCTCCTATCAGTTTTTAATGAGCATTAACAAGTCAGGTGGAATTTTACTCATCCTTAGTGCGGCTATTCTGTGGGGTACCACTGGTACCGCTCAATCATTTTCACCACTGACACTTTCGTCGTACTGGGTAGGCACAGGCCGACTGTTGGTCTCCACAGTCTTTTTCATCATCTGGATAGCGTTAACCGACATCGGTCTACTACGCGCAACTCCGCTCAAAACCATGCCGTGGCCATTGATCTTGGCCGCCGCAGTTACCATGGCGTCCTACAATCTTGCGTTTTTTGCAGGTGTTCGCACAACCAGCGTTGCGATAGGAACAGCTGTCGCTCTGGGCAGCGGACCGGTCTGGGCAGGCATTATACAAGCTATATGGAATCGACAACTTCCCGATAAAGCATGGTGGTTTGCCGTTATCATCGCCGTAACCGGCTTGCTGATTGCCACGCTGGGCTCAAGTTCATCGTTTACAGATACACCACTTTCGGGAATCGCGTTGTGCCTGTTAAGCGGGCTTTCCTACGCTGTATATGCGCTAATCACGAAACAATTGGTTACCACCGCCTCGGCGAGCTTGACTACAGCGATGGTGTTTACAGGTGCCGCGGCCATGGCACTTCCAGCAGCTTTCCTACTCGCAGGATCACCAGATTTTCACCCAACAGACTTTGCCGTCATGCTATGGCTAGGAGTGGTCGCAACAGGAGTTGCTTATCTGTTGTTCAGCATCGGCTTGCGGTACGTCTCCAGCAAAACCGGCGTCGCCCTGGCATTAGCCGAACCTATAGCAGCGGTGATTCTGGCTATCGTAATTGTCGGCGAGCGTCCCACAACACTCTCGCTTACAGGATTGAGCATCGTATTCCTCGGGCTTTGCCTGATCATTCGTACGGAGCTCAAGCAAGCCGCAAAACACTGACAACTATTCCAACGTATCGTTAACCGCCTTTGAGACCGCAGCTGACTGATGAACAGTGAGTTGAGGGAACGGAATAGTCCATCCCTTCTTATTGGAGACTGCAACACAGGATTGCTGCAGGAGTCGTTGAAATTTGTAGTAATCCTTTGCAACTTTGCTGCTCAAGGTTGCAAACAAAATAAAATCCAGCGATGAAGTGTTCGCCGAAGACAGCTCAACCAGCAAGGACTTCAGGTGTTTTTTATAACCCGCCTCTTGAAATACAGATTGAACCTCTGCTTCCAGAGCCTGAGGTATCTCAGTAAGACTTATGCCTTGCAGCTCATAATCAAGACCAAACGTGACGGACACACCGAACGTTTCATCACGCGACAGGTTAATGAGATTAATTGAGTAGAAGTCTGATGTGTTGTATGTCATGGACATGCCACCACGTATCGATATCTCGACGAGATCCGGTGTCTGATGTTTGATCTGCCCAAGAACCCCATCGGGTAAGATGACGTAGTCACCCCGGTTGCTGGGAAACCAGAGGTTGTTTTTGACCGGCCGCGATACCAGCTCAGACACCGTGTTTAGTGGAAGGCGGATAACGCCATCAAGCGCTGGATTACGCAACACAGAATGCAAGTTCAGAGACATGACCTGCCACGGTAAACCGTTGTAGATTACACGCTCATCTTCTCGCACCGACCCGAGGTTTAACAACAGACGAGCCTCACGAATGTAGCTTGGCAGAAACTGCCTGAAACTGAGCACAGCTCCGAATATCAACAGGAGTGAAAGTGCGATCAGCAACAAATCTTCCCGGATGTAAAGCACGGCAAGCACCGCCACAAATGTTACCAGGGTCGTCAGGAAATAGAAGCTGTATTCCAGCAGGCGAAACCAGGTTTTGGTACGTCTTAATACCTTGGTAGTAAATCGCGTGGTATAGAACCACCAAAGAAATCGCATTAAACCCCAGGCAAGTACTGCCGCCGCCATTGAGATTATCAGTGTCAGGCCACGACCAAGCAGGAATTCCCGTGTTGCTGGCCACACACCTTCGAAAAACGAATCCTGATCTGCCGTCAGCCGTTCAAGCTGTGAATTACTGACCAACAGCTCTTGCTCCAGCTGTTCAATCTCCCCGACCCACTTGTCAACAAGTTGTGTTACGCGAGATGTTGCAACTTCGTCCAGAGTGTCCAGCGAAATGCCCTGTAGTTCAGCCAACGCCTCCTGAGCAATCTCAAGCTTTGCTCGAATCTGAAAGATATCTTCGCGCAATTCCGCAAGTTGACGGGGTCGCTCAGTCACCGATTTCAACGAGTCTACAAGCGGATTCAGGATATCAATCAGATCCTGCCGCCAATCTGTATTTTCATCCTGTACCGGATTGAGCAGACTAATGTCGGTACTGCCGAGAGCAATGGCTTCAAACGTAGACGACAATCGCGCAATATCACGATTCAGATTCGTTAATGTACTTCGCTCCTGCGTTAGTGCATTATCTCCAGCACCAATCAGCAACTGCTGTATTTGATCACGCTGCTCGGTCTTTCTTTGCAAGAGACGAGCAATTTCATCGAGCCGGGTAGCTCGCAGGGTGGACTCATCCATTGGAACAGACGGTATTTCGACCTGAGCTTCAGCCTGAGCTTTTTCGTCCTGTGCATGAGAACCCGTGGCAAACAAACCTAAAAAACAAGAAAAGAGCAAAAGACAGAGTCGCATGGTGTCTGAATGGTGCCTAGGGTGCGCATATTATCCACGCTTTGCGTTCAAATAGCAGGACGAACTAACCTGAATTCGCTTTCGCAGGCAAACAACACTTCAAAGATCCTCTTCCCGCGAAAAACGGGCTACTACCCATGCACCTTACGACTATCATCGGGCGCTTCGTCGCGGGCATGCAGACCATAATCGCGCAGCACATGCGCCACACGAAGTCGATAGTCATCAAACAATCTATCACGGCCGGAGCGTTGGGCATTTCTATGTGCCACCAGAGTACGCCAGCGAATAACTGCCTCCTCATCTTCGAAAAATGACAGGGACAAGATCTTGTCAGGATCAGTCAGGCTTTGAAACCTCTCAACACTGATAAAGCCTTCCACCTGATCGAGCAATGGCCGCATGGCAGCCGCGATGGTAAGGTATTCAGCTTTTGACTCAACGCGTGGTTGTACTTCAAAAATCACGGCGATCATGATTGCTCCACATGCGGGGATGACGCTAAGGTAAGGAATGTACGCTCTTCCTGCAAAATGAACTTCTCGGATTGCGCAAACGCAAAGTTTTTCTGACCGACAGGATCTTTCGCCAGGCGGGCGCGATATTGCTCGTACTCTGCAAGGCTTGCAACATTGTAGATTCCGTAGGCCAGCGTCGTCGACCCCTCGCAAGGTGCGTAGTAGCCCACAAGATCTGCTCCACAACGGGGAATCGCCTGACCCCAGTTGCGAGCATACTTTTCGAATTCCGCCTTTTTAGTGGGATCGATGCGATATTGAATGATACAAGTGAGCATGTGAATATCCGATAAGCTTTGATGAGTACAATGCAGGATCGAGTATGTCAGCTTGCTTGCGGAGGATGCTTCGGTTAGCATCGAAGTATGGATGGAACACCCAATATTGCCAGACTGGGCGCTTTACTGGGCGACAACACTCGTGCCCGCATGCTTTCCACATTGATGCACGGAAAGGCACTCACTGCGTCTGAACTTGCTACTGATGCTGGAGTCACAGCGCAGACAGCTACGACGCACTTGGCGAAGCTTGAGGCAGGCGGCTTGCTTACACTACGCAAGCAAGGACGACATAAATATTTCACACTGGCAAACAGCGACATTGCAGCACTGCTGGAGACACTCATGGGGCTTAGTACCTGCAACGAGCCCAATCGAATATTGACAGGCCCTAGAGACGTCGCAATGCGCGATGCCAGAGTTTGTTACAACCATCTGGCCGGTAGCCGAGGTATCCAGCTTTACGACAGTCTGGTTGCATCAGACTATTTGTCAGAAAACAACGGCGATGTGTTTTTATCTGAACAAGGACGCCAATTCATCACAGGATTCGGTATCGATCTTGATGAATTACAACGCAAGAAAACACCCTTATGCAGAACCTGCCTGGACTGGAGTGAACGCCGCTCTCATCTGGCCGGCAGTCTCGGCCGTGCTCTGCTCACTCGCATCGAAGAACTTAAATGGATCAAACGTATGAGCGATAGTCGTATTGTCAAATTCAGTGTAAAGGGTGCAAGAGACTTTGATTCAACGTTTCCAGTAAAGAACTAGTTGCAGGACGTTGGCGGTATCCGCAGTTTAAGATCGTGAATCAATCTGCCACAAATTGATAGACAGTTACAATGGCATGTCGTTATACCAGCGCTATCTCAATTCCATAGCCAGTTTCACTAGCGCCACCATTTTATCAAGATCCTTGTCAGTCGAGTAACGTTGTATGATCCATCGAGAATTCTTTGACCGATCCGGATGACTGGTTGAATCAACGGGCACCGTCAAATTTTCCTTTTTAATAATGGCTGGCGTTAATCTAATATCCAGTTCACAATCAATACCTGCCCCCGTCTGGAAGTGAGCAACTTCCTTTCCTTTGTAATTGATTCCAAACAGCTCTGTCTCCTTGTACCTGTCTACTGAAACATCAGGGATCAGATTTACTTTTCTAATTAGTTTTTCCTTGAGTGTAGCCATAGGTTTTTCCAGTTCAGAGAATTCAGTGCCAGTTCGTTTGTCACGTAAGTAGCCACACAACACAACCCACTAGACCTGCTTACGCTTGTTGTAAACATCGAATACGACTGCTGCCAATAACACCAACCCCTTGATCACCTGCTGATAATCAATACCAATTCCCATGATGGACATGCCATTGTTCATTACCCCCATGATGAACGCACCCACTACCGCACCGATGATCTTGCCCACTCCACCCGCCATGGATGCACCGCCAATGAAGACAGCAGCGATAACATCAAGCTCTACCGCAAAACCAGCTTTGGGAGTCGCAGTATTCAGCCGAGCAGCAAATATCAACCCGGCCAACGCTGCCAGCATACCCATATTCGTAAACGCCAGAAACGTCAGACGTTCGGTCTTTATCCCTGACAGTCGGGCTGCCTTGACGTTACCACCAACGGCATAGATACGACGACCTATTATCGTACGCTCTGTTATAAACGCGTAAATAATCGTCAATATGGCCATAGTTACAAGGACATTCGGAAGACCTCGGAATGTCGCAAGCTTGTACACCACAAACACCAGTGCACCCGCAACGATCAGGTTGCGCCCGATGAAAAAGCCGGTAGGTTCTTCCTGTATACCATAACGAATATTCTGCTGACGCTTACGCATATTCAACCAGATCACTACGAGCGCCGAAATCGCACCAATCACCAACGCACCGGCGTTAAGGCGCCTGACGCCGAATATCCCTGCTAATGTATCCTTTATTCCTGCCGGTATGAAGTCTGGAATAAATCCGGTGGACAAGGCCTGAAATTCCTTGGGGAACGGTCCGACCGACTGCCCCTCGAGAAGCCAGAGCGACAGACCACGAAATATCAACATACCCGCCAGCGTTACGATAAAAGAGGGTATCTGCCAGTAGGCAACCCAGTAGCCCTGGGCAGCACCAATCAATGCGCCAAGTGCAAGACAGACTGGAATAGCCAGCGCTACCGGTAATTCCCACTGCACAACAAGCACTGCCGCAAATGCACCAATGAATCCCATGACTGAACCCACCGATAAATCGATATGGCCTGCTACTATCACGACGAGCATACCCAACGCCATGATAATGATATAACTGTTCTGCAAGAACAGATTAGTAATATTCACCGATTTGAGCAGCGTGCCATCAGTAACGATCTGAAAGAACAGCATGATGGCGATCAGCGCAAATAGCAGACCATACTCACGCAAGTGAGACAGCAGATAGCTGGCCCATGGTGCAGACCGTGTATCAGCAGTTTCAGAATCAGATTTGGGGGAATTCATTTTATAAATCCTATTCACTGACGATCATGGACATGATGCTTTCCTGACTCGCATCGCTTGCATCCATCTCACCCACCAGTTGGCCGTCAGACATAACATACAAGCGATCACACATGCCCAGTAATTCAGGCATTTCAGATGAGATCATCAGTACACCGCGACCATCGGCTGCAAGCTCATTGACGATGCTGTAAATCTCGAACTTGGCTCCTACATCGATACCACGTGTCGGCTCATCAAGAATAAGTATCTGAGGATCGGCAAATAACCATTTTGACAACACCACTTTTTGCTGATTTCCACCAGACAGATTGAGCACTCGTTGAAATACCGTAGGCGTACGAATATTCATGGCTTCTCGGTATTGCTCAGCAACACGACGCTCCCCAGCCTTGTTCAATATGCCACCTTCAGCAACTGCTGACAGGTTTGACAATGTCACGTTGGTGACAATGGGTTCATCGAGTATTAATCCCAGCTCCTTGCGATCCTCTGTGCAATATGCAAGGCCTGCTGCTATAGCCCGATCAACGCTGTCCAGACGAACAGTCTTGCCGTTAATCAAAACCTCTCCAGAAATATTGCGCCCATAACTCTTGCCAAACAGACTCATGGCCAGCTCTGTGCGTCCGGCCCCCATGAGCCCGGCAATACCCACAATTTCGCCACGTTTTACATTAAAGCTGACATCCTTGATCATTTGACGCTCAACCTGCTCTGGGTGCCAGACATTCCAGTTGCGCACCTCCATCAGCACCTCACCAGACTTGCGCTGATGCTCAGGATATCGCTGTGAAAGATCACGACCCACCATGTCCTGCACGATCTTGTCCTCGCTGATGCTCTCCTGTCGACAATCAAGCGTAGAAACGGTTGCTCCATCACGCAGCACCGTAACGCGATCAGCTATCTGCCGTACCTCATTCAGCTTGTGACTGATCAGAATGGAGGTAACACCCTGAGCCTTTAGCTCCAGTAACAACCGCAACAGATTCTGGCTATCATTTTCCTGCAAGGCAGCAGTTGGCTCATCAAGTATCAATAATCGAACGTCCTTGGCAAGAGCCTTGGCAATTTCTACCAGCTGTTGTTTACCAACACCGATTTTGCCCACCAATGTTGCAGGCTTCTCGACCAGACCGACTTTTTTCAGCAGTTGCTCTGTCGTTCGATACACTTCAGGCCAGTTGATGACTCCGGCTTTGGCAATCTCGTTGCCAAGGAACAGGTTTTCAGCGATAGAGAGCAGCGGGACCAGGGCAAGCTCTTGATGGATTATGATGATGCCCAGTCTTTCGCTGCTGGCGATGCCAGCCAAGCGGATCGGCTGTCCGTCAAACACAATCGTACCCTCGTACGACCCGCTGGGATATACCCCCGACAGCACTTTCATCAACGTGGATTTGCCAGCGCCGTTCTCACCGACCAGTGCATGAATTTCGCCAGCCTGGATGGTCAGACTGACATCATCCAGTGCACAGACGCCAGGGAAAACCTTGGTGATTCCCTGCATTTCCAACAGCGTTTTCATTTCAAATGCTGCCGCACCTGACACGCAAATACGGCAGCTATTAACTCAAACGTCTTCAGGCTACTTGATCTGATCCATTGTGTAATAGCCAGATTCTATCAACGCAACTTCCCAGTTGTTGACATCTACAGGTACCGGCTCCAACAAATACGAAGGAACAACCTTTACCCCATTATCATAGGTTTCAGTATCGTTTATCTCTGGAGTACCACCATTGAGCAACGCCTCAACCATGCCAACAGTGACCCCCGCTAACGTACGTGTATCCTTAAAAACAGTAGAGTATTGCTCACCTGCCAACATGGATTTTACAGAAGGCACTTCAGCATCCTGTCCCGTAACGATAGGCATCTTGATACCACCGGAACCATAACCCAGACCTTTCAGTGAAGAGAGAATGCCGATGGACAAACCATCATAAGGTGACAAGGCACCATGCAAATCCTGATCCCCATAATAGGCTGACAGCAGGTTGTCCATTCTGGCTTGAGCTACGGCTCCGTCCCAGCGTAGCGTTCCCACTTTATCCATACCCATCTGCTTGGAGGGTATGACGATCTCTCCAGTGTCAATCAACGGCTTGAGTACAGACATGGCACCATCATAGAAAAAGAAAGCATTGTTGTCGTCAGGTGAACCACCGAACAACTCTACGTTCCAGGGAGCGTCGTCAGGAAAACGCTCCACAAGACCGGCAATAAGGCTACTTGCCTGCTGCACACCCACCTTGAAGTTATCGAACGTTGCGTAGTAGTCAACATTGGCACTATCACGGATGAGTCGGTCATAGGCAATGACCTTGATACCCGATGCGGCTGCATTTTCCAGTGCGTTAGATAAGGTCGTACCATCAATCGCGGCGATAACCAGAACATCAACGCCCTTGGTAATCATGTTTTCTATTTGCGCCAGCTGATTGGGAATATCATCTTCCGCATATTGCAAATCGGTCTCGTAGCCTGCTGCTGTAAATTGCTCGACCATCGAATCGCCATCTGAAATCCATCTGGCCGATGACTTGGTCGGCATAGCGATTCCCACCGTTCCCTTGTCGGCGGAATAAACCGGGGCTATTGCTGACAAAGCTACCGCTGTTGCCAATGCGAGTACTTGTTTCATCATTTGCTTGTCTCTCCAGTAATCGGGTGCCGCAACACTTACGTTATGAAAAACCAGTGTGCCGTTGGGCCTCTCTACGGAAGCCTTGTTATGAGTATGTCAGAAGTTTGCTTTCTGAGGAAGCGAACCGCATAAGGTAGACCGATCGATATCGCACGTCTAATCAGACGTTGTGGGAGTAAGACTGACGACGCTGGCACCTGCAGATGAGCCACTGAACACATAGCCCCCCAGTCCAGAGTCACCGGCGTATTGCCCGGCAATTGAACGAACTAGCGAATCCGCATCGCTCCGGGCGAGTATGGCAACTACGCCCCCACTGCCACCACCTGTTATTCGGGCGCCATAGATGCCCTGAGCATGACCCGTGGTATTGAACCTGGCTACCAGATCGTCAGTGCCGTGACTATCCAGCCCACAATTGGAATAACTGGCATGCGATTGATACATGCATTCTCCCATGAGTTTCGCCAATGGTTCGCTATCCGGCAGGGCTTGCGCTGTGGTGGCGAGCTGAATAAACAGGCGAGCCCGAAAATGTTCTTGAATCGGGTGCGCCGTACAGGCTCGAACCGCATAGACCACATCCGGATCGACTCTGGTGATGGTGTCTGTCGTGCCATCAAAGGATTTCAGGAAATCACGCCCAAGAACATTGTCGGGTAAATTTGCATCAAAGCGTTGCAAATATTCAGAGACACTTACATTGGCAAGATAGCCGTTCCAGCGTAAGTCCTTTACATCAGCAGCGGCAACTGTCCTATCGGCAATACCGGCCATGTCAAGCATGTACCGATACCCCATGAAAGCTGCAACCCGTACAGAGCTATAGTCGGCACCGCTTACCGCATGACGGATACCCGAATCAACCCCCCAGAGCGACAAGCCATCAGGTAGCTTCACCGGATTATTCACAATATCCGGCTGGCACAGCATATTCAGGAGAGACCCTCGCTGCCCACAACTGCTGGCCATCTGATCCATCAGACCGCAGGGGGCACCCACAATCCGGTTTTCGACACGCTGACACAATATGGCCTGCTGATGTGAGGAAATATCCAAATAAAAAAGTGCACACAACGCTCGCATTACAGCCACTTCCAGTGCCGCTGACGAGCTCACTCCTTTTCCCAACGGGACAGTAGACGACACATACAGGACTATGCCGCGCCCCATTGTAATATCGCCCTGACAATGCTGCATCAGAACCGTTAAAACGCCGGCCACGTAGGCTGCCCATTGATGCTCTACCGCGAGCGCTGAAAAATATTCATGCATATACCCTTCGCCATGTGCGGTACCTGTATTGTGTTCAAAGAAATCGCCCATCGACATGCTAAACATACGTGGGGCAATGTCATCGCCGCTGGATTGCGAGACAACCGTAAACTCCGGCTTGTCGTCATGCTGACAAAAAACGACAGTTGATTCTTCGAGCGGCAATTGCAACACCGTAGACCCTGAATAATCGGCAATACCGCCCATCACATCCAGACGCCCGGGCGCACGCGCCGCGATCAGAGGCTGTGTGACAGAAAAACCTGTGGATATCTGATTGTCGCCCGAGTGGATATGCTTAATCAGGGCTTGAAGTGCAGACTCGATATCAACAGGCATCTTTGCATGACGATCGGGGGCACCGCCATCTTCCCGCCCATTATCAGCAGCCGTCAACCAAGGCGCGCTGCTTGAGGCGTCATAGCACCACATGTCACGCGTTGCGGTCACGGTAGTGAACAGTGGAACAGGCTCTTAGTTCAGCAGCTGTTGCCTCTGGCATGGTATCCGCCAGAAAGTTTCCGCCACCAATCTCGTGTGCGGCAACATACTTGCGTAATTCGGGCGTTCTGAGCGGAGGATAAAAGCCAATATAGCTATGGAACAAGGGATATTCAGCGCCATCGACCGGTGCCTGATGCAGCATCATAAGATAAGGGAATGGCATATCCCACAAGTTATCCATACGCACAAGCACCTCCTTGATGATACTTGCAAGGTCAACCCTCTCGCTGTCAGTCAACTGCGAAAAATTTGCGAGAGTACGACGCGGCACTATGTATACTTCATAGGCAAAGCGGGCAAAGTACGGCACAAATGCCACCATGGTGTCGTTCTGCGCAACAATCCGTTGTCGCTCAGGGACCTCTACTTCCTCCGCAGCAAGGATGTCCTGAAACAGGACTCGCCCGGTTTTTTCGTGATGCTCTGCGGCTGCCAGAAGATGGCTTTCCGTTGTCTTATAAACAAAGTTGGTGCCATAGACCTGGCCGTGCGGATGGGGGTTGGACATGCCACACATCTCACCCTTGTTCTCAAAGATGCATACGCTGCGTACCTGAGGGATCGATGACAACTCATCGGTTTGTTGTTGCCAATGTCGGACGATATCAGCGATTTGCAAGGCAGACATCTCACTCATGCTTACATTATGCTGCGGCGAATAACACAATACCCGGGCGAGTCCAGTCGCCGGCTTGTTGCGATAAATCCCAGGGGGTGCCGACAGATCCGCCGGCGCATTCAGACTGATGCTGGGTCTGTCGTTGTCAAAAACGAAGACCCCTGTGTAGACAGGGTTTACTGCGCCACCAACACGGGTACTGCCTGGACAGAGATAACAGCCAGCGTCGTGATCGGGTAAGTCAGAGTGAGCGTGCTGAACCGTTTCACCCGTCCAGGGCCTGTTCTGGCGATGAGCGCTAAAAATGACCCATTCACGCATAAGCGGATGCCACCTCTGAACCCACTGATCATTGCCTGTCCGCGACGTTGAAACGTTTCTATCTCCCTCAAGCACAGCCAAGCGGTATCCAATGGTATCCAAGCCTTGTTCAGTCTAGCGGAATTTACCCGGCAGGACCCTTAAACTCTGTTCGCAATGCGCTGATCATGCCATGAATAAACACTCTGAGGCGCGCCAGTATTTGTGCAGCTTGCTCCTCATTGATACCTTCATACCAATCCATGTGATGGGTCACTGTCGCTCTGGCGGAGCGGAAGACCAGCACCTGTCCCAACAACATTAGAGCACTCAATTTGTCTTCGTCAGTTGGTTTCTGCTTGCCAATCGCCTTGGCAATCAGCAGGGTCAACAGATTGATAATTCGCCCCATCAATCCGTCGTACAGTAGCTTGAATGCCTTGGTCGGCTCGAGCTGTTCCCGAAGGATAAGCTTGGAATAGCTTTCCATCTCAGGCTGGAAGAAGATCTGGACATGGCGTTCCATCAATTTTTCGATATAACGCAGGCACGTATCCTCAGGATCGGCCCTAGCGTATTCCAGTGCTTCTATCGCCGCCTCCATCTCTCCGGCAAGCAGATGGAACTGACCGCCGATACGTTCTGCCATGGATTCGAATACTGCCAGATAGAGTCCTTCCTTACCATCGAAGTGGTAAGCAATCAGGGCCTGATTGACGCCCGCGGCGTCAGCCAGTTCCCGGTTGGATGCACCTTCGTACCCCCGTTGCCCGAACACGTCAATACCCGCCTCTATCAGAGCATCACGCGCGTTGATTGATCTGGCGGCCATGGAGGACGGCCAATCCTAGCTACGAAGATCGTCAAAAAACTTTTTAACGCCGCCCAGCCAACTGTGCGCCTGAGGACTGTGCTTCTGTGCAGCAGAGCCGCTGATCGTGTCATGGAACTTTTGCAATAGATCGCGCTGCTCGCTATTCAGATGCACAGGTGTTTCGATGCGTACTTTCGTCAGCAAGTCACCTACCGGACCTCCACGAACAGGTTTTACACCTTTGCCACGCAGCCGGAATGTTTTCTCGGTTTGCGTGCCGGCAGGAATTTTCAACTTCACGCGCCCGTCCAACGTCGGTACTTCCAGCTCCCCACCGATAGCTGCTGTAGCAAAATTGATGGGAACGGTGCATAGCAGGTCAGCACCATCGCGCTCGAATATCGGATGTGCCTTTACCATGATGGCAACATAGAGATCACCAGCTGGCCCGCCGCTGTCGCTCGCTTCACCTTCACCGGATAGTCTTATCTTGTCGCCGTTATCGACCCCGGCAGGGATCTTGACCGATAGCTTCTTCTCTTTCTGGGTTCTGCCCTGACCGCGACATTTGGGGCATGGATCGGTAATCACTTTGCCCTTGCCCCGACAGGCGGGACAAGTTTGCTGGACTGAGAAAAAACCCTGCTGCATGCGAACCTGGCCCACACCGTGGCAGGTGGAACAACTGCTTGGCGTGGTGCCACGCTTGGCGCCGCTGCCTTCACACGCCTCGCAGGCAACCAGATTGGGAATATTGATTTCGGTGGAGGTACCGGCAACAGCCTCTTCCAGAGAGATCTCCAGGTTGTACTGCAAGTCATCGCCACGGTAGACACGCTGGCCGCCTCCACCGCGACGGCCACCACCGAAGATGTCGCCGAATACGTCACCAAATATGTCATTGATGTCAGCGCCACCGCCACCGAAACCACCGCCACCCGGCTGGTTGCTGACACCAGCATGACCAAACTGATCATAAGCTGCGCGCTTTTCCTTGTTTTTCAGTATTTCGAACGCCTCCTTGGCTTCCTTGAACTTCTCAGATGCCGCGTCATCGTCTGGATTTCTGTCGGGGTGATACTTCATTGCAAGGCGTCTGTATGCCTTTTTCAATTCGGCTTCAGGTGCATCCTTAGATACACCCAATACCTCGTAATAATCCCGCTGCGCCATGATACTAAGACCTGATTGATTCTATAAACGAGAAAAAGGTCGGAGAGCGCTGGACACTGCACACCTTTTCAAAATGTGGCAATAAACCAGGCTTCCGACCCTTCTCTTTAGTGACTTAAAGAGTACTGTTCAAAACCTTAGGAGGCCTTGTCTTCCTTCACTTCTTCAAACTCTGCGTCTACCGCATCGTCAGCGTTAGCTGACGGGTCGGCTGACTCACCACCCTCACTCTCAGGTGCCGCCGCGCCTTCTGCTTCAGCGTTCTGCTTGGCATAAGCCCGTTCCGCCAGTTTGCCAGCAGCCTCGCTCAACTCGTTTGTTTTAGCGTCAATTGCTTCTTCGTCATCACCTGGCAACACCTCGCGAAGTGCGGCAATCTTTGCTTCGATATCAGTCTTCTCACCCTCATCGAGTTGATCGGCAAGGTCAGCGATCGACTTTTCTGCCGCATGGATGAGCTGCTCGCCCTGATTACGCTTGTCGATAAGACCGCGCAATTTCGCATCCTCGGCAGCATGGTCTTCAGCGTCTTGAACCATGGCCGCAATCTCCTCGTCAGATAGGCCACTTGATGCCTTGATGACAATGGACTGCTGTTTGCCAGTAGCCTTGTCACGGGCCGACACGTTCATGATTCCGTTGGCATCGATGTCGAAGGTTACCTCAACCTGCGGCACACCACGAGGTGCTGGCGGAATATCAGCTAGGTCAAACCGTCCCAATGACTTGTTGGTGTTTGCTATCTCGCGCTCGCCCTGCAATACGTGCACTGTGACCGCTGTCTGGTTGTCATCAGCCGTTGAAAATACCTGCTGAGCCTTGGTCGGGATAGTCGTGTTCTTTTCAATCAATTTTGTCATCACCCCACCGAGTGTCTCGATACCCAAGGACAGAGGTGTGACGTCAAGCAACAATACATCCTTGACCTGCCCACCCAGAACACCACCCTGGATGGCTGCACCAACAGCGACAGCCTCATCGGGGTTGACATCCTTACGCGGTTCTTTACCGAAGAAATCCTTGACGGTCTCCTGCACCTTCGGCATGCGCGTCTGGCCACCGACCATGATAACGTCCTGAATCTCGGATGCGGACAAGCCTGCATCCTTCAGGGCGAGTTTACAGGGGTCTATCGTGCGGCCGACCAGATCTTCCACCAGTGACTCGAGCTTGGCACGCGACACCTTAATGTTAAGGTGCTTGGGGCCTGATGCATCAGCGGTGATGTACGGAAGGTTAACGTCGGTTTGCTGTGTGCTCGACAATTCAATCTTGGCTTTCTCTGCCGCCTCTTTCAGGCGTTGAAGTGCCAGTGGATCGCTGTGTAAATCGATACCGCTCTCTTTCTTGAACTCGTCAGAGAGATAATCGATCAGACGATTGTCGAAATCCTCGCCCCCGAGGAAGGTATCTCCATTTGTCGACAACACTTCGAACTGGTGCTCACCATCGACTTCGGCAATCTCAATGATGGATATATCAAACGTACCACCACCCAGATCATAAACTGCCACTGTCTTGTTACCGCGCTGCTTATCCATGCCGTAGGCAAGGGCTGCTGCAGTAGGCTCGTTGATGATTCTCTTGACTTCCAGACCAGCGATTCGACCGGCGTCTTTGGTAGCCTGACGCTGTGAGTCGTTAAAATAGGCTGGGACTGTGATAACCGCTTCGGTGACGGTATCACCCAGGTACTCTTCTGCGGTTTGCTTCATTTTCATGAGCACGCGAGCAGCAACCTCTGGCGGTGCCATGCCCTTGCCGGCGGCCTCTACCCAGGCATCTCCATTGTCTGCCTTAATGATTTTGTATGGTACAAGCTCGATGTCTTTCTGAACCGCATCCTCATCGAAGCGACGACCGATAAGACGCTTGACCGCATAGAGCGTGTTCTTCGGGTTGGTTACCGCCTGCCGTTTGGCCGGCTGACCGACGATAACCTCGCCGTCGTCTGCAAATGCAACGATGGATGGCGTGGTTCGATCGCCTTCAGCGTTTTCTATGACTCGGGGCTTGCCCCCTTCCATGACCGCGACACACGAATTCGTCGTGCCAAGGTCGATTCCGATAATGGTACCCATGATTTAAAATCCCTAACTTAATCGAATGTGGAAAGCTGGAACCCTCGAAGAGGCGTTCCGTTGTTGAGAGAATGATGTGGACCGTGCCGCCTATTTCAATACTTGATAACGGTTTTCCGAATTAAAACCGGCACGATTTCCGAACTATTGAAAAGATCTGCAGTCTCCGCTATTTCGAGACCATAACCAGCGCCGGACGGACCAGTCGTTCGTTCAATGTGTAACCTTTCTGCATCACACTGGTGACGGTATTGGGCGCTCTGCCCTCTATCTCCTGCATGGACATGGCCTGGTGGAATTCCGGATCGAATTTTTCGTCCACCGGATTTATTTCCACGATATTGTTTTTCTCGAAAAGTTGAGCCAGCATCTTCAACGTCAGCTCTGCACCTTCTACGATAGATTTTGTATTGGCGTCCTCGGCCATCGCTGCCGCCAGCCCCATCTCCAGGCTGTCCCGCACAGGCAAAAGATCGTTGACCATGCCTTCCAGTGCAAATTTGCGAGCCTTGGTCACATCGTTTTGCGCCCGCTTGCGCTGGTTCTCCATCTCTGCCTGCAGTCTCAGCAAACGGTCCCAGTAGTCGGCAGCCTTAGCCTCAGCCTCAGCAACCTGCTGCGTCAGAACGGATACTTCGTCCTGAGGCTCATCATCACTCTCGACAGAGGTCTGATCATCGAATTCAATAGGACCGTTGCCGTCGCCGACGACAGAGTCGTCTGCAGCACTCTGGTCTGCCGGTACTTCGGGATCGTCGATGTGGGTCGGATCATCATGTGAAATGTCGTTGGCAGCGGCTTCGCCAGCTGTGTCAGACGGGTCTTTATTGTCTGGCATAATGAAAAATGCTCTTTATCAAGGTAATTGTGGAACTCCGCGCGAATATAAGCGCTAACTACGAAGATTCAAGGCCGCGCTTAATAGTTTAGAGGTGACATCGACAACCGGAATAACCTGAGCGTAGGACATACGTTTGGGTCCGACCACACCGAGCACCCCTAGAAGTTTTCCATTGATCTCATAAGGTGCGGTAACCACGCTGCAATCGCCCAGAGCGTCATACCCGGACTCACGCCCGATGAAGATCTGCACCCCTTCAGCAGAGGCGCAACGTTCCAAGAGGTGAAAAATATCGCGCTTCTGCTGGAACGCATCGAATAGCTCCCGTAGCTTACTGACATCGCCCAGATCCGCATGATCCATAAGATTGGTCTCTCCGGCAACGAGCATATCGTCGTCTTCGTCTTCGACCTCTTCAGCTCCGAATACCTGCCCTGCCACATCAATCATCATCTGCATGGACATACTCATGTCCTTGCGCGTCCGGTGCAATTCAGCGCGCATCCGGTCGCGAACCTCAGCGAGCGAACAGCCCAGGTATTCAGAATTGAGTTCTCGTGCGAACGTTGCCAGCTCGTCTTTTGTGTAATCACGCTCGACATGAATGATGCGATTCTGGATTTCCTTGTCGCTGATGATAAGGATGACCAGGACACGCTGATCCGAAAGAGGCAGAAATTCCACTTGCTGGAGCGGCTTTTCCTCACGCTTCGGCACGGTAACCATGCCTGCCATCCGCGTGAACCCTGACAGGTAGTTGGAGGCAACCTTGACCAGTGCCTGATCGTCCATGGATGGATCCAGAAGACCCCGAATATGCTCGATCGTGTCGTTGTTCGGTGGCTTCACATCCAGAAGCTTGTCGACAAACACCCTGAATGCTGCCGATGTGGGAATGCGCCCGGCCGATGTGTGTGGCGATTTCAGCAGGCCCATGTGTTCAAGGTCGCCCATGACATTTCGCACCGAAGCAGCACTGATGTCGATGCCAGGCAATCTGGACAGTGTTCTTGAACCCACCGGAGTGCCTTGCTCTATATAGTGATCGACGAGCAACTTGAGAATATGTTGCTCTCGCTCGGTGAATTCATACACCGGGTTGGCTGTCATTAGGTCATTCTCACCACAGGTTTCATTGCACGAGTGCCAGCTACGTCATTACAGGATAAACTAAGGCCCAACGAGCCCTTGATCAAGCCTTAAATTTTCACAATGCCACGTAAAACCACCCGTACGGTACAAGTTGGCCCGATAACTGTCGGCGGAGCTGCCCCCATCGTGGTTCAGTCCATGACCAATACTGACACAGAAGATGCTATTCGCACCGCAGCGCAGGTCGCAGATCTGGCTCGAGCAGGCTCCGAAATTGTCCGTATCACGGTCAACACCGAAGCAGCTGCAAACGCCGTACCGGAAATACGCGACCGCCTGGCAGCCATGGATGTCCATGTGCCAATGGTGGGTGATTTCCACTTTAACGGTCATAAATTGCTGGCTGCAGTACCCGATTGCGCCGCTGCACTGGCCAAATACCGCATAAACCCCGGCAACGTCGGGCGTGGCGCCAAACGTGATGAGCAATTTGCTCAGATGATCGAAATCGCTGCAAAAAACGATAAACCGGTGCGTATCGGTGCAAACTGGGGGAGCATGGACCAAGACCTACTGGCCCGCATGCTGGACGACAATGCAGCTCAGAAAAATCCGAAACCTCTGGATCAGATCAATCGCGATGCCGTTATCAAGTCAGCAGTAGACAGCGCAGCCCGGGCTGTCGAGATCGGGCTGGGTGCCGACAAGATTATCTTGTCGTGCAAGATGAGCCGCGTTCAGGATCTCATCTCGGTTTACCAGGATCTGTCATCCCAGGTAGACTACGCGCTGCATTTGGGTCTGACCGAAGCTGGAATGGGATCAAAGGGTATCGTGGCATCCACGGCGGCGCTTGCGGTCCTTTTGCAACAGGGAATCGGCGATACCATCCGCATTTCCCTGACACCTGAGCCCAATGGCGACAGAACCAAAGAGGTCATTGTGGCGCAGGAAATCCTGCAAACCATGGGTCTTCGCTCATTTACTCCTATGGTCACTGCCTGTCCCGGTTGTGGTCGAACCAGCAGTACCCGCTTCCAGGAACTTGCCGATCGCATACAAACCTACCTGCGAGACAGCATGCCTGATTGGAAAAAGCTGCACCCCGGCGTGGAAGACATGTCAGTCGCCGTCATGGGTTGCGTGGTTAACGGGCCAGGAGAAAGCAAGCATGCCAATATCGGAATCAGCCTGCCCGGAACCGGAGAGCGCCCCATTGCACCAGTGTATATCGATGGCGAAAAAGCCATGACACTAAAGGGCGATCACATTGCTGAAGAATTCCAGGGTATCGTGTACGAATACGTGCAGACCAATTACACGAATGCCTGACGCCCTGCCCTGGGATCAGTTCACAAACCACAACCCTGTAGCTTCCGGCTCAGACGAGCCAGTGATCGTCATTGGAGCCGGGCTGGCTGGTTGCTGGATGGCCAGAACCCTGGCAGAAAGCGGTATCCGCGTAACAGTGCTTGAAGCGGGCAAATTGCCTGCCAGCGGCGCGTCGTCAAATCCTGCTGGTATTGTCAAACCTTTTGTGACTCGCAGCCCGGGTCTTGCCATGGCGTTCTACATCCAGGCACACCAATACATACTGCAACAACTGCTTGCATGGAATCTGATCGACGCTTGCCAATTTACCGCGTGTGGCGTTGTTCAGCTCGTGCAAAACCCCTACCCCGTATCTACACACTACCGCCGACTGCAGCCAGACCGGATGGAGGCGATCCTCGGTGTTTCCTGCAACGCGCATGGTTTGCTGTTTGAACAATCCGGATGGCTGAACCCCTCAGCATTGTGTCATGAACTCTTGCAACACCCTTCTGTGGATGTGCACTGTAGCACCCCGGTGGAGGCGATCGAGCGCTTGGACGGGCCACGCTGGAAAATCAAAGGTTCAGGAAAAATATCGCGAATTGCTTCGCATGTTGTACTTTGCACTGGAGCAGCAATCGCGCAACTGCCTCTGAGCCGACATCTACCAATTACACCAGCACGTGGCCAAATAACCCGATTCGCTGGTACAAATCAGACAGCCACCATGAAACGGGTTATCAGCGGAAAACACTACTTTATCCCGGATGCTGGTACCGTGATTGTCGGAGCAACATTCGAACGTGGAGTTAGCGACGCTTCGCTAAAGAGCAGTGACAATCAATCGAATCTGGCAGGTATTCGAGACATGCTGCCAGCGCTGCATATCGATGCAGATGCTATCCAAGCTTATGCAGGCATTCGAGCAACCACGCCCGACAGGCTGCCAATAGTCGGGCCGTTACCCGATACCCTGGCTTGTGGTGAAGCTTACGCAGATCTGTACCATGGCAGAAAGTTTTCAAGCTATCCTGACCTTCCTTGCCACAGCGGTGCCTATGTTCTGGGGGGGCTGGGCTCCAGAGGGATTGTCACAGCGCCGTACGCCGCAAGGTTATTAACCGACCACCTCAGGGGTGGGCATCAATTATCACAATGGGCTCCACTCACAAACCCGGCAAGGTTTCAGATAAGAAATCTGAAACGCACAAACATTGATCAAATCTGACATTGCATCCAGTGGGCGTCTTGCTGATGCACGGCTAGCTTGCGGTGATGATCTCACCTTTCAGATGTTGGGGATCGTTTGCACATTCCTGCAAGGGCTGTGCGATTTGTCCGATCGTACCCGTTGTGCCATTCTCGGAATAAGTGATGCCCGGTGGCACAGACAGTTCAAACGATAAATCCTTACCACCCAAGGAGGCTAACAGCAGTCTGGCCAACGCCGCGTTACTGCCGGTGCCGTAACCGTGGCTCAATGCCTGCAAAGCGCGCATGCGCTCGCCGGCTCCCTCGTGTAGCGCCACTGATCTGAGATACTGACCCGTCATTCGCGTTTCAATTGTCATACTGATTAACTCCTGCACTCGACGAGCGCTTGCCTCGGCCAAAGAAGGGATATCGGCAGCATGCTTGAAGATTTACAGTAAGAATGAAAAAAATCAGATATATCCAAAACTTTTCATGACTTTTACTTTTTCATTGATCAGTTTCAGCATTACCTTACGTGTATATGAAAAATTTTGGCGACGCTGTCCAATCAAGGTGTTTTTGCATAACACGTTACAAGCGGTGCCAACGCTACTAACAGCGCGATTGTAATAAAGCAAACGCCGGGGTTTGCCGCTACCCACTTTACCAACCTGTAAACCTGTCCAACCATGAATAAACACGTCTGTGTCTTTTAAACATCTATTTTCAACCAACCGGCGCCTGCAGTCAGTCCTGGCGGCCGAAGCCTGCATAGAATTCGATGCTCACGGAATAATCGTGACTGCCAACGATCTCTTTCTGGAAACCATGGGTTATTCACTCATGCAGATCAAGGGGAAACATCACAGCATTTTCGTTGATCAGCAGTATGCGCAAAGCGATGCGTATGCAGAATTCTGGAAATCCTTAGGTGCAGGCCAGCATCAGAGTGCTGAATTTCTCAGATTCACGCGCACAGGGAAAGCCGTGTATCTACGTGCGAACTACATTCCTGTAAAGAACGTGTTTGGCAAAGTCACTAGCGTGATTAAGCTGGCTAATAACACGACAGAAGACAAACTTCGCAATGCCGGATTTGAAGCTCAGGTTGATGCGATTAACAAATCGCAGGCGGTCATAGAATTCACCATTGATGGCAACATACTCTGGGCAAACGATAACTTCCTCAGCACAATGGGTTATACGCTTGACGAGATTCAAGGAAAACACCATCGCATGTTTCTCAGCAAGGAAGACAGTGAGAGCAGTGAGTACGAAATATTCTGGCAAGATCTTAGAGCTGGAAATTACCGTTCAGCCGAGTATTGTCGCATCCACAAGTCGGGAAGAAACGTCTGGATCCAGGCAAGCTACAACCCTATAATGGACCTTACGGGTAAACCGGTCAAAGTTATAAAGTTTGCTGTTGATCGTACAGCTGTTGTTGAACAAAGATTGACTAATGAGGTGTTGTCACTGGTTGCGAATGGCACTGATAACTCCGTCCTCATCTGTGGAACCGATGGGCTGGTTGAATACGTCAATCCGGGATTTACCAAATTGACGGGCTATACGCGTGAAGAGACGCTGGGTAAAAAGCCCGGTGACTTGCTTCAGGGTCCTAATACTGACCCCGCAACCGTAGAACGTATCCGTGCAAGCCTCCGTGCAGGTGAGCCATTTTATGAAGAGATTCTAAACTACTCCAAAGCAGGCGACCCTCATTGGATATCGCTTTCCATCAATCCTATTTTCAACTCGCAAGGAAGGCTTGAACGTTTTGTATCCGTACAGGCAAATGTAACAACAGTAAAGATGCGGGCAATAGAGGATTCATCCCGACTGGCAACCATAAGAGGTTCGATGCCCACAGCAGACTGGTCTGATACCGGCAAGCTTCTGGACATCAGCCCCCCGCTGCTGAATGTGCTCGCTTGTGACAAGGTAGCCGACGCTTATACCTTACTCAACAATTGCTTCCAGACTGGTTTAACTACCATCAACGCCAATAAAACTGCTGTTGATAGCAAGACTCAAAGGCTCATCGAACTAAAGTCCAAAACGGGCGAGACGATCAGGCTGGAAGCCATGTTCAATCAGGTGCTTGATGTTGATGGAAATCTGTCGAAGCTCACCATGTATGCACGCGATGTGACGTCTCAGCATCGAACTCTGGAACGGATCAAGACAGCCGTTTCAACAATCAATGATCTGGCGACACAAACTAATTTGCTGTCTCTTAACGCGGCCATTGAAGCGGCACGTGCCGGCGAGCACGGGCGTGGTTTTTCCATTGTCGCATCAGAGGTGCGCAGCCTTGCTGGCCGATCCTCTGACTCAGCCAGTGAGATTGCGACCATGCTAAACGATTGAGCCAACCTGATTTCCAAAGCTGCGGCCAGCCATTGATATCCGAAACAATCGGTATCGTCAACCGCGAAAGATCGACAAAGGTACTTGAGCAGATACAATCCAGTTCGGAATATCAACGATCTCACTTATTTTTAGATCAACGATAGCGCCGCAAAGTAGGTAGGCCTGCTCACGCGTCAGGCCCTGTTCGGCTACCAGCCAATCAATCATTTGCCGAGTTGCATTCTGTGCGTTTACATATAGATCAGGGCCATGTGCGGTCGTACCGAAATGCCCGCCATGATCTGTCTTTGTCATCGGACTTGGGCGTTGATACTGCAATTCGCGAATAGGTGAATTCTTTACAATACTGAAGCGCATGGTGACCGTCATGGGGCATTCAATTCCGGTACCACAGATCTCTCCCTGCCCTTGGTTAGCATGACAATCTCCAGTGGAAAACAAAGCGCCATCTACCAGCACTGGCAACCAGAACGTACTGCCTACCGTCAAGTCTCTTACATCAACGTTGCCACCGTTCTCACGTGGTGGGATCGTATTGAGCCGACCAGGTTCACGAGGTGCGACTCCAACACATCCGGGCATGGGCTCAAAAGGCAGCACAATATTGTTCACCCCGAAACGACACTCGTCTCCTGATAATTCCCAGATATGAAAATGAGGTTCAGGAAAATCGTCAGCCAACAGCCCAAAGCCGGGACGAAATGCGGTCCAACCCCAGCCCTTGTGCTGCATATCGAGAATCTCTACCTGTAATGCATCGCCAGGTTCAGCGCCGTCGACATACACCGATCCGTTCAGCGCATGGACTTTGCTTCGGTCAGCATTGAGGTAACTGTCAATGGTTGAATGAGGTGTATATTGACCACTGGCTTCCAGACATTCGAATATAACAATGTCTTGTTCTTTGATAACCAGACGAGGCTCGACCGAGTTATCCCAGAAAGGCTGAGTAAGGCTGTCATCAAGGTAGTGCGTAGTCATTCGCCTAGAATCCGTAAGCGCCACCATCCTTACGCGGGTCTGACCCACCTGCGTAGCCACCGGACTCAAGACAGTGAATGAGTTGCGCACCTCCGAAACCGAATGCAAGATCATTGGCTTCCACCTCAATAGCGTGGCCCATCTCTGACAGTTTCTGCAGGACTTTTTTGTCCATTGCCTCTTCACAGGAGACGCCCAGGCCGTCGGTAACACGCCAGCGAGGTGCATCGGCCGCAGTCTGAACATCTTGCCCCCAGAGCTGGGTTCGCAATGCCATCTGTAAATGTCCTTGCGCCTGCATCATGCCACCCATAACGCCGAACGCCATGATGGGATCACTCTCACCCATGAGAAAACCGGGAATGATGGTATGGAAGGGACGCTTGCCACCTGCAACCTCATTGGGATGCCCGGGCTCTAGCGTAAATCCACAGCCACGATTCTGTAAATGAATACCGGTATCAGGAACAACAACGCCCGATCCGAATCCAGCATAGTTTGACTGAATGTACGACACCATCATGCCGCTACTGTCGGCTGTAGACAGACAGACAGTGCCGCCTTGTTTTGGCGAGCCACTTTGAAAATCCTGTGCCTTGTCAGGGTTTATCAGGCGAGCCCGTGCGGCCAGATAATCAGGATCCAATAGATGCTCGGACATAACATCACTCATGTAAGCAGGATCGGCCACAAATGCAGCAGAGTCGCGAAACGCAAGTTTCATGGCTTCGACCATCAGGTGCAGGCTTTGTGGATCATCAGGCCCCTTGCAATCGCGAATGGCAGTGTTTGCCAGAATACCAAGTGCCATGCAAGCTGCTATTCCCTGACCGTTGGGTGGAATTTCATGCAGTGAAAACTTATCAAATGATTGCGACACAGTGCCACACCAATCAGGTTTGTTATTGGCCAAATCTTCAACAGTCAGCACACCGCCGTGTCTTGCAGAGTCGGCAGCCATAAGCTCAGCCAGATGCCCACGATAAAACGATTCACCTTTTGTCTCGGCAATGGATGTCAGAGTTCGCGCAGCATTCGCGCTGGTGAAACGCTCACCGGCATTTGGAGCCTTACCTGCGGGCACAAAATGATCAGAAAAACCAGGCTGATCCTTTAGTTCAATAGCAGCACCTACCCATAATTTTCCGATAATAGGAGACACGACAAAACCATTTTCTGCATAGTTAATAGCCGGCTCAAACAGTTTTTCGAAAGGCAGCTTGCCAAATTTTTCATGCAACTCGACCCAGGCTGCTACGGCACCGGGCACGGTGACAGTATCCCAACCTCTTTCAGGCATTCCACCAATTTTACTAAACCTGGAAGGTGACCAGGCAGCCGGAGAACGACCTGATGCATTCAGTCCATGCAACTGCTTGCCATCCCAGATAATAGCGAACGCATCTGATCCCAGACCATTTCCAGTCGGCTCTACCTGGGTAAGAGTGATGGCGGTTGCCAGCGCGGCATCCACAGCATTGCCACCCTGGGCCAGCATGCTTAGTCCAGCTTGCCCGGCCAGAGGCTGGGATGCCACCACCATGTTTTCGGCCATGACAGCGGAGCGTTGGGACGGATACGGCGGTGGCGAAGGAAAACGCACGTTACGGACTCCTGATATTTTATGACTACTTCGGGTCAAGAATAATGCATATCAATGCGGTGTGGCAAAAGACTTCGAAACTTCGCCGTTTTTACGTTGCCGGGCTTCAAGCTCAGCTATGGATCTATCAAGTTCAGTACGATCGGTTGTGCCAGAGAAATTGTTAGTGGTGGCAAATGTATGCGCAAAGTAGACAAGACGTTCCTGCGCCACTGCATACAGACGACTAAGTTCTTTCAAGGGATCGGCGTGATCATCTACCCGCAAATCCAGCATGGGATAGTCCTGTGCTCGATGAATGCGCAATGCTGCAGACTGTTTGCCACGCTTGTCCCCACCGGCATCTTCACCCGCTTGCATGGCACAGAGTAGCCGTTCGGCAAAGGGCAATTGACTGCTGTTCAGATAGGATGTCAACGTATCAGCAACAACGTTGGGACCTGCCAGCATGTTCCCGGCGACAGATACTCCGTCCGATACGACATGCCCCGCCCAGTCAATACACTGGGCCCCGGTATGGGCCACACTTTTACCGTGAGCATCAATCAGATGGGCTTGCCGGCTGGCTTGACCTGCATCACGCTCGACAAAATCAGCCATGACAAGCTCTCCACATTCCCCCCCGCCCAAACGTTCCACGCCTTCAACACCCCACATAGGATTAACAAACGCCTGCGAGGCTATGGCCGCATTATGACGAGCATACGGAACGAGCGATCCCACCGCAAAAAAACGACTGGCAACGGCGATACCGAGGGAGCCACTGGCAGGGTCATGTGCAACGATTGAATAGGTCATATGTGTTCGACTCTTTAAAACGACTCTCGAAAATGTTCCCTACAGGAGTTTTCTGACGTATTGTGTACACAGGTTTTTTGGTTTGTCGATACATAAACGCTAATGATCACCATGCCACGATTATGCTGCTAAGTGTCCGGGATCTTGCCATTGATCTCAAACGGGGCACACAGGTACATCGGCTTGTCAGCAACGCCACATGGGAGCTGGACACCGGAGAAACGCTTGCTATCGTCGGCGAAAGCGGATCAGGAAAATCACTGACTGCACTTGCGGTCATGGGACTTCTTGCTGATGAACTTGTACCTTCTGCGGGCTCAATTTCTTTTGCAGGCCACGATCTCTTGCAAGCAAGTGATGAATCCCTGCGAGCCATACGCGGCGCAGAGATCGCCATGGTTTTTCAAGAACCAATGACCTCGCTAAACCCTGTAAAAACAATCGGATTTCAGTTGTGCGAAGGCATGTTAGTGCATCTCGGGTTAACGCGCGCACAAGCCACCGCGCGCGCATTGGAATTACTTGAACAGGTCGGGATATCTGATGCACCCAACCGCTTGAAACAATATCCGCACCAATTGTCAGGTGGTATGCGGCAACGCGTAATGATTGCCATTGCGTTGGCATGCAAGCCAAAACTGATACTTGCCGATGAACCCACCACGGCACTTGATGTCACCATACAGGCACAAATACTGACATTAATGTCTCGATTATGCTCAGACAACGGTGTAGGGCTGGTCCTGATTACTCACAATCTGGGTATCGTTGCCCGTCACGCACAACGAGTTGTGGTGATGTATGGTGGAAGAATTGTGGAAGAAGCTGATGCCCGTGACCTGTATCGAGCACCAAGACATCCCTATACCCGAGGGCTTATGGGCTCAGTTCCACGAATTGACAGCGATCGACATTCACAGATTCGGCCAATCAGCGGTGCACCGCCAGATCCTTTTGATGTGATTGATGGCTGCAGATTCAATCCGCGGTGCGAGCATGCAAGTGATCAGTGCATGACAGACTCTCCTTCAATGGTTAATGAAAAGGGCCACGCTGTTGCCTGCTGGAACTGGCAACGACTCACATGAAAGCAACCCCTTTGCTAAGCGTTGATAATTTGCATGTACGCTTTCCCGTCAAGGCGGGCCTGCTTCAAAGAACCGTCGGGCAGGTGAAGGCCGTTAGTGGTGTGAGCTTTACTGTCAACCGCGGGGAAGCATTTGGTATCGTCGGCGAATCCGGCTGTGGAAAGACCACCGTGGCACGCGCCATTCTCCAGTTGCTCAAGGCTACTGAAGGCAGCATAACTTTTGATGGTAAAAATATCAGTGCACTGGAGGGCAAACAGCTGGCACCGTTTCGCCGCAAGGTTCAGGCGATTTTTCAGGATCCGTATTCCAGCCTTAATCCTCGCAAGACAACACTGGATATTATCGGTGAACCATTACGAGTACACTCGCTGGCAGAGGGAGATGGCATCCGCAAACGCATCATCAATCTATTGGAGATGTGTGAACTCCCGGCGCGTTTCATGGAGCTATATCCACACGAGATGTCGGGCGGCCAGCGCCAACGTGTGGGTATTGCCCGAGCCCTTGCAATGGAACCAGAACTGATTGTCTGCGATGAAGCGGTGTCTGCACTGGATGTATCCATCCAGGCGCAAATAATCAATCTTCTGGAAAGACTCCGACAAGAGCTTGGACTTACCTACGTGTTCATCGGTCATGATTTGTCAGTAGTACGCCACTTGTGCAATCGGGTGGCCGTTATGTACCTTGGGCGCATCATGGAAACCGCTGATTCACAAACTCTGTTCGGTGATCCGCAACATCCGTACACTCGTGCACTACTGGATGCCGTGCCTGAACCCGATCCAATGACCGAAGCCAATCGTCACATTGAACCCCTGCAAGGTGAAGTACCCAATCCGTCCAACCCACCTGACGGTTGTGCATTCCATACACGCTGCCCGCTAGCCGAAAAGCGCTGCAGACTCAATGCGCCAGCATTAACACCATTGACACCGGGGCAATCAGCCGCCTGCTGGCTGATAGAACAACCCATCAGTGCCGTTTAGTCGTTTTATGAATAGAAGAAACAGTAATTCCAGTAGTATCCATTGTTCATTAAACCAAGGAGAATCGAGATGTCCAACAACGAAGACAAGCAGAAACTCATTGAACGCGAATGGAAAGAGGCGCACGATTTTGATTCGCGTGATCCCCTTTTCGGCCTAAGCCGCGATGCTCTATCCGGACCCAGCCTGTCGCGACGCGCCACCCTCAGATTACTCGCTGCAGGCGGCGTGCTATCCATAGCTAATCTACTTCCCGGTGCGTCTCGAATAGCAAGTGCACAAAGTTCAGGTGGAACATTGACTGCCGGCTGGTCGGGCGTCGCCGAAATCGTCACCCTCGATCCTGCACAGATAAATCAAGTGCTGCAGTTTCAGGTAGCTTCCAATGTCTTCTCAGGTCTTATGCATATTGACTACAACCTGGTTGCACAAGGTGATCTGGCTGAGAGTTGGGAAGTGTCAGGTGATGGACTGGTTTATACGTTCAAGCTTCGTGAAGGCGTCACGTTTCATAACGGTGATGTGTTCAACGCAGATGATGTGATATTCACTTTTGAGCGTTCCAGTGATCCAGCTCAGTCAATCCACTCGAAGGCAATTTCTAACGTGGCAAGACTTGAAAAGCTCAACGATCACGAAGTGCGCTTTACACTCAACAAACCCCAGGCCTCGTTTCTTCCAAAAGCCCTTGAGCGGGCATCCGGCCGTGCCATGACAATTGTGAGCCGTGGGGCGATAGAAAGCATGGGTCTTTCACAGTACGGACTTACGCCCGTGGGTACAGGCGCATTCAAGGTAACTGAACATCAACTCGGACAGGGTGTTGTACTGGAACGATTTGAAGACTACTTCGATTCGGAAAGACCAAAACTGGATAAGGTTGTTATCAAACCTATTGACGGTCCAGAGCCACTGGCTGCCGCCCTGCAAGCCGGTGACATTCAATACATCGGCGGAAACCCACTGCCTGCACAACTGGTTGAGCGTTTCGAAAAAGACCCAGATATCAATGTAGACATCAAACCTGCTCCCGGTTTTCAGTCGGTATGGTTAAACCCATGGCGCGACGTTATGAAAGTCAGCGACTTCAACAAGCCGCTGGAAGAGCTGAAAAAGGATAGAGGCTTCATGGTACGTTTGGCGTTGGCCAAAGCGCTGGATCGAGATCTTTTTGTCCAGCAGGCCTTGTTCGGCAATGGTGTACCAGCGTACAGCACTATCAATCCTGCCATGGGGTTTTTCTACGATGAAAACATCGGCACCCAGTCAGAACAAGCATTCGATCCAGACGGTGCGAAAGCCTTGATGGAAGCTGCCGGATACCCGGGAGGTAAGGGCTTCCCAACGCTGGACCTCGTCACAACGCCTTCTCAGAAACGCTATGGACTGGTTATCGCAAACATCTACAAGCAAGTTCTGGGCATCAGTGTCAATGTCGTGACCAAAGAATTCACTGTTCAGATAGAAGAATTCAACAAGATGGATTTTGACATGCGCCTGGGTGGTTCCGGTGGTGACTATGATCCCGATGATGGACTGATGGACTGGATGATTACCGATTCGAAGTTCAATGGACCCACTCGCGACAAAGCGGAGAAACCCTTCGGCTTCTTCTCCGAACTGGAAGCTGATGTGGCCATCACCGAGCAATCGGTTACTGCCGATCCCGAAGAACGAAAAGCGCTGGTACAGAAAGCGAACCTGATTACCAGTAACAAGGTCGCCTGTGCTTTCCTCTATCACCCGGTTGATATTCAGGTGTACCACAAGTCAGTAAATTATCCGAGTGAAAGTCGTATACCGGGCTTACATGATTTTGACCGTGTAACACTCAATAGCTGACAACGACCGGTAATCATCAATGGGAAGCTTTCTGTTAAGAAGGTTCTTCGGGGCTGTGCTTGTCATGTTTGTCGTGGCTACGCTTGTGTTTTTCATGCTGCGCATTGTCCCCGGAGATCCCATTGCAGCCATGCTTGCCGATGCGGGTGGACAGGAGGAAGTGGCTGCCCTCAAAGCTAAGCTGGGACTGGATCACTCGCTGCTTGTACAGTATATGAAGTGGTTAGGAAATATACTGCAAGGCGACTTTGGCAATTCAATCTATGGCAGTCGACAACCGGTTGCCACAATCCTGCTCGAGGCCTTGCCCCGTACTTTGTCGCTGGCATTCATGGGTTTTGTCATTGCGCTGGTCATTGGCATTCCGGCTGGCATAGTCTCGGCAATGCGTCGCAACACACCCACAGACACCGCAGTCTCGTTATTTGCGTTTCTAGGGCTGTCCATGCCGGATTTCTGGCTGGCGATTCTGCTGATTATCGCATTTGCAGCCAATTTGCAGTGGCTTCCTGCCATCGGCTATGTGCCGATGAGTGACGGTATCTGGCTATGGTTCAAGCATCTTATTTTACCATCGATCGCTGTAGGTACAGCGTTCTCCGCGATCATTGCGCGCATGATCAGGTCATCACTGCTCGAAACTCTTCGGTCTGATTACATGCGTACGGCCGCATCCAAGGGTTTGTCGCCACGTGCATTGATGATTGACCATGCACTACCCAACGCGATGATTCCTGTCATCACTGTGATCGGTATAGCGTTTGCGCTATTGATTTCCGGCGCTGTGGTTGTTGAAAACGTATTTGCCATTAAAGGGCTGGGACGTGTGCTGATTGAGGGGATTCTCAATCGAGACTACCCGGTGGTTCAAGGAGCTGTGCTTGTTGTGTCAGCCTTCTTTGTGTTTTCCAACATGCTGGTTGATTTGTTGTACGGGGTCATCGATCCGCGGATCAGGTTATCGTGATGGAGCAGACTACAACTCTTGGCAAGTCAGTTTCAACACATCGTAAACGCGAAAACCGATTGCTGGCAACGCTTGCCAAAGATAAAAAGGCACAGTTCGGACTAGTGGTGCTGGGACTGTTTATTGTCGGCGCAATCCTTGCGCCCTGGCTGGCTCCGAACGATCCCAACGAGATGACCCTTGACATGATGGTTCAGATGTCCTGGGCACATCCATTGGGTACCGACGATCTGGGACGTGACTTGCTCAGTCGTATTCTCTATGGAACACGTATTTCGATGTTTATCGGGATAAGTACTGTTGTCATCGCACTAGTGGTCGGCGTCTCTCTGGGCATTGCTGCCGGTTACTTCGGTGGACGCCTGGATTTCATTATCATGCGCTACATTGATTTGCAATGGGCGTTCCCTAATTTCATCATCGCCGTATACCTAGTGGCCGTATTCGGAACCGGGCTATTCAATATTATCGCTGCAATTTCGCTGGCATTCATCGATGACTTTGCCCGTGTTGCCCGTTCCATGACGTTGTCCATACGAGAAGAACAATACATTGACGCTGCGCGTACCCTGGGATTTTCTGATGTGCGCATTTTGTTCGTTCACATCTTGCCGAACACCCTACCGCCGATAATCGTGCAAGCGACCGTCAGCGTATCCTATGCCATTCTCGGTGAGGCCAGCTTGTCGTTTCTTGGGCTGGGTGTCAGTGCAGACACGCCTACATGGGGTCTTATTCTGGCAGACGGACGTGGTTTTATTAGTCAAGCATGGTGGCTTGGGGTATTTCCCGGCCTGGCAATCATGCTGGTGGTCTTATCCATCAACTTCATCGGTGACTGGTTGCGTGATGCCCTGGACGTCAGACAGGCGATATAGGACCTTACTCGCCAAACACCCGCTTGTCATGCGAAGCACCCTCATCATTTTGATTAGCCAACTCACCACAACTGTACTAAATGCAACGCCACGCACCGTCACTACCGGAGTCAGTCGACGATTAGTTGCCAGCTCCTGCTCATCAACAGATTCAAAGCTGGAACGGACCCGATTCATCAAAACACTCAAGTGTGCGCCCGTCGGAGGCGGGTTCGTGGCAACAACATCCAGCAAAAGCATAAACGAGCATGTCGACGTTTTGTCGTTATTAATCTGTTGTATTTTTCTCTTCTGCGTCGTACGGAACAGCAGCACCGAGCGCTCCTGGACCAACCCTATTGCTTTGCCCTGGGTTTACGACTGGCAGCATTGCGCCTTCGCGGTCAGTCTTAAAATTCACCCGGCACTTCTGTCCCGCCGGAATATCTAAATCAGGGTTTGGTAACAACAACCGAATGCCGAACGTTCCACTGCGCGAATCCAGCAAAGGATCTACCACATCAACACGTGCTACTAATGGCTCAGCGGTTTCTATCTCCGAATGAACCTCGGCGACATCACCGTGTTTAATGCTGCCGAATAGCCTTGCCGGCAGTACGACTTCAACACGCAACGGATCCAGCTGCGCCACCGTCATGATTGGATTGTCAAATACAAGCTCACCTGCGAACACAAGCTGATTCACAATGACACCATCCACTGGGCTCTTTATCGTGCGTTGTGCCAGTACACGACGAGTTCGATCAAGTTCAAGTAACAGCAACTTCTGATTTTCCTTCGCTTGTTCCAGCGCTGCAAACGCAATCTTCTCTCTCGCAACAGCCTCATCGCGCTGCTGGTCTGGCACCAGGCCTTTGGCGTGAAGTTTGGTAAACCGCTTACTATCAAGTTGCGCCAGCTCCAGATCAGCTTCACGGGTCACAACCTCACCCAGCATTTCAGTTCGCGCCTCCGCCTGCATAGTAGCAGCTTGCTCCATAGCCGATTCAAGTTGCGCAATCGCCTGACCTCGTTTCACAGTCGCTCCGCGATCTGCCAGCAATCGCGACACAATACCTTGTGTTGAACTGCCCACTTCAGTGATAACGAAGGGTTCGATCAGGCAGTCATGACCAATGTCCACAGCGCCAGTTGAAACTAATGCATTAGCCACAGGTGAAAACAACGTCACAGCGACGATCGCAGTACTCATCGTGGTTTTCAAGAAAGAATTGGATTTTATGAACTTCATAAATTGGCTAGGCGAATACTGCTCTAAAAACACGATCAATCAGTTACATGCAACTCGGATTCTTTTGCTGGATATTGAACGAACTGAACAAAGCTATAGCTCACACCAACAATCGACCGACAATACAAAGGGCCGAGTGCTACTGACTGATAGCTTGTAAGCAAAGGGCGATCCACCGCAAATCACCGCAGACCCAGTTAACACTCACGACAAGCTCTAACGGGATGATTTAATCAAATTGTATGAGCTGGTTAACATTTTTGTAGCTCGCTGGCTGCATAACGTAAAACGGCAAAAAGGGCTCTGCAAATCCGAAGCTTCAAACAACTGACCCTGTGAACTTTGCAACGGCTACGTCGGACTCAACCCCCCCGACACGCAGTGCTCGTATCAGCGCCTGTGCAGAACCATTACGTATTTAACGTCATTTAATTGACGGTCAAAGGGTGGTTTCTGACCGCCCAATCTCAGTGACACATGGCGCTGTGATAGATGACGTAGGCACATTACGTCCATCATTACGATCCACGCAAGATACCCATGATTTTGATATTGTCAGTACGATCTGAGTCCACAGGATTAGCATGCATCGCAACCTTTATCCACTCAGATGTATTTCTATCAACAGGCACACCCATAGAATGTCATTCGTCGTAAAGTAACCTGTACTTGTCATGTACCTCAATACCTTCACTCCTTATTCACGAGAAACGGACTACGAGCAATATGAGCAAACTACCCGAAACCCTCTCTGAAAACGCCACTAAACAGACAATCACCAAGTGGTCTGCTGCAACAGCGCTACTAGCCAGTGCGGCATTGACTTCAGCAGGCGCAATTGCGCAAAGCGCTGACAAGACATTCGCTCTTGTACAGATAAATCAACAAGCGCTATTTTTCAACCAAATGAATGAAGGCGCTCAACAGGCAGCCGATGCAGCAGGTGCCGAGTTAGTGATATTCAACGCTAACAATGATTCTGCGGCACAGAACAACGCTATTGAAACTTACGTAACCGAAGGTGTCGACGGCCTGATCGTCGTTGCTATCGACGTCAACGGCATTATGCCAGCGGTAGAACAAGCAGATGCAGCCGGGATTCCTGTCGTCGCCGTCGACGCCATACTGCCTGACGATGGACCACAGAAGGCGCAGATCGGTGTGGACAACGCACAGGCAGGTGCGGATATGGCAGCTTACGTGAACGATTTTGCCGCCAATATGGAGGGCAGCCTGCAATTGGGTGTTGTTGGTGCCTTGAACAGCTTCATTCAGAACGTGCGCAAAGATGGCTTTGTCGATGCGTTGGAAAAAGTAGACGTTGTAGCAACTGTTGATGGTCAGAACGTTCAGGACATTGCCCTCTCAGCGGCAGAGAACCTCATGACGGCTAATCCTGGCATGAATGCCATTTACGCAACCGGGGAGCCCGCTCTGCTAGGTGCAATCGCAGCCGTCGAAAGCCAGGGACGTCAGGCCGATGTTACCGTGTTCGGCTGGGATCTGACTTCTCAAGCCATAGACGGTATTGATTCGGGCTATGTGGAAGCCGTGATACAGCAGAGCCCATCGGGTATGGGAGCAGCCGCTGTTGACGCTCTTGCGGCATTGACGTCTGGTGGCGATGTTGATATGCAAATCGATGTGCCAATCACGATCGTGACCCAAGCCAATGTGGACGAATTCCGAGACACCTTCAAGTAGTAGTCAGTGACACCTTGCGACGTGCTCTCAGATTCCCGCGGTAGCTCAATGAGTGACCATAGCCGTGAGCTACCGCTAATAGCACTTGAGGGTATTCGCAAGCGTTTTGGTTCAATCAACGCCTTGCGAGGTGTTGACCTTGAACTGATGCGTGGGGAATGCCTGGGGCTGGTGGGTGACAACGCCGCAGGTAAATCCACTCTGTCAAAGATAATTTCCGGCACGTATATTCCTGATGCAGGCGCTATTGAAATTGATGGTGAACCAGTAGTATTCAAAGGACCTGCTGACGCACGAAAACGCCATATTGAAATGGTCTATCAGGATCTGTCGTTATGCGATCATGTCGATGTTGCGGGAAATCTGTTTTTGGGTCGTGAGCTAGTCAAGGGCTTGTTTCTCGACAAGCCGCGCATGATAGCCGAAGCGCGCACTATGCTAGAAGCGTTGGAGATTCGAATTCCCCGCTTGAGCGCGAAGGTTGCCCAGTTATCAGGTGGCCAACGACAGGCCATAGCCATTGCAAGAGCCGCCTCATTCGACCCCAGAGTCTTGATCATGGATGAACCCACCTCGGCGCTTGCGGTAGCTGAAGTTGAAGCGGTTCTGGAGCTTATAAACCGTGTCAAGGCTCGCGGGGTATCCGTCATACTCATCACGCACAGGCTTCAGGATCTATTCCGGGTCTGTGACCGGATTGCCGTGATGTATGAGGGGACAAAGGTTGCAGAACGTCGCGTAGCCAGTACCCACCTTGAAGAGCTTGTCAGGCTTATTGTTGGTGACACCGGACTGCACACTAATGTAGTCAAAAAAACAGAAGCATGAGTACGGTTTATACAGAACGCGAACAAGGTTCTCCTACCGCTGATTTTCTGGCAGAACACGCACAGGTTCTATCTATCGCCGTGTTTTTCTTTGCCTGCGTTGTGTTCTTCTCGATGATGACCACAACGTTCCTGTCTGTACCCAACTTGCTTAACGTAGTCCGACAAGCAGCTCCCATCCTCGTTGTGGCCACCGCCATGACTTTGGTCATCATTACGGCAGGTATTGATCTGTCGGTAGGTTCTTTGGTTGCGTTAGTTAATGCGGTGGCAGCCATCGCAATTGCTGCAGGCTATCCCTGGCCATTAGTTGTTGTCGCAATGCTTGCGCTAGGGGGTTTAATTGGATTGGCACAAGGCTGGTTTACAGCCTATCAGGCTATCCCTGCATTTATCGTCACGTTAGCCGGGCTCTCTATACTGCGCGGCATTGCCTTGTATCTAACGCAGGGATATTCCATTCCGATAAAGGATGTACCAGGCTTTCTCTATCTGGGTCGTGGTGAGCTTTTCGGTATACCAGTTCCAGCAATCATAGCGCTTGTCATTGTTGTTCTCGGATATACCGTACTCAGCCAAACCCGCTACGGTCGTCGTATTATCGCTGTTGGCTCCAACCCCGAAGCTGCACGACGGGTCGGCATGCCTGCCCGTGGAATTACAGCCTCGGTTTATGCGATATCTGGAGTGGCTGCGGCAATTGCCGGACTTCTCTTTGCTGCAAGACTGGGTTCTGGCTCTTCTAATGCAGCGGTGGGATTCGAACTGCAAGTCATAGCCGCTGTCGTTCTGGGCGGCACATCGCTTATGGGTGGTAGGGGTTCAATGATCGGCACTCTTCTGGGCGCCATGACCATCGCTGTCATTGGTAATGGGCTCATTCTCATGCGCATATCGCCCTTCTTTACGCAGATAGTGACGGGCGCTATCATTTTGATTGCCATCTGGCTCAATACGAGGCTCTTCGCCCGGAATGCAGGGTCATGAACACGCGAACAGGCCATGTCATGACAGTAACCGGAGAAATACCCGCAGCACAAATGGGCATCACCTTGATGCACGAACACATCCTTAACGACTGCAGCTGCTGGTGGAACCCACCGAAAGAGGCCCAGCGACGCTACCTGGCCGACCTGCCAGTTAGCTTGCCCATCCTGTCCGAACTTCGACAAGACCCTTTCGTATGTAAGCATAATTTACGTCTTGACGATGAAACTCTGGCCACCTCGGAACTTGGCATGTTCAAGGCTGCGGGTGGGTGCACAGTGATTGATCCAACGTGCCGGGGCATTGGCAGAAATCCAGAAGCGCTTGTGAGAATTTCATGCAACACCGGACTAAATATAGTGATGGGCTCAGGATATTATCTACAAAGCTCCCACCCACCCGAGCTTGCCTCCCTAAGCGCTGGCGCAGTTGCCGAACAAATCATCTGCGAAGCAACTGATGGCATTGACATAACTTCGACGGAAGGAATATCGAACGTCAAGACGGGGCTCATTGGCGAAATTGGCGTGTCGTCTGAGTTTACCCATGACGAGCGTAAATCGCTATCCGGTGCAGCCATGGCACAAGTACAGACGGATCTGCCACTGATGATCCACCTCCCTGCCTGGTTTCGTCTGGGTCATGAGGTGCTCGATCTCGTTGAGAAAGAAGGCGTTGACCCTCACCGAGTCGTGCTGTGCCATATGAACCCTTCCCACAACGACATCGACTATCAGCAGTCATTGGCTCAACGGGGTGCGTACATTGAATATGACATGATAGGCATGGACTACTTCTATGCCGATCAGCAGGTTCAATGCCCAAGTGATGATGAAGCGGCACGCGGTATTTTACAACTGATTGAAAGCGGCTTCCTCAATCAAATACTGTTGTCGCAGGACGTTTTTCTCAAAATGATGCTGACCCACTATGGCGGTAATGGATATGCCTATGTACAGAATCATTTTTTGCCACGATTGAAACGTCATGGTCTGGATGACATTGCCCTGACGACCTTGATGCAACTCAATCCGAGAAGCGTTTTTGAACCAGAGAACACACATTCTGCAGGACAAACTCTATGAGTCATTCTGACAAAAAACGGGTACTTCTGATCGGTGAAAGTTGGGTGAGCTCTGCTACCCACTACAAAGGGTTTGATCAATTCGGCAGTGTGACTTTCCACACCGGTGCTGATCCACTAGTCAATTGCCTCAAGAACAGCCCGTTTGAGATCACCTGGATGAAAGCACACGAAGCCGTCGAGGAATTTCCCTTCGATAAAGACGGATTGGAACAATACGATGCCTTCATCCTGTCTGATATAGGTGCCAATTCTTTGTTATTACCACCTGAGGTCTGGCTGCATTCGCGCACCGTTCCCAATCGGCTCAAACTGTTGAGACAAAGAATCGAAGACGGTGCAGGTTTACTGATGTGTGGTGGTTATTTTTCATTTCAGGGAATAGATGGCAAAGCGCGCTGGCGCAGAACACCGGTTGAAGACGCATTACCTGTCACTTGCCTGCCGTGGGACGATCGCGTGGAAATACCCGAGGGAACAACAGCTCAGGTGATACTCGATACGCACCCGATAGTTGCAGGACTCAACGACCCCTGGCCTTATATTCTGGGGATAAACGAAGTGGAGCTCCGTGAACGCGATGACGTAAAACTGATTGCAAAATTGCCCGATGACCAGGGCGGACATCCACTTCTGGCTGTCGGGCACTATGGCAAGGGAAGAAGCGTGGTCTGGACTTCAGACATTGGACCACACTGGTTGTCCCCTGCTTTCTGCGAATGGTCGGGATACAAGACGCTGTGGACCAACGTGCTAACCTGGCTTACGCAGCAGGACGAGCCAGCAGGATAAAACGCGTCCGCAGGTGCACAATCAGTCAGACAAAAGGGCTGAAAGATGTCTGGCCGATGGAAAAGCCCTGTGAGCACCGTGTGCGCCAATTGTAATAGCCGCAGCGCTTGCGGCATGCATCAGTGCGATAGTATCAAGCGGCACGCCACGCAATCCTGCCGACGCGATTGCAACAGCGAGAAGCGTATCTCCCGCACCCGTGGTATCAACAACAGTTGCTGCGGCTGCAGATATGCTGGATATAAATGGGGCTTCGGCATCCGGATTGTTGTTATGCGCCATCAACACACCACGCTCACCACGTGTCAACACTACCTGTCCCGGGCCTCGCTTGAGCACATCGAGCACGGCCGCTTCCCCAGACAATCCCGTAAGCGCCACGCCCTCCTCATCATTGAAAAAGACAATATCCACCTGATTGACAAGCGCCTTCATCCAGGGTGCGTAAGGGGAAGGATTAAAGACGACAGTCAACCCCAGGGTCCTGGCCAGTCTCACAGTGTTGACAGTCAGGGTTTCAGGCAGGTTACCCTGCATTATCAGCGTATCACCACACTTGAGCGACTCGACGGCCCGTTTAACTCGTGAATAGTCGAGACTACCGGCAGCAGCTGTCGTGGTTACAATTGCGTTGCTGCCCTTTGTATCCACAAAAACTAACGACACATCCGTTGACAGGGCGACAGACTTCTGCAAATCAAGA
Source organism: Granulosicoccus sp. (assembly GCA_045106195.1). Classification (GTDB taxonomy): domain Bacteria; phylum Pseudomonadota; class Gammaproteobacteria; order Granulosicoccales; family Granulosicoccaceae; genus Granulosicoccus. The sequence goes on from JBGCEH010000008.1 coordinate 93,540, forward strand.
GACAGCGATTCCCGAGATAGTGCCTCACTTACAAATTTCCCGCGCTCATCACAGCCTATGGCCGCTGTTAGTTGCGTTGGCAAACCACACCGCGCCAGCACCGTTGCAACATTGGCACCTTTACCGCCAATATCTATCAGCTGAAGTTGTGCTGTCAAGGACTTACCTACGGCTGGCAAGGAAGGTATTGCATACGTCTCATCAACCGTAGCGTTACCAACCACCAGCACACGATCAACCATTCAATTTATCTCCACACTGTCTACCATGCAATCTATCACCTCAAAACCCCGTGACCTTATCACTTCGATGTTTAATGGCAAAGCACTGATTGGTGTTGTTCACTGCCCTGCCTTTCCAGGATCTCCAAGATACAATGGTGCGAGTATCGAATCCATATACGATACCTGCAGGCGAGATGCCCAAGCCTATCTTGAAGGCGGCATGAACGGGCTCATCATAGAGAATCACGGTGACATCCCTTTTCTGAAACCGGACGACATTGGACCGGAAACAACCGGGTTTCTATCTGTCATCACTGATCGTATCGTTGGCGAAGTGGATTGTCCGGTTGGAATCAATGTTCTGGCAAACGCACCAATTCCCGCATTTGCGGTTGCGTGCGCGGCTGGCGCTTCATTTATCCGTGTCAACCAATGGGCCAATGCGTACGTAGCCAATGAGGGCTTCATCGAGGGACGTGCCGCACAAGCACTGCGCTATCGTGCCAGCCTGCAATCCAACCAGATCAAAGTATTTACCGACAGCCACGTCAAGCATGGTAGCCATGCGATCGTGGCAGATAGAACTATTGGTGAACTGACGCGTGACCTCGCATTCTTTGATGCCGATGCAGTCATCGCCACTGGACAACGAACCGGCGATACGGCAACCATCGAGGAAATAGATGAAGTGGGAGCAGCCAGCAATCTACCCTTGCTGGTGGGTTCCGGTGTGACGCCAGAAAATATTGCCAACACTCTGGCGCGAGTCGACGGTGTCATTGTTGCCTCATGCCTGAAGCGAGAGGGTGACTGGTGGAATGAGGTGCAGCTTGAACGCGTAAAAACGCTGGTAAGTGCTGCTGGTCAATAAACACCAGTCCGTGAAAGTCCCTCTTCACTCATCGCAGCGATTGTTACCGCGTTTTTTCAAGGAAGTACTATCTGTTGAATCTTGGCGCAGTGCGCGAAGACGAATGTATCATCCATGCCGGCATTCCCTGGCAAGTCATATCTTTGAGTATCACGACCGTACTGCGAAATTCAGCGCTTGAAGTCGTGATTCGTCTACCGCTGGATGTGATGTCATCAAAGGTATCCCGACCCATTGTTCGTGATGAGATCTGGTTTCCAACAAACCGAAATAACTATATTATCCTGCCCGACCAGACATTCAATAGGTTTCAAGGCTTTGCATCGGTATAATGAATCTGCATCCCCATGGAGCCCCATCAAATCATGACATCCACCGCCGACAACCCTGAATCAACGGTGTCGCTAGATAGTCTGTTTACCCCACCTTCTCGTGACCAGTGGATCGAGATGGCCATGGCTGGTCTGCGTGGCGAGAAATCCGATATGGATGCGTTGCAGCAACTAAGGCGCACCACACTAGAGGGCATTCCACTGGAGGTGCTATACGATTCGGCGGATGTGCCCATCAACTCGCCGTTTAGCGACAAATCCGCCAATGGTTTGGACAATCGCCTGTGCGTCAAAGCAGATGACCCGATACAGGCTTCAAGGAATATTCTGCAAGGCCTGCAGGGCGGCATCACATCCATAGAACTGCGCACCTGTAAACCGGCTGATATTCCGACCGTTCTGAGCGGAGTGCAGCTTAACCTTGCGACCGTCAGCTTGCGCGCTCTGGATCAGTATGAAGTTTGCCTGCAGGCTTTACTGGAGCTGGTAAGCGCACAGGGGCATGACAGAAGCACCTGGTATTGCTGCGTCAATGCAGATCCGATCAGCGTAGCTCTTGCCAGTGGTGCCAACGAGACTGAGCTGCGTAAGCAGCTGAAAAATGTCGCCCGCTTTACGAAAAACACTAGCTCAAGCCTGCCATCAGTAAAATGCCTCCTTGTTGATGTAGCCTTACATCACAATGCCGGAGCCTCGACTGTTGAAGAGCTTCACGCAGCTTTGGCAACCGCTACTTTGTATCTTGAATCACTACTGGATGCAGGTATATCCCTTGAGGATGCCTGCGAGCAGATCGTTTTTCAGATAGCCATGGATGCAGATGTTCTGCTCGGTGTGGCCAAACTCAGAGCGCTAAAGGCGCTATGGCAAATTGTTGTTGACCAGTTTTCCTCTGGTTCCACTAAGCACAAGCCTGCGACTATCGTGGCTGAGACCTCACAGCGCTTTCTCAGCATCCTCCAGCCTTGGAACAATCATCTGCGCAACCTGTGTGCCAGCACCGCTGCCTTGCTGGGTGGAGCTGACACGCTGATGGTACATCCGCATGATGCCCTGCAACGCAGCGATAAAAATCCGGATACCACGCTAGGTGATCGTATGGCTCGTAATATGGCAATTATCCTGGAACGCGAATGTGGCCTTGATAACGTACATGACCCTATGAGCGGGTCATACGCAATCGAGTCTCTCACGCATCAACTGATGCAGTATACCTGGCAATCTTTGGCATCGACCGACACAGGGGAGGGATGGATCAATGAGTTGCTCAGTGAAAGATGGCAAACACGGTTGACCAACACACACAATCAACGTACCACTCTCATGCAACGGGAGCAGCGTATCGCTGTCGGTGTAAACCGTTTCATACAGACCGACGAGAAGGTGCACACACTTATACACCCCACAAGTACAACAAGTTCACACGCGCTGACCGCAGTAAGAGATGCGGATGCGTTCGAGCAGTCCGCGGTACAGGAGGCATCATCATGAGTCGTTCTGCTTTCAGTTTCCGCCAAACACCATTGAACATCGACAGCCTTTCATCGTGTAGCCAGGGCAGTCCAGCGACATCACTGAGCGAGACGCCCGAGGGAATCTCCCTCAAATCCTGCTATAGCAGCGCTGATAGACAAGCTTCAGGCTATCAGCTGGACTACCCCGGCTTTGCGCCCTTTACTCGTGGGCCCTACCCCACGATGTATGTCACCAAACCTTGGACGGTGAGGCAGTATGCGGGATTTTCGACAGCCGAAGACAGTAACGCTTTCTATAAAAGAAATCTAGCGGCAGGCCAGAAAGGACTGTCCATAGCCTTTGATTTACCCACGCATCGTGGTTACGACTCAGACCATGAACGCGTGACAGGTGATGTCGGGATGGCAGGTGTTGCCATCGACTCCATTCTTGATATGCAGATTCTTTTCGACCAGATACCACTGGATCAGATGAGCGTGTCCATGACCATGAATGGTGCGGTGTTACCCGTTCTGTCCTTGTATATCCTTGCTGCAGAGGAACAAGGCGTGTCACCGGAAAAACTTACCGGCACCATCCAGAACGATATACTCAAAGAATTCATGGTGCGAAATACCTATATTTATCCACCAGAACCCTCCATGAAGATAGTCTCAGACATTTTTGCATTCACTTCCCGGAACATGCCACGTTTTAACAGTATCAGCATATCCGGGTACCATATGCAGGAGGCCGGAGCCACAGCAGATCTGGAACTTGCCTATACGCTTGCCGATGGTGTTGAGTATATTCGCACAGGTATTGCAGCCGGAATGGATGTCGACAGTTTTGCACCTCGCTTATCGTTCTTTTGGGCAATCGGCATGAACCACTACATGGAAGTGGCAAAACTGCGGGCGGCACGGTTGCTGTGGGCAAAACTGGTACAACAATTTAACCCGAAGAATCCCAAGTCATCCAGCTTGCGCACACATTGCCAAACGTCAGGCTGGAGCCTGACGGCACAGGATGTTTATAACAATGTTACACGTACCGGCATCGAAGCTATGGCAGCAGTATCGGGACATACTCAATCGCTGCACACCAATGCGTTTGATGAAGCACTTGCTCTACCCACGGATTTTTCTGCACGTGTAGCACGCAACACACAACTCCTACTACAACACGAAAGTGGTTTGTGCAATACCGTGGATCCCTGGGGCGGCAGTCACTTCATGGAAACTCTCACACGCAAGCTGGCCGACAAGGCCTGGCAACACATCAGTGAAGTTGAACGCGAGGGTGGCATGGCAAAAGCGATTGAAGCCGGTATTCCAAAGTTGCGTATCGAAGAAGCGGCAGCGCGGACTCAGGCACGCATCGATGCTGGTGAACAGACGGTGGTTGGTGTCAACGAATTAATACAGGACGATGAGCCCCCCGTGGACGTGCTCAAGATAGACAACGCCAAAGTTCGTGAACAACAGATAGAGCGCCTGAACCAGCTTCGCAACAACCGTAATCAGAAAGACGTTGAGCAATCTCTGGATGCTTTGACACAAGCAGCCAAAGAAGAATCTGGCAATCTTCTTGACCTGGCCGTTAATGCGGCACGTGCAAGAGCATCAGTGGGCGAAATATCATTAGCCATGGAAAAGGTGTATGGCCGCCATACAGCGCGTATCCAGTCAATACAAGGGGTGTACCTGAAATCGATGTCTACCAGCGAATACCTGCCGAAAATCAAAGTCCGAGTTGACCATTTCATCGAACACGAAGGTCGGCGTCCACGCATCCTGATTGCCAAGATGGGCCAGGACGGACATGACCGTGGCCAGAAGGTTATTGCAACCGCATTTGCCGATCTGGGTTTTGACGTGGATATCGGCCCGCTATTTCAAACCCCGGATGAGGTCGCAAGGCAAGCGGTTGACAATGATGTACACATCGTCGGGGCAAGCTCCCTCGCTGCCGGACACCTGATACTGGTGCCTCAACTTAAGGCTGCTATGGCAGCGGCAGGTCGAGACGATATTCAGGTCGTGGTCGGCGGCGTTGTGCCGCCACAGGATATTCCAGCCCTGATAGAAGCAGGCGCAGCTGCCGTGTTTCCACCAGGCACTGTGATCGCCAAGGCTGCCATCTCACTTCTCGATTCTTTAGGCGAAAGCCTGGGACACCCCACTTGTTCGGTTAATACTGTCTGATGCCACGTCAGGAACTCACGGCTGAGGCAATCGCCTACGGAGTGCTAGCCCGGGAGCGAGCCATGCTCTCTCAAGCCATCACGCTGACAGAGTCCAGTCTGGCCCGACACCGCGAAAAGGCACAGGATGTATTGCAAAGGCTGTTGCCACGAACCGGCAAAGCGATGCGCATTGGTATCAGCGGTGTACCCGGTGTCGGCAAAAGCACATTTATCGAAGCACTGGGCCTGAAACTTATCGACATGGGACATCGGGTCGCCGTGTTGGCTATCGATCCCAGTAGTCAACGAAGCGGCGGCAGTATCCTCGGTGACAAGACTCGAATGGCCGAACTATCACTCAATGAAAACGCCTACATCAGACCCTCGCCCACCGGCGGCCATCTGGGCGGAGTCACACGCGTTACCAGAGAGTCTCTCCTGCTGTGCGAAGCATCCGGTTTCGACGTGATATTGGTGGAAACTGTTGGTGTCGGACAATCGGAAACCGTGGTATCCGAAATGGTGGATTGTTATCTGGTGCTGATGTTACCGGGCGCTGGCGACGAGCTACAAGGTATCAAGAAAGGGGTTCTGGAACTGGCGGATATCATTGCCGTCAACAAGGCCGATGGCAGCACATTGAACGATGCAAAGCATGCCATGGCTGCGTACCAGCGAGCGTTGTCCATTCTTCAGCCCACCGGCAGCTGGCAACCCAAGGCCATGACCTGTAGTGCCGTCTCCCGCGAAGGGCTGGACGAGTTATGGCAAGAGGTGAGAAATCATCGACGACAACTAATCGATACCGGAGAGCTGACGGCCTTGCGAGAACAACAGCGCATCAGCTGGATGTGGTCCATTGTAGATCAGCTGGTTCGCTCCTCATTACACGACCAACCAGAATTACGTCAGCTTATCAATGATACCGAAGCATCAGTGCGAGAACAGAAGGTGACCTCTCTCCAGGCTGCTAATGCACTGTTGAGCGCGTGGCGTGCGTCTTTTCCTGCACCAGAACCCAAGGTGCACTGACCACACACCAGAAATCCGGTTCGCGTTCGGTCCAGTCGCGAGCATCATCGTCACTGGCACGTCGAACGCTGCCATTGTCCGCCCATTTCCGGAGTAAGGCGACGTCGTCTTCAATCAGGCAAACGGCAGCATCGATCAAGTCTATTTGCACAGAGACGTGAATGACCACGCCTCTGGCAAAATGCCGAACCAGTTCTGACCAGGGGATAACGCCTGTTTCCTGGTTAAGCCTGTCAATCAGCGAAATTTCTTCTTTTTCTTCGTTACTCATTATCGGTAAAACAACACTATCTCAACTTGCTGATGAAATCATCAGAACGGGCAATTGACTGATTCATGCGTTCTATCAGAATACCAATGTCCACTTCCAGTTCAGTGAAGGTTGTTTTCAAGGATCCAATAGCTTGCGCGTTGAGATTGTGCTTCAGGTACAGGACATTGTTGCGCATCGTGTCGAGCACAGGCTTCATGCTAGCCTCAGACTCTTTCATAGTCTTGAGCATTTCTGAATAGCGGGCCTGCGTGTCCAGTAACTTGGATTCGCTATCGCGGCGCATGACGTCATCTGTGTAGATCTTGTTCTCGTTCCGCCATTCCTTGAATAGATCACCGGCAACGGTTTCCACTTCCTCGATTTGCTCAGATACCTCTTCGGCGGCGTCCACACTGTCTTCGTATTCATCGTTTAGCCGGTCGTAGGCTTTCTTCAACTTGGTTTCCTTGATGCTGATGACCGTACCAAATCGCTCAAGCGCATCTTTGAACTGTTCCTGAGCGTCCTTTTGAGCGTCACGCGTGTCCTTGACGTTTTCAATCAGCAGGTCGCGCTTGTGGATGCCCACTTTCTCGAGGGCGTTGTATTTGATCGTCGTGCAACCTGAAAGTGCGACAACGGCTGCAATCAAGGCAGCCCGAGTAATAAAATTCATTGATAACCCAAAAACGTAAAATTGATGAACAAATGGTAGCACGCAGCAGCGGCTCTACAGCTGGCAAGGCAGTTATTGCCCAGGCGATGAAGTGCTACTCTATGACCTGAAACACACCCGAACGACCCGAGTACGAGAACACCTACCAATCCAGCAAGGCAAAAAAGCACCTCAGGCATGAATATTCGCGATTCCATACGCACAATCCCCGATTTTCCCAAGCCTGGCATCCAGTTCCGTGATGTCACCACCCTTTTTGGCGATGCCCGGGCGTTCCGGATGGCCATCGACAGCCTTCTCCACCCTTATGCAGGTCAACGCATTGACAAGGTAGCGGCGCTGGAGGCTCGAGGTTTCATCATGGGCGGCGCTATTGCCCACCAACTGTCGGTCGGGTTTGTGCCCATTCGCAAGGCCGGAAAACTGCCGGGCCCGCGCATGAGTGAGAGCTACACGCTGGAATACGGCGAAGCTATCATGGAATTGCACGAAGGCGCTCTCGAAAGTGGTGAAAAAGTATTGCTTGTGGACGATCTGATTGCCACCGGCGGTACCTGCGAGGCTGGTATCAAGCTCATCAGACGCGCAGGCGCAGAAGTCATCGGCAGTGCATTCATTATCGATTTGCCGGAACTGGGCGGCCGAGCACGAATTGAAGCGCTGGATGTACCTGTGCATGTGCTCGTGGAATTCGAAGGCGATTAGCCCGTCGCCTGTCTTGCATGTTCCTGCAAGAACGGGAATATCAGTGCGTACGAAGTATCTCCAGAATTGATTTACGGTACCAGCGTTTTCCGGGCAATGCCTGCAAGGACTCAGGTAGTGCACCAACAGTGGCAGCGGTGATCAATCGCTGAACGTCCGAGCGTATCTTATCCTCTTGCCTGTTGTGCTGCATGAGCGTGCGTCTGGCTGCAGCCTCAGAGCCCACACGGATGTAGGGTCGCAGCTTCTCGATGGTTTTGGGACCAATACCCTTGACTTCCTGAAGTTGCTCTATGTCTTTGAACAATCCATTCTGTTCGCGCCACTGAACAATCAAAGCGGCTTTTGCCGGACCGATACCCGGTAACCTTTCGGCAAGTAAAGCCGCATTGGCGGCATTGATATCCAGAGATTGAGACGTCTCACTGCCGCTGTTATTGGCATATGTGATATCTGGTGAAACCATAAACAACAGCAACACCAGAGGCATAAAAACATAACGCATGACGACATCCTTGTCGATTAATGAGCAGAAACAATAGTCTGCTCAATAACCCCTATCAGGCGCAAGCAGTAATTTCCCAAAGACTACCATTACTTACAGTAGTCACATCGCACTTTTAGAATTCCAGCCGAACCCCCAATTTCAGCCAATGCTGGGTTACCAGAGCATTTTGCGCTTGTGTTTCATAAAATACGTAGCCACTTCGCCCACCTCGTAGTACAAAACTGCTCCCTATTCCGATGTTCAAGTGGGTTCTGTCGCGCTCGTTGCCAACAATCTCGAACGGTGTGTTCGAAGGATCATTCTGAAAGCTTGCCGTGATGGGGTCCTTTTTCCGCTGAGTCTCAGTCTCAAATTCCATTCGAAACTGCGGCAGGAAAACAGCCTTCGAGGTATTTATCGTGCGCGTCACCTGCCCACCGATTGAGAAAGCGGAAGAACGTATGGTTCGACCGGAATAGTCTAGACCTGACCCAAACCCGTCAACCCGCTCGGCAATGGTTTCGGAAAACCCATTGACCCTTGCGCGCACAACGGAGATTCGACCGTAGGGCCCGAATTCCCAACCACCAACGCTGAAGTCCCGACCCACGCCTATCGTCAGCGCCGCCACATTGGCATCAGTCGAGCCAGTAGCGAACTGATCGACCGATCCCGGCAGGTTTACACGTCGATTGGAGGTATAGTCGTTTCGCCCAAAATCCAGCACTGCATCAAGGTAACCTTCTTGTGGTTCGTACCAGGTGCCGAACAAGGTGACATTGAAAGCATCGACCTCTGAGTCTCCCTCATTACCGGTGAAATTTGTGGACGTTTTGGTCACACCAACACCTGCACCAAACACAATCTGATTGGTCAGGCGATAATCAAGCCCTACCGTAAGACCACTGGTCTCGATATCACCATCGCGTTGCCGGCCGTTACCATCCACCTCACCGTATGACAATGTACCGTTTATGAATGTCCCCAATCGAGAATCGGCGAAGCTGTCTGCCGACGCAGCGCCACCACTGATGGCATTCTGAGCGGCATTTACCACCGATCCGGGAATGCTCTGATCATAGATCTGCAACTGCAAGCCTGACACATCCCAGGTTTCCTCCCGACCGCTGCGTATGGCATTGAGTCTTGAATAGACGTTGGTCACCTGAATGTCATTGATCTGGATGATAGAGTCATCGAAGGCGAAGAACTCCTCACCGGCAAGACGATCCACGGACGCACCCAAGGCCGGGTCATCAAGCTGAGTCCGGAGCTCGGTGCACGTGTCAAAAAGATCCTGCTGCTCAGGTGAAATATTGTCACCACCTTCGATTATCACTCCAAGAACTTCACAGGCTTCTTCAAGAGCATCGACTGTAGAAGCCTGATTTGGTCTCAAACCTGCCGAGGCAACCAGTCCACCCCGCACGATTATAGCGATTTCGGTTTCGGCGATAGCAACGTTCTGCCGCACCATTCTCGAAGATAAACCTGACGATTCTCCGGCGGCCAGACCGCTAGTGTCGACACTGGCAATGAGGGTGTTGAAGCCACGCTCGATCACCCGCACACGAAAACTGACGCGGCCCTGTGCATCTGCGGTGCCGCCGGTCCCGTCAAGAAATTCAACAGAACCTTCGGGAATTACACGCCATCGCACCTGAATGTTTGGCACAGGGACGTTGTTATTGCCAGAATCTATGACTTCGATGACAATCGGTTCAATCTCGTCCCCCGGGTTACCAATCTGGTTATCCCCGCCAAGCACACGCAAGCGAAACCCTCCAGCTTCTGCCAATGTTGGATCTGCCTGCTCAGGCTCGGGTAGGTCATTGTCCTGAATGCGAACCTGCACAGAAAATTGATTCAATGTCACCTGCGGTGCATTGTCATCGCTCGAATTGCCAAGCGCTAGTTGAAGGCTGAACTGCTCGTCAATTTCGTCAATGTCATCATCAAATATGCGAAGTCTGATTTGCCTTACACCATCCTCGCCGCTTTCCCATACCAGTACCGAGGTATCCAGTTGATAGTCTGTACGTTCGAATGCACTACCATCCTGAGCCGTGACGTTCAATTGCACCGCGCCCGCAGAACCTGCACGCCGCTCTACATCGATGATAACTTCTCCGATTGCCTCATCAACGGTTACTATTGATTGAGACACGACGAGCTCACCTGCCTCACTGGAGTCCGTCAGCGTCACTACTGCCTGGGTGTTACCTAATTGCTCATCACCCAAAGGCGTTGCATCACTGAGAGTAACCGTGAAGGTCTCGTTCTCTTCAAATTGGTTATCTTCAAGAACCGCTATTCGGATGGTTCGTTCACCACTATCTCCCGACGCCCAGGACAACTCACCCGCTTCGGCAACAAAGTCATCACCAGCAGTCGCTGAGTTTCCTGCCACCGAGTATTGAACCGAAACGGCACCATCGCTGCCGCCTTCACGAATCACTCGAAGTTCAGCGTCACCATCAGACTCGGCAACGGTCACAGTGGTTTCAACAAACCGAATGACACCGGGCTGCGTTGAATCCTCGATGGTAATGATCGCCTCGGAAGCACCCAGCAAGTTGTCAGCTTCCGCCAACGATGAAACAGCGTTGCTCAGTACCAGACGAAAGGTTTCACTCGGTTCTGCCTGCCCGTCAGAGACGATAGGAATTTCGATCCGGCGCGTGCCAATCTCTCCATCGTTCCAGTTCAACGTGCCCGAGGTGGCGGCGTAATCTTCTGAGGCCACGGCGCTCACATCGAGCGTGGTGTATTGAACACTCAAGGCCCCTTGACTACCGCCAGATCGTTCGACAACAACACCCGCGGAATCATCAATTTCACTAACGGTAATCTGAGAGCTTACAATCGACACCTGTCCTGCCATTATCACCGGTACTTCCACGGGCACATCGATCAGGTTAACGCTGGTGGTGTCGGCTGGCCCTACGAGCAATCCGGGGACTGACCCTACAGGATTGGACAATTGCACCGTGAAGGACTCCGGACCTTCCTCAAGCTCATCTGGCAATAAATCCACCATGATGGTTCTGATACCGCTCTCACCGTCAGCCCATGACAAGGTGCCGGACCGAGTATTAAAGTCCTCACCGGGCTGCGCAGTACCTGCTACCGTCGTAAAGTCCACCCGAGCAGAACCATCAGCGCCAGCCGAGCGCAGGATAGTCAGTGTCACCGATCCTGCGTCTTCATTAACGGTGGTTTGTGTATTCGAAAATTGCACAACACCCGGCTGCAAAACGACCGGTGGTGGCACATCGGTGATCAGAACCATGAGAAGTTCCGGCGAACCCAGAACTTGCTCGTTGGGCTGTGGATCGTTCAGGGTCACGGTGAAAACTTCCGTATCCTCGAGTATCAGATCAGACAGGATTCCAATGGATACCGTGCGCGTACTGATATCGCCATCAGCCCATTGCAATAGTTGCGTGGTGTTGGTGTAGTCAGAACCGCTGCTGGCACTGCCAGCGTTTGTGTCGAGCAACACAGATACAGAACCATCACTACCGCCAACGCGTTGAACCACAACCTCTACTGAACCGTCTTCTTCAGAAACCGTCACGCTGTTTTGCGCAAACTGCACTTGTCCTGGCTCAGGCAAAGGTGGCGCTTCAAACTCATCTTCAATGGTGATCACAACGTCACGCAGCGCCTCGTCACCCAGTGCATCTGCGGGTGTTGCCCCAGTCAAGGTCACGGTGAACGTTTCATTACCTTCTTCTAATTCATCGGTTAATACAGCGCCTGAGATAAATTGAGTTTCTGAGTTGCCGTCACCAAAAACCAGTGTGCCGTTAGTGCCCGTAAAATCGTCACCCGATATCGCTGTGCCGTCACTAAAGGCATAGTTGACACTGATGGTGCCATCGCTACCACCGACACGAACAACACCAAGGCTGAACCCACCACCCGACTCTGTCAATAAGAGTTCCGTTTGTGCCATCTGTATCACCCCAGGCCGCAGTGGTGGTACATCAGTAATGGATACCGTCAGCACATCTGGCGTACCCAGAATCTGAGCATCGGGTAACGGGTCGTTCAATGTCACAGTGAAGACTTCTGCTGTTTCAAGTAAAAGGTCGGACAAGATACCAATGGGTACAGTACGTGGCGTGATATCGCCATCAGTCCACTGCAGCATCTGCGTGGTGTCGGCGTAGTCCAAACCTCCAGAGGCAGTTCCATCATTGGTCGCAAGCAATACAGATACATCGCCATCGCTACCACCAACGCGCTGAACGACAACAGCAACAGTACCGTCCTCTTCAGATACGGTCAGACTGTCTTGCGCAAACTGAACCTGTCCAGGTATTAACACTGGAACATCAATCAAGGTCACATTAGCGATATCAGCTTCTCCCACAAGCAAACCAGGCACTGATCCTATAGGGTTGGACAGTTGTACTGTGAACAACTCGGGTTCTTCCGCAAGTACATCGGACAACAGATCGATCATGATGGTTCTGACACCGGTTTCACCGTCTGCCCACGACAACGTGCCAGCACGGGTCGTAAAATCCTCACCCGCCATTGCAGTACCCTCAACCGTTGTAAAGTCCACGGAAGCCGATCCATCACTGCCGCCCGTCCGCGTCACTGTCAACATCACCGCACCTGCGTCTTCATTAACACTGATGGCCTCTTGTGCAAACTGCAACACACCTGGCTCTAACGGTGGCACATCGATGATCGATACCGTCAACACATTCGGTTCGCCTAACGCC